>DJOF01000011.1 GCA_002439585.1 Bacteroidales bacterium UBA6445 | reverse complement strand
CCCTGAAGTAGTCTTTCCCGAACAATGCGGAGCCTTGCTTCAGACGCTCATCATCCATTGCAAAGCCTTTGCGGATATATTCGTTGAGAATCTTTGTCGCCCATTGGCGGAATTTAGTGGCCTTGGCGGAATTTATACGATAGCCAATAGCAATAATTGCATCCAGATGATAAAATTCCACATTATGAGTCTGGAATTTATCATCCATAGCTCCGTGAGGAGTGGTTATTTCCATTTTGGAAACAACCACATTCTTGTCAAGCTCCCCCTCTTCAAAAATATTTTTCAGGTGCTTGCTAACTGCAGGAACACCGACCCCAAACAGCTGCGCCATAGCTTTTTGGGTACACCATATCGTTTCATCTTTTATGACGACCTGCACTTTGCCACTGTCTTCCGGCATATTGTACAGGAGGAATTGAACTTCTCGATCCATAATAGCCACATTGTTAGCCTCAATCAGCTAAATATTTGGAGGCAATTCTGAAATTGTCCCTCAACTTGGGGGATAATATGTCAAACCGCGATTTGGTGTCCCCACCCCAAAAGAGGCATTGTGCTACAAAGGTAGTGAGTTTTATGGACTTGATTGTTATCCGATGTACTTCCGATGGGACATTTTCACATTGACCTGATTCACTTTCGCATAATGAAGGGTGGTGTCGATTTTGACGTGGCCTAGAATACATTGGACTTGTTCTATTGGCATACCTTTGTCTATGGCCATTGTGGCGAGGGTTCGGCGGAATTTATGTGGGTGAATTTTGTTCAGTCCAATGTTTTTGCCTATTGTGCGGAGTCGAACTTCAACTCCGTTGATTGTCAATCTGTTGTTTGGACTGGATAGTGAGACAAATAGGGCTGGGTTTGTGTCTGTCCGGCTGTCAAGGTACTGCTGCAGGTGGATCTTGGTTCTGGCATTGAAATATACTTCACGCTCCTTGTTGCCTTTTCCGAAAACTATGCATTGACGTTCGTGGAAGTTCAAGTCGCTGCGGTTCATTCTGACGAGTTCTCCAACTCGCATTCCGGTGGAGGAGAGCAGGTCAATGAGGGCAAGGTCTCGGATTTCTGTACAGTTGTCACGGAGTTGTTCGAGCTGTTCATCTGTTATGGTTTCTTTTACCAGAGTGTCGGTTCGTACTTTGTGGATTCTGCGTACCGGGCTTTTAAGTATGAGGTCTTCATCTTCAAGCCAGGAGAAGAAGCTGGAAAAGATCCTGCGAATGTTGTCAACGGTGACTTTACTGAGGTGGCGTTCCTCTTGATATTCTGCAAGATAAGTGCGGATATCATTAGTTGTCATTTCAGATACAGGTTTCTTTACCGTGCTGAACATTTTTACCATTGTTCTCTCATAGTATGCGAGTGTCTTTGCAGAACTGCCTTCTATCTTCTTTGCGGAGATGAAAGCGAAAAGGAGTTCCGAATTTGCTTTTCTGGCGGATTCTTCTGACGTGTCTGCCGGAATTATGTCCAAGTCGTCCAAATTGTTGATCAGAAGTTCTTTAAGGCTTGAACATTGGACTGTGTCAAAGATTGCTCTTGCTTGTTCCAATATGGTTTCTATGAATTTTTCTTTCATCGTTTTTTGGACAATTATAATGAAAATTTCTTGTGAGGAGGAAAAATGATAATTTCTCGGAATTCCTTGTATCGCATATTGCTTAAAACAACTATTAAAACAATTGGAGGGGACAAATGCAAAAACCTTAGGTGGCTCTATTTTACTGAATGTTAGTCGCGACGAGCTTCTACCTCTCTTGATGAATGGTCAAGCTTCGGTTGTTAATATTTGATTCTGAAATAGTCAAGGAGATTCTTGTAATAGTCCTGTGCTGTCAGGCAGGTGTCTGTCAGGTAACCGGGGAATGTTTTCCATTCGTGCAGACCTCGGTAATAGAACATCTTCAGTTCGTCCGTGATGATGAACGGAACGATGTTGTGGTTCAGGCATTCCTTGAACATTATCAGACGCCCGACTCTGCCGTTGCCGTCCTGAAAGGGATGTATTGATTCAAAACGCTGGTGGAAATCGAGTATGTCCTCAAACTGGATATTTTTTTTGTCTCTGTATTCTTTTAGTAATGCACGCAGAGCACGCCCAACATTCTGAGGGGATGTCGTTTCCATACCGCCCACTTCATTAGGTATTCGCTTGTATTCACCGACCGCAAACCATGATTTTGATGCATCGGATGTCCCACTTTTCAGTAATAGATGAAGGCTTTTTATCATGCTTTCAGTCAACCGTTCTTTTGCGTGGTCAATTATAAAGTCGATGCAGCGGAAATGATTAGTGGTTTCAATGATGTCATCCACCTTAACAGCGTTGTCCGTGATTCCTATCGTGTTGGTCTCAAATATGTAGCGGGTCTGCTCTTTGGTCAGTCGGCTGCCTTCGATGTGGTTTGAATTATAGGTCAAATCAATTTGAGTACGATGATATATGCCGCCTTTGATTCCAGATTCTTTTTGCTCGCGCAATGCTCTCAAAAGAGGAGATATCTGGATTTTTGCATTTTTGCGTTGAGGAAGAGGCGCGTCGGCAGGTATACTCCATGATTTGCCGACAATCTTTGCTCCGGCGATTTTACCTTGAATGCAATAGTTCCTCACCGTGCGCTCTGCGATACCATGAGTTTCCGCGTATTCTTTTGTTGAGATGTAATCCCTATCTATCGGCATAAATAAGATTCAAAGACCGATACAAAGATAAGATTTCTTGCCGTTGTCGGCAAGAAACAAGGTGTTTTTCAGTCGATTTATATGAAATTTTGCCTCGGCATATCTTCGATGTAGTCGAAGTAGCCAGCTACGGTTCGTTCCAGCTGGCGGATTTCCTTTTCCTGAAGATAGTTCTTCGCAATGCTTACATCTGATTTCAGAATACGGCCGTCTGGGGAGTTCTTCCAGGTCGTCAGCCCCATGTGCTCTTTCGTGTGGTCTGCTTTTGTATAGACGATTTCCGCAGCTGTCTGACCTGTGATGGCGTAGTGGAAGCGGTTTTGAACCATTGTATAGAAATCCTTTGTCGTCTGCGAATTTCGGTCATAGTCTATGCTGCATTCAGCGTAGATGTCTGTAATCTGCTGCCAGATACGGCGTTCACTTGCACGGATGGAGCGTACCCTTTCGAGCAATTCCCTGAAGTAGTCTTTCCCGAA
>DJOF01000003.1 GCA_002439585.1 Bacteroidales bacterium UBA6445 | reverse complement strand
CTATCTTATTTACAGTGCTTTGACTTGATGTCTGTACCATGTTTTTGAAACCTTTTTATTATATTTTTGGTTCTTGTTCATCTGCAAAGGTATAGTATTTTCTTCTAAACGCCAACGTTTTTATTGAATATCCGTTTTTGAACCGCAATTTTGGCAAACTCGCAATGGGTCAGTCTATCAATTTCACCAGCTCACGTTTCATCTCGTTGTCGATTTCTCTGTAACGTGCAAAGGCTCGACTGCCGTCCGTATGCCCCGAAAGGGAAGCAACAAGATTTGGATCTTTCACCTTCTTGTACAGGTTGCCGATGAATGTCTTTCGTGCGGTATGGCTTGTCGCAATGTCGCAGATGGGCTTCTGCACTGGCTCACGTGTCACGTTGTCTATGACTGTCACCATGCGGTCAATGCCGAGCAGTTTCAGAATTTTCTTGATCTGACGGTTGTATATGTTCTGGTTTATCTTAGGCAACAGCCTCGTTTCAAGGTCGACATACTTGGCGAGTATGGCTTTTGCCTTGTCGTTGAGCGGTACTCGGATGGTGCGTGGCTGGTGGTTCTTGGTCTTCTCTGCGATATATTCCACGGCGCCGTCAACGATGTTGGCGCGTGTCATCTTTTCAAGGTCTCCCACACGACAACCGATAAGACAGTGAAACATGAATATGTCACGATATACTTGTGTGGATGGGGTCTCGTTACTGAGGTCTGCGTAATACACCTTGTCACGCTCTTCAAGCGTCAAGTAGAATGGAGGGCTGTCCAGTACCTTAGGCATCTCAAACGTTGCGAAAGGGTCGTTTGTCGTGATGTTGTGTTTCAAGCACCAGTTTACGACCGTGCGTATTCTTCTGAATATAGTATTGATGGAGTTTTCCGTTAGTTGGCGTGGTTTGAAACGCTCCTCTATGTCATCGAAGATTTGAGGGTAATGCTCATAATGTTCAGCCTCGTTTACCAGATATTTATGAAACTCACGCAGGTCTTCGGCTGTCATGGTGTCAAGCCGCATGGTATATCCTCGCCTACGCATGATTTCCCTTTGGAAACGCTCATAGTGCTGCAACTTGCGCACATTGTGCTCATGATGCCTTATAGATTCCTTTTCCATTGGATGGTTCTCCGCATACTGCTGGCATTGGTACACAAGGCTGTATTCGTCACCCTTTCTGCCTTGGCGGATGTTGATATTAGGGTGGTGAAACTCCTCTATGACACTTTTCAGCCAACGGCTGTCCGCTCCATGATAATATTGTGAGGATATAAGTGCCGTCAAGTCCTGCACGGCTTTGTCGAATGCCGTGCGCTTTGCCTCCGCCACAAGAGCCACACGTGTCTTGTAACCCTGCCGTTCCGCACTCCAATGATTAGGATTGATGGATAACTCACTGACGGCCTTGATGTCAGTCTTGCCGTCACGCACGCGGAAATATACGTGCGCCTGGTCGGTTATGTTGTTCTTTGCCGAGGTTTCTCGGATGAATGCCGTTACTTTCATGTTGCTCTATATAATTATAATAATGTAAAACTGGGTATGCTATAAAAGTTAGTTGATGAGGTTGACAAGATTTACTTTCATTTCCTCATCAATCTCTCTGTATCTGGCGAAAGCTCTACTTCCGTTTACATGTCCTGTCATGGAACTCACAAGCTCGGGGTCTTTCACCTTTTTGTAGAGGTTGCCGATGAAGTTGCGTCTTGCCATGTGACTTGTGGCTACATCGCATATTGGCTTTTGTACTTCCTTTCCTGTGACGGTATCAAGGATTGTTACCATGCGGTTGATGCCACATTCCCGAAGCACGGCACGGATGCCTTCGTTGTATTGGTAAACTTGCTTTGTCGGCAGAAGTTTCTCTTGCTTGCCCTCGTAGCGTTTCAATATCTCCATTGCCTTTGAGGTTAGTGGAACGCTCACAGTCTGCGACCGCTTGCGCATGGTCTTGTGTGGAAGATACTGCAATATGTCCCCGACAATATTGTCCTTCGTAAAAGAGAACAAATCTCCAACTCTGCAACCCACCATTGACTGGAAAATGAACAAGTCACGGTACACCTCTAACTCTGGCTTGTTGCAGAGGTCAGCATTATACACCTTGTCACGTTCCTCAATGGTCAGATAGAACGGTGTACCCTGCACAGCGGCAGGAATGGTGAAGGCATCGCATGAGCGGTTGGTTGTAAACCCCATCTTGATGCACCAATGCCCGACAATGCGCAAATGATGCATGATGGCAATAATCAGTGTGCTTGACATCTGCTTGGGTGGATGCATACCAAGGTTGAACCGCTCATAGAACTCTGGATAGTCGTTATAATGGATATACTCATTAATGACATACTCACGGAAGTCAAGATAATCTTCGGGACGGATGGTCTCGCAATAGAGCGTAAAGTCTTCTTTTCCCTCTATTTCCCTTTTATAGGCTTCGTAGCGTTGGAGTTTCTTGATGGTTGGCTTATATACCAATGCTGACTTTGGACTCATGGGATGTTCCGTGATGTATTGCTCCATTCTCGACACAACAGTAGTCAATGTCTCTGTTGGCTTTGAAGCAGGATTGATACATTCATCAATCACATTCTTCATCCATGCAACATCAGCAGTCGCAGGGTTGTACAGCTCGCTGAGAGTCGTTAAAATGGACTGCACCAAAGCCTTGACTTTCTTCTGCTCGCCAGACGGAACTTTCTTCGTTCTCCAGTAGGAAAGCGTATCATTGTCCCAATAATCAAGCATAACCTCAATGTCGGAACGGACTTTGAGGTCAACATCCTTGTCCCGAAGTCGGAAACAAAGATTGGCTTTTGTGGGAGCATCCTTTTCCTTGGATTTATATTCCTTTGTAGTGATGGTGATCTTCATATTTCCTTTGCTTTTTTATTTCTGCTGCAAAGGTAATATCTTTCCCGTAAATGTTCCCACACATCCCCAATAAACTTTGATTCGTTTAAATCTATTTATGATTTGGTTTTTGCAGTTTCTTTCCTTATTATCAGTTGTTTGTAGATGCTATCGCCAAATTTTATCAAGTTAAATTAAGCTCGTTTTAGTATGTACAGTTTCCACGCTTTTTTTTCGGCTACTCGGCATCGTCCCGACGAAATCACAGACCTTGACGGTAGACATCACATTCAATAATGGAGACATGCAGCAGGTGGTGAGCGACCTTACAGAGGCCATTAAGGACTTCAATAACGGTGTCAAACCGGTTAAACTCATGGGCAATCTGCATCTGCCAGTAGAGGTCGAGGTGACAGGCGCAACCATCTCGGACTGGACCGACGGTGGTAGCCATTCGGGTGATGCAACAATGTAGTGTGTCTGAAAGCCACTAACGTGCATTAGACGTAAGCACGGTGGCACGCGATATAAATGCTCAGCTGTCCGCATTGCAACGGGCGGTGGCACAAAACGAAATAAATAAGGATAATATGAGAATAATAAGGAACATAGAGAGAAGGCCGTGGCAGCACATCAGCGAATGGTTGTTGATTGTGGTACTCTTCTGCGAAGCATTCTCTTCCTGTAGCAGCGATGATGAAAGCACTACGCCCCTGCCCGACGGCAAGTATCCGCTGCAACTGACGGCGGAGGTGTCGCAGCCACAGACCCGCGCCGCAGGCAAGGACACGTGGACGGGCGGAGAGGAAATCATAGTGGAAATGAAAGGTGAGTTTGGCAGCAAAACATACGTGATGGATGCCGCCGGCAACGCTGTCCCAAAGGATGCCGATAACGCCTTTTACTGGAAGAACACCGATGAGGACCGCATCTCGGCATGGACACCAGACCTGGAAGTAGAAACGGATATTTCCGACCAAACCAAGGGGTACGCTGCTTTCGATGTCCTATACGCTAGTACCATAGGACGTTATGACCAAGCCATAAACCTCCGTTTCGTACACCGCATGGCTAAAATAGAAGTGACGCTCAAGACAGGCGAAGGCATTACAGAAGAGGAACTGAAGGGTGCAACCGTCACCATTTTCGGAGACCCACTAACGCACTCAACCGCCGGCTTGGTTGCACCGGGTAACCAATCGGACGGTGAGATAAAGCCCTATTACGACGCCGCAACGAAGAAATACGAATCTTTGGTGCCGCCACAGGATATGACGGGCAAGCCGCTCATCCGAATAAACATAGGCAGCAACGCCTTTACCTATACTCCCGACACAGAAGCTGCCGGCAAATTTGACTATTTTGGTGGCAAGCGATATGCCTACACCATCACCGTGAAGGCTGACGGAATAGATGTCAGGACGGTGACGGGTGCAACATGGGGCTATGACGGCGAGGAGGATGTCGCCTCGGCACGGCTCTTCAAGGCCGACGAGCTGAAGGTTGGCGACTACTTCTACTCCGACGGGACGTGGAGCGACGGCGGACTGCGCAAGCAATATGCTGACGGAAGCGTGGTGACGGCAGACCCAAAGCCCGACCCCATGGAGGGAAAGACCGTCGTCGGCATCGTGTTTCAGACCGACCCGAGCCGCATCGGAGCTACCGAGAAGGCCAAACTGGGCGCTGGAAAGGTGCATGGGCTGGTGATGTGCGTGAAGAATGCGGCGACAGGCCAACGTTGGAATCCTGAAAATAAGGACGCGGGGCTTACAAAATGCCAGACGAAAGCCGAGAACTACAACGACATCAGCGGTTACGGAAATGGTGAACATATCCGGTCCAGTCGCGGCAACTTCGACAATTACCCCGCGTTCAAGGCTGCCGATGATTATAGCAGCACCTGCCCTGTCCCCGCAACCACTACGGGCTGGTTTATTCCTTCCTCCGGACAGTGGTGGGACATACTGCAAAATTTAGGCGGTTGTCCGGCTTTGGCGGACGTAACCCAGCAAACCTCGTCGGACAGCAATTATTTATATTGGGGAGGTCAAGGCGATGTCCCCGCTGCTTTAAACGCGTGGATGGAGAAAATTGCAGCAGACAACAAAAGTAATTTTTACAGCAACGAGTGGTTTTGGTCCTCGTCGGAGGATTCGGAAAACCAAGCACGGACCTGGTGCTTCGGCTCAAGCGGGTTTGTGGTCAGTGTTCAGAACGCTAAGGACCGCTTCCTCCTTGTGCGTCCCGTCCTTGCTTTCTAATCTGTTTTATCTATTACGAACATGAATATGAAGATACTAAACATATACCATCTTTTGCAAGCCGCATTGCTCCTACTGTTTGCCTCCTGCACGCAAGAAGAGTTCCCTGCCACACAAGACAATGCACAACAACTCGCCATTTCCGTGACCGACGGAGGCTATGCGTCGGCTGAGGATAAAACGACTCGTGCGGTAGAGAACGGCTACACCACCGAGTTCACCGAGGGCGATGCCTGCGGGCTCTTCGTCACGCGCGGATGGGGCATAGACAAGAAGATGGTCTACGCCAATGTGAAGCTCACCGCCGAGACCGACGCCGCCACGGGGCAGCTCGTATGGAAGCCCGAGGCGGGCACGACGCTTGTGGGAGGGCTGGAGAATGAGGACTACCACCTCTATTACCCCTACCGCCCCGACCTGGACGAGCAGCTCATCAGCAGTATGCTGGAGTACGCGATGCAGAATCCAAGCAGGCATTTCCTTTACCCGCTTGTAAATGATTGGCAGGTGAAGGCCGACCAAAGCACCCATGAGGCCTACGCCGCCTCCGACCTGATGACCGCCTCTTGCACGCCCACACGGGACAACGGCACGCTCCGGCTCGACTTCGTCATGAGCCATGCCTTGGCGTTGGCCGTGATCGAACTGCCGAAGACGGTCTATAAGTTTACCGACGCGCGGGTGTCCGACTACACCGTTGCGCCGGCAGCCACGTTCACTGGCGCCGCCCAACCGCTGCGCATGGCCGACGGCTCCTACCGCTACGTGCTGCCAGCTTCCTTGCCGACGATAGAGGGAAGCTACGACGACGGGGAGCCCCGGGGCTTCTCCATCACCCCCTCCGAACCCATCTACGGGACATACAAGAGGTACAAGGTGGACGGCGCGATGACAACCCAAAAGAGCTACACCATACAGCGGGGCGACTATCTGCTGGACGACGGACATCTGCTGCCCAAGGAGACCGCCCTCACAGCGGAGCAGAAGGCCAAGGTGGCGGCCATCGTCTTCTGGACACCCGCCGAGACCGACCCGTCCGGCAGACAAGAGCCCGCATCGCTGGCCGACGACAAAGTCATGGCGAAGGACTTCCCCCACTGCACGCACGGGCTGGCAGTGGCCATGAGGAACATCGCCAGCAGCATACCGTGGCAGGACAACTCCCTGGAAGATGAAGCCAGCGTGTATGCCTACCAAAACAGTACGCCGGAGCTCAACCCGTCGGCTTCGGACTACAGCTCCATTGCCGCACATGAGGAGGATTGGTGGAAAGGCTTGCAGATGATCCTCGGCTACCAGAACACGAAAGTGCTGCTGGCATACAACCGCCATTGCGATGACGCCCACTACAACACCAAGGTCATTCCCGCCCAGGAGCTCATCAACTTCCGCAACGCCACGCCCGCGCCGGAAGGCAGCACAGGGTGGTATCTCCCCTCGGGGAAGGAGCTGCACATGCTTTTCTGCAAGGACGAGGACATTATGCATACTGGCCAAGTCTACTTCGCACTCGAGACCAAGGGCATCGTCAACGATGCGGTGGCTGCCGCAGGACGCGGCGAACCACTGGCCAATTATTCTTATTGGTCCTCCACAGAAGGCGCAACCTATGGCTTAGCCTACATCTTCGCCATCCAACCCATGGTCAGCAAAGGCTATGTAAAAACTGATCCGAAGGCGGCCAACCACTACGTCCGCGCCGTGTGCGCCTTCTGATCCGGCGATGCCTTGTGTGTTTTCTCAATGGCGCTTTTACAAAATAGGCAGGATGACGGACGGCTTGGCGGCTGCCCCCCATCCCACCGTGGTTGCATGGCCATGCTCTCGGGCGGAAAATCAAAAAACCTCCCCCGTTTTTCAAAATGTGCGAAATTCAAAAACTATCAATAAACAATTGACATACAAGTAGTTAAATCCATAAAAAAATAATCCCAAAAAGGCCGTTTGTGTACACACGCAGGAGCCATTTCCTTACACATTGGCAATGTCTGGAAATGGCTATAAAGTTGACTCGCGAAATATGTATCAAATCATATCGAACAAGGCGTGGTCTGCCCCGTACAGGATCAAAGATTGGCGACAGGAATGAAGGTGAGGGTGCTGTGATCTGGTGTTCCGTCTGGCTTCAGCTTGGTCACCACTCGCTGATTTTCGGTCGTGACACCGAAATCGTCATCGTTGGAGATGCAAATCACCGAATCCTCCACAACAGCCATTCCCTCTATCTTGTCGTGGTCATAGCCGGGACAAGCAGCCAGCACATCCACAACCAGTCGCTTTTTCAGCAGCCCTGCCCCGCAGGCGGGTATGTCTACCTTGAAAATGCGCTTGAATCCTTTCCCGTCCTTCGGGAACTTCCCGTCTCGCTCAAGCACGAGCAAGGAGGAGTCGCCCAAGGCGCAAATTGCGCTCACACCCTGCGCCTCTTCGGACAGCGGGTAGTCGAAATCCCGGACCTGCCCCGACCTGTCCATCTCGAACAATGGCAGGACCCGTTCCTTACTACCTTGCAACGGTGATTGAAGCATGCCGTATATCGCCCCAGTGGATTTCCTCATGCAAAGTCCTTCCAGCCCCCTGTTGGGACAGCGTTGGGCATACCGACCTGGTAGCCCGCCATTTAGCGGTGACAACTTCCGCAGCAGCCTGCCGTCCTTAGAGAAGTGCATCAAGTAAGGGCCATATTCGTCGCTCACCCAAAATGTACCATCTGTATCCAAAGCCAGGCCCTCGGGGTCTATCCCGCGTCTGTTGCCATCAAGCGAATGTCCCGACATATCAAAAGCAAACTCTCCGGTGGTGCCATCGCCTATTCTTTCGGGCAGACCCGTAAACGGAGTCCCGTCCGCCTCGCATAGCCGCACGGTTCTCACCCTCACCAACGAATCGCCCTGTAACTTGAACACGCCTATGTGGGGGTTAAACCCAGGATTGAGGAATACCTTGCTTTCCTTTGTGGGACCGTCCACGTTAGGGCCGCGATCCGTAAGCAGCCAATACGTGCTGTCCGCTGCATCATAGGCCAGATCCGAACCGTAACCGCCATAGAGCACCTCCGCATCTCCACTTTTTACGGAAGTATATGGAATTACCACGCTCTGGCAACGCTCCCCAGTAAAAGAAAAAAAGGCAGTCCCGCAAAGCAGGACTGTCGATAATGACTTAAGACCAACCATAGCCTGTTATTTCGTTTTCTTGCCGTTGTTGCTTGCGTTCTTCGACACTTCGACAAACACAACCAACTCAGCAGCTCCGTCGGATTTGCGGCCGTAGCTGTAAATCTCGCCATCTGCGAATTTAGGAGTGACCACCTCATCTACAGTTTTTTTGTCCTTGTCGAAAAGGAACACCTTGTCTCCGCCCTTGCCTAATCCGAAAGACGGACCATCGGTGTTATTCTTCTCCACATTGACCGTCAAGAACGACTTGGCCTTGATCACCGTGCCGGACTTGAAGGTGAAGCGGTCGCCCTCCTCCATCTTGTCATCGAGCATGCTGAAGCCGCTGAGGTCGAAATCCTTGTCAGTCGAATTGTAAAGCTCGATGAAATCCTTCGTCTCGTCCCAATTCAACGTAGGCTCACCTTTCTGGTTGTTGGTAAACACCTCGTTGACATAGATGCCATACGTATTCACGATTGTTTGCTTTTCCTTCGCGCCATCGTTGCTCTTGCCCTTAGTGAGTTCCACAAATATCACCCACTCCTTCGCACCATCGGTCTTGCGGCCGTAGGTCTCACCTGTGGACAGGCTAGGAGTCTTCACCTCGTCGATGACACTGAACTTGTCGTCGGCCAGCACAATGGTCTCTTCGTTCTTGCTCAATCCCCACGACGGATAATTAGTCGGATCATTGTGGAGGTTCTCCTTGTCGCACTCGATGACCAAAAAGCCTTTCGGGGAGATAGACTTGCCGGAAGGAATCGTCCAAGCCTCGGCCTGCCCGCCGCCTTCCCACAACTTCAAGCCACCCACTGCGACCGTTTCCGAAGAAGCGTTGTAAAGTTCAATATAGTCGAGGTCGTTGATATCCTTCTGGTCACTGAACGTGTAGACTTCGTTTACGAATAGCTTGCCCACGAGCGAAGAAGACGGCACTGCCGAACCATTGCTGCGTCCCTTCGTGCCGTTCGCTACGACTGTCCAGTCGCCAACCCCATCTGTCTTCCTAGAATAAGTCTCGCCATCCGCCAGCTTCGGCACAATCACGTCATCTATAATGGAATAGTTATCGTCCAGCAACTTTATCTCATCGCCACCGCTGCCTATACCAAATTCGAACGAAGAGCCTTTTTCAAGGACCAAAAAGCCTTTTGCGGGAATCTTGGTATCGGAAGAAATTGTGTATTCCTCTTCTGCCCCCTTGCTATCCTGCAAATGGAAGCCACCGAGAGACACTTCCTTGTCGGTAGAGTTGTAAAACTCCACCCAATCGTTACCGCTCGAACATACCTCGTTGATATAGATACCCTTGACGCCCGACGGGACATTCAAATCGTCCTCGCTATCGTCCTTGCAAGAATAGAAAGATGTCGCTGTAGCGCACAAGGCGAAAGCGTAAATGATTTTCTTGTTCATAAATTAATTGTGTTCAATGATTGCACTTTGAATTAGAAAGAAATCATGCAGCGGAGCTGCGTGATATGGAAATCGATGCCACCTACTCTGGCTTCGCTCAGCTTATTTCCCCCAATGGTGATATGCCCCTTGTCATCGGCATACTTGTCGTTGTCCATGAAGGTATAGTTCAGCCCCAGCATCAGATTGTTGACCGGATACCAGTTAAGGTTCACACTGTAGCCATAAGCCGAACCTCCAGTTATCGGTGCTGCCTTGTCGTGGAAATCGTTCAGATTCACATGGCTCACCCTTCCCACCAGTTCCAGCTTTCCACCCTTGCGGCTCACTGTGGACGGGGCGAACTCTGCATCCTCGGGCGCATATTTGCGTTGCTCTCCCAAAATCATGTATGAAGCCGTGGCGTACCAGCCATTGAACTCCGCGTTATTGAGGTTGATGTGTCGCTCGCCATCCTTGCGGTAGCGCGAAAGCGAGGTGAATGTATACTCACCATAGGCAAGCAGTTTCTGCCACTTCACAGCCACTTCCAAACCGTAAGTTGCATAGTGGTTGGCATTCGGTATCTCTACCCTCACGAACCTCCGCCTATCGGTGCGGCTTTCCGGGAACGTGCGGAACTCGACTATCCTGTCCTCCTTCCCTCCTCCGTCCGGAGTGCGGTACGTGGCGTAGCCGCCTAGGTGGAGCGTCAAATTATCGTTATTAACAGGGGAAGTCGCCACACGGCCGGTAAACGAATACCCGTCGCTGCCACGGTTCTTCTCTTTCTGCAATATGTCCACCTGCTGGCCGAACACACCGCCTGAAGCCCACCAATGGTTGCCCCACCCCGTAGCGGCGATTCCGAGGCGTCTGCCGCCGGCAAACATCTCCACCGACATGGGCCGCTCGTTAGACACCAGATAGCGCGAACTGGTAAGCCTCTCCATACTCATGGGCTCTTTGAAATGCCCTGCCTGCACGGACCAATGTTCGTTGAACTTATAGCCCACGTACATATCTTTCAGCTCGACCTCGTTGTAAGCGAAGTCCACATCGAACTCCGCAAACCAGTTATCGAACAAGGTGGCTTTCACGCCGAAGCGCGCACGGCGTATGCTTACCCCGTTGTTGAACTGGAACTTGCCATCGTCCTCTTCAAGGTCGTTGTTGGGCTTCGACTCCAAACCGGCGACAGATTCTGTGGGAGTATAGAACGACAAGTCGGTGTAAATCCTGTTGTCGAATTGAATCTTAAATTTGTCGTTGCTAGTGGCCACGTGCAACTTCCCATTTTTGAAATACGCCTTTGCTGGAATCTCATTATTATCATCGGACACAGCAGCGGATTCATTGGATTGCGCCATTGCCGGCAAAGGCAACAACACAGCCGCTAAGATTAACAGATGCTTCATATTGAATTTTTATGAAGCAAATGTACCACCTTGATGTTGCAGAAATGTAACAGAGCCGTTAAATTCACGTGGCATTTGCAGTGTCGTTCTCCTCTCTATTAGCCTCATACCATAAATCCGGAGGCAAGACACCTCCTCTGGCAAGTTCACCGGCACCAGCATCAACCGCAAGAGCATCGCATCTCTCATTCTCCGGATGGCCTGCGTGGCCTTTCAGCCAATGACACGTGACATGATGGCGGGCATACTCCTTAAGAAAATCCTGCCAGAGGTCAGGATTCTTGACTTTTGCAAATCCTTTAGAACGCCATTTGTTGAGCCATCCTTTGCTTATCGCATTTACCACATATGAAGAGTCACTCCATAGCTCCACGTTGGCATTTTCCCACTTGATTGCCCTTAGGCCCACTATCACCGCAAGAAGTTCCATCCTGTTGTTGGTCGTAAGGCGAAATCCTCCTGAGAGTTCCTTGCGATATGGACCACACTTGAGTACTACACCATAGCCTCCAGGGCCCGGATTGCCGCTTGCAGCACCATCAGTATAAAGGTAAATTGTCGGTTTATGAGATTCTTCCATACGCGGATTTCATATTATCCAAATTTACACAAAATAAGAGGACGAGCCAAAGGAAAACTGACTCGCCCTCTATCCTATCATGAGACCTAAACTCGGCTATTGTGCTGCTTTGACATCGTTGCCCTTAGAGGCAATCTTGTCGAATTCCCCCTCTGAGAGCATCTTGCATGTCCCGTTGAAATTGGCCCCGAGCTCGACTACTATCTTGCGTACGTGAATCTCGCCTTCCACACTGCATGTATCCTTGAGTGTGAGGGTATCCTTTGCATATACTGACCCTGTGCTCTTGCCCCAGAAGTCAGCATTTTCGCAGATAACATCGCCCTTGATCACCGCTTTCTCTCCTACCACTACCCTACCTTTGGAGACAAGACGTCCTTCGAAACAACCGTCGATCCTTATATCTCCGGGAGAATCAATATCTCCCTTGATCTTTGTTCCGACTGAGATCCGACTAACCTCGTTGACATTTACATTGCTGTTATCTTGATTCTTTGCCATCATATAATCAAATTAAAAATGGAACTATACCAGACCCTTGCCGTGACAGTTCTTGTATTTGAGTCCGGAGCCACAAGGACAGGGATCATTTCTTCCTATTTTCTTGTCGACATGAACTGGCATCTTGGTCTTGGGGGCACCAGCATTTGTACTGAGAGATGGATGCTGTGTCCTCATAGGTGCAGGATTGGGTCGCTGAGGCTCACGCGGAGACTGAGCCTGCTGAGGATCTCTTAAGAATATTGCAGAACGAAGAAGGAAGGAGAGCACGTCCCTGTCAAGAGCCTCAAGCATAGATGCGAAGAGATTGTAACTCTCGATCTTATAGATCACCAACGGGTCTTTTTGCTCATAAGCCGCATTCTGTACCGACTGTCTGAGATCATCAAGATCCCTTAGCTGCTGCTTCCAGTGCTCGTCTATCTGATGGAGAATAATTGTCTTGCTGAGAGACTTGGCGAGCTCCTTGCCACCGGACTCATATGCCTTCTTAAGATTGAATGCCAGATTGAGGACTTTGCGTCCATCGGTAATAGGTACAGCGATATTCTGCCATTTGTCGCCCTGATTTTCATATACATCCTTGATAAACGGATACACTTTCTCAATCATTGCATCCATTCTTCTGTCATAGGCCTCCTTCATATGCTTTGTCAGGGCATCCTTAAGAGCCTCCGGTTTGGCCTGAGAGAAGAAATTCTCGTCAAATCCGGGGTCTATCGAAAGCTGCGCCATAAGATACTGGCAGAAATCATCGTATGACATGTCACGAGCCTTGTCTATTATAACCTCAGCAGCATCGATCATCATGTTCATCACATCTATCTCGATACGCTCTCCGGATATGGCATTACGTCTCCTGGCATATATGGCTTCCCTCTGATAGTTCATCACGTCATCATACTCAAGAAGTCTCTTTCTGATGCCGAAATTATTCTCCTCTACCTTGCGTTGCGCCTTCTCAATGCTGGACGAGAGCCACTTATTCTCAAGGACATCTTCATCCGTCATCTTCATACTGTCAAGTATTGACGCGATCTTGTCCGAACCGAAAAGCCTCATCAGCTTGTCCTCAAATGATACGTAGAAAGCTGAAGAACCCGGATCCCCCTGTCGTCCCGCACGTCCACGCAACTGTCTGTCGACACGGCGGCTGTCATGTCTCTCAGTACCGATAATCGCAAGTCCGCCGGCCTTCTTGACTTCAGGCGAAAGCTTGATATCCGTACCTCGGCCGGCCATATTGGTGGCAATAGTCACGCAACCTGTCTGCCCGGCCTGCGCCACGATCTCCGCTTCACGAGCAAACTGCTTGGCATTGAGGACATTGTGAGGAATACCACGCATCTTAAGCATTCTGCTCAGAAGCTCTGAAGTATCCACATCTGTCGTACCGACGAGTACAGGCCTCCCTACCTTGCGAAGTTCTTCAATCCTGGCTATCACCGCAGCGTATTTGGCCTTCTTGGTCTTGTAGATCTTATCCTCCTCATCTACCCTTATGACTGGGCGGTTAGTTGGAATCACAACAACATCAAGCTTGTATATAGACCAGAACTCCCCTGCCTCAGTCTCTGCAGTACCTGTCATACCTGCAAGCTTGTGGTACATTCGGAAATAGTTCTGCAGAGTTATAGTTGCAAATGTCTGTGTGGCAGCCTCTACCGTTACGTTCTCCTTAGCCTCTACAGCCTGGTGAAGTCCATCACTCCAGCGGCGGCCCTCCATTATACGTCCGGTCTGCTCGTCTACAATCTTGACCTTTCCGTCAACTATGATATAGTCAACGTCTTTTTCAAACATCGCATAGGCCTTTAGCAGCTGGCTTACACAGTGGACACGCTCGCTTTTGAGTGCGTAATCCTCCATTATAGTGTCCTTCTTCGCCTGCTTCTCGGCCTGAGGAAGATCACTTTTCGCTATATCTGCTATCTGAGAGCCAACGTCCGGCAATACAAAGAACTGAGAGTCTGCAACTTCAGAGGCAAGGACGTCATGTCCTTTGTCTGTCATGTCTACCGCATTCTGTTTCTCATTGATTACGAAGAACAGAGGATCTGTAATCTCCGGCATCTGCCGCTCATTGTCTTGTATATAGAAATTCTCAGCCTTCTGCATCAGTTGCTTCATGCCAGGTTCGCTTAGGAACTTAATGAGCGGCTGATACTTGGGAAGACCTTTGTAACAACGGAAAAGCAATTTGCCGCCTTCGTCCTCTTTCCCTTCGGCAATGGCTTTCTTAGCCTCGTTAAGAGTCTTGGTAACGAGAGCCTTCTGGTTGGAATAAAGTCTCTCTACATAAGGACGAAACTGCTTGTACTGTTCATCATCCTGAGTCTTGGCCACAGGACCAGATATAATAAGAGGAGTCCTCGCGTCATCAATAAGCACGGAGTCTACCTCATCTACAATAGCAAAATGATGCTTGCGCTGTACAAGGTCCTGTTGTCTGACGGCCATATTGTCCCTCAGATAGTCGAAGCCGAATTCATTATTGGTACCGAAAGTAATGTCGCACTCGTATGCTCTCTTACGAGCCTCGCTATTGGGCTCATGCTTGTCGATACAGTCTACCGAAAGGCCGTGGAACATATAAAGCGGCCCCATCCACTCCGAATCTCGTTTGGAGAGATAATCATTGACCGTAACCATATGCACTCCCTTTCCAGCGAGTGCATTGAGAAATACAGGCAAAGTTGCCACGAGAGTCTTTCCTTCACCGGTTGCCATCTCGGCAATCTTGCCTTGATGCAGAATAATACCGCCCCTTATCTGGACGTCATAGTGCACCATGTCCCAGGTAACCTCGTTGCCTCCGGCCATCCAATGATTCTGCCAGATAGCCTTGTCACCTTCTATCTTTACAAATTCCCGTGTCGCTGCAAGATGTCGGTCAAATTCGGTCGCTGTCACTTCAACGACCGGATTCTGCGCAAACCTGTGAGCCGTAGATTTCATTATAGCGAATGCCTCAGGAAGTGCTTCATTCAAAGCTTTCTCAATCTCGGCATCCTCTTCTTTGACAAGTTTGTCCGCCTCGGTAGCCAGAGCCTCCTTTTTGTCTACAGGGATATCCTTCTCAAGTTCATCTTTAATCTCAGCGATCCTTTTTTCGAAAGGCTCCTCACATCCTTGTATTTTCTTCCGCAGGGACTGCGCTCTCTCCCTCAACTCATCATTGGAAAGTTTATCAATCTCTGTGTAGGCCTCCAGCACTTTATTAAGAATAGGAGTGATCTTCTTCATGTCCCTCTCGTTCTTGGTACCGAATACCTTTCCTATTATGTCAATCAATGCCATAAATATCGTTTTTTAGTCCAATCCTACAAATATAATAAATATTCAAGAAATACCCGAACTCATTGCTTGAATCTTCCCTTGGAAGTAAATTTTTATGACACGCTTGAAATGTGTAATTTTGAGAGTTAAATACCGCCGCCGCTTGGTCCTTACTTCAGGAGGAGGCTGCATGCGGATATACTAAGTACAGACAATATGCAAGCTATAATATTGGCGGCTCTGCTGATGGCAAGCCAGCTTTATGCGCAACAGCAGACACAGAATCCCGCCATCACACGGCACGATACCATTCACACTAATCCCGACCAGCAAGCCGGCCAACTGTTCGTAGAGGCCGAAAGTTTTGCCGAAAAAGGAGGTTGGAAGACAGACCAGCAGTTCATCGACCAAATGGGATCGTCTTACCTTATAGCGCACGGTATGGGCGTCCCTGTGTCTGACGCCACAACCAACGTTCATTTTCCCGCGCCTGGTGTCTACTATGCATATGTACGTACTTACAATTGGACCTCACCGTGGAGTACGGCAAAGGGACCGGGACAATTCCGCATTTCTGTGAACGGAAAGCAACTGGATGCTACTTTGGGAGACACTGGAAATAGCTGGATGTGGCAGGAAGCAGGCAAGGTGCATGTGAATGACGTTGATGCTACCGTTTCCTTGCACGACCTGACCGGATTCGATGGACGCTGCGATGCTCTCTACTTCACAACACAACGTGGAGCACTTCCACCGTCAGATCGAGTCGGATTGGCAGAATTCCGCCGACACGCCTTGCGACTGCCCGACACGCCTCCTACTGCTGGGAAATACGATATGGTCGTAGTGGGTGGCGGTATAGCCGGTATAAGCGCAGCCGTCGCCGCCGCTCGTTTAGGATGCAAAGTGGCCTTACTAAACGACCGTCCAGTATTGGGCGGCAACAACAGTTCCGAAATACGAGTACATTTGGGAGGACGCATTGAGGTTGACCCCTATCCTGCCTTGGGAGGATTGCAAAAGGAATTCGGTCCTTCCAAAGTTGGCAACGCTCAACCGTCCGAAAACTACGAAGACTGGAAAAAACTGGACATCGTCCAACGGGAGAAAAACATAGACCTGTTTCTCAACTATCGGGGCGTGGCCGTAGGCATGGAAGGAAACCGAATATCCAACATCACCGCCAAACATATTGAAACTGGCAAAGAACTGTTGTTCGAAGCACCTATCTTTGCCGATTGCACAGGTGATGGTACCATCGGCTATCTGGCTGGGGCCGACTGGAGGATGGGACGCGAGGCACGTAGCGAATTCGGTGAAGATCTAGCGCCAGAACAGGCAGACAAGAAGACATTGGGAAGTTCTGTCCAATGGTACTCAGTAGAGACAAAAAAGAACAGTAGGTTTCCTCTGTTCGAATACGGTATAAAATTCGATGAGACAAACGCTGAACTGACAACCAATGGGGAATGGACTTGGGAAACTGGAATGAACCAAAACCAGATAGATGACTTCGAGCGTATCCGCGACTATGGTCTTCTTGTGATCTATTCCAACTGGAGCTTCCTGAAAAACAGGCTAAAAGAGAATGATGCCTACCGCAACCGTCGCCTCGAATGGGTTGCCTACATCGCGGGAAAGCGTGAATCGCGCCGGCTACTAGGCGACTATATTCTCAAAGAAGACGACATCCGCAAGAACGTCTTCCACGAAGACGCATCCTTCTCCACTACTTGGAGCATCGACCTACATTGGGAAGATCCCGACAATAGCCGGAAATTTCCGGGACGGGAGTTCAAATCCGTCACCGAACATATCCTCATCTATCCCTATGCTGTGCCCTACCGGTGTCTCTACTCGCGCAACATCGAGAACCTCTTTATGGCAGGACGGGACATTAGCGCCACTCATGTAGCACTGGGTACCATCCGCGTAATGCGCACCACAGGAATGATGGGCGAAGTTGTAGGAATGGCCGCCTCGCTTTGCAAACGATTCGGAGAAACACCGCGCGGCATCTATCAACATCATCTTGACGACTTGAAAGCCCTTATGATCCAAGGTGTGGGCGGAGTCGGATACCCCAACAACCAGCGATACAACGAAGGCGGCAGACTGAAGGAGAAGCCACAAGTCATTCAGGGAGTAAAGGATCCCGATGCCATCATTTTATAACCTATTACCATCAATATGAATCCACCTCGCAAAAAACCTTCCTCATTTGACATCTTGCCCGCAAGGCAACAAACTTAGCACAAACCACCCATCATCCGGTTGGTGGGGGCATTCCACATACACTTTATGCGTGTGCATAAGAGACATTTTTTATTCCACTTAGAAGCTGTTTTGAGTTGGTTTCCGAATTTTATTATGAGGATTTTTCGGGGCCGCCACGACTTTGGAAGAAGGAGAGTACTATAGATACCGGGGTGATGACAAAGATGAAAATGGCCGGAAAGAACTATAAGAAGAGACGAATCATTTCAAAACAGATTCTAAGGCAATGGTCTTATACGTTTCGAGGAGGGATTCGACAATCCGGCATCTGTCATGGCGAGCCTTGGCAATGGCAAGAGCTTTGCCTGTAGACACACAGCCACACCTTACTGCCTCAATGACAGAGGTCAGGGCATCGGCAAAAGCTGATGCAGTCAGCGAATTTACCAAGACAGAGGACCCGTCACCATCAAGAAGGGTAGGAATCCCTCCGATTGCAAAAGCAACTATCGGGATGCCTGTCATCTGAGCCTCGCACACACTATTGGGACTATTATCCGCCAAAGAAGGATGTGCATACACAGTAGACTCGGAGAGGGCCTTACAGAGAGATGATGCATCAGCGACACCACAGAGTCTGACTCCCACATCATCCGGAGATATTCCAGTAAGTTTCTCATAGACAGATGCGTCCACATTGCCATAGACTTTCCAGGTGAAAGTCAGGCCACGAGACTTCAATATGGCTGCAGTACGCAGGACCATATCAAATCCCTTGTACGGTGCCTCGGAGATAACACTGACAATTTCCACCTCTTTAGCTTGAGGAGGATTCCATTTGCCTGCATTCCGGTAAAACTCGCTTCTCAAGATCTCGTCAACATGGAAATACTGAGCCTGCGGATTGGCCGCCAATACACAGGCTTTGTCCCACGCAGTCCTTCCGGCATAATACCTGACACATCGCATTATCCTCGCTTCTGTCTTTGCACGCCTTCTGAAATCAATATATCTGTAGACCCTGGCAAGTGCCTGTGCGGCCGAAGATGAAGCTGCAAAATAGCCTGCAGCCGATACGCCCTTTGGAAAATATGTCTTAAGATACTCACCGAGTATACCCTGAAGATGGACAACAACAGGGACACTCGTATATTTCACGACAAGTCCGAAGACTCTCTCTGTCCCGAAGACCTCTATTATATCTGGTTTGAAATCAGCTGCCACCCTAATACATTGAGATAGTATCTGCTTCTCCTCCCGATAGTTACCAAATAGAAGCTTGAACATACGACCCAGACGTCCGGTAAAAGAGTCTCGCATAGGAAAGTAAGTCACACCTTCATGACCTACCCGCCATTTAGATGGATTTCCTCTACCGACAAAGGCAACACCAAGCTCTACCTTGTCCTTAATCTCGTTTTCAAGGGAAGATATCCATCCGCCTCCATTGTATCGGCTTCCAGAAGATCTAACAGGAAATGTCCCTGACGCCATATCTCTTGCAAATCCGGAAGGCGTATTGGTAAACCACAGTACTCTCATCGGCTATACCTTACGTATGAATTTTGCAGGATTTCCGGCCCAGATCTCACCTTCGGGAATATCTTCAGTGACAACACTACCGGCTCCGACTATGCTTCTATCTCCGATTGTAACTCCTTTAAGCACTATAACCCTCGTCCCGAGCCATACGTCCCGGCCTATCCTCACAGGAGAAGACTTTATATTTGGCTTGTCAGACAACGGGCTGCGCCTCTGGGCGAAATCGATACTGTGAGCGTCATGGTCCATGATTATGCAATCTGCACCTACAGATGCATTGTCACAGACTGTTATGCTGTTCATAGCCCAGATTGCAGGGCTTGACATCCCCACATTGTCTCCAATCTCTATATGAGCCCCAGGAGCGGCACAGATACCTGCAGAAGCCGACCTTGAGAGTTTGTTGATGAACATACCCCCAGTTATATGCACATTGTCGCCAATGCGTATCTCCGCCCCTGAAGCCCTCATCACATATACTCGTCCTTCGATCACAGGATGACTTCCGAGCCGGACACCTTCAGATAGGAAGCGCAGACGATTGACAGTCCGCGATAGCCAAACAACGATTTTCCTTGGACGCCTCATAAGTGCAGCGCATAGATCTACCGGGGTCATCTGTCACCGAATTTACGGATCATCCCACTCTTCATGGCCGCATCAATCTCCTCTACGGACATTCGTTTCCCGAAATCGGCAAAGAACTGATGGTGGTTGGAGATTCTCTCGTATTTTGGTGGGAGCTGCATATAATCCCCGTATATAGAGCGCAATATCTTGTCATTGCCTATTGGCAGGCGCACCTTGAAGCCTTCGAAGTCGGCTTCAGTCCAGCTCTCAGCCCACTCTTTGGGGAAGCAGACTTTTCTTGATGGCGAGATTGCAGCCCAGGTAATATAATGATCTCCGTGAATACTGGCCATAGCCTTGTCAAGAGCGCAGAAGTCGTCTTTCAGAGCTGCAGCACGAGGACGATACAACACCGCATCAAGCAATGAAGGGATAAGATTGCGCATAGTTATGTCGTTGTAACGGCCGCTTCTCTTGTATTTACCGAATACCTTGTGATAATGGGACTTAAGCTCGTCATTCCTTGCCATATCCCCGTCAGTCTCGTCGAGAGGAAAAATATCCACGAACACACCTGTAACACACCGGTATTTCTCCTGCTCCCATATTGTGGACGAGTTGTCCGAAAATTTCAGATAAGGGAAAGGCCAATAATCCTGAGATACCCTCGGTCCTATGACAGAATATGATCCTTCATCTCCCTGTATAACCCCGTTATGAAGAAGAGAGCTTGAATCAGAGGCAACTCCATTTACGATTGCCACAAGCCTCTCATAGTCCGGCCTTGGCATATAAACGTCTATATCATCATCCCACGGTATCATGCCTTTGTGGCGCACTGTGCCGATTGCGGCTCCGAAAGCCATGAACCAACCGAGTCCGGCCTTGTCACAGAAGCGTGAGAAATCCCTCATCGTACGTAAAAGGATTGCCCTTCGTTTGTCATCCATTATATTATCGCATTATAGAAAAAGCCTCCAGTGCAGGTAACTAGAAGGTACGCAAGCGCTCGCGTGATACGAGAGATCACCTTTTCGATCCAGCCTCCGGAATAGCTACAACTTTCAAAGTTAATCATTTTCGGCAATTATAGACATACCCCAGCCATACACTGTATCTATCTTAGGCACCGCCACGCCATGACTGTGGGCTAGATCCCTTATAAACCTCAGCCCATACGGAAAATCTTCGGTAAAATACCTGCTTGCAAAATCTGGTATCCAACCATTGTCTCCTACCTGAATCATAGGTGCCATGATCCCCTTGAATGCCGGAATACTTGACAACTTGGATGCAAGAGAAGCGGCATCTACTGAGTCATAATACTCAGCTATCGGTTTTATGGCTCCGGAACGTACCGGGAGTACGGCAAGGAGAGAGAAGAATTCCCTATCCATCGCCATCAGAAGTTCTGCAGCATCAAGACTCCACCCCTCATAGAAAGGCAAAGGAGAAGGATAATACTGCCCTCTTCTCCATCCGGAAAACATAGAATACAGCCTCGATGTATGCAGAAGTGGATTACTGTTGGTAAGACTTGCTTCGAGGTAGTTTCCAAGCAGGGTTACCGGCCTTTGGAAGACTGTCTGCACCCATCTAGCGAAGTCAGACTTAGCCCCATAGTCTACATGTTCCACTGCGATTCCTAACGAATCCTTGTAGCCTAATATAGCAGCTGACCTGCCATATTCCCTGACTCTCGCTATGAAAGGTACTCTTTGGAATCCCCACAGCGGCTGGTTCTCGGGAAGCATCTTCAATGCATCGAAAAAGAAGCCTGTAGATGAGAAAATACACCCCACATAACTGTCAGGAGACAGATACGGTCTTATCTTCGCTATCTCTCCCTCTATCAGAAATCCAGGCAGACAGATCAGCACCACATCTGCTCCGGATACTGTCTCCAAGGGATCAGACGATATCACCGAGATATGCCCTCTTATCGATCTGCCTTCTGGCAGAGACACCTCCACATCATGAAGCCACATCTCGGGACGAGAAGTCAGCAGATTGACAGTGATGCCATCTTCTACTGACAGGAAAGCGGCAGTAACGTGTCCTAAAGCCCCACCCCCACAGATGCAGATCTTTTTCATAATGCTCTGAGTATTGCTGCAAGTCTCGAGTTGTCAGCCCTATCCCTTATGGCAAGACGGATAAACTGCCGTCCTGACATATTGCGCTTGAGAGAGCAGTCACTTATGATCACATCATGTTCTATCAGCTTACGGGTAAGCGAAGAAGCCGTAAATCGCGAAGTAACCTCGCAAAGAAAATAATTGGCCTGAGAAGGTATTACTCTAAGGTATGGTATCTCTTGAAGTTCTCCAAAGAAGATACTCCTCTCCTGGCGGAATTTGTCACAGGCTTTCATGTAGTCAGACTCATACTTACCGAAGATCTGCATGTAGAACTCGGCAAATGAATTGATATTCCATATACTCACTTCTTTCTTAAGATGGGATATCAGGGTCTTGTCTCCGCTCGCAAGAATCCCGAGTCTGAGTCCCGGCACTCCGTATGACTTGGATATGCTTTTGACCACCATCATGTACGGATAGGCCTCAAGTATGTCATCACGAAGAAGAGTTGTACCGTATACTTCGTCACCGCAGTGTCTGTCGGCAAAATCGGCGAATGATTCGTCAACAAGAAGCTTTATGCCTTCTTGCTCACACCATGCGGCAAGCTTGAGCACATCGGACACCGGCATGAACTGGCCAGAAGGATTGTCCGGATTGACAAGCACGATAACATCCGCTTTATTAGCAGAATAGAACGCTATCAGTTCTTCAGCGGTATATGAGAAATCATCTCGTGAAGACATGAATGGCACGATAGAAGAGTCGGGAAGCCTATTCGGGTATTCGTCGAAAGTAGGGAAAGCAATGCCCACCTTCGAGGTCACACATTCCTGCATGACGGAACGGATCAGCTCTGCCGCACCATTGCCGACTACAGTGAAATCCTGACTTATGCCGAAATATTTGCCTGCAAGAAGAGAGTTGACATACATTCCGGAAGGATAGTTACCTATCAGAGCATCGGCATTTGCCTTGATCTCTTCCTTCATCCGCGCTGTCGGGAAATAAGGATTGACCAGATAGCAGTAATCCATAAGTCCCGGGAAACGCCAGAATCCTCCGTAACGCTTGTGATATTCGTGGTATTTCACTTCTCCGTCCGAAAACAGAGTCGAAGCTATATCAAGATCCTGGACATCATCAATCTCATACCATTTGCGCCCACCTACTTCAAGAGCCTTGAGGGACGAGCCGTGCATAAAGACAAGCACACCAAGGACCTGCTCGTAATATTCGTTGTTGCCCATCACCTTACAATAAGCCTCAAGGAAGGGCACATATTTGTCCCGCGAGAACTCTTTGCTGAATTTGTAGATATTGACTGTCTTGTAATAGAGTCCTGAGTCCTCATACCTAAATGCAGCTTTCGGGATGAAGTTTATTATATTGCGTTCATCATCTATGCGCACCATCGTGCCATCCATCCAGCTCTCGTATTTAGAGACAAGCGCAAGATCAGGATCTGCAGATTCCACGAGCGAGTCAAGAAGAGCCTTGTCATATATAAGGTCCGATTCCATAAGGATTGTGTCATCCTCACAGAGCAGGTCTTTGGCTAAGGCGAGCGAATAGATATTGTTGGTCTTGTCGTAGATCCGGTTCCATACATATTCTATATCGAAAACATCCTTGTACCTGTCACCGATATAGTCTATGAGATTCTGTCCCTGATATCCCACTACTATCACGACCTTCTTGAGCCCATAGCTTGAAAGAGCTTCGAGATCTCTGTCAATGAGACGCTTGCCGTTGACGGAAAGCATGCATTTGGTATTCCCAGCTGTAAGTGCCCCTAATCTGCGCCCCATTCCGGCCGCCAATATTATAGCTTGCATATTGTCTGTACTTAGTATATCCGCATGCAGCCTCCTCCTGAAGTAAGGACCAAGCGGCGGCGGTATTTAACTCTCAAAATTACACATTTCAAGCGTGTCATAAAAATTTACTTCCAAGAGCTTCTTATTTGCTTTTCCGATAGAAAACGTTTAAATTAGCATAACAATCGATACACTATGCCACATATTTCAAGACGGGGATTATCTATACCAGCCTCCCCAATAAGGAAACTATCCGCAGCCGCTGAAGAGGCCGAAAGAATGGGAGTACTCATATACAAGCTCAACATCGGCCAGCCTGACCTTCCGACTCCGGCAAAAGCACTTGAAGCCATAGGGACTGCATCCAATATGAGAACCCTCGCATATAGTCCAAGTGCCGGAACACGAAGCCTCAGAGAGAAATTCTGCGAATATTACAGACGCTTCGGCATAGAGCTCTCTACCGATGAGATAATCGTCACGGCAGGAGGTTCCGAAGCACTGCTTGCCATCTTCCTTACCTGCTTTGACAATGGGGACGAGGTTATAATCACAGAGCCAGGCTATGCCAACTACATAGGCTTCGCAAGGGCAGCAGGACTTTCGATCAAGCCTCTCACGTCAAGGATAGAGGACGGCTTCGCTCTTCCGTCAGCTGAAGATTTCAGAAATGCCATCAGTCCTAAGACAAAGGCCATACTCATCTGCAACCCCAACAATCCTACTGGCTATCTCTACAGTCCCGACGAACTGTTCCTTCTTCGTGACATAGTGAAAGAACACGGACTCTTCCTTATCTGCGATGAAGTGTATCGGGAATTTGTATATACCGGTGAGCCATATGTATCTGCTTTGAGTCTGTACGGCATAGAGGACAATGTGATAGTTGCCGATTCTGTATCGAAAAGATACTCGGAATGCGGCACACGTATCGGCATGGCGGTAACTCGCAACAAAGAAGTGCTTGACGGCCTCATGAGGTTCTGCCAGTCGCGACTCAGCCCTCCTCTTCTCGGACAGATAGCAGCCGAAGCGTCAATAGAGGGGACAGAAGATTATTCTAAAGAATGTTTCGATGAATACAAGTCGCGCAGGGACTTCTTCATCGAAAGGCTCAACAGTATTCCCGGAGTCTACTCCCCTAAACCAGAAGGGGCTTTCTATACAGTAGCAAGACTACCCGTGGAAGATGCAGAAGACTTCTGCCGCTGGTGTATTACAGACTTTCGCTACAGGGACAAGAGGACTAAGGTGGAAAGAGACGAAGACAGGGGCATACATTATACCAATCCACTGATTGAAGTCCCCGAAGAGAAGTCTGACGCAGGCGAGACTATCATGATGGCACCTGCAGCCGGATTCTACGAGACTCCAGGACTTGGGAAAAATGAGGTAAGACTCGCCTATGTGCTGGACAAGACGAAACTTGCAAGAGCACTTGACATATTAGAGGCAGCCCTCAACGAGTACAATTCATAGCATAGACAAGATACGCAATTCCAAGATACACAATACAGCATCGGGACATGATATATAGATGGGCTTATTATACACGAGGATAGAGATACCTCTTAATGGAGAAGAATCGCGAGAGGGCTTTGTATGCCTGTTTTCCGATTGTATATCCAGCCTTTCTTCGTGGCATGGGCAATACTGATGCAAACTCTGAAATATCCTTCATGGCGGCTTCCCGCTCACCACTTACAAGTGAGGATAAGGATCGGTACATATCATCCACGGACTTCCGCGAATAATATTCAAGTACATATTTCCGTAGGATACCTGCGACATGCAGACGCCTCAGTATAAGATCACGCAAAGGAAGACCGAATCTGACGAAATCCATGCGAGTGGATAGCTTCATCGACTCGTTCTCCGACCAGCGGTACACATAGAGCGGTTTGTCGTATTTGTAATAGACCATATGGCCGGAGGCTCTGACTATATAATACAGATCGGTAGAAGGACCCGAATCAGGATCAAACCCTCCCGATTCCAGGAATGAGATACGTCGGAATGTGACTCCTGTAGGCATGAACTGTCTGAAGAATGCTTCTCCGTAGAATGATGGCCTCCACAATGTGTATCTCTTACGAGATGTGGGAAGTGACGGCTCTGGCTCTCCCGCATATTCCTTCCATTTGACAGCTGAAGGGCAGATGATATCGGCATCCGGATGTATTGATACCACTCTTATCATTTCATCAATATAATTCGGGAACAAATAGTCATCATCATGCACAAGTACCACATACCGGCCGCGACCAAGGAAGACAGTTCTGTTGAAATTGGCTGTAAGGCCGAGATTCCTGCTGTTCTTCCAATATGACAGACGCGGTTCATTGAGTGAAGAGAGATATTGCTCTACAGGAGTTCCTGAAGCCGGATTATCCTCGACAACAATCACGTCATAGGGCAACTTTGTAGCCTGTGACAATGCTGCCGAAAGGCATTTTTTTAGAGTCGAGAGCCTGTTATAGACTGGGATTGCAATGGTGACAAAGGGATTCTGTACCTTCGAAGAAAGTATTCTTGATGAAGGGATCTCTGAAGGCAGGACTATATTGTCGTTCATGCCTAATATCTTGGAAGCATCTATTTGCATAATGAAATGATTGTCTTGTAGATTGTTCTTAAGCCTGTCGAGTAAAAGGAGGTAAGTGTAAAGCCTAACTCACGGAAGACCCACATAGGCCATCTCCAGTTGTTATATGCAGCCTGCACAAGGCCCTGGACAAGGACTACTCCCATCAAGGCGAGACCGGTAAATTTCAGCACAATGAATGTAAGCAGGACTATAACGCTGCCAGATACCAGGCTCGGTATCACGAAAGGAATCTTGTTACCGGTAGAGATGACGGAGGCAAACTGGGAATGGTTGAGTTCAAGCGTCATAACAGCCATATACAGTCCGCATACACCATACGATGGAAGGACGGTCTGAGAATGGATAAGAGTCAGAAGCCATGGAGCAAGGAAGACGATGGCAAGGCTTCCGGATAGCATCACGAGTTGGGCAAAGACAATTGTGAAGGAGACTGTCTTCTTAAGGCCGGGCGTATCGCCTGAAACTCTCAGATTTGAGATCTTGGGAAGATATGTTACAAAAAGGGTATTTGCAATCCCGCTAAGTATGCCTGCAAGCTGCTGCAGAAGTCCGTATGAGCCTACTGAAGCAAGTGGAAGGAAGAAGCCTATTATGAAGATGCCCATCTTCGTCACAGCATAGGAACCGATGAAATTGATCCCAAGCTTACGGGCATTGTACCACACAGCCCTGAAAGTTTCGCGGATTTCCTCCCGGCCAACTTCTCCGGATAAGAAAAGCTTACGCTCTGGGCTGAAATATACCCTGTAACAGAAATACCTCTGAACGAGGGGAGCCATGAAATTGGCGATCGCAACGGCAAAAAGTCCGCACCCTGCAAGCAGCAAGCCTGTACAGGAGAGAAGATATACGGACTTGGACAGTATGACGGCTTGGTTGGAGCGCCGTATCATCCCACTTCCAGTAAGAAGGCTGATATAATAGGAATAATAGATATTGAAAAAGGTTGACAGGCTGTAGAGTATCCATACAGGAAGGGCATTTCGCACACTTGCAAACCCTTCAGTCAGATACCCTATATATGCAGTCCCTGCAGTAAGCATGACCACCAATGCAAGCAAGGAAAGACGGCTGTATACACGTTTTGCCGTGTGTATGAGAACTGCCATCAGATGCCAGTCGACCTGACCTGAGGTATCCTCGCTTACGCCTTCCTTAAGTAGGGTCTTCGAGCCACTCGAGACATAGGTGAAATTCCTGCTAAACTGCGGTGAAAATCCAAAATCAAGCAATGCCACTATAGAACTCACCGTAAGCATGAGATAATTCATGCCCACTTCTTCTGGAGTAAGCAGATGAAGGACAAGCGGCAAGGTGATCAATCCAGAGGCTATCTGGAAGATCTTCGCGGCATAACTCCAAACCACATCCCGGCGGGTAATCTCAATACCCATCCTATACTTTCATTAAAGCGGACAAAGCAGAAATCTCTGACCTCGTAAGCACCGAACTCGTGAACTGGGTATGCAGAGCATTGAATCTATGACAGTCTGTCCCTGTCATGGCGTACATTCCTTTTGCGAGAAGGCTCTGTGCCTTACGCCTTACATCTTCTCCGTAAACGCCTATGATTGACGGCAAGTTGAGTTGAAGTATAGTTCCCATATCCAACAGTCTGGAATAATCATTCATATCCATATAGCGATATCTTTCCGGATGCGCGATTATAGGCACACATCCGCGTACAAGAAGGGTATCAAGAATATCCCAGAAATCCATAGGTGCAGACCAAGTGGAAGTCTCCACAAGCAACTTTCCGTCCCCATGGAATAGAAAATCCATAGTCTTCAGTCTCTCGAAGAAGAGGGAATCTATCATATTCTCCGATGCCAAATTAAGCTTGAGAACCCCATTATATGAGTCCTTGAGTTCCTCAAACCTGGCTTTGAGAGAAGATGTTGTATTGGGCACATCCTCCATCACATGAGGGGTAAGCCACACTTCAACTGCTCCCGCATGCTCAAGATAGGAGAGTATCTTAAGGGAATCCTCCTTTGTCTGGACTCCGTCGTCCACACCGTATAATATATGGGAATGATTGTCTATGAAGCCGGTGACAAGACCACTTCCCTCAATGGAGTTTCTGGCACTGAAAAAGCCGAACATCAGTTTTCTCCGTTCTTGTTGTCATCAGATTCGCCATAGCCGTAACCGTAGCCATAACCATAACCATAACCATAACCATAGCCGTAGCCGTACCTGCCATACGTCTTAACGTCAGCGTCAACACCGTTGAGAATCAGCGACATCCTTGAATAAGTCCCTTTCTCGTACAGATTCTCTACACCAGGCAGCATCCGCTTGTCGAAGAGGCCGGCTCTTATGACAAATACTGTAAAGTCCACAGACTTGGAGATGATCGCTGTATCAGCCACAATGTCAATAGGAGGACAGTCCATAAATATATAGTCATACTTTTCTGAAAGTTGTCCAAGCATATCACCAAACCTGGCAGATACTAAAAGTTCAGCAGGATTGGGAGGAAGTGAACCGACAGAGATGAGGTCGAGATTGTCTCCTATGTGCTGTATCTCTGAAGTGATATCAGAAACCTTTCCGTTAAGATAGGCTGAGATACCTGTCTTATTGTGGCCGAGAGCTTTGCCAAGAGTTGCCTTTCTGAGATCAAGATCAAGCAGAAGCACTTTTGCTCCCTTAAGAGACATGGTCTTTGCTATATTCATTATGACAAATGTCTTGCCGGCATTGGGATTGAAAGACGACACCATGATCTTTCGGCACTTTCCCTCGAAATCTGAAGACATGAAATCAAGATTGGTTCTCATGACACGGAAAGCCTCGTTGATGCTATTGCGATTGCCTGCGGCAACTACAATCTTCGTATTCTCCTTATTACACATCCCCTTGCGTAGCCTGTTTAAGAATCCTGCCCCCTTGCCTATCTGAGGAATTTCAGAAAGAAAAGGTACCTGAAGGGTAGAGAGATCCGTACGGTTCTTGACTCTCGTATCAAGCTGTCTTATCATAAAGAAGATGCCAAATGGAATACCAAGTCCGAGTACAAGGGCAGCAAGAAGATAGATCTTCTTGTCCGGAGACTGGGGATAAGGGCTTCCGGCAGGAGTCATGACCATGCGAGTATTTCCCACATTGACCAGACTTGCGATCTCGTTCTCTTCCCTCTTCTGCAGGAGATAGACATAGAGTTCTTCTTTTATTTTCTGCTGTCTCTCTATAGACAGAAGTTGCAGCTCCTGACCAGAAGTGTTGGCAATCCGCGCAAGAATATCATTCTCCTGTGCGGAAAGCTCATCCACCTGCATCTGCAAGGTAGAGATAAGATTGTCCACCGAGCGAAGTATAGCAGTACGCAGAGCACTTATTGCGTTGTTAAGGTCAGCTACTACAGGGTTATCCTGACTACTATCTCTCAGAAGCCTGTCTCTTGTTAGTACTGTCTGGTTGTATTCGCTTATCTGGGATTCTACAGTAGCGCTATTGATGCCTGAATTGGCCGGAATCAAAGAAGACAAATGCTGTGGATCTTTCAGGTAATCCTTGATGAACTTGGCGATAGAAAGCTGATTGTTAGCCTCAAATGCCTTTGCAGAATATTCTGTAGACTCCTGAAGATACGCCTTCGACACAGACTGGATATCCGTTATCTTGTGCTTCTCCTTATATTCTTTTAGGTTTTCTTCGACTCCGCCAAGCTCATTTTCTATCACTACGAGACGATCATTAATAAACTCTGTCGTATTCCTTGCCGATCTGTTCTTATCCTCTACCCACTGTTCATTATATACGTCTATGAGGGTAGAAAGTATGCTTTCTGCTCTGGAAGGGAATCTGTCTTTGAGAGAAAGTACAAGTACGGTAGATTCTTTTCCCGACAGGGATACAGAAAGATTGGCGACAAGCGAATTTGCTCGGCTACGAGCATTGACATAGCTGACGACTACAGGATGCTTCCATGTATTAATATTGTCAGTAGGATGGAATACGAGCTTCCCGACAGGTGTATCAAGAGTATCTCCGAAATGCCCGATCAATCCCTTTCCAAGGGAGACTTTCTCATCGGCCACAGTCATCTTGCTTATAGCAAAATCTCCTTCTCCTCCTTTAGCCAGTTCCAGTGAGAATACTGGTGTATAGCCTGACTTCACTACTGTCATGTGCACAGGAGACTCGGTGAAGAGCTCCCTGGAGCGAAGAAACTGGTCCTCCACATACGATACTTCCATTCCGAGACGCGATATGACCACCGCCATAAGATCTGGAGATGAGAATGATTCCATCTCATTGTAGACATTGGCTCCCCCATTGCTCCTAAACCCGGACATATTGCCCGTGAATGAAGCCAACTCTCTCAATGCAGAGTTTTCGCTACTGTCGTCTATTATTACTTTTGCGGTGCGTTCATATTCCGGGGCCGTACGGTACAGTAAGAATGCAACCAATACGATGCATACGAACAACGATAGGATATACCACCACTTGTTGTTCCATATCATCGGCCAAAGTTCGGAGAGGTTGAACATATCCTCATTTTCATTGGCTGAAACTGCAGATATTGAAAGCTTGTCAAATTCAGTTCTTTCGCTCATATGGATAGTGGATTATTTGCCTACAGCTATGATAAGGTTGGCGATTGTGACTAGAAACGAACCTATGGATACCCAGAAAGATGCACTCTTGAATGTATTTTCGTTCATGGTCGACTGGCCAGCCTTGACCTTGTTGGGTTCTACGAAGACAACATCATTCTGCTGGAGATAATAAGCCGGAGAATAGAAGAGATCAGTAGAACGGAGATCAACCACGTATATGGAGCGTTTGCCGTTCTGCTCCCTTATAACGGACACTTTGTCCCTGCGACCGAAAATCGTAAGATCCCCGGCCTGGCTCAACGCCTCAAGCAGGGTGATCTTGTCTCCTGTTATAGCATAGGTACCAGGATGAGCTACCTCTCCAAGGACAGAGATTTTGAAATTCACGAATTCAACAGAGACTACCGGATCCTTGAGAAGGTTGCGGGATATAAGCTCGCTCTTTATCTTCTCGGCCACCTGCCAGCGTGTAAGTCCAGCGACATTTATCTTGCCCATCACAGGAAAATCGATATTGCCATCCGTATCCACAGAATACCCGATAATGCGGTTCATTGACCCGTTCATTGAGGTCTCCGCTCCAGCCTGATAACTTACGTTGCTAAGGTTGAACATGGCCGAAAGCTCTGGGTTACGGCTTGATACGACAATAGAGATCATGTCTTTGGGCTGCACCAAGATACCGCCCTCATTGCTCATGGCCATAGTAGTATCTTTCTGCGCATCTTGCAGATAATTGATATTGCGATACGTCTTATTGCTGCAAGAGGCCAACATGGCAACCGCGGATACAAATAGGATGATGAATATGGTACGTCTCATGTAACTTACAGTGTTCTCGGTAGTTATTAACCTTGCAAAGATAGTTATTTTATTAAAAACCAATTATATTTACTTACACCATTCGTCAAGCCACGAGAAATATTCCCGATGCCAGAACAGGGCGTTCTGAGGCTTGAGTATCCAGTGGCACTCGTCAGGGAATACTACAAGACGTGAGGGCACGCCCATCATCTGCGCACAATTAAATGCAGCCATACCCTGATCATACGGAATTCTGAAATCCAGGCCTCCATGAATACAGAGAATCGGGGTATGCCACTTGGTCACATTTACCGAAGGAGAATTGGCATAGTGCCTAATTGCCTTTGGCTCGCTACTCCACGGAGAACCACCCTGTCTAATTCCTCCGAATGTCACACCGTCTCCTGCAGGCCCGGTTTGCCCCGGAGTGTATTCATATTCATGGAGTCCCCCGTTGTCCCAGTTGGGAAACCACATTTCCTCGGTCTCATAATACATATACCTCTCGTCAAATATGCCGGCATGGGCAATAAAGCAATCGAACACATCTCCGTGGACACCAGCAAGGTAATACACCGAATATCCTCCGTAGCTCGCTCCACAGGCTGCCATCTTTCCTATATAAGGCTCTTTCTTCAGTTCCTTTGCAGCAGAAAGGTAATCCTGCATATTGAGCCCAGGATAGTCTCCGGAGATCTGCTCGGTCCATTCCTGGCCGAAAGCCGTGGTGCCCCGCCTGTTGGGAAGAACTACAACATATCCTTGCTCTGCCATGAGACGATAGCACCACCTGTAAGACCATGACTGACTGTTGGTTCCCTGAGGCCCTCCAAGGCAGATCAGGATCGAGGGATAAACCTTTGTCGAGTCAAATTCCGGTGGATAAAGCACCCAAGTCTGCATGTCTTTGCCGTCTACCGTCTTGATTATCCTTGATTCTGTCTTGTGAGACTTGAGTTGGGAGAGTATATGGCCGTTCTCGTCTGTAATCTTGTGACTGCTTCCATCTGAAGCTACGGCAATAAGCTCTGTAGGTTCATCCATGCTGCTTCTTGAAGCGAGAATACCACCATCTTGAAGTACGGCAAAAGGAGATTCGTAGTCGAACCATTCCCCTTCTTTGGTAACAAGAGAGATCCCTCCGCTCAGAGATGCCGCAAATATACCTTGGACACCTTCATACAATGCACTGAAATAGATTTTCTCCGAAGCAGGATCCCATACAGGAGAGGCTGCATTGTATTTGAATGATGCTGTCAGATCTTCTACTCCACTAACCATCACCTTGTCTGCTGACTGCACCTGCGCCAACATAAGGCGTGTCTTGTCTGCCTCATAGCCATCTCTCGCCATACTCAACCACGCAAGATGGTTGCCATCCGGACTCCAGACAGGGTCAGTATCATATCCGCCGCCATTTGTCACTGCCTCGGTATGTCCTGTTACTGTGTCGTATACATATATATCTGTATTTGTACTGAACGCGTATTCACGACCTGCTTTCTTGCGGCAAGAGTATGCTATGTATCTGCCGTCAGGACTCCATGATAGCTGTTCCGTTCCACCGAAGGGCTCGGTAGGAAGCTCGTAGGCTCGCTCCCCTTCTGTAAGAAGATCCTTGCTTGATTCCTTGGTTATATTGCTATCAAAAGGAGCTACAAAGGTATGCGGTATGGATGTAACCCAATGATCCCAATGCCTGTACATGAGGTCATCTGCCACATATGCCGAGGCTTTGTCCAGAGTCGGGTCGTCATCGGAGGGGACTCTTACACTTCCAGGTACTGAGCTGATGTACAATATCTTGCTATTGTCTGGAGACAGTACAAAGCCGCTTATTCCTGCCGGTATATCCGAGACCTTTGTCACGGAAGCGAGTCTTGGGGTCTTCCCGCGAAGTCCACGTATGTCGGCCGTATAGATCTGTCCGCCGCGTATGAAGGCTATCTTACTGTCCGAGAGCCATCTTGCATTTGACACGCTTTGGCCGAAGGCCGTAAGTCTTCTGCTGTCACCTCCCGAGGGGCTGCATACGTACAGATTGCGACAGCTTCTATTCTCTTCCAATGAATTGTAGCTTACTCCGTAGAGTATCGTACTACCGTCTGGAGACAACTGAGGGTCAGAGATTCTTCCCAATGCCAGAAGGGCCTCTGGGGTCATCCTTCCTCCCGCAATCCTTATATCCGATTGCCCGATATAACCTTTTTCTTCTTTCATTTCTGTACATGAACTTAAGGCTGCCACCAACGCAAACAAGGCGCAGCCTGCCTTAGATATATATCTCATTTTCAAACAATTATAATCTATTTCAACTTATCTTGCTATAGTCCGTCCTATTGTATTTCCCATCAGACAAGACCTTGGCGAGCAATCTGTTTGACGGGGAAGAAAGATCAGGATCCCTTTCCAATACGGCAGCCGCATATTCCCTTGCCTCTGAGAGTATCTTCCCGTCTCTGGCCAATGAGGCTATCGAGAGTTCTATCGGAAGTCCGCTCTGCTGTGTGCCTTCAAGGTCTCCCGGACCACGAAGTTTCATATCCTCTTCTGCCAGGACAAACCCGTCCTCTGTACTGCAAAGCAGATCGATTCTCTTGCGACTTTCATCGCTGAGTTTGTCTCCACGGACAAGAATGCAATAAGAGTCTCCCCCTCCACGACCTACCCGGCCACGCAACTGATGCAACTGGCTAAGGCCGAAGCGCTCGGGGCTCTCGATCACCATTACCGTGGCATTGGGGACATCGACACCGACTTCTATCACTGTGGTAGACACTAAGATGTCGGCCCTGCCTTCCACAAATGCTTTCATATTGAACTCTTTGTCTTCATTGCTCTGCTTGCCGTGGACAACAGCTACTCTGTACGGGGGGTAAGGGAATGCCTTCACTATCTCCTCATATCCTTCCTCGACATTGCCATAGTCAAGCTTATCATTCACGTATATCATCGGGTAAACTACAAAGACTTGACGTCCACCCTCTATCTGCTTCTTCATGAAACCATGCAGACGAAGTTTCTGCCTCTGGGTTATCTGTATTGTAGTTACCGGCTTACGTCCTGGCGGCATCTCATCTATGACAGAGACATCAAGGTCTCCGTACAAAGTCATGGCCAAGGTTCTCGGTATCGGCGTTGCAGTCATTACAAGCACGTGCGGCAAGACTCCGCCTGATGTCTTGTTCCACAGTCTGGCCCTTTGGTCAACTCCGAAGCGGTGCTGCTCGTCTATAATCGCAAGGCCGAGATTGCGGAAGACCACATTGTCTTCTAGAAGGGCATGTGTTCCGACTATTATCCCCGTACGTCCTTCGGAGAGATTCTCCAGTATTGACCTTCGTTCGACAGTCTTTGTGGTCCCAGTAAGTACTGATACCTCAACTCCCGTACCAGAAAGGTATCTGGAAATATTTGAGAAATGCTGGCGAGCCAGTACTTCTGTCGGTGCCATTATACATGTCTGATATCCATTGCCATAGGCTATAAGGGCGGAAAGGACAGCAACCATGGTCTTACCCGAGCCGACATCACCCTGAAGAAGCCTGTTCATCTGGCGCCCGCTCATCATATCGGCCCTAATCTCTTTGATTACCCGCTTCTGGGCTTCGGTCAGACTATACGGCAGGTTGGAATAGCAGATATTGAAAGCTTCGCCTACTTTGTTCATTATGATGCCGTTGTCAGCCCTTCTACGGATATATTTCTGTCTCAGAAGCGATAGCTGTAGAAGGAAAAGTTCCTCAAACTTCAGCCTGTACTGAGATTTTGCAAGGGCGGCATTGTCCTTTGGGAAATGTATGTTCTGCAACGCAAAGGCCAAAGGGACAAGGCCTTTCTCATTGATTACGTATTCTGGGAGACTCTCCGCCACGCCCCTTACGTACGAAGTCAATGCGCCCGCCATGATCCGATTCATCACGGCAGTAGTGATACCTGCGTTCCTGAGTTTCTCTGTGGACGGGTATACTCCTGTTATATTACTTTGTCCAGAATATGTCTCTTGTCCGGCTTCATCGATCTCGGGATGCACGAAACTAACCCTTCCTCCATAGAATGTAGGCTTTCCAAAAAACACATATTCACTGCCGACTTTGAGTCTGGTCAGCATATATTTAAGGCCCTTGAAGAAAACGACTTCCGTGAACCCTGACTGGTCTGCAACGCTGAATACAACTCTACTCGGGTGTACTTTAGACGAGGACGGATCCACGATGCGGCCGGTCTTGTCGTACACGGTGACACCCCGGACCTGCGCCTTGATCTGTACATAGGTGTTGTCAGCGCTTATATCTGCTATCCTGCACACTGAACCTCTGTCCACATAGCGGAAAGGGTAAAGCCTCACCAGACCGGCAATAGTATCCACACCCAGTTCCGAAGATATAAGCCGAGCCCTTACGGGTCCGACACCTTTCAGATACTGAAGTTCGGAGACTCTTTCCGGTGTATCCATAGAAAGCTACTCCACTTGGGTTGCCGGACGAGGTCTACGGTCATGGAAGCGACTGTCTTCCAACGATTTCTCCTGCATCTTCCCTTCCTGCAGCTTGTCATATGCCACTCTGTTGCGGTAGATGTCTATCGCGGCATATATGGCAGACATCATCGACATGGGATCAGCCTCATCGCGTCCTGCCATAGAGAATGCCGTTCCGTGGTCAGGGGATGTACGCACAATCGGAAGACCTGCTGTAAAGTTGACTCCATCTTCGAAATCCATACATTTGAATGGAGCAAGCCCTTGGTCATGATACATTGCCAAAGTAGCGTCAAACTTGCTATAGTTGGCAAGACCGAAAAATCCGTCCGGAGAGTATGGTCCGAATGCCATTATGCCTTCTTCACTGGCAGCCTTGATGGCGGGTGCTATTATAGTCTCTTCTTCGTCACCTATAAGACCGTCGTCTCCACAATGTGGGTTTAGTCCCAATACAGCGATTTTGGGCTGGTCTATGCAGAAATCCCTCTTGAGGGATGCGTTCATAAGGCGAAGCTTGCGCACGATCTTCTCCGACGTTATGGAAGAAGGCACCTCTTTCAGAGGAATGTGTCCTGTGACGACTCCTATCTTTAGGCGGGAGCTTATCATGAACATTGTGACATCTTCCACACCGAACTCGCTTCTGAGATACTCCGTATGCCCGGTAAACTGGAAACCGGCATTGGTCATCGCTCTCTTGTTGATCGGGCCGGTAACAAGCACGTCTATCTTGCCGCCCTTGATATCGGCTACAGCTGTCTGCAGAGCCGTTATCGCAGACTTTGCCGCCTCGGGACTCGGCTGTCCAGGCTCCACATAGACATTGTCAGGTAGACAGTTGTATATATTAATTTTCTTGGGTTTCGCTTCCTCTATGGAATTGATCACGTATGTATCCAGTTGCTCTACATTGTGGATAGACTTGCGATAGAATCCGAATATCTTCGAGGAACCGTACACTACGGGTATGAATGAGTCAAGAATCCGGGGATCCGCCAAAGCCTTGATTATGACTTCGTAGCCTATACCGTTGCCGTCTCCTTGCGTTATACCTACGACCAATTTATTGTTTATCATCTCTTACGAAAATTTAAAATCAATTAAAACTTTCAAATTTAACAATATTTTTCGCAAAATAATGTAACCACTCCCCTGTGGTGCTTAGGCATTGAGTCTAAAAATCTTTCCACAGTTTTGAAAAGTATGCGACACTTTCTAAATTTACATTCAGCCACGATATAGCTACACCCGACCATGAGATCACATTTTCTTCCAATACTCGCAATTCTGGCATCAGCCCCAGTCTATGCCAGCACATTACACAATTACGGAAACAATCCGTTTGCCCCAGTTGTCAAGAGCTATTTTCCTGGAAACTACAACGGAGGACGTCAGAATTGGTCTGCCACCCAATCTGAAAAGGGAATCTATTACATAGGAAACAACAATGCCCTGCTGGAATATGACGGACACTTATGGAGGTCTTATACTATGCCAGGGGGTGGAATAGTAAGGTCTGTATATTCTGATGGAGATGGAAGGATCTATTGCGGTTCATTCTCTGAATTCGGATATTTTGACCTCAACGGTGAGGGATTGGCATACACTTCACTCAGTTCCAACATAGAAGGCATAAGAAAAGATCTGTCAGAGATATGGAATATCGTTCGTGATGAGAACAATGGCAATCTTCTATTTCAAAGTTTCAACGAAATCTATGTATATGATGGCAATACGACATACAAGACCAAGACGAAAAGACCGTTGAACCTAATCAAGACTGGAGGAGGAATATACTCCCAACTTATCGATGGGGATTTCATAAGGCTATATGCTTCTCCTGATGGAAAAGGATACAGCTACTCTACGATCTTGAGCAATGAAGATATTAACGGCAATATAGTAGCCGCTTTCAAGGTTAAAGACCGCATGCTGATACTATCGGACAAGGAGGGTGCCTGCATACTCGACAATACCGGAGTTCATCCTTTCCACTCAGAGCTTTCGGCGATATTAAAGAGAGATATCGCCAATAGGGCTGTCATGACTGCCGACAGTCTTATTGTTATCGGAACTATCAAGAGCGGCATATATTGTATGGACCTTGCCGGAAATTGCAGATGGAAAGTAAATTGCGATAATTTTTTGCTGAACAATACCGTACTCGGACTTTACAGAGATAACGACAATAACATAATAGCTACTCTTGACGATGGTGTCGCTTTTATAGGCAATTCATCTGGAATATACAGCTGGCAACCCGAGAAACGTATCGGGATGATCTACGGATTCTGTCCAGACTCCAGATATGCTGACATTGCAACGAATCATGGCATATACAGATGCCATGACGGGAGATTGTTTCCCATAGCTGGGCTGACCGAACAGGTCTGGTGTATAGAGAAGATTGCCGGGCGTGAAGTCATAGGATACAACAATGGCATATATATATTGGATGGAGAGAAGGCAAGACTAGTAAGTGACAAAGGCAAGGGAACAATCTGCATAAAGCAAGACTGGTTCGGTGCTTCTCATTGGGTCATAGCGGGCAACTATAAATTTCCTGCGATATACAGGATTTCAGACTCAGGTGAATGGGAGTACAATCCTCTATTGGAAAATATCCCTGTTATGGCACGGCAGATTGAGAGTGACGAGTATGGCAATATATGGTGTTCAAGATTCAATGGAGGACTCTTCAGAATCACGACAGATCCCCAAAGAAGCAAAATCATCAGTACAAGGCTATACAGAGACATCGGAAATGTCCGAGACAGCATCATTGACATGATGCGGATCGGAGGACGAATAGTATTCTCCAACGGAAAAGAGTTTTATTTCCACGACAATTTGCAGGATTCCATAGTGGCATTCGACATAATGAACAAAGGGCTTTCTCACTCCATCAGGAGTGCAAGACGTGCTACACACGTCAAGGATGATCTGTACTGGATTCTCAGTATAGATGCCCTGTCAATGGTAAGATGCGGACACGAAGTATTTGAAGTATTGAAGTCGATCCCTTTCTCTCATTTCGGGATACCAGTGGAAGAAAGGGCCACGATCAGATACGACAGAGAATCTGGAGACAGTTATTTATGCCTGAACAACCGGATTGTACGGATCAACACTAGGCTATTCATATCTAAAACAGCAGATTCTGGAAGCGAGTTGGAAATGTTGGAATTTGCCACAGATGACAAGACAGGAAAAATATCTTATATACTCAGGTATCCCACCTATGATGAGACAGACTGCCGTTTCAAGGTACAGTTGAATGGAAAAAACGGCATAATCACAGATGACAACGCGCTCGAGAAGCAGATAGGCGGACTTAAGCCGGGAAAATATGAGCTAAAAGCCGAAGTTGTCTCTGCAGGCAAAATAACTGCGTCTCTTTGTTATCCTTTCAGGATAAAGCAGCCATGGTATTTTTCCAAAGGGTTCATTCTAATCTGGTCTGCCGCAGCAATTCTGTCGGGATACGGGTTATGGAAGTATACAAGACAGGCCGAGCTCAGAAAAAGGAGGGCTCTCATAGCAAGGATAAGGCAGGAATATTTAGAAAAGAATCTTCATGAGAAAAGCAAGGATCTTTCTGGTGTTGCCATAAACCTGGCTGCTTATCAGGAGCTAATGTCCCAGATAGAGAGAATAGTCAAGAGCTGGAAAGACAGCGGTGAAGTCCGAAAGACAGATATTGACGGGCTTGACAGACTTATCAACGGATATTCGTCTGAATCTGAAGTCCAGCCATGGAGCATCTTCATGAAAAATTTCGATGTCACCCATGACGATTTCTTCAAGAAACTCAAGGCTGGATACCCGTCCCTTACGGGTTACGACCTCAAGCTATGCGCCCTTCTGCGTGCCGATATGTCCACAAAAGAGATCGCCAGGATGCTTAACCTTAGCATAAGAGGCGTAGAATCTGCAAGATACCGCCTCCGGAAGAAACTCGCGCTTTCCCCCGAGGACGGTCTTATAGAATTTCTTCAGGATTTTGGAACTACTTCTGCCAGTTGACAGAGACTTTCTGCACGTCTGATGAAGAGAATCCCACGAAGATATTGAAGAGTCCAGGCTCCCAACCGTATTCCAAAGCCGAATTGTAGAATTTCAGTTGTTCAGTAGTGACCTTGAAGACAACTTCCTTCTCCTCTCCAGGCTCAAGGGACACTCTTTTGAAATCTTTCAGTTCCTTAATAGGCCTTGAAATGCTTGCCACAGGGTCACCGACATAAAGCTGCACAATTTCCGTACCCTCACGACTCCCAGTATTCTTGAGTGACACACTGACATTCAGGACATCACCATCGCCTTGTAGCTCCGTTTTGTCCGCATTCAAGCTGCCATAGCTGAAAGAGGTATAGCTAAGACCGAAGCCAAACGGGAACAGGGGTTCGTTGGGAATATCGAGATATTTTGATGTGTAGTGGTCATCCGGATCCTGGGGACGTCCCGTATTGAGGCAATTGTAGTAAATAGGAATCTGTCCGACACTTCTCGGGAAGGTCACGCTCAGCTTGGCAGAAGGGTTGACATCTCCGAAAATCACGTCTGCAAGGCCTTTTGCAGCCTGTGAACCTCCATGCCATGCTTCCACGACTGCCCCTGCAAGACCGGTCTCCTGCTCCACGGCGAGAGGACGCCCGTTTGCAAGCACAAGTATGACAGGCTTTCCTGTCGCGCACAATGCCTTGAGCAGGATTCGCTGGCTTTCAGGAAGGGAAATGTCGGAACGGCTGCAGGCCTCACCGCTCCATGAGCGGGGCTCTCCAAGCACGGCTACAACAGCATCTGCCTGGGACGCTGTCCTGACGGCCTGGCGCACAAGATCCATATTAGCCTCGGGATCAGGCACTATACCAGTATAGTCGGCAAGTTTCGGTTCATCTGTAAGATGACAGCCAACCGCCTCAATGACACGGGCATTTTCCCCGGCAGACTCCCTTATAGCCTCGGCTATCGTCAAAGACTTCTCGTCCCATGAGCCGCTCCACATTCCGAGAAGATCCTGCTTGGTAAATGCCATTGGCCCGATTACTGCTATAGTGCCGCACCTTTCAAGAGGAAGCAGATTGTCTTCGTTTTTCAGAAGCACGACAGACTCTGCGGCTGCCTCACGGGCAACTCTCATGTTGGCTTCTGTCATGAAATCAGTCGCCTTGCGCAGGGTATCCAGATAACGGTAAGGATCATCAAAGAGGCCAAGATTGTATTTGGCTTCGAGTACCCTGCGGCATGCAAGGTCAATGTCTTGCCCTGACACAAGCCCCTTTTCAAGTGACTTTTCAAGAGTCGTGACATACCCTTTGGTCATCATGTCCATGTCCATGCCGGCTTTCAGGGCAAGGGCAGACACCTGCGTGAGATCTCCCATGCCGTGCTGCACCATTTCCCCGATAGAATCATAATCCGACACGACAAAGCCCTTAAAACCCCATTCGTCACGCAAAAGCGTAGTAAGCAGCCATTTATTACCAGAGGCTGGGACTCCGTCTATGACATTGAACGAAGACATCACACTTCCACATCCTACATCTACGGCGGCCTTGTATGGAGGCAGGTACTCATTGTACATCCTCACCTTACTCATGTCCACTGTATTGTAGTCACGTCCAGCCTCCGACGCTCCGTAAAGGGCAAAATGCTTGACACAGGCCATCAGAGTGGTGCTATCCGAAAGGTCTTCGCCCTGATAACCCTCAACCATTGCACGTGCGATGACTGATCCGAGATACGGATCTTCACCGCTGCCTTCAGCAATCCTGCCCCAACGCGGATCTCTGGCAATGTCCACCATCGGTGAATACGTCCAGTTGCATCCCATTGCCGTGGCCTCAATTGCAGCAACACGGGCTGTTCTCTTTATAAGATCAGGATTCCATGAACACGACAAAGCGAGAGGAGTGGGGAAAATCGTCCCGAGACCGTGTATAACATCAAGGCCGCACATAAGAGGGATTCCCATACGGGATTCCTCCACGGCGATCCGCTGCAGCCTTCTGAGTTCTTTCACGTCATTCCACCCAGTAGATGTTATCATTCCCGAGCGGATAGCATCGTCAAGACCGTCAGTCCCAGATAGCACACCCGGCACATCACCTCCGGACAGATTAAGCTGGCCGATTTTCTCCTTGACTGTCATTTTTGAGATCAGCTCCGAGATGAATCTGTCACGCTCATCGGTACTGTTTCCGGATTTCTGTCCTGAACATGATGCAAGCAGCAGACAGGCTGCCATGCAGAAAATTTTGTATTTCATTGTATCACTGATTGTTTTCAAATTTCTCAAGCCCAGACTTCACATCTGGATGACTCATGAATAGATTCCATATGAAGCCGCTCCTGTAATTTTCCACCATCACTGCAACAGGAGCTTGATTAAGTCCCATATAGATAGGTGCGACCCAATTCTCATCAAGGTTAAAAGCGTCTCTGAACCCGTATTCTCCCCATATAAGATGTCCGTAGTTGCGGTAATAATTGAGGAAGGCCTGCATCGAGGCATCAGGCAGGTACGGAAACGAGGCCAGTGCTCCTGTCGGGGCTATCGTACCATCATCCATGTAGGCAACGGGTTCGGAAGCATTGTAGCCCCACATATGGTCACTTGCCGTAAGCCCCCACATTCCTGCCCCGTAGCCCTTGTGGCCTTCAGGATTTTCCATGCAATAGCGCAGGTTTATCTCGGCTATATTCCTATTGTTTTCGTAATAATTAACATACTTGTCGGTAAAGCGGTGCGGATCAAGGCCCATGAACGAATAGTGGGTAAAGAAGAGAGGACCTCCATTAGACACCCCGACATCAAGCTTTTTTCCATAGTAGGTATTACCGTTGGTATACATCGAACCATCCTTGACCCTGCCCCAGCCTATACGGTAGTCGGCAGCCAATGTGTCCTGACTTGCCCAGCCGGAATAGTACATTGAGGGGGAGACAGGAGATGATGGTGACATTATGGCGAGCAGATAGGTTATAAGAGTCTCGTTCCAGCCTATAAGCTTGTGGTTTATAGTCCATGCCTGATCAGGTGACCAATGCCAGTAAAGATACTTACTGTCAGGTGTCTTACTGTACCAGTCCCACTCTACTCTTTTCCATATACGGTCTATGGAAGCCCGAATCCTGCGTTCAGCGGCATTGTCGGCGTCAAAGAATTGCCTAGCCACGAGAAGCCCCTGCATCAGGAAAGATGTCTCGACAAGATCACCGCCATTGTCTCTTGGTCCGAACCATGGAATTGTCTTTCCGGTCGTACCGTCAATGAAATGCGCGAAGGCACCGTGATATGTATCTGCCTTTTCGAGGAAAGATGTTACTCTGACGAATCTTTCCACGGCCTGTTCTCTGCTAACGAAGCCCCTGCTGACACCTGCGACAATCGCCATCATGCCGAATCCAGATGCCCCGCTCGCTATCATGTCCTTACGTCCGGGAAGATTTTCCCTTGAAAGTCCGCTTTCAGGCTCAGCCATCTCCCAATAAAATCTGAAATTTGCCTTTTGAAGCATGTCAAGAAGCTCGGAATCTGTCATTGGGTGCGTTTTGCCAGAGACTGTATTGGAGAAGCCTGACTCGACAAGGTCATATCCGACAGTGGTTATCCTGTATTCAGCCTTTATTCCGACAGCTCCTATATAGTCAGCATAACGCTCCTCCCAGGCACGTCTCACGGCTACCGGATGGAAGTCACCTCCATCCAAAGACCGCCATATCTTGTAGTACTTGACTCTGGAAATATCTGCGGGCAAACTCCAGCGAATATCGATGTGACGCTCCCAAGATTCCACTTCAGCGATATGCGGAGCGGAGAAGGCAGTCTTGGAAGAAGAGGCTGGCAGGAGTTCTATGTCGTCTACATATAAAATATGTTCACCGTCCATGCCTTCTCGTCCGCTGAACACTACGGCTGCAAATTTTGAAATCATTTTCTTGCCGGAAGGAAGCTCACCAAGTGAGAAGGATGTAAGAGGAATACGAAGGGTCTGCCATTCTCCGGCAGGAAGATTCCCAGCAGTAAGCCGGTCTCCGAGATGAATGGAAGCTGTTGCAGAAGAATCTCCCGACACGATACTGATGTCAGGCATCAGATCTGATGACAAGCCTTCGGGAGACATCACCCTTATTGAAAGCTCATCAGGCCTCTTGAAAATCTCCACGCCGCGCAAGGGGGCATAATCCACCCTTGCTGACCAAGATGATCCTGTGTATCTCAGCTCAAGGGAATTACCCGGAGAGGAAAAATGCTCGGCCGACAGCGGAAGGTTGCCTCCGATATTCTCTACCCATGAAGGGGTTCTGTAGAATACAGAAGAGAAGCAGTAACTCCCTGGCGCTATGCTATTGTCGAAGAAGACATAGTCATAGGCTCTTTCCCCAGCATCGGTACCTGCTTGAGGTACTGACACCACCGAAGCGGCAATCACAGTCGGGAGCAACAGAAAATTGGACAAAATCAGTTTCATATAACTATATAGTTTTAGTGTTTACATCGAAATTATAAGAATTTGCAATGAATCGGAAATACTCGGATACCCTATGGTTTCGCTTTTAGTACTATTGACAGTTGACGTAGTAATGCAGTACTGCAAAACATCCATTGAAGTAGATGAAAAGCACACAAAACGATACTTTCCATACAAAATTTAACCAAATTTACCAACAAGAGTTAACCACATTGAAAGTTATCGTAACGACATCGCATAACAATAACGCAAAACCATATAATCATGAGACCAAATCTATTTTTGCAAGCTTTGCTCTTATTATTGCCGTGCATATTCATTTGTGCATCTGCTCAGCAAAGTAGCAAAGAACACATTCAAGTATCCGGTACAGTTATAGAGAAGACTTCCGGACTTCCCGCTATCGGGGCATCAGTAGTCATAAGCGGCAGTTCCGGCACAGGCACCGTAACTGACGGACAAGGTACATTCATGCTTGGAGACGTATCCCCTGATGCTGTTCTCATATTTTCTTCAATCGGCTTCAAGAGCATTGAAGTTCCAGTCTCCGGCCGTACTGTCATAGACGTAACACTCGAAGAAGACAACACCGTACTTGAGGATGTCGTGGTGATCGGTTACGGTACAGCCAAAAGCAAGGATCTTACAGGCTCCATTGCTAACATAAAATCCGACGAAATATTGTCCGTACCTGTCTCCAGCCCCATGGGTGCCTTGCAGGGCAAGGTTGCTGGCGTACAGATTGTCAATTCTGGAGAGCCGGGAGCTTCACCGACTGTAAGGGTTAGAGGTGTCGGGTCTTTTGACAGTGCCTACCAAGGTCCCTTATATGTAGTTGACGGCATGTTCTTCGACAATATAGATTTCCTTGACAATGGCGATATAGAATCCATCACCGTATTGAAAGACGCCTCTAGTGCGGCCATCTACGGTGTTAGGGCTGCAAACGGAGTCATTCTCGTGACAACTAAGAAAGGTGTGAAAGGACAGGCCAAGATAAACTATAACGGCTATGCCGGTGTACAGACCCCAACACATATGGTAAGAATGGCAAATTCAGCACAGTACACAGAGCTAATGAAGGAAGCCGGCGACCTGTCAAACATCAATGCTTCCATACAGAAGTGGGGCGGAAAGGACGGAGTCCCGACTACCAACACGGACTGGTACAAAGAACTGCTGAACCCAGGTCTTATACATAGTCACAGCCTTAACGTCTCAGGCTCGTCAACCATGAGTTCCTATATGATCGGAGGAAGCTATTTCGACCAAGAAGGCATCATGAAATATCACAGCCACTACAGAAGGTACAACATCCTTGCAAAAGGAGCCTTCAATCCTTTCAGCTGGCTATCAGTAGGGGCAACCTTCACCGTGAGCAACGGACTCCGGAACATTGGTGATGTCACAGCTTTCAGGGATGCCTTCCTACTTCCGTCTATCGTACCTGTATACGATGAAAGCAATACGGAGTCATTCCCCAAGAAATACGCCTCTCCAACCGACGCCGCATTCACAAATGGATACTATGCCAACCCCGTTGCAAGGGCCGACTATTATGACAGCAAGACCTCCTCTCTCAGGTTTCTTCCATCTGTTACCGTTGACGTGACTCTGATTCCTTCAAAACTGAAATATCATTTCGGGGTATCTCAGGAATACCACGAATACAGCACCACAACTTACAAGCCTGTATTCAACGTATGGTCGCAGCAAACCAACAGCCAGAGCCAACTCACCAAGAAAAGAGACAGCTACAATAACTCGATTATAGATAACACCCTTACATATACTGACTCATTCGGCAAACACAACATCAATGTAATGGCTGGTCACTCTTCAAGATGGGAGAACTACCGCATGTTGCAGGGTGAGGCCAAGAACATTGCAGGTGACGGAAGCAACCAGTATGACTACGTCAGCCTCGGTGACGCTGACACAAGGCTCGCATCCGACGATGGATTCTCATATAGGGGGCTCTCTTTCTTCGGAAGGGTGCACTATGACTTCGACGGGAAATATCTCGTATCAGCAACCATCCGCCGTGACGGTACGTCCAAGTATCAGGAGCACTGGGGCACATTCCCTTCAATCGGTCTGGGCTGGGTCATATCGCAGGAGAAATTCATGTCTAAGCAGAAAGTTTTCGACTATTTGAAAATACGTGGCAGTTTCGGTATACTCGGAAATGACAAGGAGCCTGCAAGCGATGGATTTGCAGGAACAGACTCGGAATATTATGCCGCCTTCGGTGACAAGCTGTATCCGGGAGTTGCCCTCAATAATGTATTCAGTTGGCTGAAATGGGAGAAAGTCCATGAATACAATATGGGACTCACTTTTTCATCCTTCGATGGAAGGCTTACAGGAGACATTGACTACTTCAACAGGACCACCACAGATGCTGTCGTGATGAATACCGTCCCTATCACTTTGGAGACGGTTCTTGCCAACAGTGGATCCATCAGAAATGAAGGCGTTGAGATCTCTCTCGGCTGGTCTGACAAGGTGGGAGACTTCTCCTACTCGGTAGGACTGAACGCCACTACTCTTAAAAACAGGGTAGTTTCAATCCAGAAAGGCATCGATTATATCCTTACAGGAACGGCAGAGAACAGGACAATAATGGCCGTCGGACAGGCAATGAACAGCTTTTTCGGATACAAGGTTATAGGTATCTATAAGAATGAGGCAGAAGTAAAGTCGGACCCAATAGCTGTCGCAAACGGATACAAGCCAGGATACCTTAAATACGCTGACATGAACAACGACGGTGTATTGGACGACAATGACCGGACATATCTCGGATCACCTTACCCAACTTTCACTTACGGAGGAAATGTATCACTTGCATGGAAAAACGTGGACTTCGGTCTTACTTTCTACGGTCTCACAGGAGCGGAAGTCGCCAACTCTAAGAGCGGGTTCAGGAATTATGCCTCAACCATGAATTTTACCGAGAAATATTACAATAACCACTGGACGACCTCAAATACTGACAGCAAGAACCCTTCAGTAGAAGGACTGATGAAAGCAGCTAACGGAAAACTCAACGGATACTTTGTCCAGAAGGCTGGATACTTCCAAGTACAGAATATCAGTCTTGGATACACATTCAAGAAGTTGTTTGACCGCGCAGATGCCAGAGTTTATCTCTCTGCTGACAGACCTTTTTCTTTCTATTCATACGAAGGTTTCAATCCTGACATCACTACAGGACTTGATACAACAACCTACCCTATGTACTCGACATACAGTATCGGCGTAAACATAACATTCTAATCAATCATCAATACAATGAGACATATATTCAACATATTTGCCGCTGTGGCAATAACTATTTCCGCAGCAGGATGTTCAGGCTGGCTTGACGTACCGGTTGAAGCCGAAGAGCCTGTAGAGGCAATCGACTATACAAATACAACTCGTGCAAAAGACATCCTCATAGGGGCGTACTCTCAATTCGGTGGATCCAAAGCCATAGGGGCGTGGTCACAGCTTGCCGTTCTTGCCATAAGGGGAGATGACGTGGAGAAAGGAAACCCGAGCCCGTCTGACCAGGTGACTCTCACTTCTTTCCATAATTTCAACTATGCCGAAGCCCCGTCCTTCTGGGCTCTGAGCAGTGCCTGGAGTGGAACATACAGTGTCATATCCAAGCTTAACGAAGCTATAGACTCTTTTAGCAAATTCAAGGAAAACGGAGCAGACACAAAGACCATGGACAATTACATATCCCAGGTCAGGGTACTCCGTTCCTACCTGTATTTCAGGCTTTCAAGGTTATTCGGAGCCGTGCCGGTATTTACCAACAGGCAGCAGCAGGACTCCGGTCTGCGTCGTTCTACCCATGAGCATGTGATGCAGTTTATAATTAAAGAAATGAACGAAGCTGCACCCTTGCTTTCAGATATCAAGCCCTGTGATGCAGAAATACCCGGAACTGTCACCTCATATACAGCCCATGCGGTAAAGGCAAAGGCTGCGGCTGAGATAGGCGACTATGCTTCAGTTCTGTCAGCTACTGAAGTCATAGTCAAGGCTTATGGTGAGTCTGCACTTGTAAGCGACTATACAAAGGTATTTGACAATGCCGGAAATCTCAGCACCGAAAATCTCCTGGAGACCCAGTATTCATCACTTACTAACCCTCAGACCAAGGATGACAACTACTATGTTTTCCAAGGTCCTGCACACAACGTGAAGTCTGCAGTTTCTGTAGCCGGAAGCAATCAGAACGGTGGCTGGGGCTTCCTTCCTCCTACACAGAAACTTCTCGATTTCATGGAGAAGAGAGGGGAAAGCGTGAGACTGAAAGTATCGATACTCAAAGTTGGTGAAGAGACTTTCGGAGGAGACCTGATCGTAGCAGACGCAACGAAGCCGTACCCAGCCATGTATAGCGGAAAAGCCTACAATCCGTCTTCTCTAACCCAGTCCAACGCCAACTGGTGGGGCAGCAATAACAGTATAAAGATTATCAGGTACTCTGACATCCTGCTGCTTAATGCCGAAGCCAAGGTAAAATCAGGGCAGAACGGAGACGTACCTTTCAATTACGTACGCAAAAGAGCTGGGATGCCCGAGCTCTCCAATGTGACTTTCGAACAGATTATTGACGAAAGGCTTGCAGAGCTTTGCATGGAGAACGGTGAAAGGTATTACGACCTTACACGTACGGGGCTTGCAGAAAAAGAACTGAATGAATATTCCGAGGACAAGAGATACTACCCTATCCCTCAGACAGCACTGGACAGCTCCAAGGAACTTTCCGAAGACCCTATTTAATTTTATAACACTTGTATCCTAAGAAGCTGTTTGAATTTTCTGAGATGTTTCTACGCTTTTTTGAAAAGGTGTGCTGAGCTATCTGACTTAGCAAAAGACTGACGTATGAAGATTTTTCGAGGCGGCCACGACTTTGGAAAAAGAAGTGTACTGGAGATACAGTGCTGATGACAAAGATGAAAATGGCCAGAAAGAACCATAAGAGAAGAGTTGAAAAAAATCAAAACAACTTTCTTAAACAGCTTCTATACTTTAGGAAAAACTCTACTTAAAACGCAGTTCTCATCTGCTCAAGGCATAGTAGAGCAGCACAACTTTCATGCAGAGCTAAGCAATGCATTGCCTTGTAGCAGACTTAGAAATGCGAATAGAATCAGCAAATTTGATTTACTCGTGCGCGGCGAAACGGCGGCGTGCGAGTTCTTCATACTCTGTACCCGGACGGCCGTAGTTGGCATACGGAAAGATGGAGATACCTCCGCGCGGAGTAAAAAGACCTGTAACCTCGATATATTTCGGATCCATAAGGCGTATAAGATCCTTCATGATTATATTGACACAGTCTTCATGAAAATCCCCGTGATTCCTGAAACTGAAAAGATACAGTTTGAGGCTCTTGCTCTCTACCATCCGCACATCAGGAATATAGCTTATCCTGATTTCAGCAAAGTCTGGTTGTCCCGTGATCGGGCAGAGGCTGGTAAACTCCGGACAGTTGAAACGGACCCAATAGTCATTCCCTTGATGTTTGTTGACAAAAGTCTCAAGTACTTCTGGAGCATAATCCATACTGTACTTCGTCTTATGTCCGAGGGAATGAAGCCCCTCCTTATCTCTGTTGCTTTCCTTATCGTAAGAAAAGTCATTAACTGATACGTCCTTCATAATCTGTTATTTTTGCAGGAAAAGTTATTATGAAACCTTTTAATTAGTTGTCATTGTTAAAAGCTGTTTGAACTTAGAAGCTGTTTTGAAATGGTTCCCGAATTTTATCATGAGGATTTCTCGAAGCAACCTCGACTTTGGAAGAAGGGGTGTACAGGAGGTACTGGGCTGATGATAAAGATGAAAATGGCCTAAAAAGACCATAAGAGAAGAGACGAGTCATTTCAAACAGCTTCTAAAAGATCTCTATTAGATCAACATGGTCCTTGTAAATGACAGGAGGCTATCGGACTATTATATATCGGTAATTCTGAAAGGGTTATATGATATATCTTCGTCATAGACATCTACCCCCTCGTGCTTCTTAAGTACCTTTACCACCACCGAAGTAAGAGGAAGTACTACTATCTCGTATGCGACCTTGAATGACACTTGGACTATAAGCATCATGAGCAGGGAATCCCACGCCATACCCCAAAAGACAATCGGCATGAATATAAGCGAGTCAAGGGTCTCACCGGCGAGAGATGACACAATAGCCCTCACAGAGAAACGACGTCCACGCGAGTGAATCTTCATTCTGCTTAGCACGTAAGCATTGAAAGTAGACCCAGCAAGAAAGGCAAGCAAAGATGCAAACGCCACTCTCGGAGCCATGTTGAAGACATAGTTGAAATGCTCTCCTCCGTCCCAGAATGACGCAGCCGGCAAGAGCGCGACAAGTTGTCCGGTCACAGCCACGAAGAAATTCATGGCAAAAGCCGTCCAGATAATAAGCCTTGACTTGCGATACCCCCACACTTCCGCGAAGCAGTCGTTGAGAATATAGGAAATAGGGAAAATGACTACAGCTCCAGGCAAAGTGAAGGAGCCGATCGCGAAAACCTTGGTCGCGAAAAGGTTCGATGCTATCAGACATACCGTGAACAGTATTGCCATCAGCATGAACACAACTGATACATTGTTCTTCATAATCTTGTTTTTATAGTGGTAGCAAGCACACTCTTATGTTAGGAAGGCCCTGCCCAACATACACCGGGACAGACACCTCAACCTCTTACGACTCCGACTCTCCAGCCTCCTTGAGCCTCTCGGCATTCTCAGCGATCTGCAGCTGATCTATGCACTCCTGTATGTCACCATCCATGAAAGCAGGAAGATTGTACATCGACCAGTTGATACGGTGATCAGTGACTCGGGACTGGGGATAGTTGTAAGTACGAATCTTGGCGGAGCGGTCACCCGTAGACACCATAGTCTTCCTCTTGGCAGCAATCCCGTCAAGATATTTCTGATGCTCACGGTTGTACAACCTCGTACGCAACTCCTCTAGTGCACGGTCAAAATTCTTGAGCTGGGAACGCTCCTCCTGACACTGCACAACAATTCCGGAAGGGATATGCGTAAGCCTTACGGCAGAATAAGTTGTATTGACACCCTGACCACCAGGACCTGATGAACAGAATGTATCCTTGCGGATATCGTTCATGTCGAGATCAATATCGAATTCATCCGCCTCAGGGAATACTGCGACTGATGCAGCAGATGTCTGAATCCTTCCCTGCGTCTCAGTCTGAGGAACCCTCTGCACCCGGTGCACTCCGGACTCGTATTTCATAGTACCATATACCCCGTCCGGAGAGGAAAGCTTGAATACGATCTGCTTGTATCCGCCTGATGTTCCTGGAGCCTGATCCGTAACTTCAAGCTTCCAACCTTTACGCTCTGCATACTTGGAGTACATCCTAAATAGATCTCCAGCAAATATTGCAGCCTCATCACCTCCGGTACCACCCCTGATCTCCACCATCGCATTCTTGCTGTCATCTGGATCAGAAGGAATAAGCAGAAGCTTGATATTCTGCTCAATATCGGGGAGTTTAGGCTCTATCTCGGCTATTTCCTCCCTTGCCATCTCCCGGAGATCCTCATCCTTTTCATTTGCAAGAATATCCTTTGCCGAAGAGAGTTCATCTACTAACTTCTTGTACTGAAGCCCAGCCGTAATTATAGGCTCAAGTTCCTTGTAGTCTTTGTTGAGCTGAACATATCTTTTCATGTCCGACATTACCGACGGATCCGAAAGTTGCTCCTGAAGCGACTTGAATTTGTCCTGAAGACTCAGAACCTTCTCAAGCAATGTATTTTTCTCTGCCATAATTTTCTCGTTTGTAATCAAGGCTCTCTCAGCCTGTTAAAAGATCAGATTGACTTCACATAGCAGCGGCGGCGCATATACAACTCATGCTCGTATTTGCCCCACACATTTACCGCGCTGTTGGTCTCAATCTGCGGGTTAGAAATTGCGATCTTCGTACCTACCTTACGATACTTCGCAGCCATGGAACAATGATAGATAGCACTCACCCCTTTGTTCTGCCACTGGGGCACGGCACCGTTAAGCATAAGATCTACATTCTCATAGTCATGCATCGCCTTAAGAAGGTGATACCAGCCGAACGGGAAAAGCCGCCCTTTGGCTTTCTGCAAGGCTTTCGAGATGCTTGGAAATGCAATACCGAATGCCACAAGCTCGTTCTTCTCGTCAAGAACTATGCTGCTGACTTTATCCGAGATGAACGGCATGGATATCCTGGCTTCACTATCAATCTCTTTCTGAGTAAAAGGAATGAAGTTGTAGACAGATGATGCAAAACTTTCGTTGTACACTTTGAAGAAATAATCCACCATCTTCTTGCTCTTCTTAAGTTTGTCAATCCTTCCCTCATGAAGATTGTACCTTTCTTTAAGCATCCCAGCAATACGGGTTATCTTGTCCTGCACACCCTGTGATGCGTCCATCTTGTACTGAATCCAGTCACATTCCTTCTCATAACCAAGCGCAGAGACCAGCTCATTATAATAAGCATAATTGTACAGGCAGTTGAACGGAGGCACGTTCTCATAGCCCTCCACCAACATACCCTGTTTTCCGAGCGTATTGTAATACAGAGGCCCGTGGATCTCGTTCATGCCCTGCTCCTTGGCCCATGCCTCAGCTGCCATGAGCAGAAGCTTTGCGACTTCTATGTCATTGACTGTATCAAACCAGCCGAACCTTGCTCTCTTCTTGCCGTAGATCTCATTGTATCTCGGATTGACCATGGCACAGATACGACCTACAACCTTGTCTCCGTCAAATACTAGCCAAAGCCTGCTTTTGCAATAGTCCAACGCTGGGTCTTTTGTCAAGCAATGCATCTGGTCTGTATGCAATGCTGGTACATATTGTGCACAATCCTTATACAGTTCGTCGGGAAACTTTACAAATTTTCTCAAGTCTCTCCGATTCTCCACAACTGTCAGTCTATATTCAGGCATAAATTGGTCTTAGTACTTTTTTGGTAAACAATACAACAGACACCGGAACAATGAATCCCGGTGTCTGGTATAGGACTGCAAAACTATTCAGCAGCAGGCTTCATCGTGGTGTACACGTTGGTGACATCATCGTCAGACTCGAGCATATCGGTCAACTTGTCCAATGTCGCCCTCTCCTCTGGAGTAACCTCTTTCAGCTCAACATTAGGAATCCTCTCGAAACCTCCGGAGATGAGTTCATAACCATGATCTTCAATGTATTTCTGGATAGCACCGTAAGACTCATAGCTTCCGTAGATAACTATATCCTTGGTAACATTATCATCTTCATCTACCTGCTCTTCCTCAAAGACTTCATCAACACCTAGATCTATAAGCTCAAGCTCCAGCTCTTCAATGTTGATAGGTTTGTCCTCCTTTATACGGAACACGCACTTATGATCGAACATGAAACTGACACTGCCGCTTGTTCCAAGCGTACCGCCACATTTGGTGAAATAACTTCTCACATTTGCAACAGTCCTGGTCGTATTGTCAGTAGCTGTCTCTACTAGATAAGCAATACCGTGAGGGCCGTATCCTTCATATGTAACCTCCTTGAAATCTCCGAGGCTCTTGTCTGTAGCTTTCTTGATAGCCCTCTCGATATTCTCCTTAGGCATGTTCTCATTCCTAGCCTCGGCTACAAGAGCACGAAGACGCGGATTGCCGATAATATCAGGACCGCCTTGCTTTACTGCTATTGTAATCTCTTTGCCTATCTTGGTAAATGTCTTGGCCATGTGGCCCCAGCGCTTGAGCTTGCGCTCTTTTCTGAATTCAAAAGCTCTTCCCATAAACTGAATTATTTTGCGGGGGTATTCTCAATCCTGCTGATATATTTGTCAACATCATATCCCTCCATAGACTGGGGGTACTGATCCTTTATCTTCTTATAAAATGCCAGGGCTTTGTCACTGTCTCCGTTCTCCTCACTAACTATCCCAGCTTTCAGAAGATATGTAGCGGCAAACATATTATCAATGACACCTGCAGCTTTCTCGTATGCGGACACCGCTTCTTTGTATTTACCAAGTCCGGCATAAGCATCACCTATGCAGCCAAGAGAGCGTGCCTTCAGGATCTCATCTTTACCTTTGTATTTGGAAAGATAGCCGAGAGCCTCTTCATAATTGCCGAGTTGGAGCTCGCATACACCAGCATAGAAATATACTGCCTGCCCCGCATGTGAGCCGTAAGTATCAATAAGCTGCTTGAATCCGAGGACATTGCCGTCACCATTGAGGGCAAGTTCATAATTCTCGGCCTTAAAGCTATTCTCGGCAGGGAACATCTGCTCCTGAGCTTCTGTACTCCTCGGTATCGAGTAGAACCTGTGGTAGCAAAGCACCGATAGGCCCGCAACCAATATGACCGCTAACGCGCCCCATATGATCTTCTTGTTCTCGTTGAAAAAAGTGTCCACGGTAAAAACCTTGGCCGCAACTTCTTCAGCCTGCTGCCTTTCCTGATCCTTTAGTGTTTCTTTAGACATATTGTATATACGTTTTATTTCAAATGTAGTCTGCAAATTTATACAATTCCGCTCTATAATGCAACATACCCTATTTGTATTAGTGAATGAAAAAGCTTAAATTGCAATGATTTTTAGGTCTGGACGCTTGTACCAGCGTCCGCTATGCCTTGACAAGTGAATATTTTTTATTACTTATTATTTATATGAGGCGATTATTACTAATCATCGTGGCAATGGTTACATCACTGGCATACAACGCATATGCCCAGATGGATCAGCCACTGCCCAACGACCCAGCAGTCATCAAAGGAAAGCTTGACAACGGGCTCACCTACTACATTATGAAGAACGCACTGCCCGCACAGAGGGCCGAGTTCTATTTGGCAACCAATGTCGGAGCACTCCAGGAGACTCCGGATCAGGACGGACTTGCACATTTCCTCGAACACATGTGCTTCAACGGCACCAAGAATTTCCCGGATAAGGGTATATTAGACTATCTGCAGAGCATCGGAGCCTCATTCGGTGGCAATATCAATGCATCTACAGGCGTTGAGCAGACAGTGTACATGCTCAACAATATTCCTCTGATACGCCCTACTGTCATCGACACATGTATCCTTATCATGCACGACTACTCTCATTTCGTCAACTGCGACCCAAAGGAGATAGACAAGGAAAGGGGCGTCATACTCGAGGAGAAAAGAAGCCGCAACACCGCGTCATGGAGAATGAGAGAAGCAGCAGGCAAATATCTCTACGGTGACACGAAATATGCTACCACAACAGTAATCGGAAGTGAAGAGAATCTCAAGACATTCAAGCCCGAGAGTCTTACAAACTTCTATCATACTTGGTACAGACCTGACATGCAGGCACTCATTGTTGTGGGTGATGTCGACCCAGCATATGTAGAAAGCAAGATCAAAGAGATTTTCTCCGATATCCCGGCCGCAGTCAATCCAAAGCAGAAAGACGTGATCAAGATTCCTGACAACAAAGAGCCGCTCATAGGTATCATTACAGATCCCGAGGCAGTTTCGACTTCCGTCTCTGTATATTGGAAGTCAGAACCTCTTCCAGAGAAGTACAACAACACCATGATAGGTGAGATTGACGACCTTGTAAGCAATATCGTATCATCGGTAATGAACGAGAGATTCCAGGACATAATGGCGTCTGCAGATGCTCCGTTCACATCTGCCAGTCTCGGTACAGGCAACATATGCGAAACCTCAAGAGTTGTAGCTGGAGATCTCAATGTGCATGAAGGTGAGGCCATCAAGGGATTCAAGACATTCCTCACCGAGATTGAGAAGATGAAGAAATTCGGCTTCACCGATGACGAGATACAGAGGGCAAAGGACAACATCCTCTCCCACTATGAAGACGAAGCGAAGAAAGAGGATACCAGAACGAGTCCCGAGCTTGTGTACCCGCTTATCAACAATTTCTTCGACAACTACGCATACATGAAGCCGAGTGAGGAGTATGAGCTTGTAAAGCAGCTTTTTGCGATAATTCCTTCACAGGCTATCAATCAGACCGTAGCTCAAATGATCCCGGACTCTAACATGATCGTAATTTACAACGCTCCCGAGAAAGAGGGTCTCACGCATCCTACGGCCGAAGATTTCAAGCAGGCCATATCAGAAGTACTCGCTTCCGAGATAAAGCCCAATGCCATCGAGAAGATCGACAGCACATTCATCGACCCCTCCACCCTTAAGGGTAGCGCGATCAAGAGCCGCACCGAGGGCGCGTACGGAAGCACAGTCGTAGAGTTGAAGAACGGCCTTAAGGCTATATTCCGTCCGTCATCAGATGAGAAGAACAAGATTGTCTTCGAGCTGTTCAAGCATGGCGGAGAGTCTCTCATCCCTACCGCTGATCTTGCAAGCTTCGACTCAAACGTATGGGCTGCTTTCCGCAACTACTCCGGCATTGCAGGTTTCTCAGGAACAGTTACAGGCAAGATGCTCGCGGGAAAGAACGTATCGGTAAATCCATATATCTCCACCCTTAGGCACGGCCTTAACGGATATGCTGCACCTAAGGACATAGAGACAGCCCTACAGCTTGCTTATCTGTATTTTGCAGAGCCCCGCTTCGATCAGGCAGAGTTCGATCAGGCAATCAGCCAGCTCAAGGCAATTGTTCCTAACTATGTACAGCAGCCCAACTACCAGCTTTCAAAGGCTATCAACAAAGTCATATATGGTGACAACCCAAGGACCAGATTGATCTCGGAAGAGATTCTTGAAGAAGCCAACCTTGCTACTATCGAGAAAGATTACAAGATGCTATTCAACGATGCTGCAGGTGCTACAGTAATATTCTGCGGAGACTTCAACACAGATGAACTTCTTCCCCTTGTGGAGAAATATCTCGGATCCATCAAGAAAGGCCGCAAGCCTCTGAAGTGGACAGATCCCAAGACCGACTACCTTCCGGGCACCGTAGTTGAGGACTTCACTGTCGCAATGCAAACTCCAAAGGTAACCGTTGTTGAGTTTTTCAATGCACCTCTCAAGGAATATACAGTAAAAGAGGACATAGCACTCTCTGCAGCTTCCTATATACTTGACATGAGATACACAAAGAGCCTAAGAGAAGAGGAAGGTGGTACTTATGGAGCTTCGACTTATGGAAGTGTAAGTAGTATCTTGCCTCATGTCGAGGCTTCATTCCAGATATCGTTCGAGACCAACCCTGAGTCAGCCGACAAGCTTGTGAAACTCAGCCACGAAGGACTTGATTCTCTGGCCAATATAGGCCCGACAAAAGATGAGTTCGACATGGCCGTGAAGAACCTCGACAAGAACCTCCATGAGTCAAGGATTAAAAATGGCTGGTGGCAGACATCTCTACGATATATAGAGCTTTACGGCATCGACTATGACAAGGACTACGAAGAAGCTATCAAGGCATTGAAGCCGGAGGATGTCTCAGCGATACTGAAGACAACACTTGCCTCCAAATCCGCCAAAACAATAATCATGCGCCCTGAGGAGGCTTCTGACAAAGAATAAAAAGACATTTCTAAAGCTAGACCCTGAGACTAGCTGAATACTTAGGGACGGCTCGAGTGAGCCGTCCCTTTTATGTGTCTATAGTATCAACCTAATAAGAAGCCGAGCTAACTGACGACCAAAGTCTGACGAGGCAGTTCCGACTTTGGAGAAAGAAATGTATTGGAGGTGCTCGACTGATGACAAAGATAAAAATGGCCTGAAAGGACCAAGAGTTGAAACTTTTCAAAACAACTTCTAAATTTCAAACAGTTTCTAAAAAAGCAGAAAGACGATTAGAAATTTCTAATCGTCTTTCTTTTATGTATTCGTAAGCCTATAAGGCTTCATTTGTGCTGCTACTCATCTGCAGGATGGATTGCTCCAGCAGGGCATACGCTTGCACATGTGCCGCAGTCTATGCAAAGATTGGGATCAATGTGATATACATCACCTTCAGAGATTGCGCCTGCAGGGCATTCACCTATACAAGTGCCACAAGCGACACAGTCTGTTTCAGAAATTTTGTAAGCCATAATTAGTCCTTTTTATTATTGTATCTTGCAAAGATAGCAAAATCCATACAATCCTGTAATTATTAATGGCATTAATTTTTTCCTACGGTCTAAGATGTTGCCCATATCAAAATATTATCATACTTTTGTCTGATTTAACAAGTAAAAAAACAAGAAGATGAAGCGATTGGCAGTCTTGGTTCTATTGCTTGCAGCCGTATGCACATCTTATGCAGGCACGCCTAAGAAAAGATTTGACCGCGGTCTAGGGAACGCGAGCGCAGTATTTGTCCCCAAAGGAATGATGAATGCTGGGATATCAATTTCGTACAGCCATTATTCCGCCGGCAACGGTGATGTCGGTTACGAGATAGCGTCCTTGCTTACAGGGTTGCAGGGAGACCTTTCCACAGTGAAGATTTCTCCGGCAGTTTTCTACTTCATAAGCAACAACACGGCCATCGGAGCAAGGTTCGGATACAATTACTCAGCACTCAACGTGGACGGGGCGTCTCTGAGCCTTGACTCTGAGAACAACTTTGACTTGTCCAACCGTTATCTCAAGAGCCAGGGATATTCCGGGCAACTTGCTGTACGCAACTATATTCCGCTCTTCGGAAGCAGGGTTTTCGGCCTTTTCAATGAAGTGAGGTTAGGAGGCACAGTATCGCAAGGCAAATCCTTCCAGATGAAAAATGGTGAGAAAGACGGTACATTCTCCGACTCATATGCCCTTAATATCGGACTATATCCGGGCATTACAGCTTTCCTTACTAACAATTTGTCATTTGAATTAGCCTTGAGCGTATTGGAATGCAACTATTCCTATACCAAACAGACCAAAAATCAGGTATACACGAGTTCTCTGTCACATTTCGGCACTACATTCAAGCCTAATCTGTTGGGACTCAGCTTCTCTATCATGTACTACTTTCAAGTCGGGAGGGCACAGTAGATGAGACGCCTTCTTCTTTGGTTAGGACTGGCCATGGCAGCCGGTGCCTGCAAGATTGACAATGACATGATGCTTCCTGACGACGTAGCAGGCTTCGAGACTTTCGAGATCGAAGGTCAGATAAGTTCATCTATCAACACATCAATGTTGACTGTAACGGTGACGATGCCGGAGGAGACAGATGATTTTTCGTCTCTTACGATATCCAAGGTAAAATACTCTTCAGCGACTAAAGGGATTCAGAGTCTTCTTGCTGCCGGAGACAAGGTCAATCTGACAGATACCCTCACCATTAGGCTTCAGGCATTTAGGACTTATGAATGGAAGATCATAGCCGTAAAGGGGCAGGCCCCTTCTCCAGAGCCGCAACTCTACAATATGAGCATTGACGACTGGTACAAAGAAGGAGATCTGTGGAGAGTATATGGGAGGAATGTATCTGACTCTGAGAAAAGCATTTGGGCTACTCCAAACATCAAAATTGGAGTCACAGTAAGCGTCACTACTCCAGATTCCACATTCGTGGCTGTACCTGGGCAAGGCAAGAAGGCGGCAAAGCTCGAAAGTAAGAACGTGCTTATCCAGTTCGCTACAGGTACTTTGTTTACAGGTGAGTTCATCAAGACTAACGGAACAAGCGGTGCCGAGATTGCTTGGGGTATTCCGTTCTCTGCAAGGCCGAAATCCCTACACGGATATTATTGCTACCAGCCTGTCAAGATAGACATAGCGAAAAATGATGAGTACAAGCATCTGCTCGGCAGCATGGATACCGGACAGATTCAGATATTCCTCGCTGACTGGGACAAGAACAAATGGGACGGATATCCCGAAGGGGCAATAGATGAGAAGGGGCGTTTCCATGTGATCAATGACAAGAAACAGTTCATAGATTTCGACAATGATCCGGCAATCATCGGACGCGGCAACTTCGAGTTCAGCGAGTGGATGGACAACTACAGGGAATTCAACATTGACATTGAATATTTCAACGACAGGACTCCAAGCGTAATAGTAATTGTAGCTGCTGCAAGCCGTTACGGAGACTATTTCACTGGAGGCAACGGCACAGCTCTGTATCTCGATGAGATGTCACTCAAGTATTAGAAGATGAAGAAAGTACTGACATTCTCGCTGTTCCTTATCATAGGACTTGTAGCCTCACAGCTCTTGCCCCACGTTGCAGGAAACTCATATCATACGGTAAAGGGTATCACAGACACCTTGCTCTATGTATGTCTTGCATTCATAATGATCAATGTCGGACGAGAATTCGAGCTTGACAGGAGCAGACTCCGCTCTTATGCACTCGACTACTTCATAGCCATGGTTACGGCTGCTATGCCGTGGCTTCTGATTGCCTTGTACTACGTCTTCGTACTCCTTCCACCAGAATATTGGGGAAGCTGGGAGGCATGGAAGGAAAATCTGCTGATGAGCCGGTTTGCGGCACCGACATCTGCCGGAATCCTATTTACCATGCTTGCTGCGATGAATCTCAAGTCCAGCTGGATGTACAAGAAGATACAGGTTCTCGCAATCTTCGATGACCTCGATACCATACTGCTGATGATCCCTCTTCAGATACTGATGATAGGAATGAAGTGGCAGATGGGAGTAATCTTAGGAGTTGTCGTGCTACTGCTCGCCTTCGGATGGAAGAAAATGTCCTCTTTCAACATAAGGCAGGACTGGAAAGCCATACTCGCCTACTCAGTAGCAGTCATTGCCGTGACACAAGGCATTTACCTTGCCTCAAAGCATTTCTTGGGAGCCGAAGATGCCGTACATATAGAAGTGCTGCTACCTGCATTCGTCATGGGTATGATAATGACTCCACGGCACACCGAGTCTCGCACTGAATACCGGGTCTCGACAGCGATATCCTATCTATTTATGTTCCTTGTAGGCATCAGCATGCCACTCTTTATCAGCATCGACCTTAATGCCGGCGATGACGCAACGTCCATTACCGGTTCAATGCCCATGATGTCTTGGGGAATGATCGCACTGCATGTCGTCGCGGTATCAACTCTCTCAAACATAGGGAAACTGATGCCCATATTCTTCTATCGTGACAGGAAATTTTCAGAAAGGCTCGCCCTTTCAATCGGCATGTTCACAAGAGGAGAAGTCGGGGCCGGTGTCATATTCATAGCAATAGGATACAGTCTTGGTGGTCCGGCACTGCTCATATCTGTGCTGACAATCGTGCTCAACCTTATATTGACTGGTGGTTTTGTGATGATAGTGCGACACTTAGCCCTCAAGAGCTACAGCGACAATAAATGATTATCTTATGGCAACTGAAAGATACAAATGGCAGTTCTGCTCCCTTGGCGGGACAATCCGCGTACGAATCTGCAGCGGAGAAGACATAGCACATCTCGGAGAACTCGACAGAACATGTTGGACAGTCTTGGGTTGTCCGGCATCCGAGCTTAGAATAGATCCACGTACTCTGAAGATTCTTGACGTCACAGGAGACGGCTACATATCTGCCGATGATGTGATGAAGACAGCCAAAGGCCTCACTCCCCTGCTCAAAGACAAAGATCTGATTCTCGATGAAGACGGTAGTATAGCTCTAGATGCCATCGATATCACTGATATACATGGCAGACGCATATACAATTCTGCAAAGAAGATATTGGAAAATAAAGGCTGTCCGGAGGCTGCTGCCATATCCATAGAAGACGTATCTGACGGCAAGAACATTTTTGACGGGACAAGATTCAATGGAGACGGTGTCATAACGCCATCATCCACAGACGATGAGGCCATCAAACAGGTCATCCGGGACTGCATGACTACTATAGGACATGTACCTGACAGAAGCGGAGAAGATGGAATAGACTCTACTCTAATAGGAAATTTTTATTCAGCCTGCTCTGACTACTCGTCATGGTATCACTCCGGTGAGTCTCCTGAGACTCTTCCCTACAATGATAAAACCTCCAAGGCATATGAAACTTTTGCCGCAATCAGGGACAAAGTTGACGACTTCTTCACACGCTGCCGCCTTATCCGCTTCGACAGCATCGCGGCAAAGGAGGCTGAAGTAGTCATCACTTCCATAGAGCAGATAGAAGCATGCCCGATCGCAAAACCGGAAGCTGCAGGAATCATACATTTCAACGCCCTCAATCCGGCATGGCAAGGCAGGTTCATTGCCTTTGCAGCACTAGTCCTTGGCAATGCATCAGAGGACGGAAGTCTTGATGAGGCAGGATGGAATGCTGCCAAGAAGTCATTTACAGGATACGAAGCCTGGCTCCATGCCGAGAAAGGCAAGTCAGTCGCTTCGCTCGGTATCAATAGAATCGATGATATTCTGCTTTCTGTACCTAAGGACTCAATTGACGCCTTGATTGCAGAGGATCTCGCTCTCAAAGATGAATCCGAAGCTATAGAGGCGGTTCTTGATTTTCTTCTGCTCAAGAGAGATTTCTTTAGGATTCTCAAGAACTTCGTGATAATGAGCGACTTCTATGAGAGAGCACCAGGAAAGCGAGCTCTCTTCGAGCAGGGGCGTCTGTACATTGACCAAAGGTGCTGCGACCTGTGTATCAAGGTAAATGACCCGTCTAGGCAGGCCGACATACCAGCACTTAGCGGAATGTTCCTCATATATTGCCAATGCACATCCAAATCAGGGACAGAGACAATGAATATAGTCGCCGCTATGACAGACGGGGATATCGCTTCCTTGCGCCCCGGCAAGAACGGCCTCTTCTATGACCTCGAGGAAAATGAGTGGAATGCCACGGTCACCAGGATAGTGGACAATCCCATCAATCTCGGACAGGCGTTCTGGGCTCCTTACCGCAAAGCAGGACAATTCTGCGCTGGTCTTCTGAACAAATCTGCCGCTGAGAAAGATGCCAAAGTCACAGCCGGTCTTCAGGCTCAGGTAAAGTCTGCCGCTCAGACTGCCCCTTCAGCCACTGCTGGGGCAGCCGGAACTGCACCGACTGACCCAGCAAAGAAACAACAAGCTTTCGATATAGCAAAATTTGCCGGAATATTTGCCGCCATAGGTATGGCCATAGGCTACATAGGCTCATTCATAACCAGCATACTTACAGGCATCAAGACGACACCTTTCCTTATACAGTTAGCAGCCTTATGCGGAATTGTGATCGTAATCTCAGGTCCGTCTTGCCTCTCGGCATGGCTTAAGTTAAGAAAACGTGATCTCGGACCTATTCTCAATGCCAACGGTTGGGCAATCAATGCAAGAATCTCTGTGAATATTCTTTTTGGCAAGAAACTTACCACTGTCGCCAAATATCCGAAACTTCGGCTTGCTGACCCTTACAAGGATAAGCCAAAGGCTTGGAAAATCATAGTGCCTATTGCGATACTTGCCCTCGTAATTGCAGTCATATACCTCGTGAAGGTATGTCGATAGTGAGCGGACGTTGTCAGCCAAGCCAAGCACTCCCTGCAACAAGTGCAATCATAGTCCTTGAGCATCGGGAATCATATAACAGAAATTATATTAATTTTGCTTCCTGTAAAATTTGAAGACATGGTTAACGTTGCAATATTCGTTTCAGGCAGTGGCTCGAACTGTGAGGCTCTTATAAAGCATTTTGAAGGCTCCGACAAGATACGGCCTGTCCTAGTACTTAGCAACAGGCCGGACGCATACGCACTTGTGCGGGCAGAGAAATATAGTATTCCGACAAAGATCCTTCCAAAGAAGGAATTTAACGATCCTTCTGTACTGATGCCTGTACTGCATGAATACAAAACGGACTTCATAGTCCTTGCTGGCTTCCTTCTCGTTGTGCCTGATTTTCTTATATCCGCATATCCGGGCAAGATCATCAATCTGCATCCAGCCCTGCTTCCAAAATTTGGAGGCATAGGGATGTACGGGCATCATGTGCATGAAGCTGTCAAGGCGGCCGGAGAGAAAGAGACCGGTATGACAGTGCACTATGTCTCTAATAAAGTTGACGGAGGGGAGATCATAGCCCAGCGATCTGTCGCAATCGACCCGGATGACAGCCCGGACGATATAGCAGCCAAGGAACACGAATTGGAGATGGCTTATTTCCCTGATATCGTAGAAGAGGTTATCGACAAGACTTTCAGCCTGTAGCACCATATTGCACAATGTTCGTGTAATAAAATGTTTAGGTGGACTTACATATATATATTGTGGATTGCGGTTGTTCTTGCAACGGGTTTGTCAGCGGCAGCCCAGACTACCAAGGTCAAGGGAAGGGTGACAGATGCTGCGAGCGGTGAAGGGCTGCCATTTGTCGCTGTCTTCTTCAAGGGCACGACTATCGGAGTCAGTTCTGACCTTGACGGATATTATTTCATGGAGACAAGGGACTCTACCGCCACTATGCTGTGCGCATCGCTTCTTGGATACGAAGGCCAGGAGATACGCATAAGCAGAGGAGCATTCAGCGAGGTAGATTTCCGCCTGCAGCCGGCCTCTTCTGCCATCAATGCGGCTGTCGTGAAACCCGACAACAGATACATCAGGTGGATTCTCTCACAGATCAACAAGAACAAGAAGAACAATGACCCCGAGCAAAGGCAGGCATATGCATGCGACACTTATACCAAGATGGAACTCGACCTTGCCAATGCCGACGAACAGATACAGAATAAGCTTATACGCAAGAACTTCGGCTTCGTGTTCGACTATATGGACACATCTGTAATCTCGGGTACTCCTTATCTTCCAGTAATGATATCGGAGACAAGAGCAAGACGTTTCCACAGCATCCCACTCAATCTGAACAAGGAGGTAATTGTAGCCTCAAGAATATCCGGACTCAACGAGGACAATGCAATCTCCCAGTTCACAGGCAGCATGCACCTCAAGACCAATTTCTACGACAATTTCATAAACGCGTTCAACGTACAGATTCCCTCACCTCTATCCTCTTCCGGCGAGACATATTACAATTATTTTCTTGTGGACAGCCTCATGATAGACGGTCGCAAAACATGGAAGATCAGATTTCATCCGAGGAAAGGAGTATCTTCGTCAGTATTTGACGGTGAGATGGCAATAGATGCCGAAGACTTCGCCCTAAGGGAACTCCATGCCAAGCTCCGAAGAGGGGCCAATATCAACTGGATCAGAGATCTTGTGATAGACCGCACGGACCAAAAGCTCGGTGACTCGGTATGGTTCTACTTGCAGGACAAGTTGTATGTAGATTTCTCCGTCACGATGAGGGACTCTTCCAAGATGATGTCATTTCTCGGCAACAGGCAGATAGACTATATGAATCCAGTTCTCGGCAAGGAGGCAAGGACTCTCGCCAATACGGCAGACAACCGGATAAGCGTTGCCCCTGATGCCGGACGCAAAGACGAAGAATGGTGGGAGAGCGCAAGGCCATACAGGCTCTCTGAAAAGGAGGCTGACATATATAAAATGGTCGACTCGATCAAGACTGTCCCCTTATACAACAATATCTATAACATAGTAAATACCGTTGTGACAGGATACTTCGAGACAAAATATTTGGGCTTCGGTCCTTACGGGAAGATCTACAGTTTCAATTCTATCGAAGGCAACCGCGTGCAATTCGGCATAAGGACGACTCCGGAGATAAGCCGTAGGTTTAGGCTAACTGCCTTTGGCGCTTACGGATTCAAGGACAGAAGCTTCAAAGGAGGCGGCTCGCTCGAATGGATGATCCGCAGACAACCTACGATGAAGCTTACCCTGTCTGGAAAAAGGGATATTCTCCAGCTCGGGGCCGGCACGAAGGCATTCAACGAAGCATCCCTGCTCACTTCCCTACTCACTCGCAAGGGAAGCGGCAAACGGAGCATGGTCAACGACTATTCTCTCCGATATGACTGGGAGATAAGACCATGGCTCAACACCTCTTCGGCATTGGAATTCCGCAGGATCTATGCAAATGAATTCGTTCCTATGCTCCGCGTCAGGGAGAACCCGTCAGGTGGATATGACACGACTGCCGTCAATTCTGTCGGAGCCAACGACGTGCGGATAACAGCCCGATTCTCCAAAGACGAGACAGTGGCAAGAGGGGTGTTCGACAAGTCTTACCTGCATTCGGACCACCCAGTAGTAACCTTGGATTTACTCGGGTCTCTAAAGGGCATCGGAAAGAACGAATACACATATTTCCGTTCAGAAGTGACAGTAGACTATAAATTACCGCTTCCACCGATTGGGACATCCTCATTCAAATTTACCATCGGCAAGCTCATAGGAGTAGTCCCCTATCCCATGCTGAAGTTGCATGAAGGCAACGGCACATATATAAATGACCCTAAGGCATTTTCATGTATGGAATTCTATGAATTTGCCTCGGACACATGGACGACCCTTTTCTACGAGCACAATTTCGGTGGGTTCTTCCTTGGTAAGATACCAATTCTGAAGCGGCTTCGCTGGAGAGAGATAATATCGCTGAAAGCAGCATATGGAACTCTTTCAGAGAAGAACAATGGCATATTGACAAGTGACAGAGCCCCAGGAGCTCCCCTCCTATTTCCGAGTGGCATGGGGTCTCTCAACAAACCTTATGTCGAGATGGGATGCGGAATCTCCAACATTTTCAACATTCTCCGTGTAGACACCATCTGGAGAATGACACATAGAAATATCCAAGATGCGAGTGGCAATATCGTCAGATCGCCCAACCGATTTGTTGTCAACATAGGACTTGAACTAAGATTCTGAAATCATTATGCAAAATATGCCCAAGCAAGACACATCCTTAGGATTGGCAGAATATTTGCATATGCAAATTCTTGGGATTTTCAAAATTATCTCAGGAAAATAGGCTTGCAATTCCAAATTTATTTTAATTTTGCAGCCGGATTTAACAAAAGAAAGTTATAATATTTAAAAATATTATTTTATGCCAACATTGGATTTAAGCAAGTACGGAATCAAGAGGGTCAAGGAGATCCTCTACAACCCTACTTATGAGGTTCTCTTCAACGAAGAGACAAGGCCTGACCTTACCGGATACGAGAAAGGACAGGTAACTGAACTCGGAGCCGTGAACGTTATGACCGGTATCTACACTGGACGTTCTCCTAAGGACAAATACATCGTTATGGACAAGACCTCCAAGGACACCGTTTGGTGGAATACTCCGGAGTATCCTAACGACAACCATCCGGCTTCAGAGAAGACATGGAAAGCTTGCAAGAAACTCGCTACTGACGAGCTCTCCGGCAAGCGTCTGTTCGTTGTTGATGGTTTCTGCGGTGCCAACGAAAATACCCGTCTGAAGGTTCGTTTCATCATGGAAGTAGCATGGCAGGCACATTTCGTGACCAACATGTTCATTCGTCCGAAGAACCAGAAAGAGTTCGATCAGGAGCCTGATTTCGTAGTATATTGCGCTGCCAAGGCTAAGGTTGAGAATTACAAGGAGCTTGGTCTCCGCAGTGAGACTGCCGTAATGTTCAACGTTACTTCTAAGGAACAGGTTATCCTCAATACATGGTACGGTGGTGAGATGAAGAAGGGTATGTTCTCTATGATGAACTACTTCCTTCCTCTCAAGGGCATAGCTTCCATGCACTGCTCTGCCAACACAGACAAGAACGGTGAGAATACGGCTATCTTCTTCGGCCTCTCAGGAACCGGCAAGACCACCCTTTCTACTGACCCTAAGCGTCTTCTTATCGGTGATGACGAGCACGGTTGGGACAACAACGGAATCTTCAACCTCGAAGGCGGCTGCTATGCTAAAGTAATCAACCTCGACAAGGATTCTGAACCGGATATCTACGGTGCCATCACTCGCGATGCTCTTCTTGAGAACGTTACTGTTGACGCAAATGGCAAGATAGATTTCGCTGACAAGAGCGTTACAGAGAACACTCGTGTATCCTACCCTATCTATCACATCAAGAACATTGTACGTCCTATCTCTCACGGTCCTGCAGCAAAGCAGGTTATCTTCCTTTCTGCAGATGCATTCGGAGTACTTCCTCCGGTATCCATCCTCGATCCTGAGCAGACAAAGTACTACTTCCTCTCTGGCTTCACAGCCAAGCTTGCAGGTACTGAGCGCGGAATCACCGAGCCTACCCCTACATTCTCAGCATGCTTCGGTCAGGCATTCCTCGAGCTTCATCCTACAAAGTACGCAGAAGAGCTTGTACGTCATATGAAGAAGAGCGGTGCAAAGGCTTACCTCGTCAACACCGGCTGGAACGGAACAGGTAAGCGTATCTCTATCCGTGATACTAGAGGCATCATTGATGCTATTCTCGATCACAGCATCGACAGCGCTCCTACCAAGACTATACCTTACTTCAACTTCGTAGTTCCTACCAAGCTTGAAGGCGTTGATCCTCACATCCTTGATCCTCGCGACACTTATGCAAATGCCGCTGACTGGGATGCAAAGGCTAAGGATCTCGCAGGCAGGTTCATCAAGAACTTCGTCAAGTACGAAGGCAACAAGGCAGGTAAGGCTCTTGTTAAAGCCGGTCCTCAGCTGTAGTCTAAGTATCTGATACTACATATAGCCAACCGTAATCGCAAGGTTTACGGTTGGCTTTCTTATGTCACGGCCGAGGGGTAGAAATTGTGGGATTAAAGCATGCAAGAGTTGGATTATTGATAAAAAACATTTTGGCCTACTATGTTATTATCAATAAATTTTCTAATTTTGCAATCGGCATGTAACCAAAGAGTATGAGTATGCTCGAAAAGATCACAGACAATTTCAAGACGCTAATTGCCCTGTATGAGAGAGAAAAGGTGGGAAGGAGACAGGCGGAAGCCGATCTTGAAGCATCCAGATGTGAATTGGCATCATGTCGAGAACATATTGCGGTTTTAGAAAGACAGATCGAGAACCTTAAGTTATCGGGGGCCTTCAAGATACAGGCCGGTGATGAGACATCGGCACGAACGAAGATTGTTGGACTTATCAAAGAGATAGATCGATGCATATCGCTGTTGGAGAATTGAGATGAGCCAGAAGATCAATATAAGGATAGGGTCTAGGATATATGAGATGACAGCGGAAGATCCTGAGCAGGAAGCTTTGTTCCGGAAGGCATCATTCGCATTGAACAAGCTTATAGACACCTACACCAAGAGATTTCCGAATAGGGCTGAGATAGATCTCCTGTCACTCGTCGCCTTCAATGTAAGTATATCGGAGACAAAGGAGAAGGAGGCAAGAGCCACCCTTGAAGAAAGTATAAAGAGACTTAAGGACGAGACAGATGCCTATATAGAGAAGATTGGTTAGCCGGCGGCCATTACTCGCTGAAAACAACACGTTCTTCGGAACCGGGTTAACTCGATTCGGGGATGCGCAGGCCTAAGTATCTTGGAGACAAGAGATTCTGCTATGTCAGAACATAGGATTGTTGAACCGGACGGAGCCCAAATCTTATCATTTAAGATTTTCTGACGAAAGGCTGACGGCTTATTTTTATCCGACCGCAAAGGTGTGGATCACATGATCCCCCTCGAGGTCGGATTTTGTTTTTTATAGTTGCCGCCTTATGCACAAGAAGCCAGTCAAGGTTATCCTTGCACAGCCATGGATACCGATGAGGGTTTATGTTGAAAATTTAAACATTTGATATATGTATATCTTGATAACCATCGGAGCAGCAATAATATCTGCTGCAATCGCGATAATAGTCTATATAGCCATACACAGGGCTATAATGAACGGCAGGAAAGACGAGATCATCGCAAAAGCCGAGAATGAGGCCGAGAACATAAAGAAAGAGAAGATCCTTCAGGCAAAGGAGAAATTTCTTCAGCTCAAAAGCAGTCACGATCAATATGTTAGCGAAAAAAACGCACAGCTCAAAGAGAATGAGAACCGCTTGAGGCAGAAGGAGAACAACCTTGCTCAGCAGAATAATGAACTGCAGCGCAGGCTTAAGGAAGTGGAGGCAGCAAAAAACTCTGTCGCTGCACAGAAAGAGATGCTTGACAAGAAACTTGAAGAATGCGAGACTCTTCGCAAGGAAGCTAACAAGCAGATTGAGAACATTGCCGGAATGAGCGCCACTGAGGCCAAGAATCTTCTCATGGAGAATATGAAAGCTGAGGCACGAAGCGAGGCTCAGGCCTATATAAACGACACAATCGATGATGCAAGGCTGAATGCTGCAAAAGAAGCCAAGAGAATAGTAATCACTACGATACAGAGGACTGCCACAGAGACAGCGATAGAAAATGCAGTCACGACGTTCCCTATCGACAATGACGAGATTAAGGGACGCATCATAGGGCGCGAGGGGCGTAATATCCGTGCGCTTGAGGCTACTACAGGTGTGGAGATAGTTGTAGATGACACACCGGATGCCATACTACTCTCGGCATTTGACCCTGTAAGGAGGGAGGTTGCAAGGCTTGCCCTTCATCAGCTCGTGATTGACGGAAGGATTCATCCAGCCCGCATAGAGGAAGTTGTGGCCAAAGTAAGGAAACAGCTTGAAGACGAGATTCTTGAGACAGGAAAGCGGACTTGCATAGACCTCGGAATCCACGGCATGAATATAGAGCTTGTGAAGCTGATCGGAAGAATGAAATACCGTTCTTCATACGGGCAGAACCTTCTGCAGCATTCAAGGGAAGTTGCAAATATATGCTCAATCATGGCTTCAGAACTTGGGCTTAACCCCAAGATCGCCAAAAGAGCTGGCCTTCTCCATGATATAGGCAAAGTTTCTGAGGACGATCCCGAGCTTCCTCATGCGCTACTCGGCATGAAACTGGCTGAACAATACAAAGAGAGACCTGAGATCTGCAACGCAATCGGCTCACACCACGAAGAGACAGAGATGACAACACTTATCGCACCTATCGTGATGGTAGGCGATGCTATCTCAGGAGCAAGACCAGGTGCAAGACGTGAAGTCATAGAGTCCTACATAAAGAGGCTTAAAGGAATGGAAGACCTTGCAGCATCTTATCCTGGAGTTACCAAGAGCTATGCTATACAGGCCGGAAGAGAGCTTCGTGTCATCGTAGGGGCAGAAGAAGTAAGCGATGAGCAGGCAGGAAAACTCTCTTCAGACATTGCCGCAAAGATACAAAACGAGATGACATATCCTGGACAGGTCAAAATCACTGTCATAAGGGAGACAAGGTCCGTTGCTTACGCAAAATAATATATAGACGGATGGTAAAAAGATTTCTGATAGCATCCGCGATAGCCTTGATTGGGCTCGTAAATGCATTTGCCCAAGCTCCGGAGAAGACAATTGAGTGGAAAGCCTCCGGCAAGGCCATAGAGGATGATTTGTACGAAATTATTTTCTCAGGCAACATAATAGACGGATGGCATACATACAGTGCCTCAAATCCAAACAATCCCCCGACTATAGTATTTGATGCACCTGAGGGGATTAAGACAGAGGGTGAGTTGTACGACATTATAAAACCGTCAGTTGACCAGCATGGAGACAAAGTCTTCTATTCAAAGATACGTATAGGACAGAAATTCAGATTCAAATCTGATACTAAATTTACTGTACAGGGAGAGATTGAGTGGAGAAGTTGCAATAAGCGATATTGCGCTTCCCCAGAGCAATACGCTTTTAGTATCACCTTCACGCCATCAGAAGTCGCGAATATGGCTTCTACAAGCCCTGGAGACAACTTTGATACTTCAAGCAACAAGTCAGCTGAAGCTAAATCTACGACTGACGGCATTGATCCATCAGTTGGCAACCATTCGGCAACAACAGTTACCTCAAAGATAGAGAATGGACATCAAGCTACTTCCAGCATATGGTCTTTGCTCATCGAAGCTATCCTTTGGGGCTTTGCCATGCTACTCACTCCCTGCGTCTTCCCCATGGTGCCCATGACTGTGTCCTTCTTCATGAAAGGCTCGTCCTCTCCTGCCCAGGGCAGGTTCAAGGCCTTCATGTACGGTCTGTTCATCGTATTGCTGTATACGGTGCCTATATGCGTCATTATCGGTGTCACATGGCTTGTCGGCGGAGATACCGTGACAGCAGACATATTCAACTGGCTTTCTACACACTGGTTGCCGAACATATTGTTCTTCATAATCTTCATGCTATTCGCAGCCTCGTTCTTCGGAGCATTCGAGATTACACTCCCCTCGTCTCTTGTCAACAAAAGCGACAGGAACGCAGACAAGGGCGGACTTGCAGGAATCTTCTTCATGGCCCTTACATTGGTACTTGTGTCATTCTCATGCACAGGACCGATAGTCGGTTCCGTACTGATCAAGTCCACACAGGGAGAGTTTTGGACACCCATGGTGACAATGCTTGCTTTCTCGGTAGCATTTGCACTTCCTTTCACAGTACTGGCCCTCTTCCCTTCCCTGCTCAAGAGGCTCAAGAGCGGTAGCTGGCTCAACTCTGTAAAGGTAGTCCTCGGCTTCATAGAGATAGCCCTCGGTCTGAAATTCCTCTCCGTAGCCGACCAGACCTACCATTGGGGACTTCTCGACAGGGACATATACCTTGCCATATGGATTGCAGTATTCTCCCTGCTTGGCTTGTATCTACTGGGGAAAATAAAGTTCAAGAATGACGATGCCCTTCCAGACGGAAAGATAGGAGTAACAAGGCTTTTCCTTGCAATCATAGACTTAACTTTTGTCGTCTGTCTTATACCTGGTATGTTCGGAGCACCGCTCAAAGCACTTTCCGGATATCTTCCGCCTATTGAAAGCCAGGATTTCGTACTTTCATCAGGAGTTGTGCAGAAGGCGACCGATGAGATAGAAATCGAGAACAAATACGGACTTACCCTGCCTCTGTCACTCAGCGGATATTTCAATCTCGAAGAGGGGCTTGATGCCGCCAGGAAAGAAGGCAAGCCGGTCTTCGTCGACATTACAGGACACGGATGTGTCAATTGCCGTGAGATGGAACAGAGGGTATGGAGTGATCCCACTGTCCTCTCCATGCTGAGAAATGAGTTTGTCATTGTCGCTTTGTATACAGACGACAAGACAAGGATGCCTGAAAGTGACTGGGTAAAGGCAGAGAACGGACGCATGCTCAAGGATATGGGCAGGATCAATTCCTATTATGTCAGGGAAAGGTTCAATGTAAATGCCCAGCCAAACTACGTGATACTTTCACCGGACGGTACGCAGCTCACACCCGTAAGAGGATATAACCTTGATGTCGATGGCTTCGTTAGCTTCCTCCAGTCTGGAATCGATGCATGGAATAAAAGGAAATAGACCTTAAGAAATAAAGCATAGACCTTATGAAATATTACGTCGGGAGACATGCAAACACAAAAAACGGGTGAGTCATGATGGCTCACCCGTTATCTATGTGCAAAGTCCTCAAAAAGGGATTAATTACACCCTGTAAGTTTATTTCCCGTATCTCTTTAGTAGAGGGTCGTATGCATCTATGCGTCTATCCCTTAGGAAAGGCCAGCCACGGCGAACATACTCTGTCCTGTCCATATCGATATCAACTACGCGTATTTCCTCCTGAGTGTCACTTAGCTGCGCAAGGATTTCACCCTGAGGTCCTGCAGCAAAGGAGTTGCCCCAGAATTCAAGGCCGGGAGTAGTCCCGGAAAGATCGTCTTCATGACCGACTCTGTTGACTGTGATGACCGGAAGGCCGTTGGCTACAGCATGACCTCTCTGGACAAGCTGCCAAGCCTGCCTCTGAAGCTGCTGTTCATCATGAGAATCAGTAGCTACACCGCCAATTGCTGTAGGATACAAGAGTATCTCTGCACCCGCAAGAGCCATTGCCCGAGCAGCTTCAGGATACCACTGGTCCCAGCATACGAGTACGCCCAAATCCCCGACGGAAGTATGAACCGGATTGAAACCAAGATCACCAGGAGTGAAATAGAACTTCTCATAATAGCACGGATCATCGGGAATATGCATTTTTCTGTATTTGCCGGCGATTGAACCGTCTTTCTCTATCACTACAGCGGTATTGTGATAGATGCCTGGAGCTCTGCGCTCAAAGAGAGACAGGACAAGCACGATCCCGAGCCCCTTTGCTAAAGCGCCATAACGCTCTGTCGACGGCCCTGGTATTGGCTCGGCAAGGTCGCAAAGAGCTGCCTTCTCCTCCTGACAGAAATAGAGTCCGTTGTGAAGTTCTTGGAGGACTACAAGCTGCGCACCTTCAGAGGCACATTTCTTTATACCTTCCTCAATTTTCTTTATGTTTGAAGCTATGTCAGCACTACACGAGAGCTGAACCATACCTACTTTCAATATTCGTTTCGACATCTCTATATAAGTTTAAAGCTATCTCAGCCACCCCTCTGGGAACTGCATTGTGACACAATGTAGGCCACCATGCCCGGAAAGTAAAGGCCTGCAATCTATTATCTGCACCTTCCTGTCGGGGAAAACGTCCTGCAGACGAAGCCTCGCTATCTCATCAGTCTCGGTACCGGAGCCAGGTACAAGCACAGCCCCGTTGATTATAAGGAAATTGGCATAAGAAGCCGGAAGTCTATACCCGTCAAGATACATTGCAGGAGGCATCGGAAGCGGTACGAGCCTATACGGCTGGCCATTTCTCTTATGGAAAGTTCTGAGTTGGGATTCCATAGCCTTCAGTTCTGCATAATTCTCGTCAGTAGGATCATCACAGGTAGTATACGCTATAGTATCTACGTTACAGAACCGTGCCAATATATCCACATGGCTGTCAGTATCGTCTCCAGCTATGCCGCCTCTGTCAAGCCATAGGAATCTGTCTAGGCCTAAGGCACTGTGTAAGGCATTCTCAATCCCGTCACGGTCAAGATACTCGTTACGGTTGACAGAGCAAAGACATTCTGCAGTAGTAAGAAGAGTTCCACAGCCATCTGTGTCTATGCTTCCGCCCTCGAGAACATAAGGAGACATATCCATTCTCTTCACCTCGGATGTGAAAACCCCGGCATCATAGAGCCTTCGGGTAATAAGATTGTCATAATTGGAAGCAAACTTAAGCCCCCAGCCATTGAACACAAAATCACACAAGTACATCTCACCGTCATCCCCGTGCACAGAGATGCCGCCATGATCCCTTGCCCAAGTATCGTTTATCGGGACTTTCGCAAATCTTATCCTTTCAAATGCCAAAGGCAGAGACATTGACTCTGTCAATTCGGATAATCTAAAGCGTGCAGCTATCGGATCCGCCGAAGCTATCAGAAGATCTTCATGCGCTGAAATCGCCGATGCAATCCTAGCATAACACTCTTGAACTTTGGACAATTCATACCAAGGAGTCGTCTCGTCAGGCCAAGTAAGCTGTACTCCGCTTTGCCTTTCCCACTCTGCGGGTAATCGCATCTGCTTATTCAGTTTCTATAGTAACAACTCTATTAAGTACTGGTGAAGCGAACCTGTTGACTTTGTCACCTTCGGCTTTTACTACAAGACGGTCAGCGTCAACACCGTATTTCTCCACAAGGATTTCTTTTACTTTCTCTACACGCTTTGACGAAAGATACTGGTTGCGAGATGCAGAACCGGTGCCTTTGTCGGCATAACCTGTAAGAATAAAAGTCTTGTCAGGAGCTTGTTCAAGAATATTCTTGAGATAGAAATCGAGGTGAGCGAGTTCACGCTCTGAAAGATCTGTCTGGCCGATCTCGAAATAGAGAGTAGCCGGAGAAACCAAATTGCCAGCCTTGAATACAGTCACGGTATCGGGAACAGTATTCTTAAGTTCGTCTATTTGGGCACGAAGGTCTTTATTTTCCTTCTCGAGTGAAGCGACCCTTGTCTTGAGTGCATTGTAGTCGTCTTCTGTGAAAGGAAGTGGCACTACTGCCGGAGCAACACGCTTAAACCCAGTCTTTCCAAGATTTACCGAGATACCGGCAGCTGCGGTAGGAACAAAGCCCAGAATAGCATTTGGATCCGGATTGACTTTAGGGAAATCGTTTTTAGTAAATGTGGTGGACAGGTCAAGGAAGATACCGACCCTGTTGCTGATCCTGAAATTATTAAGAAGACCGACACCAACGCCAAGTTCATCGTTGGTTGCACCGCGCATAAATGCAAATGTCGGATATACGCTCACATTCCAAGTTCGGGTCTCTTTGTAGCCACTGATGGCATTTGACAGATTCCAGAGAAAATCAAAATGAAGGGTATTGAAAATAAAATTGTCATCTGCGGTAAATCCGTCAGTTCCTTCAGCACCGTTCTTTAAGCCTTTCCAAGAGAGCCTTGCTCCTACAGAAGGGGTGATCCATTTACCTATGGACAAGTCAGTTGCAACTCCAATCTTGCCGTTGGTATTGTTGCCCACCCACGAATTCACACCAGCACCAGCCTCTATGAAGATATTATCAAACAATCTATTGGCCTCATAGGAGCCTCTGACGATTTTTCCAGCTCCGTCACGATTGACATTTTCCTGAGCAAAGACGGAAAACGACACTAAAAGCCCGGCTACAATACAAGCCAAGCCTTTCAAAACAAGCCTTGTCATATATTATTATAGTTTTATATTGTCAACAAAAATAACGTGTTCATGCCATTCTAAGGTTAAATCCCGTTCTTAACGAGAAACCTTGAATAACATAAGTCGCTGATTTCGTGCACAAAGATAGCAATTATTTCTCAAGTTACGAAACCTTCAATGATAACCTGCTACTTCTTTTCCTGGCCTCGTCATTGCGCCCCCCTGAATCACCTGCCATAGATAATAACGGATTAACAATCAGCATGTGCACACATTAACGCCCTAAAGAGACAAAATCGAATAATCTTCATAATAAAATTCGGAAACCATTTCAAAACAGCTTCTATTTTTTTAAAAAAATCTTTTATTTTTTTTCTTACAATTTGTAAATTGCAGAGCAAAACGAGCGAGCTTCGATTTTTATTTTGAGTTCTATTGATTGATCGTAAATTAATAATATAACGTATGAGTATTAAAAAGGTTCTGTGGCCTTTGGGGCTTCTTCTGTTTTTTTCATCATGTGAGGATATTAATAATTCTACAAAAGAAGAAGAAGAAAATGAGATTAAGTTACAATTTGTAACCACAGAAGTGCATCTTCCTATAGAAAGTAAAGAAGAAATATCTTTAAATGTAGATCCTGTAAAGAAAGCGAACCAAGTAGAATTTACCAGTACTGATGAAAAAGTTGTCGGTATCGTGAACTCAGAGATTGGTGAAGACGGTGTGACATTGACTTTAGAGGGGCTTTCGCTCGGGACGTCTACGATAGTTGCAGTGCTAGAGGATAAGATGGTGGAATGTGTCGTGTCCGTCGTACCAATTGAAGTTGAAAAACTGTTTCTGGATAAAAGTGAATTGGATCTGAATGTAAATGACACATACACCTTTAAGGTTAGCGTTGAACCTTCAAACGCTACATCTCCGGTGGTGGAGTGGAGTTCAAGCGATGAGCAGGTAGCAGTGATTAACAGAGGTACAGTAACCGGTCTTGCAGAGGGATCAACAGTTATTACCGCTTCTATAGGGGATATAAAGGCTCAGTGTACTGTAAATGTACATGAAGTTAAGGGAGAATCTCTAAATCTTGATGTTCATTCGAAGGAAATTACCGAAGGGGAAACGTTTATCGTGACGGCGACGGTCCTTCCAGAAAATGTAACAGTAAGAAGCATGCGTTGGAGCGTGATAGAAGGAGAAGGAGTTATAGGTTATGAGGTTATAGATGCCAAGGAGGATGATAATGTAACTGCGGCTAAAGTGACTGGTCTAAAGGAAGGTAGCGCAGTTCTTTCTGTTGAGTGCGCTGGGATGAAGGCAAAATGCGATATTGTTGTTAAAGCAAAAGTGAAGCCAGTTGAAGATGTAAAATTAGGAGATTATTACTATAGTGACGGGACATGGAGCGATGGTGGCTTTTTAGGGTATGAGTCAGATGGGCTGACTATCAAATGGGCGAATCCTAAGCCATCGCCAGAGGAAGGCAAGACTGTAATTGGCATAGTGTTTCAGACTGATAAGACTAGGATAAGTGATACGGAAAAGGCTGCCGGATATAACCACGGGCTTGTAATGGCTATCCGTTCAGCCCATGGTAAAGACCCGTTAACAAAGTATTCTATTGATTATAATTTTGAAAACATTCCGAATATAACAAAAGGCGCAGATTGGTATGCTGACATTAGTGGATATCAGTGGACTCAAGAGATTTTGAAAGCATATCCAGGAGATAAGATCTTGAACTGTCCCGCATTTGACTTTACCACGACGGACTTTAATCCATCGGCTCCTGAAGGGACATCCGGATGGTATGTACCAAGTATTGGCCAGTTGTGGGATATGCTTGCAGCTTTCGGTGGAGGAGAAGTGGCAGCGCATTTAAAGAAAATGCGTGATTATGCAAGTGATATCACATACTACTGGCAAAATGAGACGTTGAGTTTAACATATAATCCTATCGAGAAACTTAACTCTGTGATGTCGAAAGTCCCTGCAGATAAAAAAGAAGAGTTCGTTATTAGTGGGAGTAGGGGCAGTTCTAAACTATGTGAGATAATGTCATCTTCTCTCTATAATAACAGCGAAGGCAATGTATGTGTTTTCTGGCTTTATGATACCGGAGAGATTGAATTCGAAACCGATTGGACAGATCAATCTTATGTATGTCGCCCTATTTTATCTTTTTAAAATGTGTCATAAAATATAAAAAGAGTATGAAAAATTTGTTATTAACTGTACTGGTGGCAGCATCCGTCTGCGCATGTACAAACGAACTTGAGAATCGAGTGGACACTTTGGAAAAGAAGGTCGCAGAACTTGAGGAGAAGGCTAATAAGAATGCCGAAGAGATCAGCAAATTGGTTGCGGCGGCGGCAAAGGCAGTGACTATAACCTCCGTGGAGACTTTAACAGATGGGTATATTATACATTTTAGCGATGGTTCATCTGCTACCATTAAAAATGGACAGGATGGCGCTACTCCGACTATAGGTGTTAAAGAAGAAGATGGTGTTTTGTATTGGACCATAAATGGAGAATACCTGTTGGATAATGGACAGAAGGTTCCGGCTAAAGGGAAGACACCACAGTTTAAGATAGAGGATGGGAAATGGAAGGTTTCTTTCGATGGTGAGAATTGGGAAGATGTTCCTGTCTCTGGAACAGTCGCTCCTGTGCTTGTAATGGAAGAAACTGAAACAGAATATATTTTCACACTTGGAGAGACTGTTATTCGAATTGCAAAGGATAAGGCATTTTCATTAAAGGTTAGTGCTGATGAACAAAGTGTTATTCCAGGGGGAAAATTTGTCTTGAATTATACAATAGTAGGCGGAGATGAAACTACGCATATTCTTGCAGAATCAAAAGACTTAAATATTGTAGTTGATGAGACTGCACAAAGCGTGACAGCAGAGATTCCGAGTGACTTCATGGAAGGATACATATTGATAAAAGCCGTGAGAAACAGCGATGGTCGTTATTCTGCACAATACGTTTCTCTTGCGCGTGACGTATATGGTACACATGGAGGTACGATTGTGATTAATGATGAAGGGTATGTTAATTGGTAAAATCAAGTAGTATGAAAAAGTCATTATATATGTTTGTTGCAGCGCTATCTATTGTAGCATGTAATAAAAATGAATTAGAAAAAGTGGATTCAGCTAATGACGGGAAACTGAATCTTGGAGTATCTGTTGAAGTAGGTCAAAAAGGCACAAAGGCTCATTTCGATGGTAAGGATCATATTGCTTTCGATGACAATGAGTCCCTGTTAGTTGCTATTGCAAAGGAAGATACTCCGGAAAATAGTGTTAAAGTGGCAGATAAAGACGGAGCTCTAGCTAGTAATTATTCTACAGAATTTGAGATAGAGGATGCTACTGCAACGAATCCTGTCTTTAAGGGAACATTGTGGAGTATAACAGAAGATGATATAGCTAAAAATTATGTTCTTTATAGTGCTTGTCCTGCTTCTGCATTCTCATTTGCATCTAACCTAACATCTTCTACCGTTACGATTCCTAATGAACAGAAAACCTCACAGTCATCATGGGGCAGTGAGTCTAATGCATTAATATCTAAGCCTATATTAATAGACACCACAGGAAGAGTTATTACGAAGTATGATGAGTATAATGTACCTGGTAATGTTTCGGTAAGTCTTGCACATGTATTTGGTTTCGGAAAACTGACTTTTGCAGGTGTACCGGATGAATATGCTAATTACAAAGTTAATAATGTTGAGATCAAAGCTGTAGGAGATAAGAAAGATATTGCAGGGACTTATTATATCGATATTACAAAGGATATTCAACTACAGGAAATAACGAGTAAGAGTCCTTATTCTACTATAGTTGTCACCCCTACAGAGAGTGTATCAGTGAAAGATGCCGTAATATGGTTTGAGGCTAATCCGGGAACTTACGATGTTGAGATTACCATAAAGACGGACAGGGCAGAACTTATCTATGAAAGGCAGGGCCTCGTTATAGAAAGGCGTAGTATTGCTGCTCCTGTTGTTAACTTTAAGGGAACAGACGTTGTAAAGTCTTTCGATGTCGATTTGACTGGTGGCAAAGAGTGGTCTCAAGCGAAATTTGAGTATAATTATATTTATTCTGGCGTAAAGGAGTGGGGTCCGGAAGGCAGTAAAATGAAATTTGGCCTTGCATGGCCTGGCTCTACAAGGTATAATTATGGAACAGGATATTACAGATCAGATAATTCAAGAGCGCAAGGCTTTAATGGCGGAGAGTACGTTGATGGCGGTAAGATATTGCTGTATTCATTGGCATCTTTCAAAGGCGTAGATGTTATATACGCTAATCTCGGAATCTATTCTAAGAACTCGTCATGTGATTTCACATTTGCATTGGCTAATGGAACGGATACTACCAAACTACAGACCATATCTATTGCTACTACCGATAATACGAATGCTGATGGTCAGTACTACACTATAGAGAATACATCAGAGGTTAAGAATGGCGATTTGCTACTGATAATGGATAATCTAAGTAGTCCAGCCGTTAAACCATATTTGGGCGGATTTACCATTAATCCATCTGTTACTTTAACTATTGATCTTGAAGGAGATCTTCTTTTGCCTGCGACAGCGACATCCGGGGAGATTGAATATTCTGTTAAATTCGCCACATCTGCCATAACGGCTACATCTAATGCCGAATGGTTGACTGTGGGCATGGCGGATGGCAAGTTATCATATAGTGCCTTGGCTAACGAAGGACAGAAGCGTACTGCCAATATCGACATTAAGAGTGGGGAAACGGTGCTTAAGACTATAAAGGTCGTACAAAAGTCCGCTTCACAAAAAGAATACAGGGTCGTTATTGATCCTACGACAATGGCTCCAATTCTTGATAAGGCTAAATCAGAGTACAATGGAGAGGTGACAGAATATACGACGGTATCTGATCTTGAATTTACGCTAACTGCTACCCCTACTGATGGGACAGGAGATAAGATAGATGTCAAATTTAATGCAAAGCAGATATATTTAGAGTATAGTGAGACTTCATTCAAAATGAAATATACCCTTGGTACCTCTGAAGCAGTAGGTTATATTGAAAAAGTGGTTGTAGTAGGTAATAATGAAATAGGAACAGGCAACTGGGATAATAAGGTTGAATTTTCACCGGATGGAAACACATATAGCATCGCCAAAAATGTTACCGTGGAGGAAAATAATACATATACGAACACGATAACAAATGATGACGAATCTTTCACTTGGTTTAGGCTCAACGTGGACTATCTTGCTTATAGCGTGAATAGTATCGAGGTGCTGTTCGTAAATGAATAAATTTGGTTTCGTAAGTGGCTATTTATATTTTGTCATAATGATTGCGAAACTTAAATTACCAGCATTCATGAAATTATTATTAAAGAGAATTTTTATAGTAGTATCTGCCCTTGGATTGGTTTCTTGCCAGGAAAAAGACAATTCTTCTGATGAAGCATCCGTAATTAAAGTTGAAAACAAATTGATTAAGTTCGACTCGGAAGGTGGGGAATGTGTAATACCTTATACTTCTGTTGGAAATGCTTATGGTAAGTTGGTGGATGTGGATGTCGATGCGGAATGGGTGGAGTTGGAAAATATTACTTCTACATCCGTTGAACTATCTATCGGGAAGAATGATACAGGTGTAGATCGCACCGCAAAAGTTGTTATCAGTGGCTATGAAGCTCCTGAAGTGATAGTTAGAATTGTGCAGAGTAAAGTTTCGGATTCAACTCCGGCATATAGCAATTTCACGGTTACTATAAGTGACATAACTTCATCGTCTGCCTGCATCGAAGTCGATCCATTAAACCCATCAGCATACTATTATACTGATTTACTTACCGCATCACTGTACGAATCTTATGGTGAGTCTAAAATAGTTGAGAACATGCTTGACTATATAACTCAAATGGTTTCTATTTCCGGAGCTACAGATCCAAGAGTCTTCTTATATCAGGGATATTACAATACATCTTATGATGAGAATGTTTCGCTGGATTTAAGGGATAATACAGACTATTATGTGGCCGTGGTTGGTATGGACGTGGACGAAGAGGGGAACTTGGTTACAACAGGCAAGGGTGAATTTTACAAGTTTCGTACTTTAAAGGCTTCTCCGGTAGATATGGATTTTTCTTTTGCCATTAGTGGGTCGCAAGTGGAGGTAACTCCAAGTGATGATTACACTTATGTGTGTGGAGTTGCTTCAAAATCTCAGTGGGATGCGTATAGTGACCATGCAGATGTTGCAAGAGATTATATTGCTATTGCCAAGCAATACGGTATGCTTGAAACTATCATTTATTCTGGTAAAAGACTAGTGGATTTTACATATCTTCTAGAAAAGTCCGGAGAATACGTAGTATACGCTGTAGGGTATCGTAATTCTGAAAAGGATAAGGGTATCACGACCGAGATTAGTTTTAAGGAGTTCACTTATACCGTACAGTAATCATGTTGATGGAGCGGGTCTGAGAGCCCTGTTTTCCACTCAAAAGTAAAAAGGGCGACTAAAAAGTCAAATGACTGATAGTCGCCTTTTTTTGTATTTTGCTCGCGTTATTTTTATGTTTCTAAGCACGAAGCGAACACTCTTATCAAGATGTCCAAAGCCCTCATGACTGTGCTGTCAATAGTTTATTACTCTGAGACGGATTACTCCAAAAAAATCCTGTTCTACTTATTCTGAAGCAGACTGTCCTGGGAGCAAAACACCTTTCTCGTCATAAGTATAGGGGACGAACCAGGTAAGGATGAATGCAGGTATCGAAGCTATCAGAACAAAGATGAAGAAAGGCTCGAATCCGCTAGGAGTGCCGAACATTATCCCAAGACGCTCGCAAACCCAACCGCTTAGCATACCTGGGATCATGACACCAAGATTCATTATTCCTGAAGCAAAGGCATAATGCGCCATCTGGTGCTTTCCAGGAGCAATCTGCTGCATCATGAAGAGAGTAAGCCCGACAAAACCGAAGCCATACCCAAAATACTCAAGCACTATACCACTGCATATAAGAATCCCGCTTTCGGGCTTGAATATGGCAAGAAGAGTATAGACGAGGAACGGCAGGTTAAATATGCAGCAAAGCGAAAAAAATGTCTTCCTCAGGCCTCTGGATGCGATATAATATCCTGCAATAAGGGAACCGAGGACAAAGGCTGCGGCTCCATATGTTCCGTAATAGAGACCTATCTCTTTCTCGCTCAGGCCGAGCCCCCCAATAGTCTTGTCAGCCTTAAGGAACAGAGGCACAATCTTCATGACAAATCCCTCTGCAAAGCGGTACAGAACCACTAATGAGAGATAATACCATATATGCCTCTTGCGGAAGAATGCTGCCAGAACGTCAAGCAGATCTTTCATAACATCCTTTGCCGTATGGTCGCCCGTCTTGGCCGCCTCTCGGCTTTTGGGAAGCATGAAGATATGATATATACCAAGAAGTACCATGACAACGCAAAGCAGAGCCATCACTGTAATCCAGGCACGTTTGTTGGCGGCCAGCACTCCGTCTGGATCAACCTCGGTGTATTTCTCAATCATATAGCCAGCAAGATAGACAAGACCACCGCTCGCTACTATCTTTGCGATATTGTAGAATGCCCCCTGCCAACCTATATATTTGGCCTGTTCCTCGGTCGAGAGCTCACTCATATACACACCGTCACAGGCTATATCATGAGTCGCACCACTGAATGCTATCACGGCAAGAAGAGCAATGGAGATACTGAAGAAATGAGGCAGATTAAGAGCTAGCGCCACAAGGCCGAAAGTAATACCCGTTATAAGCTGCGTTGCGATAACGAAAAAACGCTTGGTCTTGAAGAGTTCAAGGAAAGGACTCCAAAGCGGCTTGAGAGTCCATGGAAGCAGGATAAGCGATGTCCAAAAGGTAATAAGTTTGTTATCCACATCTAATCCCTTGAACATAAGCACCGTAACCATATTAAGCACTACAAATGGAAGCCCCATGGCAAAATAAGCCGTAGGAATCCAAGTTATCGGACTTCTCCGATGTTCGGAGCCATTGCCACTATATTTTTCTAGCATCTAAGTAAGTATTTCTGTCGTTTGATTCTACAAATTTAGCAAACTTACAGGAAATCTCCGGAATAACTTTCTTTCCTCCTCCTTTTCATCCTCCTTAGAAGCATCTTAGAAGCATCTAAATTGAAGTCTCATTATTACATTGGTACTATCTAAAAATATACTCATAGCACTACTCTGATGCAGTTTGACGTTGTTAGGTCAGGAAAATAAAGTAAATTAGATGTCTTAAAAAGGGCATTTCAATGGAATTTCGACTGTCATCACCTTATTCTCCAGCGGGGGATCAGCCTTCAGCAATAGACGGCATCTGCTCTTCGATCAAAGACGGGGCGGATGCAGTCACTCTGCTTGGGGTGACCGGATCCGGCAAGACATTCACCATGGCAAACGTCATACAGAGGCTGCAGAGACCTGCACTCATTCTGAGCCATAACAAGACCCTTGCTGCCCAGTTATATGGTGAATTCAAAGCCTTTTTCCCCGAGAATGCGGTAGAATATTTCGTCTCGTACTACGATTATTACCAGCCTGAGGCTTATATACCGACGACTGATACTTATATTGAGAAAGACTTGAGCATCAACGAGCAGATAGACAAACTCAGACTCAGCGCGGCTTCGGCACTTATGTCCGGAAGAAGGGATGTAATTGTGGTATCCAGCGTCTCTTGTCTGTACGGTATCGGCAATCCAGCAGATTTTCATGACCAAACTGTCAAAGTGCATGTGGGCCAGCAGATCAGTGAGACCAAGCTTCTATATCATCTCGTGGACGCCCTGTTCAGCAGGACAGAGACTGATTTCAAGAGAGGAACATTCCGTGTACGCGGAGACACGGTAGACGTATTTTTAGGAGGCTCGGATGAAGCCGTAAGGATTGAGTTCTTCGGGGACGAGATCGATTCCATTTCCCTGATAGACCCTGTAAACGGGGCGACAATCGAGCAGCTTAGCGAAGTCCCAATATATCCGGCAGGCAATTTCGTCACGACCAAAGAGAAAACTGTCAAAGCCGTAAGTATGATCCAGGACGACTTGGCCAAACAGCTCGCATATTTCGAGGAGATTGGTAAGCCTTTGGAAGCCAAGCGCTTGAAACAAAGAGTAGAATATGATCTTGAGATGATCAAGGAGATGGGCTACTGTCCCGGCATTGAGAATTATTCGAGATACCTTGACGGTAGGAAAGCTGGACAAAGACCTTTCTGTCTATTGGACTATTTTCAGGATGACTTCATCACATTCATTGACGAGAGTCATGTGACCATACCCCAAATAAGGGCAATGTATGGTGGAGATCACTCTCGCAAGTCCGTGCTGATAGAATACGGATTCAGACTTCCGGCAGCCGCTGACAACAGGCCTCTCACTTTCGATGAATTTGAGAGTATCACAGGCCAGACAGTATATGTCAGCGCGACACCGTCAGAATACGAACTCCGCAAGTCAGGAGGCCTTGTAGTAGAACAGGTCGTGAGGCCAACAGGACTTCTTGATCCACCGATAGAAGTCAGGCCTACCAAGGACCAGGTGGACAATCTGCTGGAGGAGATACGACGCCGCGCTGAGGTGGACGAAAGGGTGCTTGTGACAACGCTTACCAAGAGGATGGCAGAGGAACTGGACAACTTCTTCAGCAAGAGAGGCGTCAGATGCCGGTTCATACACTCTGACGTTGACACTGCCGAGAGGGTGGAGATCATAGAGGATTTCAAGAACGGCCTATTTGATGTACTCATAGGTGTCAACCTGCTGAGAGAAGGTCTCGACATACCTTCGGTATCCCTTGTGGCGATACTGGACGCTGACAAGGAAGGTTTTCTGCGATCCCAGGTAGCTCTGACTCAGACTGCAGGCAGGGCTGCGAGGAATGTACACGGACTGGTGATAATGTATGCGGACACTATCACTCGGTCAATGCAGGAGACCATATACGAGACAGACAGGAGAAGAAGCAAGCAGATCGAATACAACAACCTTCATCATATAACACCGAAGCAGGTAGAAGTCAAGCACAATGTTCTGTTCAAGGAACTCGGTGGAGAACAACCTATACAGGGCAAGAGCTTCGGGAGAGTCACGGCTTCCAATTCCTATGATGCACCCACATTTATCCCTAACCCGAGTGCCCTCGGCAAGGGAAAGATCTCTGTAGGACTTGGTGATGACTCAAAAAGGGATACAAATTCAGCCTTTGTGGACGGATATGTGGAGGCAGACCTCGCCGCTGTGCTTCAAGACCCTGTAATCCGCTCCATGTCACGCTCTCAGGTTGAGAAAGCCGCAGAAGAATCTGAAAGGAAGATGAAGAAAGCAGCTGCCGACCTTGATTTCAATGCGGCTGCAAGATACAGGGACGAGATGTGGGCTCTGAAAGAGTATCTCAAAGTCTGGAAAGAATAGAGCTTCCGGAGACTGAACACTTGTTATTGTACCTGTAAGAGATCTGATATCAAGGTCGAGGGTTAAGCTATGAAGACGTTATGGCCTTAGCTGCAACATAGCCGGTTGTCCAAGCTGCCTGCAGGTTATAGCCACCAGTTATAGCATCAATATCAAGCACTTCACCGGCAAAATACAACCCAGGAAAAGTCTTGGCTTCAAGTGTTGAGGAGCTGATCGAACACAGATCCACACCTCCGCAAGTGACAAATTCATCCCTAAATCTATTGCGCCCGACGATACTGTAACTATCCCCTACAAGAAGTGAAGCCAGCCTACGGCAAGTCTTTGTTCCCACCTCAGAAGCTTTGCGCCAGGGATCTCCACCTGAGCGTCTCACAAGATAGTTCCACAATGCACCGCTAATACCATCGGGGACGAGATTGGAAAGTATGCGTTTCGGATTTTCAGCAATCATTGAAGATATCCTCTCCAATGCATCTCGTTCTGTGACATCAGGGCCAAGCCATCCTATCAACATTGTTGCCTTATATCCTGTCTCGGACAGATACTCGGCCGCATAAGACGATAGACGGAGTATAGCCGGACCACTCATTCCCCAGTCTGTAATGAGAAGAGGACCGAAAGCCTTGAAAGCCGTACCCGAGAGTCGCACCGACACTGATGCCACTGAAGTCCCCGATAGGGAGCGGATATCGTCATCGAGGCGAAAGCTGAAAAGTGACGGACACGGCTTTTTCATAATAATATTAGTCTGAGATAGAAAATCATAGCCGGTGTTGCCGCCTGTAGTCACAAGGACTTTGTCGAAGATATCCGTCTCGACTTGCTTATATTCGCCTCTTTTTCTTGCATTGCGTTCTTGGGTGACATTGCTCTTGCTGCATTCGTTGCATTCTTGGCTGACATTGCTCTTGCTGCATTCGTTGCATTCTTGGATATCGCTGCTATTTCTTATGATTCTATTGTTTTCATAGCGATTAGCGTTGGCATTATACTCATTGGTACCGCAAGTCCATGTCACTTCAATACCGCCACGACGGGGTGTTATGGCCAGTACCCTGCAGCCGCAGCGCAACCTGACTCCTCCGCGACTCATTTCGGAGAGAAGAGACCGGACAACCTCACCTGCATCCATCGACTTCGGGAAGACCCTGCCTTCCTCATGCACCTCTATCTTCACGCTATGTGATTCAAACCATCCACAAGTGTCTTCCGAGTCGAATACATGTAACAGACGGCTCATCAGTCGGCTTCCTCTGGGGTATATCTTGGGCAGCGGGATATCTTCTTCAAAAGTATTTGTAAGGTTGCAGTGGCCTCCACCTGTGATGGAAAGCTTTGCAAGAGCACGATGTCCGGCCTCGAAGACGGTAATCTCTGTCTCTGGAGACATCTCCGAAAGATTGGCCGCAGCAAAGCAACCTGCCGCCCCAGCCCCTATTATAGCCACTTTCATATAATATTTCTTTAGACAAATATAGTGAATGTCATGAGTACGGCAACCTAGTGTCAACAGAAAACTGACCGCTTCATAAGCGGCTCAATTCATAAAAATAAAGCTTACTTATGCTATTTGTCCTGTCTTTTTCATAACTTTGAGTAAAGACCTTTTCAACCGCAGAAACGTCATGGGTACAGACAAGATTTCAGCCGACAAAGAGAGGAAGACCGTTGTAAAGGCAGCAACCGGGTCTGCTGTCAACAATGGAGCAATACCGGATCAATTGGCCGGAGATAATGCGAAGCCTGGTATACAAGAGACTGCGACTAATCTTCAGAAACCTGCGATAGATCCTATAGACAAGAATTTTCCCCATTACAACGAACAGGGAAAGGCTCTTGTGCGCAAGGCATGGAGAATAGCGTCTACGGCCCTAAGAGATGACAGGAGAGACAACGGTCATCCTTTCATCGAGCATCCCATGAACGTGGCACTAATAGTATCGGATGAGATAGGTCTGCCAGCAGAATGCGTTGCTGCGGTATTCTTGCACGAGACTCTGCGCAAGCACCCCGAAACCGATATTATGTCCGCAGGCTTCCCTTCTGAAGTCTACACTATGGTAGAGGGCCTTGACAAGATAGCCACTATCAAGCCTAAAGACACGAAGCTTGAGGCTGAGAACTACAAGAAGCTCATAGTCAGGTATTCTACCGACCCAAGAGTCACTGTGCTCAAGATTGCGGATAGGCTTGAGGTGATGCGCAACTTGGAGATGTTTCCTAAGCTTTCGAGAGAGAGAAAGGTTCTGGAGACACTAATGTTGTATATTCCACTGGCTCACCAGCTCGGGCTATACAACATCAAGAGCGAATTGGAGGACATCTATTTCAGATTCGCAGATCCTTCTAACTACAGGCTTGTGACCAACAAGCTGAAAGCCACGGAGAAAGACAGAGTCAAACTCACTGAGGAATTTGTAAGGCCCTTGGCAGCAAAGCTATCCGAGGCAGGGATCAAATACAAGCTCAAGATCAGGACCAAGACTGCGTATTCCATCTTCAAGAAGATGGTCAAGCAGAAAGTGCCATTTGAAGGAGTGTTCGATGTATTCGCCATAAGGTTCATAATTGACTGCGATACTGATCACAAGACGGAGAAAGACCTATGTTGGAAGGTATACTCTTATGTGACAGAGGAATACGAGCCCGACGTATCAAGGCTTCGGGACTGGATTTCCAACCCTAAGCCCAACGGCTACGAATCTTTGCACATAACTGTCAAGAACAAGGACAATTCCTGCATCGAAATACAGATTCGCACGCGTCGTATGGACGACATAGCGGAGAACGGTCATGCCGCGCACTGGTCTTACAAGGGCATAAAGCACGAGGTTACAATGGATAAATGGCTTACCTCCGTGCGCTACAGCCTTGAGCATCAATCTGAGACAAGTCCGGAAGACATGCCACAACCTCCCTCCAACGAGATTTTCGTCTTCACCCCATCAGGAGAGTTAAGAATCCTACCTTCAGGGGCGACAGTGCTGGATTTCGCTTTCAATATTCACTCCAACCTCGGGATAAAATGCTCTGGTGCGAAGATTAACGGCAAGGTCGTGTCTATCAAGGAGAAACTCCAGACCGGAGACATCGTGGAGATCATGAGCGGAAAGAACCAGAAGCCGTCAGCAGACTGGCTCAGCTACGTCGTGACTTCCAAAGCCCGCAACAAGATCAAACTCGCCTTGAGCGAAGTCGAATACAAGAAAGCGGCCGAGGGCAAGGAGCTACTCAACAGAAGGCTCAAAAACTGGAAGCTTGAGTTTCCGGATGATCTGCTCTCCGAGTTCATGAAGAAGCAGAGATATTCAACTGTCAACTCTTTCTTCGCGGCAGTCGGTGACGGGACTATCGACATAGACGACATCAAGACTTATATTCTTGGCTACGAGAAAGAGCAGGAGAGAGCCGCCCTAGCTGCAAAAGCTGCCGATCAAGCAGCAGCTGCTGCATCAAGAGACGAGTGGGCAGGTTCAATAGCATCTACGGACGATATTCTTGTACTCAACGCCAAGGATCTCAAGGGTCTGGATTACAAGATGGCCAAATGCTGCAACCCCGTATTCGGAGATGATGTATTTGGATTTGTCACAAGAACCGATGGGATCAAGATACACAGGATCTCTTGTCCCAATGCCGCACGCCTCCTCGGCTCATATCCTTACCGCATACAGAAAGTAAGATGGGCCTCTACTCCTTCGTCAAGCAATTTCCAGACTACGCTAAGGGTAATCTCCGCCTTGGAGCCGGCTGTCATCAATGATATAATGGGGGTTATCAACACTTTCAAGGCTTCGCTCAGGCAATTCAACGTCAAGGAGAACCAACGCAATGGCACATACGACATCAGCATGAAGATCTCCGTACAGTCCAATATGGAACTCGACAAGGTAATCTCACAGATAAAGCAGATTAAGAATATAGAGAAAGTCGTCCGGAGCTAACTCAATGCGAGCTGATACGTCAGAAAACGAAAATGCGCACATGACTCCATGCGGAATCACAGTGCGCATATTCGTTAGATCCGGAAATCCGGTTCAGCAATACAGGTCAGAAAGAGAACTTCTCAAGCTTCATTCCTTCCTTGGTAAGAGCCTCAATCTCAGGTACTATCCTTGTAAAATGAGGTGTTTTGGAATGAACATCAAGTAAAGCGTCACTCTCCCATGTCTCACAGAACATCATCACAAGTGGCCTTGTTGCGCTCTGGAAAAGGTCATAGGACACATTGCCCTCATCTTTCCTTGAAATTTCAACAAGCTCCGTACCCAAAGTCTTGATCTTCTCGGCACTGGCATTATCCTTTGCCTCGAAAAAAGCGTTTACTCTAATCATAATATCTAAAAGCTAATTCATTTTCTTTATAATCTCCATTCCCTTGAGGATAGCCTGTTCGTTCTGCGGTATCAGATTGTGATGTCTCGCCGGAAGTGTCTTGTACAGGGCTGCAACAACACTCTCAACCTTGACAACAGGACGCACTTTGAGCAAGCCTCCGAGCACGAACATATTGAAAGTCTTCATCATATTCATCTCAGCCGCTGTATCCATAGCATCAATCCTGTATACCGAGATATCCGTTCTCTTCGGGGGATTGCTTATGCCGTAACCATCATAGATAAGGATACCGCCCGGCTTGACCTTGGGTTCAAATTTCTCAAGAGAAGGCTGATTGAGCACAATTGCAATGTCATACGTAGAAAGAATAGGAGAAGACACGGGCTTGTCGCTTACTATTACCGTCACATTGGCAGTACCACCCCTCTGCTCAGGGCCGTAGGCCGGCATCCATGTCACTTCCTTGTCTTCCATAAGGCCGGAATACGCGAGGATTTTCCCCATCGAGAGGACGCCCTGGCCGCCAAAGCCTGAAATTATGATTTCATCTGTCATGGCTTCTTAATTAAAGAGTTTTACCATTGTCCTTCAAGTCACCGAGCTGGTAATACTTGAACATATTGTCTTCCATCCACTTGTTGGCCTTCTCAGGAGACATCTTCCAACCCGAGTTGCAGGTGGACACTATCTCCACAAGATTGGAGCCGCGACCTTCCATAGAGTACTGGAAAGCTTTCTTGATGGCTTTCTTGGCACGCAAGATGGCTGCAACCGAATGCACAGCCTGACGTGTCACATAGCATGTACCGTCAAGCTTGGCAGCAAGCTCGGTAATTCTCAGCGGATAGCCGTGCAGTGATACTTCCCTACCGTAAGGACAGGTAGCGGTCTTCATGCCAAGTAGGGTTGTCGGAGCCATCTGACCTCCGGTCATACCGTATATGGCGTTGTTGATGAAGATAATCGTGATATTCTCGGCACGGTTAAGAGCATGAATAGTCTCGCCTGTACCTATGCAGGCAAGGTCTCCGTCACCTTGATATGTAAATACAAGACGGTCTGGCCATAGTCGCTTGATGGCACTTGCAACTGCAGGAGCACGCCCGTGGGCGGCTTCCTCCCAGTCTATGTCTATATATTTGTATGCAAACACAGCGCAGCCGACCGGTGATATACCGATAGTCTTCTCTGTCATGCCCATCTCCTCTATCACGTCTGCTACAAGTTTGTGCACTACTCCATGGCTACAGCCCGGACAATAGTGCATATTGGTATCGTTGAGCAGGTCAGGCTTCTTGTATACGAGCTGGCCCTTTTCTATTATTTCTTCTCTTGTCATGATAATTCGAACTTTATGCATTCCATGAAGACTGACTAGAACAGCCGTTTGAGCGCATCCACAACCTCATCCGGATCAGGAATGATGCCTCCAAGACGTCCGAAATGCTGTACCGGAGTCTTGCCTTCGACTGCAAGACGGATATCCTCGACCATCTGGCCGGCATTGAACTCAACGGAGAGTATGCCCTTGACTCGGTCTGCAAGCTTTCTCACTTCCTTAGTAGGGAACGGGAACAAGGTTATAGGACGGAGAAGGCCAAGACGTATGCCCTGTGCCCTTGCCACCTCGATACATTTCTTTGCAATACGGGCAGCAGAGCCGAAAGCCATTATCGCATACTCGGCATCGTCGAGCATATATTCCTCAAAGCGAACTTCCTTCTCCTCGATCTCATGATATTTGGCCTGAAGGCGGAGGTTGATGATCTCCATCTCCTCAGAACGAAGTTCAAGAGAGGTGATAATATTGGGTTTGCGCATCCCCACGCGACCTGTTGCGGCCCATGGGCATTCCTTTATGAGTTGCTCCTCGGTACGGCGAGGTTTGAAAGGAGGAAGTACAACTTTCTCCATCATCTGCCCGATGGCGCCGTCAGTCAGGATGACTGCAGGATTGCGGTATCGGAAAGCAAGTTCAAACGCAAGATCCACGAAATCGGCCATCTCCTGTACTGAAGCAGGAGCCAGGACTATTAACTTGTAGTCTCCATGTCCACCGCCCTTGCATATCTGGAAATAGTCAGACTGGCTCGGCTGGATAGTACCAAGTCCCGGACCTCCCCTCATAACGTCCACGATAAGAGCCGGCAACTCTGCTCCAGCCATATAGGAGATACCTTCTTGCATAAGGCTGATTCCCGGACTGGATGACGATGTCATCACTCTTTTGCCAGTACCGGCTCCTCCATAAAGCATATTAATCGAAGCGACCTCACTCTCTGCCTGCAGAACCACCATACCGGTAGTCTCCCAAGGTTTCTGAACAGCAAGGGTCTCAAGAACTTCTGACTGCGGAGTGATGGGATAGCCGAAATAGCCGTCACAGCCACAGCGGATCGCAGCATGAGCTATCGCCTCATTGCCTTTCATCAATGTAACTTCCTGATCTGCCATAGTAGTTATTCTGTTTTAAGACGGTAAACTGTAATGCACCCGTCAGGGCACACGGTTGCACATGATGCACAGCCTGTACAAGTGTCTGCCAGAACCTCATGGGCATAATTGTACCCTCTGTGGTTCACTTCCTTGGTCGTAAGAGCAAGGACATTCAGAGGACAAGCCACAACACAGAGATTGCATCCCTTGCATCTCTCTATGTTCACAACCGTCGCTCCTTTCATTTTAGCCATATGCCTTTTGATTTATTGATTGTACATGTCTTTATTGTAAAATGAGAGTATATCGTTGGCAATCTCCAAGGCATTCTTGGCAGGGCTTTCAGGGTTGATCTCCAAAGCTGAGAGATAATTGTTGATGGCTTTCTGCCAATCTCCCCTCTTGCGGTGAGCATTGCCGAGAATATAATATGCCCTCTCATTGGCATTATCCGAGGCAAGCAGTTCTTCAAGAGCCGCTATCGCTTCATCTATATGCCCTTCTTCGAGCAATCTTTCTGCCGTTGACAAATCTTTCATTTCACAAAAAAGAACTGCTCCATTATCTGCCTTTGAAAACCGGATATTGCCTGCAAAAGTACCGAACATTACCTCAATGAAAAATGAGGACTTAAATTCTGGGATTTATGATCAGATTTACCAGGAGAGTTCTTATACAAAAATAGAATTTTTCCACATTAATTGTACCACAGACTGGCAAAATCTGACATTACTCAACAAAGAGACACCATCCGTAAGTATCCTCGTCAAGGCCTTTCTGAATCCCTATAATCCTATCATACAGCTTCTTGCTAATAGCTCCACAATGCTCTCCGTCTCCAAAAAGATATCTGGTCGTGATCTTGTCTCCCTCTAAGGTCGGCTTATCATCAATCTCGCATATAGGCGTTATAACCACTGCCGTACCGCAGGAGTTGACTTCTTCGAAACCCGCAAGTTCCTCAACACGGATATGACGCCTCTCTACTTTCAGACCGAGCTCCTCGGCTGCAATGTGTCGGAGGCACATATTGGTGATAGACGGAAGAACGCTTGCTGAGTCAGGCGTGATATAGGTATTATCCTTGATAGCAAAGAAATTGGACGAGCCGAACTCCTCTATCATAGTCTTTGTAGCCGAATCAAGGAACAGAAGCTCCCTATACCCTTCCCTGTGTGCAATGTTGTATGCATGGAGAGACTGGGCATAGTTGGCACCTATCTTATAGCCACCGGAGCCATGTGAGGCTGCCCTGTCGTAGTTCCTTGACAGCACGGCCGTACCAGGGGTGAGACTCTTTGCTCCCGAGTATGTACCTACAGGAGAGCACATTACAACAAACATAACATCCTTTGCGGAGTGTATGCCAAGCTGAGGGTTGATACCGAAAAGTACAGGACGCATATACAGAGAAGCTCCGGACACCTCGTACGGAGGGACATAATCTATATTCTCCTTGGCGCACATAAGACACATCTCTATGAACATATCCTCAGACGGAGCGGGCATATCAAGGTACCCTGCGCTGTCATGCATTCTCTTCGCGTTCATGTCCGGACGGAACATCCTAAGTCTGCCGTCCACTCCTCGGAAGACCTTGAGACCCTCGAAACAAGTGGATGAATAATGGAGTACTCCGGCAAAACTGCTAAGGGGAAGGCTAAAGTCATCTGTAACTACAGGGCTTTCCCATTTGCCATCAATACAGCGGCTGTACACCAGCGCCTTAGTCGGAGTATAACTGAATGACAGACTGTTCCAATCGATATTTTTCATTGTATCACTATAATTGTTTTAATTTCATTACATATAATTATTTTGAAGCCTAAAATACCCAAAGGATCTGTTTTCTGAGTCCAGCTGGAATTCTATAACACTACGAGGCCTTGATCCAATCAAGCATGCAATGGGCCAGATAGACACATGCAAAGAACCGGCCTTTCTAGTCGTGATCAAGGCGCATCTTCGACAAGATGATCCTTGTTGTAATTATGTATCTTAGTCTGGCCAGAAAGTATCATATACCCGTTCTCAGCAAGGCTGTTAATCTCGTCCTCCCCAGGATAGACTTCAACAGGAGCAACAAATCCAACCTTGGCTCTGATGGCAGATGTTATCCTATCACTGTAGGCAATACCGCCTGTCAACAGGATCGCATCGACCTTACCATCGGCTGTTGCCGCCATCGCTGCTATATATTTACTGATATTGAGTACATAAGCTTTGAGAAATGTCTTAGCAAGCTCATTGCCGCTATCCGCAAGTCTCTGGACGTCAACCATGCTGTTGGTCCCGAAATATGCCACGGCACCGCCTCTTCCGACAAGTTTCTTCTTAATTTCCTCCTTGGTATATTTGCCGCTAAAGCACATGTCGATAAGCTCGAAAGGCGGACAAGCACCAGCTCTCTCAGGGGTAATCGGACCATCACCTCCGAGTCCGTGGTTGGTGTCTATGACTCTGCCGTTACGATGCAGCGAAATAGTCGCACCTCCGCCCATATGCGCTACTATAAGCGTTACCTCGTCTATACTGAGACTATGCGTCCTAAGATATTTGCGCACTATCGCTCTGGAATTGAGAGCATGGAAGAGAGTCTTGCGGCTGAATTCGGGGATTCCAGACAAACGACACTCGGGAAGCATCTCATCTGCCATCGGGGGATCTGCGATATATGCACGGCATGGTCCGAATGAAGGAGACTTTCCTTCTGCCTCACGGGCAAGATTCACCTCCCGAGCTATATCATCGGCAAGAATAGCGCTCAGATTGCAGGCATGCCGTCCGTCCCTGCATGTAGCGAGAACTTCTATCATGTCAGGATTGACCACATAGACACCTGTAATCACAGGGGTGAACAGTCCTCCACGAGCCATGACAAGATCTATATCTACAAGACGTATATCATTATCTTTCAGAGCTTTGAGTATAGCTCCATGACGCATATCCCTCTGATCCATGACGTCATGATACTTGGAGACTTCATCAGCTGGGTGCTCGAGTTTCATGTCGAACTTCCTGACACCGTCTGTGAAGTAGCCAACCTTCGTAGTAGTAGAACCGGTATTGATCACCAGCACATTACCTTTCTGTAGCAGAATCGTGCTATCCTGCTGAAGCGTACCTCCTGTCTCGTGAGGAGTACCAGAAGCAATGTTACCGGACCTTGGATCTTTCATACTCAATTGATTGAAGTACTTAATACTCGCGTACGACTCAAAAGGGTACGCCCATAAATGCGGATAAAGATATGAATTGTATTTCAGATTATCAACTTTAATTGGAATATCGGTTATAAATCGTATAAATACAACGCACTTAAAGAGACAACTGTAAGTAGAACCACTATCATCAGGTATAATTATCTTAATCGAAGTATATAAGAATACTATTTCAAGGCCTTCGACAAGGCTGGAGTACTCGAATCGATAATATACGGCAAGGCTATATTGATAGAGTAGTCAGTTGAACGGTCTCAAGGCGGACAACAACCTCAATACTGGCTCAGAAGATGTCTTCAAGCCGTGTTGGGACACCACAATATCGCACCGCTCGGTGCGCCTTCAATACAGCAACATTTCATCCACTACTTGCCTACGCCACTTCTCCCGTGTGCATGTCCATGCACATGATTACGGCACAGTACAGTCTTGAGAAAAGTCTAAACAAGCTCTTCGTTGTCATCGTACTTGTCGAAATGCTTTCTGCACTGTTCAACGGTGAACTTCAGATGCTTGCGGACGGCTCTCGTGGAAATGCCGAGGGCAGCGGCAATGTCTTCCTGCTTCATGCCATCAATCCTTGACATGTAGAATATCTGCTTGGTACGCGGTGGAAATGAATCGGCAAAACGAATGACGTCTTCCATCAATATATCATACCCCCTATTGAGTTCTGGCTCATACTCAGGACAGGCAAGGATTTCCCACGATCTGGAAGAAATGTTTTCGATGCTGACAACATCACCCAAACGCAACTTTTTGGAGATGGCATTCATGCAATCATTCCGCACTGCACTGAAGAAGTAGGAGTCAATCTTATCCTCGAGCACGTTCGGTTTCTGCACAAGAAGCCTCGAAATCACGTTATATATGACGTCCTCAGCGACGGTGACATCTGAATTAAGGACATGACGAACATATTGGAGCATTCGTGGATAGCATCTCCACACAAGTTCCTTCATTTCCTTCTCGGAATATCCGAACGCCTTATTTTTCGTCAAAGTCATTCTATTACATACGTTTTCTTTTCCGGTCCTATACCTTTGATTGTCAACTTTTTCCAATGAGACGGGAGAGCATGATTCTGCAGTTGCGTCACTCCTCCTCCAGGAGCGAAGTCCAGACCCGCGAAGCCGAAAATTACGGCTTGCAATGTTCCTCCAGCCCCAGTAGCGAAATAAGGATTGGCCCCAACCTTGAATTCGGCCAACACTCCGAATGGAGGAAGAGCATTTGGGCGGTAGGAATCAACAAACCACTTCCACGCCTGATCCGCATCACCGCAGCGAGAACAGATTACCGAGAACATGGACTGGGTCATTGCCGGGGTCTTCTTCTGCGGCACTTTCTTGCTGTAATAGTCCAGATCCAGTATCATCTGCCGTCGGTCCGTAATCACCTGCAGTGGAAAGGCGAGAAGATTGACGTCCGCCTGCTTGATTTCAGCTCCGTCATAGCCCTTATGCTCAAGCGTCACGCCATTGTCCATCCTGTCAAAGAACAGACCCTCCGAAATATCCCTCCAAGCCGCTGGAGTCTCATGACCGAGAACTCTCCCCGCCTCCACGGCATACCTGAGATTGAGCGCTGCAGCGGCATTTGTGTAGGCATTGTCGTCCTTGTTCAGAGCCCATTCGTCAGCGCACATAACATTGTCTATGTGCCAGAACCCGTCATCTTTCTTCTCTGCCCTGCTTGCCCAGAACTCAGCCGTAGCCTTAAGAACGGGCCAGCCGCGATTTTCGAGCCATTCCTTGTCGCCCGTAGCAAGATAGTATCGCCAGAATCCGATTGCCACATCCGCTGTGACATGATGCTGGAACGTACCACACAGGGAAGTGACAGGCGTGTCCTCCGCGCCCGTCGAAGCGCTTTCCCAAGGGTACATCGCTCCCATGAAACCGTAGGCTGCCGCATTGCGCTGGGCCTCATCAAGACGCTGGAATCTGTACTCAAGCATCGAGCAGGCCAACTCCGGATGGAGCATCAGAAGAGGAGGCATGATAAACATCTCGCTGTCCCAGAAGACATGTCCGTTGTAGCCCAGTCCACTTAGTCCCATCGGTGACGGGGAATATGCGATACCCTCGCGCGTGAAGCTATAGAGATGATAGAGCATACTCCTCACCTCTTTCTGTGCCTGATGGTCACCTTCTATAACGATATCACTCTTCCACAGGTTCTCCCACGCTAACCGATGCCTGCGAAGGAGCTCGCCTTCATGCTGAAAACGCGCGTAAGTCACGATACGCTCTGCCTGGTTAAGCGGATCCGCTGTGTGAGCCGAGGATATGAGCGAGCCGACGACAGAAAACTTATATGTCTCGCCCTGCCGGACGGTCTTGGAGAATGAGATGCTATGGGAATCGGAAGACGGCTGCTTGTGAATCACCGGAATATCTCTATCCTGCTCGGGAAACAGAAACGCGGACGAGACGGCCGTAGTGACCGTCTCATTCGGAGAAAGCGCGGTAGTCGTAATCACCGTGTACGGAGGATCGGCCTTGTGATGGAATTCAAAGGAATTTGTCATCATCGACGCTCCGTGCAGGGAGGATGGTACAAGATGCTCTATCCGAGCCTCAATCTCGACATCCGCCTCCGCGGACAGGCTGACTTCCATCAGAGCCGCATGGGCAATGTGCCGCAGGGCACAATAGCGGTACGAGACGTGTACTCCCCGGAAATCGAGTTCTCCGACAAACTCTCCGTTTCTCATGTCGAGAGATTGGACGAAGTTACTGATATTCGTTCGTTTTATCCTTGTTCCGTCAATACTCAACGACAGCCGCAGCGGATTGATGTTCGGCAGGAAATTGTTCACTCGTCCGCGTCCATAGAAGTCATACACACCGGCAAGGACGGTCTCAGCTATACCTAACGGCTCGGGCGACGAGACAAGTCCAATGACTCCGTTGGCCGCCGTAACTCCGTAATACTCCAGAGGATCAGGATTTGTAGCTCTAAGCACCCATCCGTCTTCCGCCACATCTTGCGCTAGCGCTAACGGCAATGAGATGCAAGCTAGTACCATTGCCACAATGATTATTCGCAGTCTTCCGGCAAGCGTTTCCATATCATTCTTCACAATAATACACTTACTACTTATCATACTACCTGCTATAAGCCTTTTTACTGCCACGTGACTGTCTGCGTCCATAAATTTCCGAAATTATCCCTGACTCGTACCTCTCCGCTGCGAGCATTCTCCGTTGGAATGACTCTGAACATGTATGGAGACAGAGTCGGCTTTGCATAATCTGCCGCCCGCCCTTTCAATTTTCCAAGAGAGTCCGCAATCTTCTTATAATCAAGGTCATATTCCGGATAGTGTTCCATATCGCAGACCTTCCGGCCATTTTCCCACCACTCAGGAGTACCCCAGAAGCCCTCAGTCCAATTCCAGATATTGGCTTTCACATATCCGTCGCCAGTCCGTGCCGGGCTGTATGTTCGAATCTGATATGAGGCATCCCTGCCTACTGTCTTGTAGTACCATTTGATGTCATCACCCCTTACCGAGCACACCATATATCCGTTCGGGACTCCCTCGGCCGTAAGTTCCTTGTTGGTACGCAGTTGTCCGTTGCAGCGGGCCACAGTCACACTCGTAACGTTGGAGATGCTGTCGGCATGGCTGAGCGCGTAGTCATATCCGAAATTGTCGTGATAGTGGCCAGACCATGAATAGACATGACGATAGGATGTGAGGAGGTCGCGGTAGCGTTTGTAGTTGACGTTATATTTACTGAAAGAGCCATTCGAGGTCGTGCCTCTTTTCTTGAACAGCTGTGCATGGGCACACACAACAAGAGTTCGGTCATTAGGAATGTACGAAAGATCCTCCTCAAGCCATTTCATCTGGTCGTCATCGATGCCGTAGTCATATCTTGCCGTCGGATCCGTGCGATTGTACATTATGTCGCTGAGCACGACATAATGGATTCTTCCGATATTGAAGGAATAATATGTCGGGGATATGTACGTTTCGTAATACTGTGTCCCCAATGGAGTCTTCCACATAGTATTCTGGTCATAATCGTGGTTGCCGATGACATTGAACATAGCCACTCGGCTGCCGGAGATAATATCCACATAATCATCATAACCTGACATCCAGTTATATACGAGGTCACCGAGATTTATGGAATATACAGAAGCCTTCACTGTGTCGGCAAGGGCGACGATGTCTGGCAAAACCACATCTCGAAACCTCTCCCCCGAACCGTCATGACCGAGTCCTCTCATCTGCGGGTCTCCCACCATGACCATGGTGTAGTCTTCCTCTGCCTCCGTCCTAGGAATCAAAGTGAAATTTGCCTGTACAGCCGTCTCATACCGAGCCACTCTGCGCCAAAACAACGGCATGCCATTATGGACAGGAGCCTCATATTCAGCAGGAATGGAAATAAATATGAATCTTGCCTTGGAAAGATCGCTCTTCATCTGATATTTCCCCCATCCGTCGGTCCGTACGCACTGGATGCCATCACTCACGACAACTCCCGGAACGGGTCTGCCTGGCCTCGGAATAGCTATCGTTCTTAATCTCGGACTTTGAGTTTGCGAGAGAATATACGCCCGGAAGATAGAGATTGTCTGCAGTCTGCTGCGTCCTCGAATATTCTCTGTAGAGAATGCTTCCTCCGAGGTTCGCGTTGAGGGCGAAATCATGTTCGAACTTTTGGTTATATGTCATCAAAAATTCTCCTGTATATTGCAGCGATGCAATGCGCTGCTCTTGATACCATCCCTCAGGCTTCGCCTGCGTGGATACGGCCTGTTGCTGGGTGCGGAACTCGCTCACATGATCCAGACCGCCACGAAGCATGAGCTTCAGCCCCTTCCAGATATCGAAGTCCAGCTTCACGTTGCCGTAAATTCGGTCTCTGTCCTGCGTGTTCACGCATTCATTGGCGATAAAATAAGCATTGTTCTTTCCACCGGTAAGGGAAGTGTCCTGCTTCTTGCCCTCCATGCCTTCGACCCAATAATTCTTCGCCCAATCCATGTCTATGTTCGGGGCGTAGCACCAAAGGCTGTACATGATGGATGTGGAGCCGTAACCTGAGCCTGTCGGAATGTTGTCCATCTGCTTGCGGCGGTAGTTGAGGGTTATCTCCGAAGTGAACCACTTGGTAAACTCGTTCTTCGTCCGGAGAAAGAGGTGCTGGTTGTTGCCCGGAGAATTGGGGATTATTCCCTGCTGCCTCATGTCACTGAAGGAAAGGCGCACCGAGTTGCGACTATTCAACTTTCCGGACACGGTAAGACTGTTCTTGAGCGTGTTTCCTGTCTCGAAAAAGTCCTTGAACCAATCTCCGTTGCTGACAAACGGTGTCTGCTCGCGGATAAAGTCACCGACCTCATTCCTTCGGCCGCCTATGCCCTTGGAGATGTTGTAATACTGGTAGGCCGGAGTTCCGTCCATTTTGGCGCCCCACGAGAGCATCCCAGCCTGGCTTGACTTCCCGAGAGGGTTGAGATCCGGATTGGAAGTATCGGTCACATAGTAATAATAGGAGGAATCGTCTCCCTGACCATATTCGTACTGAAGATCCGGAGTGGAATTGACAATTTCGAAAGACAGCGCCGAAGAAAACTCGACGCTCACTTTCGACTCAAGCTTTTCCGCTGATTTCGTCGTTATGATGATAGCACCGTTGGATGCGCTGGATCCGTAAAGTGCAGTGGCGGCCGGCCCCTTAAGCACGGTCACGGACTCTATGTCGTCTGAGTTGATGTCTGAAGAACCGTCACCATAGTCAATAGCGTATGCCGAGCCTTCCCCTCCGGCCTCGGACGCTGTTGAATTGTTGTACATCGGCACTCCGTCCACAACGAACAGAGCCCCGTTGTTAGCAAAGTCAACGGAAGACTCCCCACGAAGTGTAACGCGGGTTGTGCCGCCTCCTGAACTCGACTGCTCTATCCTCAAGCCAGCGACCTGTCCGTTAAGACCAGAAAGCCAGTTGTTGGCTGTCTTGGTGTTGGAAATTGCATCGGAATTGATCTTCGACATTGCATAGCCGAGCGACTTCTCATCACGCTTTATGCCGAGAGCAGTCACGACAACGGAGTTCAGCTGCTCAGCATCAGGAAGCATCTTTATGTCAATGCCGGTTTCTGTCCCGACAGTGACGTCTTGCGTCCTATAGCCTAGAAATGAGAACTGCACAACATCGCCTTTCTTGACTTTCAGCGAATAGCCGCCTTCGGCATCGGTGAGAACACCGTTTGTGGTGTTCAGCACGAACACGCCAACTCCTGACAGCGGCTTTGAACTCTCATCGACGACCTTGCCACTGATGACAAATTCTTTAGGAAGTGTGTCCGCAGACTGACTGGATGAGGTCTCAGCCTTCTTGATGGCTATACTGTCCGCAATAAGCTCGTAGGTGCATCCCGTACCACGAAGTACAATGTCGAGTACTGCACTGATTTTCATATTCTTCACGTCGACCGTCACTGGGGGTATCCCCTCGATCACGGCATTTCCGTAGAAGAACTGGCAATTCCCTTTTCTCTCCATTTCGGCAAGGAATGCATCAACGGGCATATCCTTCGCATTGATTGTAACTTCTCTGTCAAGCACAGACGGGTTCTGTGCCCGCGCGACGACTCCCGACAGCACGGAAAAGACCGCGATGAAAATCAGGATGGTCAGCTTCAGCTTGTTGTTCATTGTCTGACTATTTGTTTCTGGATATATAAAACTCGCCCTCATACTCCGTTACTGAAATCGGAACGGGAGACGTTACTTCCAGCAGACGGAAGACATCCCCTATATTATTTCCGGAATTTTTACCTGTGTATTTAATGTTGCAGATTTCGTCCTGAACGTGGATTCTGACACCATAACGCCGGGAAAGGCAGTTCACTACCTGACGAAGAGGAGTATCCTCGAATATCATGATGTCCGAATTTATCCAGTTGGTGGAATTCTGCACCAGAACTTTCTGTTTCGAGATACTCGACTGCACCTCATCAACCCGAAGTTCCTCCCCGGGTTCAAGTTTTATGATGTCGGAGTTTATCCTCGCCTCAAGAGAGCCCTCGTGGAGTGTAGTCACTGAGTACGCGTCACCGGAATATGCGTTGATATTGAAAGAAGTTCCGCGAACAATGTACGATTCTCGCCCACAACGTATGATGAAAAGCCGTGTGGAATCCTTCGCTACATCGAAAAATGCCTCTCCGTTCAGAGTTACCTCACGCGCACATTGGTTGAACGAGTCGGAAAGTGTCAGGGAAGAACACTCGTTCAGGACAATTTTCGTCCCGTCCGGAAGGGTGACGCGCTTTTTCTCGTTTCTGCCCGTTGCATAGCATATCCGACTACTTTCGGCATGTACAGGAGCTACATCCGCTACTCTAATCTGGTCCAGCATATCATCCTCCTCGGCCGACATAGCGACCGTGGCAGGAGACGGCTCAGCACCACTCTCGAAGATTTTCCATGTGGCTATGCTGACAACCAGCACTACACAGGATGCAGCTGCGAGGGCAAAGATGTAGAACTTTTTTGCAGGCATTTTATTAGAGAACTTGTCTCGGTTGCCGTCCTTAACACGATTCCAGAACATGTCAATGTCTTTCGAGACGTCTGTCTGGGTGCTCAATAGCTCCACCTCCCAGCGATAAGCCTCCTCGTTTGACTTAGAGTCCGAAACCCAAGCTGCCAGTTCGGCCGCCTCTCTTTCGGACATTTCTCCGGTCATATACTTGAGTATGAGCAGTCTGAAGTGTGCGTCAGTTATCATCATATTGATTCGGGCATTGTTACTTTTTCTGGAGTATAAAGGTTATCGTCAGTATGCTGAACGCCCTTCGGACCATGCCCTAAGATTACGTCAGCCCACCATGTCTTCGTATTGAATGTTGTTTCAGTGTAAGAAATGGCCATAGACCCTTTTTCGTTATTGCAGGATGAGATTGTTATCGATTTGTCGGTGTATCCGGAAAGCAAGCCGTCATTTATGGAATGACGTATAATAAATCTTTCTATTATTTAGAGACAACTATATTCAAAAAGAGGAACCCAATATATCCAAAAATCCCGCAAAACCGAGTTGATCTTGCGGGAGAATATGATAAGAAATTGCCTTATTTATTCAACAACGTCTGAAAGTACCGGACGCTATTTCTTGAGCGGCCTTATGACGAAGTTGAATTCGTATTCGGCAGCAGGTACTCTATATTGCTCGAGCGGCCAAGCTCCCCAACTATCGATACCGCCGACGCCCATCTCTTTCAGATCGAAATTGACATATGTAGTGCCGAGTGACCTTGCACCGAGATGCGCAAGAGGTAGAAGCTCAAGCGAATGGGTTGCATTACCGTTCTGAGTGTTGGTAGGGTTGGGACGTGGACGAGGATCGGTCAGAGCAGAATCCATCTCCTTCTGGCTGAAAGGAAGAGCCGAGCCGCTGAACCTCGTATCGGAGGTAATCTCAAGACCCGTACCTGTCTCGTCAAGAACCCTAAGCCAACGCAGATATGTCTTCGTGCCGCTTGACTGGGTACGGACATAACCGTAATGATACTGATCTTCGACCCTTTGAACATAACGGCCGACAAGAGCCGAGGAATTACGGTCGCAGTAATTATCCCACGGTCCGTTGCCATAGAAATCAAGCGTAGAGAAAGAGCCGGGCATCGCGAATTGCATTCCGAAACGGAACATCGCAGGGGCATCCTTAAGACCGCCCTTATCCGTCATTTTCTCAGCAGCTGTTATAGAACCGTCTGCAAACACATTGTATGTCATGGAGACAGCGCACACATCACCGAACGGCTCAAATACCGATGTCACCATATAAGAACTGTCAGTCTTGACAACATCGAAAGACACCGGTTTGAACTCAGGATAACGCCACATCTTCATCTTGGAATCCAACCCCGCCCCAAGATCATTCTCGACGGGGGCACGTCCGAATGACGGCTTAAGAGGTTCACGAAGAGTCTCTTTGCCATCGATCACAAAGCTGACGAGAGCACCCTGCTGGCGGTCAAAGACGGCGATCCAATCTGCTTTGCGTCCACCCATCGCAGAAGGGTCATAGTCAAACATACCGCTAAACGTCACCTTGTCCCCTTTAGAAGACATCTCAGGAAGAGCCTCTCCGGGAAGCGCCGCAACGCCTGCCCTGAAAGGCTGGGTCTTGGCCACATATACAGGAAGCTGATCATATGCTACCTCATAGCCTGCGGGAAGCAGACCATCGGCATACTTAAGCTGCCAGCTGGCCTTAAGATATATATCAGTATCAAGGCCGCCAGTAGATGTACATTCGCTCGCACAGGAAGGATCGTCACCTAAAACCGCAAGAACGGAGCCGAGAATATCACGGACAGTTACATCCAAAGTAACTATCTGCTCTGATCCAGGAGCTATTGCAATGTTATCTTTGACGCCTGAAAGTGCAGATACACCGCCAACTTCTACTGTCCATACAAGACGATAACGCGACAAGTCGATGAAGAAATTCTCATTATGCACATTCAGCTTCAACTCGGTATCTTTATCGGCACCATTGAAACTTTCAACAAGAGAAGTAAGAATAGAGCGATGCTGGTACTTGATCTCATATGCCTGAGGATGCCATGAGCGGTCGGAAGCTATGATTCCGTTATTGTTGAAAGAGCCGTCGGAAGCATCATAGTCATTGGAGTCACCTCCATAGATAAATATATGGTCAGTACCGTATTTGGCCGGATCTACAGCCTTATACAGAGACTGGTCAACAAAATCCCAGATAAATCCCCCCTGATATGCAGGGTACTTGCGGACAAGATCCCAGTATTCCTTGAAATTACCATTGGAATTGCCCATTGCATGTGAATACTCGCACTGGATAAGCGGCTTCTTCGGATTGTTTTTCAAGTATTTCTCACAGTCAGAAGGATACATATACATAGGACAGAAGATGTCTGTATTGTCTTCATGCTCAGCACGCTCATACTGCACAGGCCTTGTAGGGTCATAAGCTTTGATCCATGAATATACCTTGCGGAAGTTGTCACCGTTACCGGCCTCGTTACCCATACTCCAGATAATCACGCTCGGATGATTAATATCACGATAAATCATTCTCTGGTTTCTGATAAGGTGAGCGGCATAATAGTCAGCTCTATGAGCAAGAGACTTCTCGCCGTAGCCCATGCCGTGAGACTCTATATTTGCCTCATCTACCACATAAAGGCCGTATTTGTCGCATAGTTGGTACCAACGAGGATCATTGGGATAATGACATGTGCGTACCGCATTTATATTAAGCTCCTTCATGATACGGATATCATTGATCATATCAGCCTCCGAGACAATATATCCTGAATAAGGATTCATCTCGTGCCTGTTTGCTCCTTTGATGAGGACAGGCTGGCCGTTGACAATAAGCTGGCTGTCACGTATCTCAACAGTCCTGAAACCGAAATTTAGAGAAGTACTCTCAACTACTCCCTTTCCGGACAGAGCTTTTACCTTAAGCGTATAGAGATTAGGGGTCTCAGCAGACCAGAGTGAGGGAGAATTGACAGTGCCATCAATTTCGACCGTCTTGAATCCGTCCTTAGCTTTCACCTTCTTGGCATCAGCACTAAATGAAGCAACGGATACTCCGCTCGGATCAAGTACTTCAGCATCAACGCCCGTTATCCCAGTGGTAAGGAGAAACTTGAGAGCTAACTCACCATCCATGTCGGCTGCCACATTCACATCTTCAAGCCTCTCGCTCTCACGTGTATAGACATAAACACCTCGTGCGATACCTGCAAATCTCCAAAAATCCTGGTCCTCAAGATAAGTACCATCGCACCATCTGAAGATCTCAAGGGCAATCTCGTTTTCTCCTTCATGTACAAACTTGGTGATATCGAAACGAGCTTCCAGCTTGCTGTCCTCACTGTAGCCGACCTCCTTACCATTGATCCAGACTCTGACGTTGGAAGTGGCTGACCCAATGCATAAGCAGATCTGATCCCCTTTCCAATTCTTGTCAACTGTAAATGTATGACGATACTGGCCCACATAATTGTGCTCCTCTGGAACGAAAGGGGGATTGTTGTCAAAATGACCCCTCCAGGCAAAGCCGATATTTACATAAAGAGGATCGCAATAGCCACTGAATTCCCAAAGACCAGGTACGGGGATTGTGCCCCACGAACTGTCATCAAATCCTGCAGCGAAGAAATCTTTGCTTCTTTCGCCCATTGTCTTGCAGAAATTGAATTTCCACACTCCGTTGAGCGATACACTCTTCTGTTGGTCAGTTACGAAAGTAGCACGCATAGGAAGACGGTTCTCCTCAAAAATCCCTGGATCCTGCCAATCGGGCATTTTCTCTTTGGACGGAGAAGCGCACCAAACCAATGACGGAGTCATAATGCAACTTACCGCCATGACAAGCATGTTTTTAAAGTTGTTCATACAATATGGTTAATAGTTATTGTTCTTAGATGTAGCTTAAAATTTATTCAAAGATCCTTTACGAGCATTTTCTGCCTGTTTAGTAAGACTCATGCCCAGTCAGATATCTAAATCTCCTCTATCTCCCGAGAGTCTATCCAACCTTCCCTGCCATCGGAAAGGGTTATATTGCGCCATTCTCCCACAGCATCTGTCACACGTACTTTGGTACCCTCATGAAGGATGAACAGGTCTTTTGCCGACTGAGTAGAAGGAGAACTCTTGACAGATGTCACTGGAGACATGACTATCGCATAGTCGCGCTTCATATAATCTCCTCTCTGCCACAGAGACATCGACACACTGACAACAAAAAGCACAACACATACAAACCCACCATAGAATCCTGTCCTCCTCAAGGCGATACTTCCGCCTGTAAGGAAAAGCACGGCAAGAGACAAGGCACAAAGCATGAAGACGAAGGCCCACACTGCCCATGCATCAGACGATGCGATATAACTCAATTTCCTTGCCCACACTTTCAGCAAGAACTCCGGGACAGGCTCTATCTTATCTTGTATCAGAGAATTGGCAAATTCAAGATTGAACCGAGCATCGCTATAGGATGGATCGGCCTTAAGGGTTCTCTCATAATACAGGATAGCTCTCGCATAGTCACCTGACTTGAAATTGGCATTGCCGAGATTGTAATACAGCTCAGGAGATACTACACCGCACTCTCCAAGCTCGCTCCAGGCAGACACACTTCTTTGCCAATCTCCTGACTCATAAGCATGTACACCCTCATTCCAGAGAGAATCAAGAGCAGATGTATCCACAGCCTTAGCTCCGTATGGCAAGACAAGCAAAACGGCAAGCATCGGCAATACAGAGGCTGAGTTCTTCTTGCTTTTATTCATTTTCATCATAGGATCAATTCTGGAAATAAGGTCCAATGCCTCCTCATAATGCGTGTTCATGGCCTCATGTCCGCTATCTGGAGAATATCTCGCATATTCGCAAGCATCGATGAGGTTTACATACTTGTCCGCAAGAGAGGCATCCGCACCATGCTCCTGCAATGCTGATAGTATATTTTCCTTATTGAGAGCCTCGGCCCCCATATTGAGTTTATCCGAAATATAGCCGAGAAGGGCTGTATGCAGCTCCTGATAGAAAGCGGAATAGAGATCCTGCCTTAGGAACTCTCCGGCTTTCTTAAGGCGTCCCATCGCCATCCTGGTAGCTCTGCGATTCTTGGAGCCAGCAACATCTGCACTACGCCTGTGCATTAGCGATAGAAGATACCACACCGACACTGTACAGATTCCAAGCAATACATACGCGGCCCAATAATACCACTTGCCGCTCAGAAACTCTGTCCTGAACTGATATGAAGGCTTGCGGGTCTGTATATAGCGTATGTCCTCCCCTATATTGCGCACACCATGCCTGTCTGGTGTAGACAGAGAATGGGATGACTGACTTGAGGCTGTCTCGACACCTTTCTCCACATGATAGGATATAGGTTCTGTTGACAATGTATGATACTGCCTTGTGGATGTATCGAAATATGAGAATTTTATAGGAGGTATAGTAAAATCCCCATAACTTCTTGGTATGAAAGGATACTCAAACACTTTGCTGCCTGAAGTCCCCCCCGTAGACTTGTCTGTCTTGTCCGTAGTCTTGACATCATATACTTCCATGTCAGGGGGAAAATTCACTTTCGGAGCTTCGACTAGTGATACATTACCGTGTCCTGTGACAGTGACTGTAAGTGATACTGCCTCATGTGTCTTAAGTTTGTCTGTAGACAGAGCCGCCGATAAGCTAAAATTGCCCACCGCCCCAGTGAATCCTTCCGGTGCACCTGATGGCAACTGGGTCACCTCGACCTTTGTCGCTGGAGAAGAGACCCTCTTGCGCACTGTCCTGATGCCGTCATCGAAGAAACTGTCAAAGATACTGTTGGCCGTATGAGAGGCTGTCCTTACATTTACAAGACACACAAGCTCAGCAGGGGCAATCGTGAGTATACCAGTCTGCTGGGGTATCAGTGTGTAGCGACGTAGAAGGGCTGCATTGTAGATCTGCCCGTCTACCTCCTCTCTATGGAAATCTATGTTTGTCGCCGAGACTGTCTCCTGACTCCAAAAGCCTTCAAAAGAAGGGAACTTTGCGCCCTCGAACCCTGCAATGTCAGCCCTTTGATACAGTTTCAACTCTGCGGTAAGGGGCTCTCCGATGACGGCTTTAGTCTTGCTAAGGGTAAGACGGAGGAAAATGTCCGATGATGATACCGATGACGACGATGCATCTCCGACAGAGCCGCTATGGGCAGCCGACTTCCCTGTTGATGATGCCTGAAGCACTTCTACAGTCTTTGCAGGTGAGGCAATTGTCTTGCCACCGATCTTTGCCGATGCTTGGGGAATCTCGAACTTGCCGATCCTTCGCGGCATCAATATATAAGTATAGGTATACTGTACAGACTTAGTTCTCTTACCGTTCTCAATACGAATACTTGTCGAAGACCCTCTCTGCGGTCCCCAAACGAGTGAGAAATCATCGCCCTGACTCCATGAGAAATCAGAAGGCTCGTTCTCACCTTCGATTATGAATGTTATATTGAACTGCTCGTCCTCGCCTACCATATTGGGGACATCAACCTTGATGTCCGACTGCGCTCTTAACACTAATCCAGACGCAAGGGCAAGCAATGCCGTTATATATTTCCTTACCATCATACTTTACCAATTTTTCTCCTTCTGCCTTGACTTCTCTGCTTCAGCCTTCTCCTTGTTGACCTTATCCTGAGTCTCTTTCTCTTTGGCCTGTATGGCTTTCAGCATTTGCTGTGCCTGTTGGGGAGAGATTTTCACAGGAGTCCGGCCGACATTGCCCTGTTGAGGAGGATTATTTTGGTCGCCATTTCCCTGATTGTCATTGCCTTGGTTCTGATTATCTTTTTGATTGTCATTATTCTGACCGTCATTTTCATTATTCTGCTGGTCTTGACCGTTGCCGTTGTTATTGTCCTGGTTTTGGTCTTTGTCCTGATCCTGATTCTGGTTCTGACCGCCTGAGCCTCCGTTCTTCTGCTGGTCTTCGAGCTTCTTCTTCGCGTAGATATAGTTCTCCTTGGCATCCATGTCACCGGGATTGGCAATTAAGGCTTTCTTATATGCCTCGACAGCTTCGGCCCATTTCTTCTGGCTCACGAAGATATTGCCGCTATTGTAATAATAATCAGCTTCATGCTCTGAACCTGGAGCAACGATAGCCTTCCCCATCACGGTAGCCGCCTCGTCATAATTTTTCTGCCTGTAGAGAGTATTGGCAAGATTGTAACCAGCTGCAAGAGAGGTCGAATCCTTTACCAAAGCCTTCCTATACGAGATCTCAGCCTCGGCAAAAGCTCCTTTGCGGAATTTCGCATTGCCGGCTCTTACATCATGCCTGTCTGCTTGAGCCAAGGCACTTACGCAAGAAAGACACAGGACAGATATTCCTGCAAATATATATGAGACTCTCCAATTCATCTTTTTTCAAATAAATGTACAAAAACCTTCCTCTCACCCACAAGCATCTGTAAGACAAAGAGCACAAGTGCGATAGCAAAGAAATACATGAACTGCTCGTCATATTCCTCGAAGACAACCGAGTTAAACTGTTCATCCTCCAATTTGCGTATATTGTCGATGATAGGATTAAGTCCGAATTCATCATTACCGGCATGTACATAAGCACCGCCTCCTACATTTGCAACTTCTCGAAGGACATTCTCGTCAAGCTTCGTGACGACGATATTGCCCTTAAGATCACGCATAAGACCTCCGCCCGGCAAGGGGATGGGTTGGCCCTCAGTAGAGCCGACTCCTACAGTATATACGGAGATACCCATGCTTGCCGCCTGCTTTGCCGCTTCCACAGGGTCATCCTCGTGATTCTCACCGTCACTGATAACTATGATGACCCGGCTTTTCTCGCTCTGCGTACTGAAACTCCTGATACAGGTATTGATGGCATCACCCATAGCTGTGCCCTGCACTGGTATGGAAGAGGTGGATATATTTCCGAGAAACATCTTAGCGGAAATGTAATCAGAGGTTATGGGAAGTTGGACAAATGATGTCCCAGCAAAAATTACAAGACCAATCCTGTCTCCGTCAAGTTTGTCTACGAGACGCGAAATTGCGAGTTTCGCCCTTTCCAGTCGGTCTGGAGAATAATCCCTAGCCAACATGGAATTGGATACGTCAAGGGCAATCATGACTTCCGCACCTTTACTACGGTGTTCTTTAAGCTTGGATCCTATCTGCGGTCTTGAAAGTCCTATCACAAAGAACATGAAGGCCAACGAAAACAATATAATCTGAATCCACCCCTTTGCTCCGGATTTTGACGGCATGAGTGCCTCTGCAAGCTTTGCATCAGCAAATTTGCGTACCCTTTTGTTCCTCTGTGCTCTGTAGAAGGCATAGAATATAGGGAAAAGAGGGACAAGTATAAGCAGAAAAAGATATTGTGCCTGTGCAAAAAAAATCATAATACTTCCCTCCTATGGCAGTTTTCTGAATACGGCGAGAACAAAGAATGCCTCAAGAAGCAGACATGCCAATGCTACCAAGGCAAAAGGCGTAAACAGCTCCTTATATACCGGGAAACTGTCGACCGTCGTCTTTACTTTCTCCATGTGGTTGATCTCATTGTAGATCTCGGCAAGCTTTGCATTGTCCGTCGCACGGAAATAACGGCCTCCTGTCGTGGCGGCTATACTCTTGAGCAAATCCTCATCTATCTCGACGGGTACATTTTGAAGTTGTACTCCCCAAGGCGTCATGACAGGATAAGGAGCCATCCCGTTGGCACCTACACCTATTGTATATACACGTACCCCGTATGTCTTGGCTATCTCTGCTGCCATCTGAGGCGTCACCTCACCGCTGTTGTTTACTCCGTCTGTCAGCAATATGACAACACGGCTCTTTGCATCCGATCCTTGCATCCTCGCCACAGCAGTAGCCAGACCATTACCGATAGCTGTACCGTCATCTATCAAGCCGGTCTCTATATCCTTCATCATATTGATAAGGGTAGCCCTGTCTGTCGTAAGCGGACACTGAGTATAGCTCTCGCCTGCAAATACCACTATCCCCATGCGGTCAGAAGGCCTCTGGGAAATGAATTCTATTGCTATGTCTTTCGCGGCACTAATCCTATCGGGTGTAAAATCCCTTGCCAACATACTCGTTGACACGTCCATTGCCAGAACAATATCAATTCCCTCAGTATCAATCTTGTCCATACTTGTGGACGATCTCGGCCTTGCCATGGCAACCACTATCATAGACAGTGCAACTGTCCTAAGTACTATCGGAAGATGGCGAAGATATACTTTAGGCGTCCGGCCTCCAGCCTTCCACAGACCGATGTCCGATACTCTAAGATGTGGACGTCTCGCAGCGAGTTCCAGATAGATATAATGGAGCAGCATCAAGAGAGGGACTGTAAGCAGCCACAGAAGAGAACTGTACTCAAAGAACATGGTCACCCTCCTTCTTCTCTATAGTAGTCTCTGACTCTGCGGCAACGATACCAGTATCAGCCGCTTCCGTCTTAGTTCCGCCGCCAACGTTATCTACTGCATCGATACTGCCATTTTTTGTAGCATCAGAACTGCTTTTTTTTGCTAAATCCGAAGCATCATCGTCATTTCGCCAGGTGGAGGTAACGAAACGTACCGCTACAGGAACAGCCTTAATATTCTCTTCATCCGAAACAGTCGATTTGGCAAATTTTACAAGATCTGACGTGAGGAAAAGCTCCTTGGTCTCACTGTACAATGAGTTGTCAATCTCTTCAGTAGATAACTTTCTGAAGATCTCGTCAGTTGTCATCTCCATAGCACCAAATCCGTAACGCCTTGCAATGTATTCTCTTAAGACATCAGTAACTCCACTGTAGAACAGTTTCTGAGACTCTGGAGCCCAAAGCTTGTTGCCACGATATCTGTCCAATTTGCGAAGTGCTACGATATAAGGCGGCTCCGAAGATATCTCCTCGGGCTTCTTCCTGCTTCGGGCTATCTTGACAAGACATACTGACAGAATAGTCAAGATAGCGATTATGTAGAATGCGACTATATAAGGAAGCAGCTCGGCAAACGTGAGCGGATACCTTATCTGCCCCTTTATGTCATGCACCTTAAATGTGGCGGTATCCAGGGGCATAGTCCTGACGTCCAACTCTTTACCCCTAAAAAGAAGCGTATCCGGCCTGCCACCCGAGATTTCTACGACACGAATGTCCGGAAGCAGATATCGACCCTCATCGAAAGAAGTAAGGACAATATGGCCGCGAATGTCCATAGTCCCATCCTTTCGGTCGCGCCTTAGAGTATCTAATGTCCAAGGGGAAATAACCTCTATACTGTCGGCACTCTTGAACTCAGGGAGCATGATATCTGTACCTTCTTCAATCCCTTTAAGATAGAATCCATATGCCATCTGGTCTGCTATGAGTACAGAATCTCTCTTCTGAAGCGGCTGTAGGAACGCATCCCCGGCAAACTTAATGCTTCCTTCAACCGGACGCACTGCAGACAGTGAATCAGCAAAAGCAGCGACTGTCACGGCAGCAAGCAAAATAACCGGTATTATTCTCTTCATTGCCCTCATTAATGTTTTGCAAAAAACGCCATCAGTCCTCTCACATAATCCGAATCCGTAGAAATATCCACGCTGTCAATCCGGTAGCGCAACATCAAGGCTGTTGCCTTATCTGCTATCGCACGCGACCTAGCTGAAAAGGCCTCCCTCACTTTCCTGCTAGATGTATCAATCCATGCTGTCTCCCCAGTCTCTGAATCCTTCACATTTACCAGACCAACATTGGGAATAGTCTTCTCTCTCGGGTCCGAAATTTTTATGACCGAGAGGTCGTGACGCCCAGCTGCCACTTTCATTGCATCCTCATAACGAGGGTTGCAGTCCTTGTCTGTATCTAAGAGGTCAGATAGAAGAAATGCCGTACATTTCTGTCTGATAGCATTTGTCAGAAACCTGAGAGCCTCTCCAATATCAGTACTGGTAGAAGTAGGCTGAAGCTCGATTATCTGCCTGATTATATGTAGGAGATGGCTTCTGCCCTTACGCGGAGGAATGAACTGCTCTACCTTGTCGCTGAAGAACAGGGCACCGACCTTGTCATTGTTGATAATGGCAGAGAACGACAGCACTGCAGCTATCTCCGCGATCATATCACGCTTAGTCTCCCCTACTGTACCGAACAGACCTGAGCGGCTTATATCCACGAGAAGGACCACAGTTAGCTCTCTCTCTTCCTCGAAGACCTTGACGTACGGAGACTGAAGACGGGCCGTCACATTCCAGTCCATATTCCTCACGTCATCACCATACTGATATTCACGGACTTCGCTGAAAGCCATTCCCCTGCCCTTGAAGGCAGAATGATACTCTCCTGCAAAGATCTGATGAGACAGAGCCTTTGTTCGGATTTCTATTTTTCTGATCTTCTTTAGTAGGGACGTTGCGCTGATACCGGAATCCATAGGCATTGACTAAGGAACTATTACTGCGTTCAATACCTGGGAAATAATGCTCTCCGGGGTGACATTCTCGGCCTCTGCTTCGTATGAGAGTCCGATCCTATGGCGGAGAACTTCGTTGCAGACTGCGCGCACGTCTTCAGGGATTACATAACCTCTTCTCTTGATGAAAGCGTACGCCTTGGAAGCCATTGCCAGTGAAATACTGGCTCGCGGTGAAGCACCGTAAGAGATAAGCCCAGAGAGGGATTTGAGATTGTAATCTTCAGGTGTCCTCGTCGCATATACTATATCGACAATGTATTTCTCGATCTTCTCATCCATATAGACCTCTCTCACTACTTTGCGGGCATTGATGATGTCCTCAGGACTGACAACCGGATTGGCCTTGGGGAATTCCCCCGTATTGTTCATCCTTATGATGAGTTTCTCCTCTTCTTTCTTCGGATAAGTCACCACGACTTTGAGCATAAACCTGTCGACCTGTGCCTCAGGAAGCGGATATGTACCTTCCTGCTCAATCGGATTCTGGGTTGCCATCACAAGAAAAGGTTCCGGGAGCTTGTATGTCTCTTCTCCGATAGTGACCTGTCTCTCCTGCATGGCCTCAAGCAAAGCTGACTGGACCTTGGCCGGAGACCTGTTGATCTCATCGGCCAGCACGAAGTTGGCGAATATAGGTCCTTTGTGCACCTCAAACCGTTCGTTTTTCTGGGAATAAATAAGAGTTCCTATCACATCGGCAGGAAGGAGATCAGGTGTAAATTGAATCCTGCTGAACTTAGCACTTATAGCTTGAGCTAAAGTATTGATAGCTAAAGTCTTTGCTAGTCCGGGTACACCTTCAAGCAGTATATGCCCGTTTGCAAGAAGCCCTATCAGCAGATTCTCCACAAGAGCTTTCTGCCCAACTATCACCTTGCCCATCTCCATGGACAAGATGTCCACAAATGAACTCTCTTTCTGAATCCGGTCATTCAATTCCTTTATATTCACAGTATCCATAGTCTAAGAAGCTGTTTATTATGCTATATGTTATATTTCATATTCCTCAAATCCTGCATAGGTAATGATACAACCACGCAATATCTCATCACACTTCTCCGCGCCACCTCGCAATTCTCATTCCAATTTATCGGCACTAAGCTAAAGCTGTTTTGAAATGATTCGTCTCATCTCTTGTGGTTCTTTCCGGTCATTTTCACCTTTGTCATCAGACCGGTACCTCCAGTACACTCTTTCTTCCAAAGTCGAGGCTGCCTCGAATAATCCTCATAATAAAATTCGGGAAGCATTTCAAAACAGCTTCTAAAAAGGCGGAAAATCTTGGCAATTTAATCATTTTACAGCAAAATAGCAATACTCTCAAGCATAATACAAGACTCCTATCAACAGGAGTGAACCTTCATAACGATGCTTCTCCAATATCAGCTATCTAAATCTCGAGTATCAATTCCCTACCACTCAGTTCCATACTTCACCACACTATGCTGCAGCATCAACAAAGCGACAAGCAGCACGCAGCTTCTTTTCATAACATAGAGAGAATTAGCTAATATCCTAGATGAGAATTAGCGTCACTTTCTCCTGAAGCCGAGATAGAATCACTATCTTTGCACACCCAACAATTGAAACCATGAGATACCTCATACGCCTCTCCTACAGAGGCCTGCCCTACTCGGGATGGCAAATCCAAAACAATGCAGTCTCTATCCAAGGTCTGCTGCAACAGGCGTTGTCAGCCCTCTTCCGTACAGAAATCGCTGTTACCGGTGCCGGCAGGACAGATTCGGGAGTCAATGCAGTCAACTACATCGCGCATTTCGATGCCGAACCTTCTCCTCTCGTAGAAAGCGGCAACATATGCTACAAATTGAATGCCATCTTACCTTATGAAATTGTCGTCCACGAGGTCAGACCGACCTCCGATGAATTTCATTCAAGGTTCGATGCCGTATACCGCGAATACAAGTATTTCCTACACCGAAAGAAAGATCCGTTCATTGCTTCGCGGTCTTATCTGTATACACATGATCTTGACGTAGACAGGATGAATGAGGCTGCGCTTGGCCTCATCGGGACAAAGGACTTCAGCTGCTTCGAGAAGAAGGGCGGGGACAACAAGACTTCCATATGCTTTGTAAGCAAGGCCCAATGGCAGACATATGAGCCTGACCATGTGAGGATTATGGGATATCCTTGCGAAAGAGGAGATTATCTTGTATTCAGTATAGGTGCTGACAGGTTCTTGCGCAATATGGTGCGCGCGGTTGTGGGGACGTTGCTGGAGGTGGGGAGGGGACGGAGAGCCACAACGTGGCTTCCGGAGCTTATCAGCTCCGGTGTCCGGTCTGACGCCGGACAGTCCGTCCCCGGCCACGCCCTCTTCCTCACCCACATCGACTACTAATATCCGCGATGCCAATCTATACCATAGAATATCATTGTATAGAACCCATAAAACGCTAAACGATTCGGGATTCCGAGTATGACAACTCATAAGTTCAGACGACAGTACCGACATAAGACAACGACCGCTTGCAGTGGTAATGCCAACCAAATGTCTTGACATGGCCGAAATTTCCGAATTAACAAGATTAGGCAAGGGGTAAGTCAAAGACTTAAAAAGCTTAGCAGAATTGAAACTACATTTCCTTTGAAGTTTGCTAAATTTACACTCTCGAAGACAGACGGCCTATCACCGATCTAGGCAAAAGTCTTAAACACGCATAAATACAAGTTCCGAAGAACCGGAACAAACTTCAAATACAAGGACATACATCGAAGCACAGACTTCAAAGTTCTCAGACAGATGAAAAACCGTAACATATTGTTTGCCGCCCTGACTGCGGCCTTCGTATTTCTGATGTCATTGCCGTTTCTGATCCCACACATGGGCTGGACTGCACTAATCGGCCTCATCCCCCTGCTCTGCATGGAGAGGATAGCTCATATAACCGGGATGAAGAGATTCTGGGTATGGCACTATTCCGCCTTTGCACTGTGGAATGCAGTAACCACATTTTGGGTATGCAACGCTACCATTGGCGGAGGAATATTCGCAATTCTTGCCAACTCGTTACAGATGTCCCTTGTCTTCGGCTTGTTCAGATGGAGTAGAAAAGTGCTTAAAGGAGTGCTCCCGTACATTTTCCTTGCGGCTCTTTGGATCGCCTGGGAGAAGTATTATCTTGTCTCGGCTCAGATTTCCTGGCCGTGGCTCGTGCTCGGTAACGCTTTTGCCGGGACAACCCATCTTGCCCAGTGGTACGAATATCTCGGGACTCTCGGAGGATCGCTATGGATATGGGCATGCAACTTGTCGGTCTTCGGTATCATGGTCTCCCTGTCTGACGCGAGCTGGCAAAGCTTCAATGCCAAGGCAAAGACCGCATACGGACTCGGCACAGTGCTCCTTATAGTCGGACCGGCCATATTCTCCTTATACTTATACAAGTCTTATACGGAGACGGACGAGCCTCTCGAGGTAGCCATCTTCCAACCTAACATAGACCCCTACAACAAATTCGAGCGTCTGAGTCAGGAGCAGCAAAATGCAATACTGCTTGATCAGATGTCCTCGGCCATGGCAAGTCGTAGAGATTCCTCCGAGACTATTCTCGCGATTGCACCGGAGACATTTACGGGGGATATCATTACAGGGGATTACAGACAGAGCCGCACCTGGAGAAGATTCAGGGATTTTCTCTCGGACAAGCCAGGAGTAAATCTCCTCTTCGGTGCATCTTCCTATGACAGGATAATCTCCGAGACCGCTCCCTCCCCTACAGCCAGACATGCAGGCAGCGACCGCTGGATAGAGTCTCACAATTCGGCACTAATGATGGACAGCAACGGCGATACCCAGATTTATCATAAATCTAAGCTCGTCGTGGGTGTGGAAATGACCCCGTATCCGAAGATTTTCTGCAAAATCGATGACCTTCTCGGCGGGGTGATGGGAAGATGCGTCGGGCAGAAGCAGACAGTACCTCTATATTGCACTGCAACTGATTCCGATACAGAAGCAAACAGTCCGATACCAATAGGTTGTGCCATCTGCTATGAGTCTGTATACCCTGAGCACTGCGCCCGATACATACAAGCCGGGGCTTCAGTACTTGCGGTCATCACCAACGATGCCTGGTGGGGAGACACTCCCGGCTACAGACAGCATCTGAACTATGCGAGACTTAGAGCCATAGAGAACAGACGGGACATTGCAAGATGCGCCAACACCGGCATTTCCGCTATCATTGACCAGCGTGGGGATATTCTCGCCGAGACCCATTGGTGGCAGAAAGAGACGCTCCGCTCCCATGTCAACCTTAACAACGAGAAGACATTTTTCAGCGAGAACGGTGACTTTGCCGGACGCTTGTGCACCTTCATTGCCACCATGCTTCTGCTATGCTGCATAACCCGCCTTGCAATCCGCAGAGACTCAGCGGACGGACAGAGTTAAAAGAATAGCTGAGATATCTAAATGAGCAGGAGTCTGACGAAACAGACAGAAAATGCCCGTAAAAGAATTTTTGAATAAATTTTAAACGGCTTCTGACTTTTTTCATATAAATTTGCGCAGTTTTAGCTAAAAATTGAGATGGGAACAGTTATCCGAACGAAAATAAAGGATCTTCTGGCAGGACAGCCAGGGACGGAAGTCCTCGCAAAAGGCTGGGTCAGGACAAAGAGAGGCAATAAGCAGGTTAAATTCATAGCCCTCAACGATGGATCTACCATACATAGTATCCAGGTCGTTGCCGAGACGGACAAATTTGACGAAGAGCTTATCAAGAAGATAACTACCGGTGCAAGTATCGGTGTGCGCGGCAAGCTCGTAGAGTCTCCTGGTGAGGGACAGAACCTTGAGATTAGCGCTGAGGAGATAGAACTTTACGGTGAATGCGACCCCGTAAGATATCCACTCCAGAAGAAGGACACTTCTCTCGAATACCTTCGTACTGTAGCGCATATGAGGCTACGTACCAACACGTTCGGTGCTATCCTTAGGATTCGCAACGCTATGGCTTTTGCCATTCATTCTTTCTTTCAAGCCAAAGGTTTCGTATATCTGCATACACCTCTCATCACAGAGTCCGATGCGGAAGGAGCAGGAGACATGTTCCAGGTGACCACCTTGAATCTTGCAAATGTGCCCATGCACAATGGCAAGGTCGATTTCTCTAAGGATTTCTTCGGCAAGAAGACGAGCCTTACCGTCAGCGGACAACTCGAAGGAGAGCTCGGAGCTACGGCAGTCGGTGAGATCTACACGTTCGGACCTACATTCCGTGCCGAAAATTCCAACACACCGAGACATCTTGCTGAGTTCTGGATGATCGAGCCTGAGATGGCATTCTACGATGTCAATGACACCATGGCATTTGAGGAGGAATTTGTCAAATTCCTTGTACAATATGCCCTTGACCACTGTATGGACGATCTCAAATTCCTCAATGACAAGTATGATAGCGGACTTATCGAAAGGCTTCAGAGTGTCATAGGCATTGAGTTCCAGAGACTTACATACACCGAAGGCATCCGCATTCTCGAAGAGTCGGGCGAGCATTTTGAATTTCCTGTAAAATGGGGCGTTGACCTACAGAGCGAGCATGAGAGATACCTCGTCGAGAAGCATTTCAAGAAGCCTGTTATCCTTGTGGATTTTCCAAAGGACATCAAGGCATTCTACATGAAGCTCAATGATGACGGCAAGACTGTAAGAGGTACAGATGTGCTTTTCCCTAAAATCGGAGAGATTATAGGCGGTTCCGAAAGGGAATCTTCGCTTGAGAAACTCGAAAGTAGGATCACGGAGCTCGGCATGAGCCGCAAGAATCTTGAGTGGTATATAGACACACGCCGTTTCGGTACTGTTCCTCACAGCGGATTCGGACTCGGATTCGAGAGGCTACTGCTCTTTGTCACGGGCATGAGTAATATAAGGGATGTGATTCCATTCCCGCGTACACCGAAGAATGCTGATTTTTAATCACTGGGGAGAATGTTGGTCATAGGCATAGCAGGCGGCTCGGGCTCAGGCAAGACAACGGTAGTCAAGGCCATCACAGAGAAGTTGAAGGAAAGGGTTGTGGTAATCCCTCAAGATTCCTATTACAAGGATTCTAGCTATTTGCCGCTTGAAGAGAGGCAGCAGATCAATTTCGACCATCCTGACGCCATTGACTTCAAGCTCTTGTGCAAGCAGCTCCGCGAGTTGAAGGCCGGACACAGCATTGAGCAGCCTGTATATTCTTATCTGACTTGCTCAAGATCCAAGACCGAGACAATCACTGTAGCACCGGCTGATGTAATCATCATAGAAGGCATACTTGTATTTACATGCAAGGAGCTTCGTGACCAGATGAACATTAAGATTTTCGTAGATGCCGATGACGATGACAGGCTCATGCGAATCATGGCGAGGGATATAATAGAGAGGGGAAAGACTGTAGAGAAAGTCATCGAGAGATATACCAAGACAGTGAAGCCTATGTATCTCCAGTTCATTGAACCAAGCAAGCGTTACGCTGATATCATCATACCCCAGGGTGGACACAACAAGGTGGCAATAGACATCATTGCCGCTACTATTGAGAAATCATTGCATAGCAAGAAAGATGCTGACTCCGGACGATAAAGCAGGACTATATTTCACCGCCATCATACATTTGGCTGTGCTTATTGTGCTGCTCATAGCCCAAATAGGATTTTCCTTTCATGGGGAAAGCACTTTCATAATGGATTTCAGCAAGACAGAAGAGGCTCAGAAGCAACAAGCAAAGGCAGAGTTTGACAAGAAGATCAACGAGCGAATAGCCCGCATGATTGCTGGGGAGGACTACGGGATGCCTATCCGCAATACCACTTCTTCCCGCAACAGTGAAATGCTCAAGGATGACCGCAACACGGACGCTGAGAAGCTCTATGAGGACGCAGACAGACTTGCAGCTGAACTGAAAAGAGGCAATCGTGCCGCCTCCGATGAGGAGGAAAACTATGTAGCTGTACATGATGCGATCAATGACAACAAACCGGAGACCAAGATGACTTATTCCGGTCCTACAGTATTGTCATGGCATCTTGATGGGCGACGCCCCGAGCCAAGTCTCCCGATACCGGCATACAGATGCTACAACGGAGGCATGGTCACTGTCGTTATCTCCGTTGACAATTCAGGAAAAGTGATAAAGGCCGAGATTCTCGAAGAAGGCTCTTCAGAGGACAGTTGTCTGCGCAATTTCGCCCTTCGCGCAGCTCGCATGTCAAAATTCTCCCCATCTTCTTCTGCCCCCTCACGCCAGACCGGTGACATCATCTACCAGTTCATCGCGCAATAAGTGGGCGATCCCCCCCCCCGCACTTCCCATTTGCATGGATGCCGCCAGCTATCTTACTTCATTAGCATTGATGGCAAAACGTGATTTATTAGAATTGATGGCTAACTGGAGTAGCCATTAGGGACGTCATAAGATTGTCTCTCTACTATATAGTGACCTCCAAGTCTGGAAATACCTGAAACTACAAGCATTGCCGGGATAAAACCGACTGACTTCCTTATAGTAAGAATGAAAATATGCGGCTAAAGTCGTAATTAATGGACTTACCATGACAATCAGAACGAGAAGCCAAGGCCGCCCTGAATTGAGAATTGCCACGGATATGATTTATCGGAGATATGACTGCCCGTTGCTATTGGACTGCTTGTGACCTTTACTTCATGATAATTATCAGTAATGAAATAATGAAATGCTGGTATGACACTCAAGTCAAAGCGCCAAATTCTCACTGATATTCCTATTCCGGCATCAGCCGAAAGTGTGAAACGGTTCTTTATATAATAATACCTCTCAATATCTTCTCCGGCATATCCGTCAGTGAGCACATGCGATGTCTCCGAATCTCCGAAAACATATCCCGGAGTAAGGCCGGCAAAGAATTCTATACCGTTAAAAAGCCCTGCAAGAAAACTTCCAAACGCTGTACCGGCATCAGGAGTAGAGCCATACCTGTAGTTGCTTGCCACGCCCCAAGCCATGTTTTCAGCCCCACTAAGCATTGATTCCTTTACAGTAGTACGTTTTCCTCTCTTCCATGAGACTGAAAGAGGCATTCCAAGATAGTCGTCGATATCTACATTGCTGAACATCCACTCGGCTCCGCAACGAAACCCGAAACCGCTACGATTGTAGTTGCCATATGTAATGCTCATTATCTCTCCGCCGTCCGCATCAGAGTCAGCCATAGGCATCCTTGCTCCAGCAGTAAATCTTATATCCTGATTATAGATAGTTGATCTCTGGGCAAATGCCTCGTTACAAACCAACAGAATCACCAGCAAAATGAATAATAATCTTTTCATCTAATTTCCATTCAAGAACAATGTACCGCACTTGATCGAAAACATCGCCCAAACGCATCGTATATTCTATATCCGCAAATATACGTGGATTCTCTGAATAATTTCAAACAGCTTCTAGGGGTAAACACAGCAACAATGGGCATTTTTCAGATTGATTTATTATCTTTGTTGTGACAGGCCCAAAGTGACCTCAGATATAGAAACAACAAATACCATTACATACAATGTTCAAAGACCAACCTAAAGGTTTGTTTGCCCTTGCACTCGCCAATACGGGAGAGCGTTTCGGGTACTACACGATGTTGGCCATCTTCGTCCTATTCCTGCAGGCGAAATACGGCTTCAATGTGGCACAGGCCACGCAGATCAATGCAATCTTCCTCGCAGGAGTTTATTTCATGCCGCTTCTCGGAGGTCTTCTCGCCGACAAGATAGGCTTCGGCAAATGCGTCACAGCTGGTATAGGGGTGATGTTCCTCGGATACTTATGCCTGACGATCCCCACTGGAGCAGATATAACCGGAAAGATATTGACTTTCGGTGCCTTGGGACTCATAGCAATAGGCACGGGTCTGTTCAAGGGCAACCTGCAGGTCATGGTCGGCAATCTATACGATGACCCGAAGTACTCTGCCAAGAGAGACTCGGCATTCAGCCTTTTCTACATGGCCATCAACATAGGCGCGATGTTCGCACCTTCTGCCGCCAAGGCCGTTACCAACTATTTCCTCGGAAAATCCGGGTTATTTTACAATCCTGAGATTCCAGCTCTCGCACACCAAATACTTGACGGCAACCAGGCTGGAGCCGCAACTGTGGAGAACCTGATGGGACAGATGTCGGGTGCACAGGGGCTCGACCTGATACAGTTCTGCCAGTTCTACATAGACAAGCTCGCCAATGCATACAACTACGCATTTGCAGTAGCCTGTATCTCGCTTATAGTATCTGCTTTGATCTATTTTGCATTCCGTCCTTGGTTCAAGAGTGCTGATATCAACGCCAAGCAGGCTAAAGCCGCACACAAGGACGTTGCCGAGCTTAGTCCTGAACAGACAAAAAACAGGATTATCGCACTTATCCTCGTGTTCGTAGTGGTGATCTTCTTCTGGATGGCATTCCACCAGAACGGTGGCACGATGACCATCTTCGCAAGGGACTACACTATGGACTCGGTACAGGGAGCCATGAGAGTCGGTTTCAACATCTGGAGTCTTGCGATGATAGCTATCTCCATCTACACTCTCTTCGGGATATTCCAGTCCGAGACTGCGAAAGGCAAGATAGGCTGTGGGATTGCAACGGCAATACTTTGGAGCGGGGCCTACGCTATGTATACAGGTATGGACTCAGTAGTGAAGATCCTTCCCTCTGACTTCCAGCAGTTCAACCCGTTCTTCGTAGTAGCCTTGACTCCTGTATCACTTGCCATATTCAGTACACTTGCAAAGAAAGGCAAAGAGCCTTCGGCACCAAGGAAAATCGGATTCGGAATGATCGTGGCCGCCTTAGGCTTTGGCATATTGGCGTTGGCATCGTTCGGACTTCCCTCTCCCAAAGACATCGGCGAGACAGTAAGTCCTCAGTTAGTATCACCTATGTATCTCATATCTACATACCTGGTACTTACATTTGCCGAGCTTCTGCTCTCTCCTATGGGCATTTCCTTCGTATCCAAGGTAGCCCCTCCCAAATACAAGGGAGCAATGATGGGCTGCTGGTTTGCGGCAACGGCTCTGGGCAACTATCTAACATCAGTGCCAGGCATCCTATGGAACAAAGTTCCGCTATGGGCAGTATGGTCCGTGCTTATAGTGCTCTGTCTGCTCTCCGCAGTCTTCATTTTCTCCATAATGAAGAAACTCGAGTCTGCTACCAACGACTAATGGACAAGGAGACAAAAGAATTACTTGTAAAATGGGCGGAGATCTACAATGATCCCGCCTATTTTGAAGAAGACCCAATAATCTTCCCAAGAAGATTCACTGAACTATACCGGAAGGGAGAATGCAGTCTGCAGGACATAGAGATTTCCGCCATATTTGCAGCACACTTTGCCTGGGGAAGAAGAGAGATGATTGTAAGAGACTGCGGACGGCTCTTCGCCCACATGGACAACAGGCCCTACGACTACGTAATGCGTGGAGAATGGCGCGATGATCCGACAAGCATACACAGGACAGTGAAGTGGAGCGAAACTGCCGCAATCTGCTCAAGACTGAAATCCATATACGAGAGGCAGTCCACTTTGGAGACGATGAGTGTCAAGGAGATACGTACTGATGTATTCGGACAGAAACCTGATGCCAAAGCCCCCGACAAGAAGATCAACATGATGAAAAGATGGCTTGTCCGCGATGATGGGAAGGTGGATCTCGGCATATGGAAGGATACCAGTCCAGCCTCCCTGCTGATACCTCTCGACGTACATGTATACGATGAAGCCACCCATCTTGGCCTTACGACACGAAAATCCAAGGACCTCAACACAGTAAAGGAGATTACCTCGGCTTTTGGTGACATATTCCCGGGAGACCCATGCAAAGGAGACTTCGCCCTATTCGGCTACGGAGTCACTCATGGCCGATAGGCTAATATACGATGTATAAGCAGCCGGCATGGATCTATACCAAGGCAACGTTGTTTTAAATATGTTATATTATGCCGCAATTCTACATCATATCGGGCTGCAACGGGGCAGGAAAGACTACTGCCTCATATGCACTGCTGCCAGAGATGCTGGGTTGCAGTCAATTTGTCAACTCTGACGAATTTGCAAAGAGCCTCTCCCCATTCAGCCCAGACGCTGTCTCAATACAGGCCAGCAAACTAATGCTGCTCAAGACTGCGTACCTGTTCAGTCGCAAGGAAGATTTCGCAATCGAGACAACCCTCGCGACAAGGAGTCTCAAGAAAATGATCATGTATGCCAGAGAGAACGGCTACAAGATCACACTCCTCTACTTCTGGCTCAATTCCCCTGAAATGGCTCTTGCCCGAGTAAAGGCAAGGGTGGCAGCCGGCGGACACAATATACCCAAAGATGCAATCATACGCCGGTACTACACCGGAATCCACTATTTCTTCAATGTATACCTGTCTCTTGCAGACAGATGGATTCTGGCAGACAACTCCATGATACCCTTCAGAGTTGTGGCCGAAGGACGAGACGATGGGATGGTCATCAGAGATAGTGACACATATGAGCTCATCAGGAAAATCTCGGATCAGGCACCATCTATAATCTCCAGGCTCAACGGCAACACATAAAATGATACTCGACAGAAATTATTATCTCGACATATTCCGGACTAACACGGAGATGTTGGACAGGCTCACGGCTATGGCCCTCTCACATGGAGGGGACTACTGCGACCTTTATTTTGAAAACACGTCAAATACGGTTCACCAACTGATGGACGGTCAAGTAACCTCCGCTGGACAGAACATCGACTACGGAGTTGGTATCAGGGTTCTCTGCGGAGAGAAGACAGGATATGCATACTCGGAGAGCACTGAAGCAAGAGATATGGAGAATGCGGCAGTAGCGGCATCCTCAATTGCTCAGGCCTGTGGTACAGAGTCCATCACGCCAAGGACAACAAGAAGTACCGGAGCTACCTATACGGCACAAGAGAGCAACGGTGGGAGACTTGTAAGAAGGCTTTTCACCGGAAGGCCCAATCCCAAGGCCGACAGATATCCCATATTAGAAGACTGGAGAACAAGCATACCGAAAGAGGCTGTTGCATGGATAGACAGATTGGACAAGACGATAAAGTCCAAGGACACAAGAATCGGCAGTGTCATCTGTGTACTTTCCACCCAGACAAGCGACTATCTTATGTACAACTCATTCGGAGAGTTGAAATACGAAACCAGGCCTCTTACTACGGTGCAGGCCATGTTAGTAGCCGATAAGGACAGTATCAAGATACAGAAAAATGCGTCAAGGAGTTTCAGAATGGGAGCTGAGATGCTCTCGGACGCTCTTTTGGAAGAACTCGCCACAGAAGTCACATCGGGCATCGACGAGGCATTCTCCGCCATCCGCCCGAAAGGAGGGAAAATGTCGGTTGTAATGGGCGCAGGGGCCTCTGGAATTCTGCTACATGAAGCGATGGGGCACGCATTCGAGGCAGATTTCAACCGGAAAAGGCAGTCGGTATTTTGCGACAAGATGGGCAAGCGAGTCTGCCCTGCCGGTGTCAATATCGTAGACGATGCGACGATCAGATACAACAGGGGCGCGCTTAATTTCGATGACGAAGGAGTGCCTGGACAACGCACCGTCATGGTAGAGGACGGCATACTGACCTCATACCTGCACGACAGGATCAGCGCAAAATACTACGGAGTCACCCCTACCGGCAACGGACGTCGGGAAACATTCCGCTCCAGCCCCATTCCCAGAATGCGCGCAACGTACATGGAGAACGGGGACGCTGCTCCTGAAGATATCATCGCTTCCGTGCACAAAGGAATCTATGTAGACCAGTTCAGCAACGGGCAGGTCAAAATAGGCCAGGGCGATTTTACGTTCTATGTCAAGAGCGGTTTCCTCATAGAAAACGGCAGACTGACCGCCCCGATAAAGGACATCAACGTAATCGGCAACGGCCCCAAAGCTCTCGCAGACATAGTTGCAGTTGGCAATGACTGCAAGATCGACAACAGTGCCTGGACCTGCGGCAAAGGACAGTCCGTACCAGTATCATGCGGGATACCCACCGTCCTTATAGGCAGTCTTACTGTCGGAGGAGAATAATGCCTCTCATGTGGGATATACAGGAACGAATTATAATTTGCTAAAATGGAAATGACAAAATCTGCATACCTCAACGGGATATCAAGCGAAGAAAAGGACCTTTCCCGAAAATCTATAGGCATGGCTCTCGGACATGGTGCATCAGCAGTACAGGTAACACTCGACAAGGCAGTCACCTATATCTGCGCCCTGCTCAACGGAGAGATCGACAATATCAGGCAGACAGGTGACAGGTCACTTACGTTCAGGATCTTTGCAGACGGGCGCTACGGTGTCTTCTCGACCAACAGATTTGACGAGAAAGACCTTGACAATTTCCTAAGGCAGGCAGTAGAAAATGTAAGCCTGCTCGCCCCGGATCCTTATAGAAAACTTCCCCCTGCTTCCTCCTATGCTTCGGACTCGGTACGGGGAGACGAGACCGGGCTATGCTATGAAGGCTATGACAGCGTAAAAGAGGAGCAGAAGATCGAAGCGGCAAGAAGAGTGTCCCTCTTCACCGACCAGACCCGTAATCACGGAGATGGCTGGAAAGTGGTGTCAGAAGAAGTAGAATTCAACAATACTTTCACCGATACTCTCATGCTCGACTCCCAGGGACTGGATTGCCGACAGACTGAGACATCTTTTGAGATCTGCAGCAATATCACGATAGAAGATTCCGAAGGTCGCAAATACAATGGCTTCTGGTGGGACTACGGTATCGGGCCGGACAAAGTCATGCGATCAGACTGTGGAGAGAAGGCTCTTAAGATGGCCTGCATGCAGATAGGAGCAGAAGAGACTCAGAGCAGACATTATACAATGGCCGTATCAAGGACTGTCTCTTCAAGACTGCTCAAGCCAATTCTCTCAGCCTTAGGTGGAAGAAGCATACAGCAGCACTCGTCATTTCTCGACGGGACACTTGGAAAGAAAATTTTCTCCTCTGGAATGACCTTGACTGACCTTCCAAGGGTAAAGGGCAAATGCGGGGCAATCCTATTTGAGCCGGACGGAAGAGCGACAAAAGATCGGGAGATAATCACAGGAGGAGTGATACGGGAGTATTTCATAAGCACATATATATCGGGCAAAACCGGAATGCCGGCTACCTCTGACTGTGCCAACAGGCCTGTCCTTAAGCCTTATTATATAAGCGATACGGACTCAAGTCCAAGCTACGGCAGTATCGGAGAAGAAGAGATACTGAAGCTCTGCAGAGAAGGGATCTTTGTTACCGGATTCAACGGAGGCAACTGCAACAATGCCACTGGAGACTTCTCATACGGGGTAGAAGGATTCCTCATCAAGGACGGAAAATTGGGACAACCTATCACCGGAATGCTCATTACCGGCAACATGACTGAGCTGTGGAACAATCTTATTGCCTGTGGAGACGATCCAATGGACGGGATGTCAGTACAGACCGGCACATTGGCATTCCGGAACGTCACCTTCAGCGCATGACCGCAAGACAACAAATGGCAAAGATATTCCTAAATCTATACTAAAAGAACTGTGAGATAATGAGCACCCTGAGCACCCATGACAAGAGCCTGCTCTATATCGGCAGTCTTTGACGGACCGGAGATGAAGACGCCATATCCTTTGTCTCCTGTGTCGATACGCTCATAGGCCTCGTGCATATTGTTCACAAGAGTGTCTTTGTGTAATATTATGACCAATGCTTCTGAGATAAAATACACACCTCTCTCTTCAACGTCCTGCCTTATCCATACAGCGGCATTCTCGCATACTCCGAACTGGCCTTCGATGATAGCAAGATCGGTCCCATCAAGCTCGGCAGAGCAGCTCACATCATCGGGATGGTACGTGGCACAGGTGATCTGCCGGACAGAGTCACCGCAACGTACTTCATCCACAGCAGTTGCGATACGTCTGGCCTCAGGATAAAGTTCACGGACAAGAGCATTGATATCAGTGTCTGGTTCTACTACTACGGCACGGCCTCCTACGGCCTCTGTCTCGACTATGAACTGCTCTATCTTGTCTGGATAGGATATGGCCGATGCTCTCAGCGCTGACAAATCAGGCTTGTCATACCTTGTCCTTACATTTTTCCTTATACTCGCCAATATATCCTCTCTGCTGCTCATTTCTTCGAAAAATATTTATAACGGCTACCTAATCCGGCCTATCTGGCCTCCGAAAAGAGCCGCCTCCGATTCTCTTTGTTCCTATAAATTTCTGCTATTCTACCCTCTTAACTTCGCACCTGTGTCTACTGCGAGACGTACCGAGTCTTAGTCTGCTTCTTATTCTCCGACTTCATGTCTCTTCCACTTCTCATTGAAGCTTTCCCTTGAAAATTCCGGCAAATCATGCTCCTTACCCCATGCGTCTAACTTGTTGTAGACTATCCAGTCAGGAAGTTCATCGACGATATGCGCATTTCTCAATGCAAAATTGAAGAGCCTGGGACGCTCCATAAGGAATTTCATCCCACCGGACATAATGTGCTTGGAAGCGCTTTCCATCCTCATTTCCCTCAATTGCTGACGCCAGGCATATATCTGGTCGGCGAGATCAACCTTGGCCGGACATACGAACTGGCAGGAATAGCACAGGGAGCATGCAGCTACATTGTCATGATGGGCTGACGGATCCTTGAGCATACCAAGATTAATACCGATCGGCCCCGGTATGAAATACGTATAAGAATAGCCTCCTGATCTTCTGTATACAGGGCATGTATTCATGCAGGCACCACACCGCAGACAGTTCAACGTATTGACATGACGCTCGTCCGAGAGGATACTGCTTCTGCCGTTGTCCACGATTATTATATGGAATTCTCCCCCTTTGCGCGGTTTGAGATAATGCGATGTATATGCAGTGATAGGCTGACCAGTACCCGAGCGCGCAAGAAGCCTTGTAAATACACCGAGAGACTCGCGATCTGGGACAATCTTCTCAAGTCCAAACGCTGTGATCTGCAGCTTTGGCTGGGATGTCCCCATGTCAGCATTGCCCTCATTGGTGCACACCACACACTCACCGGTAGAAGCCACAGCGAAATTGGCCCCCGTCATGGCAGCGTCGGCCTCTACGAACTTGTGACGCAGATATTTCCTTGCCGCATGAGTCAGATAAGTCTGATCATTGTTGCCAGGCTCTGTACCCAATTCTTTAGTAAACAACGCACCTATCTCCTCCTTGCGTATATGTATGGCAGGCAGGACAATATGGCTCGGCTTCTTGTGCATCATCTGGAGTATTCTCTCGCCAAGGTCACTCTCCACCACATCTATCCCTTTTGATTCAAGGAATGGATTGAGTCCACACTCCTCGGCAAGCATGGATTTGCTCTTGATGAAGTGGCGGACATTATGGGATGAAAGTATCGAATACACGATATCGCGATACTCAGCGGCATCTTTTGCCCAATGCACGACAGCCCCGTTGGCGACCGCATTTGCCTCAAACTGCTGCAGAAGAGTATCGAGATGGCTGTTACTGTATTTCTTTATGGCACTGGCAGCATCACGAAGGGCCTCCCATTCGGGGATCTCGCGGCTTACCTTGTCGCGCTTCTCGCGAACCATCCACAACGTCTCGTCGTGCCATGCGGCCATCTCTTTATCTTTCAAGAAAACACTCGCAGCCTTTACATGCTTGTTCATAATCCGTAAGATAGAATTTCAACGATATGGATAGTTTTTATAGGCAATTTGTACCTTGAAATGATCCCGCTCTGATGCATAAGACACGAACTGTCGGCACCTGTTATATATTCGGCTCCTGTCGCAATATGCCGCTCCACCTTATCGCGGCCCATACGTCCGGATACATTTGGTTCCTCGACTGAGAACATGCCACCAAAGCCGCAGCATTCGTCTCTTCTCTCAGGCTCTACGATCTCTATGTCCTTTACTAAGGAGAGCAAGTCTCGGAGTTTGTTGTAATAAGGAATGTTCATCTCGCTCGGAGACGACAGATGCATGAGCCTCACACCATGACAGCTATTCTGTATACTTACCTTATGAGAAAAAGACACGTTAAGATGCGAAGGCCGAAGCACATCATGAACAAATTCACAAACATCATAAATCTTGCCTTCTGCAGCACATCTATGCGGCCTACCTTCCAGAAGACGACCATAATGATCCCTTATGAAGACAACGCAGCTCGCAGACGGGCCTACGATATAGTCATAGCCCTCAAAAAGTCTGTCCAATCTCTCGGCAAGATTCCTTGCTTCGTCCTCAAAGCCGGCATTTGCCATTGGCTGTCCGCAGCAAGTCTGATCCTCAGGATACCCGACCTCTACGCCCAAGCTCTTCAGCAACTTGTATGACGCTTCTGCCACATGTGGATATATCGCATTGATATAGCAGGGCACAAACAATCCAACCTTCATTTTCAAATCCTTTTGTAAGCAGTTCCTGACAATAGTAAATCAACGTTATCCGGACTGTTTCTTCTCTTGCAAATACAAAATTAACACGGATTTCCCAATTAAGAAACCCGGTACACTCCTTTTTCCAAAAGAAATCTATCCTCTAAAATCAAAGACAAATCTGATGCAGTTTATTCTTTCATATTTCTAAGAAAATGTGACAGAGACATACGGCCTGGGACAGCAGTCAGAGGTAAATCAAACTGCCACCAGAGCAATAATTCCATCGAAAAAACACACCATACGGCAATTTGCAAGCGTATAGAAGAGAAGAGTCAGCCAATTATAGACCTGAATTAGAATCTGTAATATTACAGGGCTGAAAGACTGTCAAGCAGAGAATACACTGGCTTCATGTCATCAAAGGTAGAGAGGCTTTTGCCCTTTGCTCCCCCTACCAGGCGGGCAAATGTCTCTACCTCCCCATAGAACCCTTGAGTATAAAGCTGGTTATTGGCAAGCACTGGAATATCCGGACTCGGTGAGCAGAGCTTATAACTTGCAACAGGTCCAGCGAGTAGTTTCTCCATCGGGATGCCTAAAATAGTCTTGGGACGCGGCACAAATACAAGAGACTCATTAACCGACAAGATATACTCCCCCTTCAAGGTATTGACCTGAAGGCTGTCCTTCGGGGCAGTCCAGGAATAGGCAGTAGAAAGTTCTACAAAACCAACTACACCCTTGTGTTTCAATACTATTGAAATGGTCTGCACACCGTTCTCAGGGCTGGTTTTACTTACATATTCCGCTTGCGCTTCGCCAAACAGATAGCAGAGCATATCCAAAGGATGTATATACAGATCCGTTACAGGATTGCCTTCCGGATATGCCCCTACTCCGTATCTCATATGATAGCTCAACACATTGGTATCCTGCAGTTTCTTCCTCAACATCCCTACTGAGGGGCTATATCGCCGCTGCATACCGACAACGACATGAACCCCGGCTTCTGCGGCAAGACGGGAAAGCTCGGCAAGCTCACCAGAGTTCATGCACGGTGGTTTCTCTATAAAAAGAGACTTGCGCGCTGACAGCACCTTAGATGCCAAGGCAAAATGACTTTCCGGCCTTGCCGAGACAAATACGCCCCGCACCTGAGGATCGCTTAGGATATCTTCGATGGAAGTAGTAGTATGCACTCCCCAACTCTCTTGTATCAAGACTGCCTTAGCTTTGTCCGTGATACAGATATGCATAAGAGGCAGATGCAGGTAATCTATGATAGGATAAAGATTCTGACGGCTGTGATGTCCGGCACCGACAAATGCAAATCCGGCCTTTATCTGACTTTCAAGCTCGCGGTAACTGCGAATGCGCCTATACCGGCCAATAAGCATTTCTTTCATATGTAAAAACTGATCTTATTCTGACACCTCATCTCTGGTAGGAGGTTACATTTCAAGGAATGATAACAACAGATGAGGCATTTACTGCCGCCTCGACCACGTTGTCTATACCAATGTACATCTTATAGAAGGCATTGTCACCAAGTTTGGAATACCTGCCTACAAGGGCACGAAGCTGCGGCAGCATATAAGACTGCGTCTCCTGCCACTCTCCGGCTGCAGGGCGGATACCGTTCCTGGCTGCATAAGATAGAAAACATGACGAAATATCCAAACCATCAAGAAATGCCTCAAGGTCATCGTAATTATCGATAGATGAAAGCTTTTCCGTATATCTGTCAAACATCTCAGAAGCAAATCTCATCTGCACGGCCTTCTTAGAACATGCGAGATAGAATTGTGATACTGACGAAGTGTCAAGCGGTACGAAAAGATCCGGGACAATGCCGCCACCGCCATATACTGTACGCCCGCCTACTGTATGATATACCTCATGCTTGTCAACCTTGATACTGTCCTTCTCAAACATCTCACCGTCCTGATACCTCTTATATATGTCATACTGATAATCGGGACTATACGGCTTCTGTATACATCTTCCGGAAGGAGTATAGAATCTTGCCACAGTAAGGCGTACTCCCGAGCCGTCGGTAAAGTATATGGGCTCCTGCACCAAGCCCTTTCCATAAGAGCGCCTTCCGACTATAAGTCCTCTGTCATTGTCTTGGATAGCCCCAGCGAAGATCTCGCTTGAGGATGCAGAATTCTCGTTGATAAGCACAGAAAGAGGCATATCCTTCAATATACCCTTACCGTCCGCATTGTAGTCATGACGTTCCCTATGACGTCCTTGGATATACACTATACAGTCATCCTTGTCCAAGAACATGTCAGAGAGCAGGAGAGCCTGATCCATATACCCGCCCGAGTTGTCCCTCAAGTCGAAGATCAGCCGCTTCATGCCGTTATCAACAAGCGGCTTCACTGCCTGGCTCACCTCATCGAAAGTATTGCGTGAAAATTTAGACAATCTCACATACCCAGTCGTGTCATTGACCATAAACGAGGCATCCACACAATGTACAGGTATCTTACCCCTCTTGATCCTGAATGGGATAGTCTCCTCTCCCCTCTTCACAAGGATATTTACCTCGGTACCGGCCTTTCCCTTGATCCTCCTTACAATACTGTCCTGCGGAAATTTAACTCCGGCTATATTTGTGGAATCCACTTTAAGAATCCTATCGCCCGGAGCAAGACCTACTTTCTCGGACGGGCCTCCCGGTATTACCTCCAGGACTATGGCAGTATCATTGGGTACGTTGAATTGGATACCTATTCCATCGAAATTGCCGGCCAACTCCGTCTCCGACTCCTGAAGTTGCACAGGCGGTAGATATACAGAATGCGGGTCAAGGGCGGCAAGTGAAGCCACAATGGCCGCGTCCGTTACTTTTTTCACGTCAACGCTGTCCACATAGTTGTCATTGACCTCATCAAGAATGAGATTGAGCTTACGCCATGCCGAATAGTCAGCCTTTCTCATCCTCCTATCAGATGAGAAATACGCCACTGTACTGTAGATCACAACAGTAAGCATTGCACCGAGCAATATTCCAAGCAGGGCAATTACTGCTGCGCTTTTGTCATTCTGCGTCATAATCAATATTCAACCTGTTCTACATCAATCCCTGCTTTGCGCAGAAGTTCAGGGCCGTCCTGGAGCCTGTAGGCATCTTTGTACACCACCCTCCGGATTCCAGCCTGTATGATCAGTTTTGCACACTCGATACACGGGGACGCAGTGACATACAGTGTCGCGCCCTCACTGCTATTGCCAGACTTTGCTACTTTGGTGATTGCATTGGCCTCTGCATGAAGCACATATGGCTTAGTAACACCATTCTCGTCCTCACACACATTCTCAAAACCGGACGGAGTGCCGTTGTATCCATCGGATATGATCATCTTGTCCTTGACAAGTATAGCCCCAACCTTGCGTCTCTTGCAATAAGAGTTCTCCGCCCAGATCTCCGCCATCCTCAGGTAGCTTGTGTCAAATTTGCGCATCGTTAGTTTCTCTGGTAAAGATATCTCTTGATACTTCTCTTCGGCGTACGCTCGAAGTCTTCAGGCATAAACTCTATTCTTGATATCTTGGCATAGTTAGGTATCTGCTTGTTGATCTCTGGCAAAGCTGCTTTTATACGATCTTCAAGGGCACTCTTTTCTATGCCATCCAACTCAGCTTGATGATAGTCAGGATAGATAAGGGAAACTAACGAACCATGATCATCCACGACAAGTGAATCGACAACATACGTTACATTATTGATCACCGCCTCAATCTCTTCAGGATAAATATTCTGGCCTGATGGTCCGAGAATCATACATTTTGACCTGCCCTTCAGATAAAGGTAACCGTCCTTGTCCATAACACCCATATCTCCTGTACGGAACCAGCCGTCTTCTGTCATCACATCGGCCGTTGCCTGGTCATTCTTGTAGTATCCAAGGAAGACATTAGGACCTTTGACTTGCACTTCTCCTGGGATTTTCTCCGGATCGGCGGAGTTGACCCTTACCATCATGTTCATAGCCGCAAAGCCGCAGGAATAAAGCCTTGCCTGATTCCAGTGAGCATAAGTAATGATCGGGGCGCACTCTGTCATGCCGTATCCTACTGTAAAGGGGAATCCGATTTTGCGGAAAAAGCTTTCAACTTCAGGGTTAAATGCAGCCCCACCGATGATCACTTCCTCGAAACGGCCGCCGAAAGCATTTATGAGCTCTTTGCAGATCCTCTTCTGAATCAGCTTGTCCAAGACAGGAAGATTCATGATGAGCTTGGTCCTGTCAAGCACAGGCTTGAGCTTGGACTTGTACACTTTCTCGATAATAAGAGGGACGGCTATGATAATATGAGGTTTTATCTCCTCAAAAGCCTGCATTATGATCTTCGGACTCGGCACCCTTGTAAGGAAATGCACATGTGCACCGATTGTCATCTCGAAGAGGAACTCGAACATCATGCCGTACATATGGGCAAGCGGAAGCATTGACACAACCTCAGTAGTATTGTCCAACTGGGGAAGAGCCTGCACATGGGCAAATTCTATATTGGAAAATAATGCCCTGTACGGTATCATCACGCCCTTAGAGAATCCTGAGGTGCCGGAAGTATAGTTGATCAGAGCCAGTTCATCGGCACTGTCCTCATAATAATCCAAGTCTGACGGACCGAAATTGTTCGGATACTTATGTCCGAAACTCTCGTTCAGGTGCTGTCTAACCTGCGACATCTCCTCTGTCTTGGAATAGAGGAAATTGAATGTATTTATCTGTACTACAACATACAGGTCCGGCATCTCACTCTCGGAAAGATTTTCCCAGATCACATCATCTACGAAAAGCACCTTAGCCTCGGAATGGTTAACCAAATAGTGGATATTGCCTGGCTTGAACTCGTGTAGTATCGGCACTGGAACTGCCCCGTAAGTAAGGGCTGCTAGGAAACTCACGCCCCAGTTTGCCTGGTTGCGAGAGCAGATGGCTACCTTGTCACCGCGTTTGAGACCGCATTGTTCAAAGGCAATATGTAGCTTGGCGATTCTCCTTGCCACATCACGGTAAGCCAGATCCTGGCCTTTATAGTTTGACAAAGCTGGTCTGTCCCAATTATCCTTGAAACTCTTTTCCAGAATCTTGTTAACTGAATGAAATTCCATCTTATATATTTTGTTTGATTACAGTTTGAAATTACGCTCCCTACCGTCATTGCATACTGCATTGAGCACACCGTCCTTGACAGATAGAGTGGCTTCCGGTGAGATAGCCCGTCCGCCTTTCTCCTTAGTAAGCGGAGAACCCCCGTCCTGTGGAAAGACAATCGTGGCCGCATCTGTCCTTACTGTCCAGAAGCTACGTCCTTGCAAATTCAAAGGTTCCGGCAGTGACATAATCTTCCCTGATACGGAAAGTCCTTTCCATGACTTAACCGGCTTGCCGGACATATCATAAGCTCCTACAGTATTGTCAGGATGAAGGATGAACAAGGTCTTGCCTTGAAGTGATGGGCCAAGAAGTGCCGGCTTTGGCAATGTGAGAGGATAAGGCCTTACGTAGCGTCCTAACCTGTCTATAAGACAGAGTCTGTCTCCGGAAGCAAAGAGGAACTGGATCTTACCATTGGAGAAATAATCTACTTCGACAACCACTCCAGCAATACTGCCCTTGAACGGTACCGTCCACAGGCCTTTGCCGTTTTCCTCTTTCAAGCTAAGATGGCCTTTACCATCGCTATAGAGAAGATTTGTCCTCTTTGTAGCGCAGTTCATGACTTTGAATGGTCCGGAAGGGACTTTGACTGTGACTGAGTCGCCAGAAGATACAGACAGCCCTAAAGAATCTGATACATGGGCCAGGATATCGGCAGAGATTCCATCTTCTCCGACTATTGCAAATGCCTCAGAGCCTTCCTCGGCTGAGACATATGCAATCGCTTTGCACATAGAGACATACGACTCTGGCAGAGAGCGAGAGGCAGCTTTTGATAGAAGAGTCTCCTTATCCTCTGATGCGGCAGATACTGCCGTCAGCGCCTCTTTATTACCTATCAGTATCCAGTTACCATAGACTGTCCTTACAGTATCTCCTGGGACAAATACTCCACCGAAAAGAGCTGAGGCATATTTCTCATGGGGAAATGAAGTATCAGTTGTCTTGTCGGAGACCTTGTCACCTCGTATCATAAGGACTGAGCCGCTTCCCAGTCGAAGCCCGGCAACTGCTATCTCTCTTATGCCGAGAGTGGCGATCCAATGCCCTGATGATACACCGAAATCTCTTTTGAGATTCTGTATGGCGGTATCATATTTGTCAATATTTCCATTGGCATCTGCATATCTGCGGTACGCCTCAATATATTTCTCAGGCTCTTGGAGAGGCTTGACTACAGCGAATGCAGCGTCATCGGGAATCAGCCCGAGAGCGTCTGACGTACCTGCCTCACTACTTTCAAGAAGGCTACCATAATATGCTCTGCTGTCAGTATCGGTCGAAAGGATTGCCGACACCCGAACATGGTCCTTCGAGTGGCTGGATATATAAAGGCCACTCCAGGATGCGAATGCCTTGACAAATCCGGAATACTTACGTGCGCTCTTGCCAATGAATGCAGCGGCGAGCCTGCCACTATATGTATTGTCTACAAGTATCATATCAGTCCCCGGATTCTCCCCTGCAAGAGTGGCACACTCTCTCTTGACAAGAACAGAAGCCTGACCATGAACATGCCTTGTAGCTGATTTTACCAAAGATTCAGAAGGTGAGACTGCAATTATCCTCTTGACTGGAGACTCTTCATCGCAATTTATCACCGAACAAGAGAGCCCGAGTGAATCTGACAAATCTCGAACTACACTTATAGCCACAGTTGAATCTCCGCTCTCACGAGATATGTCAATCTGCATCAAAGGGCTGAAAGTACCTTCATAGTGGAGAGACAAAGCGACATCGTACTTACGCAAACGGCCAATAGCACCTTCCTCCGCAAGTGAGCACAGCTCGTCACGGAATGCTCGGAAAGAAGATAAACCTGTACCAGAGAAGAAATCAGGCACAAGATCTGGAATTTCAGACAAGCATTTTAATGACTCTGAGAGATCATCTCCGTAGAAAAGCATTGCTGCGTCTGATGGGACAGCACCAAGAAGAGGTCTGGCTGACAAGGCTTTAGATACAAGCTCGGCATCTGTCAGTTCTTTGTCATCAGTTTCAGAATATAAGAAATACACGGCTCCCGCTATGACGAGGACCAATGCAGACAATGCCGATATGCATAGTAAAAGTGCTTTCTTTTCCATTATTTTTTCGATACGGCAGCATATTGGCCGCAACCGTCCTATGTTGGTCAGTGCGTACCGAGTCTGTCAATATGAGAATCCCAGCTCAATCTGGGAACATTCATTTTCTTAGTATTATAGACAAATTTATACAATAATTGTCAATCTTCCCGTTTTGTAGACCTTTTGACGATTATTTAATATCCTTTAGGTGACTTTTTTCAGCCTTTGGAACAATTAGAAGCTGTTTTGAAATGCTCGAAGGCATGACAGGCAGGGCAACGAACGAATCTCCGGATAGGACAGTGATTCTTATTTGCTCATAATCTTCCTCAACAGCAAGATTAGGATTAGGTAGAAATGTCTGAGGCGAAGCTGCTATGAGGGGAAACCAACTGCCTTGAACCTGAATCTCAATCCTGTGCCCAGGCATGAAAATATGGTCAATATCACACATCGTAAAATCCGCAACAGCCCTCTTGCCCTCTTTCACTGGGACCGGTCTGGAGAAGCTTTTACGAAATCTTAGCGGCATCACATCTGCCCGCACCAACATACGGTATCCGTCAGGACGGACATCTATGAGCTTAACCACAATGTCAGCATCAAGAGGGCGTTTGTCATTATCCATAGTTGACAGAATCGTCTCAATATGTACCTGTATAGGTCCGGCGACATGGAGTGCAGATGAGAGGGCACGTCCACTGTAGGAAAGTACGTCCTCACGTCTTGCCGCAAACTCTTGGTCTGCAACCATATAGCTCGGATCACGATATTTCTCTCCGCTCTCCATATACGGTACTGGTTCAAGAGGATCGGATACAAATGAGCGCCCGCCTTTGCAGCTCCTAACATTGTGGCCATGAGGATCTTCGTGGGAATGAGGTACTTCATGAATAGGAGATCCAGGACATATAAAATGTAAAGAATCACTGCATAGTACGAGTCTTGAGATCTCGGCTTCTTTAGGCGGCCAATCTGTGTAATTCAATGCGTGAGCTTTCTCGTTGGCATTGAGCGGACTTGTCTCTGCCGACGGAAAGACGGTCACCCTTGCAGGAGAACGTACACCACCGTCCAGATAATATTCGAAGAATGGGACTTCTACACTGTCACGGTATGTTGACGCGCTGCCCACAGCGAAATAACAACCAGCGAGAGTGTCTGACTCTCCACTCTCCCAGCCACCGTGACGCCAAGGTCCAAGAGCAATATACGCCTCACAATCAGGCGAGAGCTTCTTAAGCATGGAATAAGTACGGAGAGTCCCATAACAGTCCTCAGCGTCATAGAATCCACCTACGGCAAGGACAGCACAGTCAACATCTTTCAGATGCACGGACGGATCTCTCTCTTTCCAGAAACTGTCATAGTCAGGATGCGCAATTATATCATTCCAAAAAGAAAGACTATCTCCAAAGACGGAAGATACGGTGGATATGGATTTGCCTGCGAAATATTCATAGATAGGTGTATCCACCCTCACCAATGCCGGCAATCCCTTAGCGGAAGGACACGGTCTATTTCTGAAAAAAGACGCTCCAAATGAAAAGATATCCGCAAGACAGAAAGCTCCGTGTCTATGAACATCATCCCCGACAAACCAATCTGTTGCAGGAGCTTGAGGTGAGACAGCCTTTATAGAGGGATGCCTTGACAGTATCGCCATCGTAGCGTAGAAGCCGGGATAAGAGACACCTTTCACCCCGACCTTGCCATTGCTTGCGGTGTTTGCAAGAATCCATTCGACAGTATCGTATGTATCCGTTGCTTCATCTACAAGGATTTCTCCTTTAAGCATTACGGTATCGCGTCCACCGGTGAGTCCGCTTACATGAGGGCGCATATTGCAGAACTCTCCTTCACTGAGATATGTCCCCCTTACATTCTGCAGGACTACAATATATCCTTTGGACATATATGCTCTCATTGCACTATATAACACAGAGGAGAATGCTGATGCACCAGACACCTCCTCATGCACTGAAGGTGCAAGGCCGTACGGGCGGAGAGAATAAGGGGTACGAAGCATGATGACCGGCCTGTCAGAAATTCCTTCTGGTTCGTAGACGGAAGTATACAAGGATACACCGTCTCTCATCCTAACCATAGCTTCTCGCTTGGTGTAGTCCGGCTTTCCTAATTCTCCGGCAAAGGTGATATGTACAAATCCAGAGACTATAAAAGCAACTATAGTAACGACAAGTGACACAGGTCGCACTTTCCGGAATCTGATAGAATTCATTATAATTGTGTTCAGAAATGCTTCCACATAAGAAGACAAAAAAGCCAGGCCAAATATACACATTTGACCTGACTTATCAGTCAAAGATATAGTGCATTCCCTGAAAACTTATTCAGCTTTCCAAAGGCCGTGAAGATTGCAATATTCTCTTGCTAATACCTTTGTAGCGTCTGTCTTGAACTCGGCTACTGGCTTCTCACCGGGCTTAAGCTCGTGACGGAGCACTTCATTGGGAGTAAGTAGCTCTATCCACTGTATATAATGATTCTCAAGCATCGGGTGCTCGACACTGCCGACAGTAACCCTGTACCCACCTTCGATCTTCTCGATCACTGGTATATGCTTCTCTTTTGCAGCTTCTGTAGTATTCTCAACAAGCTTCTCCATCGGCTTGCCGCAGCACTCCGGCACCATTCCTGGAACAAGCACTTCCATTATATTGCCACACAAAGGGCAACGGTAAATTTCTCTTATTGTTGTCATAATATCATATTTTAGGACGTCACGCAGCATTCATGCACACAAATGCACCACCGACAGCAACGTCAACCATTAACTAATATAATTACGACAATGCAAAAAACTTTCCAAACCTCTCTACCTGTCTCTATACATAGAGTCATAATATTTCATATACTCTCCGCTTGTCACATTATCAAGCCAGGCTTCGTTGTCAAGATACCACTTTACAGTCAATTCCAAGCCTTCTTCAAACTGAAGAGAAGGCTCCCAACCAAGCTCTTTCTGTATTTTCCTCGAATCTATTGCATAGCGCATATCGTGACCGGCCCTGTCCCTTACATGAGTTATCAGAGAGAGATCTTCACCATCTGACCTTCCGAGAATCCTGTCAGTGACCATCACAATCGCCTTGACAATATCTATATTCTTCCACTCGTTGAAGCCACCTATATTGTATGTCTGCGCGTCCTTGCCCTTATGGAAGACAAGGTCAATAGCCCGGGCATGATCCTCGACATAAAGCCAGTCTCTTACATTTTCCCCAGCCCCATATACCGGAAGAGGCTTACGATGACGTATATTATTTATAAACAGTGGAATAAGCTTCTCTGGAAACTGATAAGGTCCATAGTTGTTGGAGCAGTTGGTGACAACTGTCGGCAGGCCGTATGTATCATGGAAAGCTCTCACGAAATGATCGCTGCTCGCCTTTGAGGCTGAATACGGAGAATGGGGGTTATACCGGGTCTCTTCCGTGAAATATTTGTGTCCGTAGGCAAAACCATGGCCTTCAGATGAAGCCTTGGTCTTGAACGGAGATGGAATTCCCTGTGGCTCTGTAAGTTCAAGTGCTCCGTACACCTCGTCAGTTGAGATATGGTAGAAACGGCATTTCACATCCTCACTGCCTCGTCTAATATGCCAAGGAAGCGATTGACCTCCCCAATATTCCTTAGCAGTCTGCAGAAGAGTCAGTGTACCCATCACATTCGTCCTTGCGAAGGTGAACGGATCGAGGATCGAGCGATCCACATGACTCTCAGCCGCAAGATGTATTATACCGTCTATACTGTACTCAGCGATGATCTCCCTCATACGTCCGGCGTCACAGATATCGGCTTTCTCAAACAAATAATTAGGGTAATCCTTTATATCATCAAGGTTTGCAAGGTTGCCGGCATAAGTCAACTTGTCGAGATTTACTACCCTGTATTCAGGATACTTCTTTACAAAAAGTCTCACTACATGACTTCCGATGAATCCGGCACCTCCGGTCACCATTATATTTCTCCTATATCCGTCCATACACCTATTCCATCTTTGATATGCAGTCAGACAGCGAATCGGCCCAGTATGGGACTTTAAAGCCGAATGTCTCCTTGATCTTTGTCTTGTCCAACACTGAATAATGCGGCCGGTTCACAGGACTTGGAAACTCGTCGCTGTGACATGGAAGCACCTCGCACGAAATCCCTGACAGGCGACATATTGCCTTGGCAAAATCATACCAGGAACATACTCCCTCATTGCTAAAATGATAGATCCCGCCCTTGTCAAGCTGGCGACTTTCAATAATGCTGAAGATTGCGGCTGCAAGATCCTTCGCATAGGTAGGCGTCCCGACCTGATCAAATACCACCTTTATCGAATCGCGTTCAGCGGCTATGCGCCTTATTGTCTTGACAAAATTGCGTCCGTAGGGAGAATATAGCCAGGCTGTCCTCACTATAATAGCATCAGGCATGGCTGAGAGCACATTCCTCTCGCCTTCAAGTTTGGTTCTGCCGTAGACTCCGGTAGGCCCTGTCGGGCAGTCCTCATTATACGGTACATTAGCATTGCCGTCAAATACATAGTCAGTCGACACCTGGACAAGCTTTCCGCCAGTTTCCTGCATTGCCTTGGCAAGATATCCGGGAGCGTCAGAATTGAGCATTGAAGCTGCGGCCTTATCCGACTCGGCCTTGTCAACGTCCGTATATGCAGCGCAATTGACTGCTACAGACACGGATTTGTCCCTTATTATTGTCCTGATAGCCTCCAATGAAGTAATGTCCAAGTGTTCATACCCAGTAGCCAAATCCGTAAATATGTAATTATCCTTGCTACCTGCAGCAACATTCTGCAACTCTCGTCCAAGCTGGCCAGCAGCTCCTGTAACCAAAATATTCATATCCTATCTATATTCAAAAGGACTGTCCAATTCTTCAAGCGCAGGATGAATAGAGTCTTTAGGACTCAAGATCGCATCCTTCTCTGGTATCATCCAATCAATCCCAAGGCTTCGGTCAAGGATGCTAATTCCTCCTTCCGATTCCGGATGATAGAAGTTGTCACATTTATACTGAAAAACAGCTTCAGGTGAAAGAACGGAGAATCCATGGGCAAATCCATGTGGTATAAACAGTTGAAGATGATTGTCCTCATTAAGTTCCACTGCCACATGCTTACCATATGTGGGACTTCCTTTGCGTATATCCACAGCGACATCGAGCACAGCACCTCTTACACAGCGCACTAATTTAGCCTGACAGAAAGGCGGCTTCTGAAAGTGAAGCCCTCTCATTACTCCGTATGAAGATCGGCTCTCGTTGTCCTGCACGAATTTTACATCTCCGACCTTCTCTTCAAACTCTCTCTGGGAATATGTCTCCATGAAATAGCCTCTCTTGTCGGCAAAAAGTCTCGGGCGTAGGATTACTACTCCTTCTATATCAGTCTTTATCAGTTCCATGTATATTGTCATTCTGAGCTAAGGACAGGAGATACTTTCCATAGGCATTCGCTGCCATAGGTTTTGCTTCCTCAAGAAGTTTCTGTCTGCTTATCCAGCCATTCCTGTATGCTATATCTTCAAGACAGGCAACTTTGAGCCCTTGTCTCTTCTCTATCACTTCTATAAATGTCGATGCCTCAGCAAGCGAATCGTGAGTACCAGTATCAAGCCATGCAAAGCCTCTCTGCAAAGGAGTTATCTTCAGTTCTCCACGCCCGAGGTATTCCTGATTTACTGATGTTATCTCAAGCTCTCCTCTCGCTGAGGGGCGAACTTTCTCCGCAATGCCGACCACAGAATTGGGATAGAAATAAAGGCCAACCACAGCATAGTCACTCTTAGGGTGCTCGGGTTTCTCTTCTATACCGAGACAATTGCCCGACGCATCGAATTCCGCGACACCGTATCTTTTCGGCTCACTTACCTTATAGCCGAATATACAAGCCTTTCTCTCATTCTCAACTATAGACACGCTGCGGCGAAGTATCCCTGTAAAACCTGCACCATAAAAGATATTGTCTCCAAGGACTAGACATACACTATCATCACCAATAAAGTCCTTTCCAATGATGAAGGCCTGAGCCAATCCATCGGGAGAGGGCTGTTCCTTGTACTGAAGCCTTACTCCGAAACCGCTTCCGTCTCCAAGCAGACGTCTGAATGACGGAAGATCATAAGGTGTGGATATAACCAAAATATCCCTTATGCCTGCAAGCATCAGCACTGACAAGGGATAATAGATCATAGGCTTGTCATATACCGGTATAAGCTGCTTGCTAATACCCTTTGTAATAGGATAGAGCCTTGTGCCGCTTCCTCCGGCCAATACGATACCTTTCATACGCGTTTGCTATAATATAGTTTCAAACATTCATGCAATATAGGCATAAATGGCTTCCTATACAATAGGAATACAATAAAATCAGGATAAATCGAATACGACTTGCACAGATTGCAAAACTCAACGAGCCTTGCCCGAGCCTCTGCCGGAGAAGTCCTCCTGTAATAGCGATGAAGTTGGTGGAGAAGCCTCCTCTCATAGTTGCGTACCACATACACAAGAGAGGGAAGCTCGGTAAGGATAGAAAATACTTTGCTGACGATGGCGACCTGACAGTCGAAATTGAAGCCATACTTCGCCTCAAGGTCCGGCATATCATAGTGATAGGATGCCCGGTCTATATATCTGATGCCTTTGTCAGACTTTATCTGCCTTGAAGCAGCTACAAAGGAATATAAGAAAAGTGTGTCTTCCTCAAAGGCAAATCTTGTATCGAATCGGATTCTATCATTGGATATTACAGAATTGCGCCAGCATTTGCACCATATATATCCTGAATCCATCGCTTTTTCCAGTCTGCACAGAATATCTGTGGCGGATCCCTCACCGTCTATGCGTCTTAGAGTCTCCTCTCCTTTACTCTTCTTATAGAAAGAGGTTATTATAAGATCCGTATCATCGGAGATAGCCTCTGCAAATGAAGATAGCCAAGATGACTCTACCCTGTCATCAGAATCGAAGAATGTTACAAATTCACCTGTTGCCACATCAAGTCCGGCATTACGGGCAGAGCTTGCACCACCATTAGCCTTATCTACGACACGCACCCTGGGATCACACCGCTCATAGGCGTGACAAATGTCACTGGAAGCATCCTTGCTCCCGTCATTGACAAGTATCAGCTCAAAATCTGTAAAATCTTGATTTAATATTGATGATATAGCCCCTTCCAGGCATCCTGCCATATTGTAGACAGGACATATCACAGAGATCCTGCACATCTTCAGTCATCCTTGTCTCCAGACAGGAGGCTATGGATAATCTCATTCATCTTCAAGCCCCAGCCATTCCAGTTGAGCATTGCCTTGTACACCTCAGGAGCAGTACCGGACATCTTCTCCATCTCACCTGAAGTCATACACTCGTCTATCTTACGCCCGTAGTCCTCTCCTGTAGCCTCTGGAGAGAGCATATATCCGTTCGTTCCGTTATAGATATAGTTGGATACTCCTCCGGTATTGCATGTAAAGATAGGTATACCCATGGCTGAAGCCTCACAATAGACAATCGCTGAACATTCAGCCCTTGTCGGCAGCAGCATCGCATGCGAGTCCTTCATGATCTTCACAAGTTCATCATACTGGAACTTGTCATTTTTGTTGAGGAAACCGTAATACTTGACATAAGGAAGACTCTTGACTCTGTCAGGCATTCCTTTGCCGCCTATTATTGCCAGCTTAACATTGTACCCCTTCCTATAAAGATAGTCTACAGCATCGACCGCTATCTTGCCTCCCTTGCGCTTCCAATCAACGCCTATGAAGACGAGACGTAGCTCTCCATCATATTTGTATGGCCGTGGCTTGAGATCCGCCTCGTCAAGATTGGCTCCGAACTCTACAAGACGGACTTTATCGAAAGGAACACCATAGTCTGTTATAGCTGAAGACATTGACCAGTTTGATGAGAATACTGACAGAGTTGCCCTCTCCATTGCACGCTTGTCCACAGCAATCCCCTGCCGCCGTGCCCAAGTCGGCATATTCTTGTAATAATAGTCAATCATCCTCTGGAAAGTAGCGTCAGAAGCGTATATCAAGGGCTTCTCAGGCTTCATTCCATAAAGAAAAGACGGCTCAAAAGGCAAGAAAAGAAGATCACACTCTCTCATCTTCTTGCGACTAATAGCCATAGAGCCAGACCATGCGCCTATACGGGTACGATCCGGCTTAATCTTGCTTCGGGTTAGAGCTGCATAGAAATAGCAGAACCACCTGTTCAAGAAGTATATTATGTTATGCTTCTCCTCTATCCATACCACATCGTAGCCTAAAGACTTAAGCGTCTCGTTCATCTTGTATGTCGTCCCACTCATCGGGACTCTGTTGTCTGGGTTTTTGTGGCTTAAGAATCCAATCTTTATCTTAGCATTTTCCATATTCAACCTTTTACAGGTCAGGTTCAGTACACGGGTCTCACGACTTATCTTGACAAAGATAGAAAGAAAATCGGATTCGGTCAATAGGCCTGCTTGTCTCCTGAGAATATCTGGGCAATTGTCATGTATATTATCTTGATATCAAGGAGTACAGACCAATTCTCAATATAATAGATGTCATGCTCTACCCTCTCTTTCATCTGATCTACTGTCTTTGTCTCACCACGGCATCCGTTGACCTGCGCCCATCCGGTAATACCTGGTTTCACGAGGTGGCGCACCATATAGTCAGAAATCAGCTTGGAATACAATTCTGTATGAAAATCCATGTGCGGTCTCGGCCCGACCAATGACATATCACCCTTGAATACATTTATGAACTGTGGTAGTTCATCGATGCTTGTCCTTCTCATGAAATCCCCAAACTTTGTCTTTCTCGGATCATTTTGGGTCGCCTGGACTTTGTCTGCGTCCGCATTGACCTTCATTGATCTGAACTTAAGGCAGTCGAACTCCACTCCACTGTAACCGGTCCTTTTCTGACGGAAAAGTATCGGCCCTGGAGATGATAGCTTAATGCCTATAGCAGCAAATAACCAGACAAACGGATAAAGAGTCACAAGGAACAGAGATGAAGCAACGATATCGATACATCTCTTGACAGCTCTGTTGAGCGGATTGGCAAGAGGCTCGTTCCTAAGACTTATGATATTGACAGGGTTTATGGCTCCGAATTCCTCGTATTTCATCCGATGGTGAGGATATCCGTTCATATTCGGCACGAACCAAAACTGTATGAACTTGTCATTACAGAGTTTGATTATATCATAAACTCGCTTCTTATCTGCTGCGGGATTTATAGAGCAGAACAGTTCGTCTATATCATGATTGCGGACATACTCCATAACATTGTCCATAGGCCCAAGTAACTTAGCTCCGGAAGGAATCTGGTCCTGGTACTTGTCGGTAAAAAAGCCAAGAATATCGTATCCGTGGACTCCGTAGCCGCGCATTATACTATTATATATATGTACCAGATTCATGTCACCGCCGACCATCAGTATACGCATACGGTTGCGTCCCGATTTGCGGATTTTCCTAATTATAAGCCTTACTCCTATATGGCTGCACAGAAGAGCCACACATGAAATCGGGAGCTGGACAAGAAGAAGATTCAAGGGAACATTGAAATAGAATATTCTCAAAAGTATCCCATAAAATATGATTGTCAACGATGTCTGTCCGATGGCCCGCAAAGCAACGACCCCATAAGAGATCTTTCTTTCAGCGAGCCTGATAGGCACTACTCTTATAGCCAAAAGATATGACGCAAGCAACAGCAAATAAGACCCTGTTGTCACTTCAACCCAATCTGTACTCGTTGCATTGGCTGCGGCAAAAAGGGAAATGCACAGCAGAATACTGTCAACTATTACCGTCGGTATCTTGTACAGAAACAGTTCCCGAGCGTAAATCCTTCTCTTCATATAGAAAGTAGTGTATGAGTTTGCGACAAATTTACACAATATATTGCAAACTAAGGAAAAAAAGGATTTCAGTGAAATCTATATAAGAGCGCCGCATCCATATATTTTGAGTGATTATCAACCAGATCCATAGACATTGGCATAAGAGAATCATAAAGTTGATTGAATAAGATGAAGAAGATTTTGTAATTAGCGATATTATGTCTACTTTTGCAATCCTTTTGCGGAATGTCCGCAGAAGTATAACATTAATTTTATACAAGAACACATGAAACAGTACGAGACCGTTTTCATTGCAACTCCCGTTTTGTCTGATGTTCAGATGAAGGAAGCGGTTGCCAAGTACACGAAGTTCATCACCGACAATGGCGGTGAGATCGTGTATGAAGAGGATTGGGGACTGAAGCCGCTCGCTTACCCTATCCAGCACAAGACCTCAGGTTTCTATCACCTGATCGAATTCAAGGCCAATCCCGAGTTCCTCAGCAAGCTCGAGACACAGTATCACAGGGATGAGAGGATTATCCGCTACCTTACAGTGGCTCTTGACAAGGATGCAGTAGCCTATGCGGAAAAGAGAAGAAGCAACAGACAGGCAAAAGCCAATAATGCTGCAGCTGCAGAAGCAGAACCCACTAAAGAATAATCGGAGATGGCACAGACAAACAACGCACAGCAGAATAACGAAATCCGTTATCTGAACCCTCCGGCAGTAGAGGTTAGGAAGAAAAAATACTGCAGGTTTAAGAGAGCCGGTATCAAATACGTTGACTACAAGGATCCTGAGTTCCTTAAGAAATTCCTCAACGAGCAGGGAAAGATACTTCCCCGCAGAATCACTGGAACTTCGCTTAAATTCCAAAGAAAAGTGGCTCAGGCTGTCAAGAGGGCTCGCTCTCTCGCACTCCTTCCTTATGTCACCGATCTTCTTAAATAATCAGGAGGACGACGTATTATGGAAATCATACTGAAGAAAGATGTGGCCAATCTCGGCCATGCGGACGAAATCGTCAAGGTAAAGTCCGGTTACGCCCTGAACTACCTGATACCTCAGGGTTTCGCAATACTTGCTACTGTATCCGCCAAGAAGCAGCATGAGGAGACAATCCGTCAGCGCGCTCATAAAGAGGCAAAACTTATCGCAGATGCAGAGGCACTTGCAGCAAAGATCAGCTCAGTACTTGTAAAGGTATCCGCAAAGGTAAGCGAGAGTGGCAAGATATACGGTTCCATCACTACCGCACAGCTTGCTGACGCACTTGCAAACGCTGGTATTGAGGTTGACAAGAAAGATATCACAATAGTATCTCCCGAAGTGAAGGAGCTCGGCACATTCGAGGCTGAAGTAAAATGTTATAAGAATGTGAAAGGCACTTTCAAATTCGAGGTTATCGCTGAATAAAAGTAACGGCAATTTGCCGGATACGATATAAAAAGACCGGATCATCACGATCCGGTCTTTTTATATATCTCAGATTACTGTATCGAAGCAATTGATAAAGCACTACTCAACCTTACAGATACTATATCATTTGCTATCGTAGGGTCCAAAGCCAAATTGCTGGCGAGTCAATTATTTGATATAAAGAAGATTATTTTGCATCAATAGCAACAAAAAAAGGACAACAATCAAAGATTGCTGCCCCTTCTACAATTATAGGTATATTTTTATTTTAGATAAGCATCGTTTACAACCTTCTGGCTTCTTGCGATGAAGTCGCTGAGATCCTTACCTTTGAGCAAGCCGTTAGAAAGCAAAGCAAGATCACAAATCTGCTTGAGAATATCATTCTTGGAGGCAAACTCCTCTATCTCAGCCTTTCTTTCGCTATGCGCTGACTCTTTGGCCTCCCTGGCAGCAGCCCGAGCATCTTCTGCAGCCTTCTTTTGCTCATCTGTAGCATCCTTTGCCTCACCGGCCTGAATAATTGCAGGATCAGCCTCCGGAACTTCTTTCTGTGGTCCTACTGCTTTCCTCTCTTCGTCAACGATCTTGGAGATCACCGGATTCTCAAGATTGACAATAAGATTGTATGCTGCAGGAAGATTGCCATAGAAATTAAGACCGCCTCCCATTGCACTCATGTCTCTGTAACGACGCATGAATTCATTTTGGGTAATAATTATAGGTGCAGCCTCACTGCCCAGGTTGTCTGGTTCTATCATAAATTCCGAATCCTTCGGCAATACAGCCTTGAACAGATCCTGAAGATCGGATTTCTCACTTTCAGAAACTTCTGGTTTCTTCCTGTCTTCCTTGGGTATCAAGTTGTCAATGGCATCGGAGTCAACACGTGAGAATCTGCTGTCGGTAAATTTCTGCTCAAGCAGATTGACAAAATGCGCATCAAGTTCGCAGTCCATCAACAGAACATTGTACCCTTTCGACTTCGCAGCCTCTATAAATGTATACTGAGACTGAGGGTCAGTTGTATAGAGGTAAACTAGTTTCTTGTCTTTGTCTGTCTGAAGGGGCTCAATTGCAGTCTTGTACTCATCGAAGCTATAGTACTTGCCATCAGTATCCTTAAGAAGCGCAAACTTCATTGCCCTCTCACAGAATTTCTCGTCCGAGAGCATACCGTACTCAATAAAGAGCTTGAGGTTGTCCCATTTGGCCTCAAGAGAAGCACGGTCATTTTGGAAGATTTCCTCCAGGCGGTCTGCAACCTTCTTGGTTATATAACCGGAAATTTTCTTTACATTGGAATCGCTCTGCAGATAGCTCCTTGATACATTAAGCGGTATGTCCGGTGAATCGATTACACCATGAAGCAGAGTAAGGAAATCCGGAACAATGTTGTCAACATGATCCGTTACAAACATCTGGTTGCAATATAGTTGTATCTTATTGCGCTCCACTGCGATACGATCCTTTATCTTAGGAAAATACAGTATTCCCGTAAGATGGAACGGATAATCCACATTCAGATGTATATAGAACAGAGGATCTTCTTCCATAGGATAGAGAGCCTTGTAGAACTTCAGATAGTCTTCGTCCTTAAGATCAGAAGGCTTGCGTGTCCATAGGGGTTCTACTGTATTTATGACATGATCTTTGTCTGTTTCTACATATTTGCCGTCTTTCCATTCCTGCTCCTTGCCAAATACGATAGGAACTGGCATGAACTTGCAGTATTTTTCAAGCAATGTCTCAATCCTTGCTTTCTCGGCATATTCAGCAGAGTCATCATCAAGATACAGAGTTATCACCGTACCTCTGTCACTTTTGTCTGAATCAGACATCTCATATTCCGGACTTCCGTCACATGACCATTTGACGGCCTTAACTCCGTCTTTCCACGACAAAGTATCAATAGTTACCTTTTTGGATACCATGAATGCAGAATAGAATCCAAGTCCGAAGTGACCTATAATATTGCCTATCTGATCTTTATACTTCTCAAGAAACTCACCTGCTGATGAGAATGCTATCTGATTGATGTATTTGTCAACCTCTTCAGAGGTCATTCCGATTCCTCGGTCTGTAATCCTGAGGACTTTTTCCTTCTCGTCAAGATCGACCCTTACTGACAGATCACCAAGCTCTCCTTTGAAGTCTCCTGTCGAAGCAAGAGCCTTCATCTTCTCTGTGGCATCGACTGCATTTGCTACAAGCTCTCTAAGGAATATCTCATGATCTGAATAGAGGAACTGCTTGATTACCGGAAATATATTTTCGGTTGTAACACCTATTTTTCCTTTTATCTCTTCCATATTATTCTGAAATTAAAAACGGTTGTCCATTATCAGACTCTTGCTTTCCGTCAAAATATGTTCCAAGATATTTGTTATGTCATTTTGTCAGTTCCAAAGAAGATCTCCAAAATCATGCTGGCACCTGACTCCACCTAAGCAGATCATTTCAGCAACAAAGTCAAGATTATTGACAAATCCATAAACTTACTTCTCATCGTCACGAGAAAAATGTAACTCTCTATCTATGTGGCAGTTATGAACGGTGAAATATATGTAGGATGAAATATTTATATGGCTTCTGCGGATAGAATGCATCTATATAGATGCTCCCTTGACTGGAATTATTTCAAATGAAAAGACTATTTGTAGAGAAATCTCTTTATACTCATTTTCGGAGTCTTCTCGAAAGGCTCATCCCTTAGCTCGACTTTCTGCAACTGGCTATATGAAGGAAGACTTCTGTTAGCTCCTGCCTTTATCTGAGAAGGAAGATGGTCTACAGCCTCGCTATCAAGTCCTGCCTTTTTCATCGCATCCGTATCAAGGACAACCAATGCAACAAGCTTCCCGTTCCTGTCCACGACAACGGATTCCGAGACATAGTCCTGGTTATTTACAACGGCCTCTACTTCTTCGGGATAGATATTCTGTCCATTGGAAGAGAGGATCATGCTCTTTGAACGGCCTTTGATGAATATATTTCCTTTAGAGTCCATGAGTCCGAGATCTCCAGTCTTAAGGAAACCGTCAGGAGTAAATGCGGCTGCTGTCGCCTCTGGATTCTTGTAATATCCAAGGCAGATATTCGCCCCTTTCGCCTGTATCTCGCCGACAACATGCTGCGGATCTTCAGATTCGATACGGACCTCTGCACAATCCACTGCCTTACCACACGACCCAGGCACATAGTTGTAGCAGTCTTCATACGCTAGCAATGGCGCAGCCTCTGTCATGCCATAACCTACTGTATAAGGAAGCCCTATCTTCTTGAACCATTTCTCCACTTCAGGATTAAGAGGGGCTCCACCCATTACTATCATCTGGAGATTGCCGCCGAGGGCAGAAAGAAGCTTCTCTCTTATCTTCTTGAAAATAACCGTTCTGATCCCAGGTATTGAAGTCAGGACTTTCATCACAGGCTTGTCCAGAACGGGCTTAATGGCACTCTTGAAGACTTTCTCCATTACAAGAGGCACTGTAACGAGCAGGTACGGCCTCACATCGTGCATTGCAGATAGAAGCAGCGACGGGGACGGAGTCTTGCCGAGGAAAGTAATGCTAGTACCATTACACAGTGGATACAGGAACTCATATACCAATCCATACATATGTGCCATAGGAAGCATAGAGACCATTGTGAATTTGTCTGATGAAGGGATATACCTCTGTCCGAAATCTATCGTTGCACTAAGTGCTCGGTATGTCAACATGACACCTTTTGGAGCGCTTGTTGTCCCAGAAGTATAATTGATAACCGCAAGATCGTCCCAGTTATCTGTCGGATAATGCACATCGTCCTTACCAAAGCCTTTAGGATATTTCTCTGAAAAGAGTCTGTCTACAGAGGTAAACGCATTCTCTATCTCAGCATTTGCAGTATAGAGAAGGCTGAAATCACCGACACTTACAACAGCCTTCAGGCGTGGCATCAACGAGATGTCAAGTCTCTCCCATATATCTTTGTCGGTAAAGAGGACAACGCTCTCCGAATGATCTACTAGATGGTCGACACTCTCCGGTGTAAAATCAGACAAAATAGGGACGACAACAGTCTCGTAGGTATTGACAGCAAGGAAAGAAAGTGCCATATTGGCCGTGTTCTTGGCACAGATCGAGATTTTGTCTCCTTTTTTCAGACCACATGCATTGAAGAAAATGTGCAGGTGCTCTATCCTTGTAGCCATTTCTCCATAAGTATATGACTCACCCCTAAAATTGCAGATGGCAGGATGATCCCAATAACACTTTACAGCATTTTCTAATCTCGCAAAATAATGTTCCATATTGATATAAACCGGTTGGTATGATTCAAATTTAATTATATTTGTAAAGATTTCAAAATTAGGACACCATGACCAAGAAACCCATAGTAGCCTTGATCTATGACTTTGACGGCACACTATCTCCGGGCAATATGCAGGAATTCGGCTTTATCCAGGCTATAGGAAAGACTCCAAGTGAATTCTGGACGATGAGTAACGAGATTGCCAAAGGGCAGGATGCCAGCAATATACTCTCCTATATGAAACTTATGTTTGATGAGGCGGGGCGAAGCGGCATACGACTTCGCAAGAACAAGTTCAAGGAGTTCGGCAAGGCTATAAAGCTGTATGAGGGTGTCTCCGGATGGTTCTCCGCAGTCAACCAATACGGAAAAGAAGTTGGGGTAAAAGTCGAGCACTATATCAATTCTTCTGGGCTCAAAGAGATTATAGAAGGTTGTCCCATAGCAGGAGAGTTCAAGCATATCTTTGCCAGCTCGTATATATATAATGCCAAAGGAGAGGCTGAATGGCCAGGAATAGCAGTAGACTATACTGCCAAGACGCAATACATATTCAAAATCAACAAAGGCATTCTCAAGGCCCAAGACTCCCAAGAGGTCAACGAGAGTATGGCTGACGACAAGAAGCGCATTCCATTCTCTCATATGATATATGTAGGTGACGGAGAGACTGACGTGCCTTGTATGAAGATTGTAAGCATGTTCGGAGGACACTCTATAGCAGTGTACAACCAAGAAGACGCCCAACGTAAGACAACAGCCGAGAAACTTCTGCGTCAGGGACGAGTCGGCTTCATTACACCTGCAGTATATACAAGATCAAGCCGCATCTACAAGGTTGTATGCAGCATAATAGACAAAATAAAGGCGGACTATGTACTCCAGAAACTCTGAATACAAAGTCCGCTCCTCAACTATATAACAATATCCTTAGAAGCTGTTTTGAAATGGTTCCCGAATTTTATTATGAGGATTTTTCGAGGCAGCCTCGATTTTGGAAGAAGGAGTGTACTGGAGGTACCGGACTGACGACAAAGATGAAAATGACCGGAAAGAACCATAAGAGAAGAGACAAATCATTTCAAAACAACTTTTTAAATATCGTCCCTCAAATGCTCTTTGGCATATTCAAGGGTTACCGTAAATGTCTTCCTGCGTGATGACGGTGCATCATACATAGCATCATCGAAGATCTTCTCGCAGATCGACCTCAATCCCCTTGCTCCAAGCTTTTTCTTTATGGCCGTATCCACTATCAGTTCCTTGACTCCGTCGGCAATCTCAAGTTTGAGACCGTCAAGCTCGAACATCTTGGCGTACTGTTTCATGATCGCATTCTTCGGTTCAGTGAGGATACGAAGCAGAGCATCCCTGTCAAGATTATCGAGATAAGTTACAACCGGAAGTCTTCCGATAATCTCCGGAATGAGACCATATGAACGCAAATCCTCAGAGGATACGTATTTTAGGAGATTATCCTTGTCAACTCTCTGACGGTCGGATACATTGAAGCCTATTACCTGAGTATTAAGACGCTGGGCTATGCTTCTCTCAATGCCTTCGAAAGCTCCTCCGCAAATGAAAAGAATATTCTGAGTATTGACATGGATGAATTCCTGCTCGGGATGCTTGCGGCCTCCCTGCGGAGGTACATTGACAACGCTTCCTTCCAGAAGCTTAAGCAATGCCTGCTGCACCCCTTCACCAGAGACATCGCGTGTAATTGACGGGTTGTCTCCTTTGCGTGCTATCTTATCAATCTCGTCTATGAAGACTATTCCTCTCTCGGCCTGCGCCAGATTGAAGTCTGCCTCCTGAAGAAGGCGTGAAAGTATACTCTCAACATCCTCGCCTACATATCCGGCCTGTGTCAAGACAGTAGCATCAACAATGGTGAACGGCACCTGGAGAAGCCTCGCTATTGACCTCGCCAGCAAAGTCTTGCCAGTTCCTGTCGGACCTACGAGAAGTATATTAGATTTCTCAAGTTCTACGCTATCGTCTTGCTTTCCTTCCAGGTTGTAGTTGATCCTCTTGTAATGGTTGTACACTGCTACGGAGAGGAGCTTCTTGGCCCTGTCCTGGCCTATCACATAGTCATCGAGGAAAGCCTTGATCTCTTTCGGCTTCTTGAGGTTGTCAAGTTTGGGAGCAGGCGTCTTACCTTTTGCCCCAGACTCCAACTGATCTATATAACCAGCCGCCATCCGGACACAGTCACTGCATATGTATGTGTCGTTCTGGCCTGAGAGGAGAAGAGGCACTTCATCCTCACTCCGCCCGCAGAACATACAACATTTCTTTTTTGTCTTGTCTGTCACGTTACTTGTCTTTGTTGCCTGTTATGATCTCGTCAACCATTCCATATGCCAAGGCCTCCGGAGCCGTCATCCAAAAATCACGGTCTGCATCAGAGAATACCTTGTCGAAAGACTGTCCTGAATGCTCGGATATTATGTTGTAGAGCTCGGTCCTTGTCTTCTCTATCTCCTTTGCAGCTATCATTATGTCAGATGCCTGTCCTTGTGCTCCACCAAGAGGCTGATGTATCAGTACTCGGCTGTGTGGCAGTGCAGAACGCTTTCCTTTTGCTCCAGCGCAAAGCAGAACTGATCCCATAGATGCTGCCATGCCAGTGCATATTGTAGCCACATCGGGTGATACTATCTGCATAGTGTCATAGATAGCAAGACCAGAAGTCACTTGTCCGCCAGGGGTATTGAGGTACATGGAGATATCCGCATGACTGTCAGCTGACGCGAGGAATAGAAGCTGTGCCTGGATTATATTTGCAACATCATCATCGATCGGCACACCAAGGAAGATGATACGATCCATCATAAGGCGGCTGAAGACATCCATGGATGCCACATTGAGTTTACGCTCTTCGATGATAGTAGGGTTGATATAGGCATCAACTGCCGAAGAATAACGATGAAGGGTCATGGAACTTATGCCACGACCCGCACTCGCAAATTTCTCGAATTCGCTTCCTTTCATTGATTACAATTCTCTGAATTGTTCTACGCTAACATTCTGCTCGTCAAGAGTGATTGCTGATTTGACCGCTCCAAGGACTTTTTGGGTCTCTACATTCTCATAAATACGGCGTGATGTATTCTCATCTTGCAGTACCCTTGAGACACTGTCCTTGATCATGGAATCGGGCAGATTGGCCATACCGTATGCTGCATACTGGTAAGCCACATATGCATATGCAGCATCCTCCATATCCTTCTCGTCAACTTTGAGTGAATATTTGCCCATCAAGTAACCGCACACAAGCTGCCAGCGGAAATCTTCGAAGAATGCGGGTGCTTCCTTCTCAATCCCCTCCTTGGAGAATTTGCCGTTGTTGGCATAAAGAAGCCATCTCTTGAGGAATTCCTCAGGAAGCCTTACATCAGCCTTCTTGACAAGGTATTCTCTAAGATCCTTGGACAGCCTGTAGTCAGCCTCCTGCTTGTAATTTTCCTTAAGTTTTGCAACGATCTCGTTCTCGAACTCGGCACTATCATGTACCTTACCCTCTCCGAAAATCTTGTCATATGTAGCCTGATCCTCTGACGCAGGAGCAAATGTCTTCACTTCTTTTACAGTCACATGGAACTCAGGGTTGACAGAAGCAAGCTCCTCTTTCTTTACTTTGAGCATATATGCTCTGTCAGCCTCATCGGTAAAGGCTTCATTCACATTGACATCAAACTCGCTTCCAGGCTTTGCGCCAAGGAAAAGTTTCCTATCTGCCTCGGCAACCTTGTTCACTGCGATATATGCGCCTTCTACCGTCTTGCCTTCCTGTGATAAATCTGCAATCACGAAATCTTCCTCACCAGCCTCGGGAGCATCAACGAGAGAGCCGTACTGACGGAGAAGATTGTCTTTCATCTCCTTTATGGCCTCGGGAGAAACTTCTATGTTGTAATACTTTACTTTATCGTCCTTTGAGAGTTCGAAATTAACTTCTGAAGTCATACCGATATCGAACTTGAAGGTAAAGTCATTGCCTGACTTCCACTCCAACTCAGGCTGATCCTCACTCGGAAGAGCCTCGCCTACCATCTTGATATTGTTGTCCTTGACAAATTTGTTGACCGCCTCGGACAGAACCTTGTTGACAGTCTCGCCAAGCACTCTCTCACCGTAAACCTTCTGTACGAGAGACATCGGAACCATACCCTTACGGAAGCCCTTAAATTCAGCATTGCGCCTGCACTGCTTGAGCTCCTTCAACTCAGCTTCAGAATAGTCATCATGTGATACAGTCACCGTAAGCTGGAGATTGAGGTCATCAATCTGATTCTTTACTATATTCATTTCTTTTCTGTTTAATTATTCAAACACATAAAGTCGGGGCAAAAAACTCTGTCCAAATCAGCCCTAAGCCTGCCAGCACATGAACACAAAAGCGCACCCCGGCATAAGCGTGCAAATATACGAATTAGCAAGGGTAAAAGCAAAGCTAACTTTGTTTATGCCATTGGGGCGTTGGTTTATGCCGTCGTTGGAGTCTTAGGATAAACTATCCTCTCGTGGTAGATCTGTGCGAGGTATGACTTCAAGACTGACTTAATCCTAGTCAGCTCGCGAAGAGATATATCGGAATTGTCAAGTTGACCGGCACTTATCTTGGACGAGACTATGTCTTCTACGAACTTATCGAAAGTGGCCGGAGTATTGTCCTTGAGGGTGCGAGAAGCCGCCTCAAGCGTATCGCATATCATGAGAATGGTCTGTTCTCTTGTCCACGGCTTCTTGCCCTTGTAACAGAATTCACTTATGTTATCGGGACTGCCGCCTTCCTTGAGATATTTGTTGTAGAAATAAGCCACGCAAGTTGTACCATGATGCGTGATTATAAAATCGCTTACAACCTCCGGAAGTTTGTATTTGGCTGCAAGTGCCATACCGTCACTAACATGCCTTATTATCATCTGGGCACTTTCTATAGGCGTCAGGCTATCATGAAACTTATCGCCTATACTTTCATTCTCCACAAAGCAGCGAGGATTCATAGTCTTGCCTATGTCATGATACATGGCACCCGCACGAACAAGAAGGACATTTGCACCTATGCTTCTTGCTGCGGCATCGGCAAGATTCATCACCTGAAGAGAATGCTGGAAAGTACCAGGAGCTTTCTGGGCAAGAATTCGGAGAAGTTTGTTGTTGGGATCTGCGAGTTCAGTCAAGCGCGAATCCGATACAAGACCGAAGATTTTCTCCATCAGGTAGATAAGCGGATATCCGGCTACCGAAAGAACCGAGCCGAACAACATATACATTACCAGTCTGTAGTCATCAAGTGGAGAGTCTTCAGTAACAAAACGGAATCCGATGAAAGTAAGAGTCATGGATACAAATGCTATCAGAGCTGTCACAAACTGAAGCCATCCTGTACTGAACTTCTCGAATACATACATTGTTATAACTCCGGATACAAGATAAAGTACAAATAGTTCGATACCGTTGTGAGCAAAAACCAAAAGAGGGATCAGCGAAAGCACATATACCGGGAGTACAACCCTTCTTCTGAAAAACGCGAGAAGATACAGAGCCGTAAGCGTAAAGGGGACGAGATACAGCATTGACGGGTCTATCCTGTCAACTGTAAGGGCGGCAAATGCAGCCAACACGAAGATAAACAACAGATAGAGGTATCTGTTGAACTGGCTGAATATATCCGGATTGGTATAGTATATGGACAAATACAATATCAGCACTATGGCAAGGGCCAGAATCGCATTGCCAATCCACAGCAGAGACTTCGGGCCACTATAGCCGAGACTGCTCTCATATTCAGCCTTGTAAGAGTCAAGCAGCTGTTCTATCTCTGGCGTCACGATCTCGCCCTTGGAGACAATTATATGACCTGCCGGAACAAATCCCCTGGTCGGTGATATATAGTCAACCTTCTCGGCATGTACGAGGTCAGTCGTCTCCTTGTCATATACCAAATTGGGAACAATCAGAGGATACACCCCTGATGCCGATAGTACAGAGTCAGCATTGATTCCCTGATGCTTGCGGGCTAACGAGGATACTAGACGCGCCTTCGCAGCAGACAAAGTATACACGTCAGAGGCAGGGACTTCCGCTGCCCTTTTGCCGTGCTGTACGAAGATAACATTGTCCGTAGTTGAATATCCGTCATCCTTGGTCGAAGAGCTATCTCCCATTATTCCCCTTTCGTACATTCCCGAGACAGCATCGATAATATCCGGCTTGATATAAGCATACTTCCCGTAGTCGATATTTTCCACACTATGCATTACAGACACTCCAACCTCGTCCTCATACCTGTAGTATGGGACGATGCCTGAGCCAGCCTCCTCTTTCTCAGACTGAAGCTGAGCCTCTGTCTTGAGAATAGGAAAATCAATCTCTGACACCAAGTTGTCATATGCCCATGGAGTGCCTTTCTTGTAGTCATACTTAAATTTGCCTAAGCGCGGCATGGCCATAAGAAGTATGACGAAGACAAAGAAAAGCGGAACGTAGAGTTTCAGACCTCGAGAAATAAGCTTTCTATCCATTATCAGTTATTTTTGAAAGGGCTGCCTGATTCCCTCGCGATATAGGAGAATGTAAGCCGGTCCGTAAGGCGTGGGAATAGCCTGTGAAACAATACAGTAACTTTTCCAAGAAGAGTGAGTATAACCTCAGATCTCCTGTGGGAAAGAGCCTTGGCAAGGTATTCGGCACATTTCTCTGCACTCATAAGATGACCCTCGTCAAGAGGAGTACTCCCCTGAGCGGAGCCGTCCGCCGTAAGTGCGGCATTGCGTACATTCGAGGCCGTATAACCTGGAGCGAACACAAGGACATTGAGTCCGTCATGCAGATGCTCTATTCGCAACGTGTCAAGGAAACCCCTGACTGCATATTTTGACGCAGAATATCCGGTCCTTGCAGGAAGGGCCGAGTAGCCCGCTATTGAAATAACACCGACAACTGTACCACGCGAAGCAAGCAGATACGGTAGCGCAAACTTAGTACAGTACACAGTACCCCAGAAGTTCACGTCCATAAGCGACTTTATGACAGAAAGGTCCAAATCCTTGAACATTGCCCTCATCGAGATACCTGCGTTGTTGACCAATATGTCAATACGACCGTAACGGGCAACAGTAGCCTCTATAAGATTGCGGCAGTCTTCTTCTTTTGTCACATCGGTACGAACGCACAATACTTTGTCAGGATCCGACGATACTGAAGAGGCTACAGCCTCAAGTTTGTCGAGATGCCTTGCAGCCATCACAACCTTAGCACCGAGACTACCGATTAATCTGGCAGAAGCCAACCCGATACCCGAGCTGGCTCCTGTAATGATGACTACCTTATCCTTGAAATAAGATGTATTCATAAGACTATTTTACTGTCATTGCAGCTATATCATCTCCGTCATATACGCCTTTGTCGAGTTTCTCGCGGATCTCCTTGAAAGCCTTCAGAGTATAATCCACATCGGCAAGAGTGTGAGCCGCAGTAGCTATGATTCTGAAGATAATCATGCCCTTGGGTATCACGGGATAAATGACAATAGAGCAGAAAATCTTGTAATTTTCCCTCAAGTCCTTGGCCATCTTGGTAGCTTGGCCAACTCCGCCCTTTATGTGTACTGGAGAGACACAAGCTTCTGCTGGGCCTATGTCAAAGCCCTCCTTGCGGAAACCGTCCTGAAGTGCTCTTGTGATCTCGAAGAGTTTCTTACGGAGCATGTCTCCCTTGGGGCTGTCAATAATCTCAAGTCTCTTCATATTGCCGATGACCAAAGGCATAGGGAGAGCCTTGGCATACATCTGAGACCTCATGTTGAAACGAAGATAATCAATTACAACCTTAGGACCGGCAACAAAGCCACCTATACTTGCCATTGACTTTGCAAATGCACCGATATACAGGTCAACTCCGTCCATTACACCGAAATGCTCCGAAGTTCCTCTACCATGCTCGCCCATAATACCGAATCCATGAGCGTCATCGATCAAGAGACGGAAACTATACTTGGATTTCAAGGCTACTATCTTGTCGAGAATACCAAGAGCACCAGTCATGCCGAACACTCCTTCAGTTATGACAAGCACGCCACCTCCCTGCTCTGAAGCGACCTTGCAGGCCTTAGCTATAACCCTCTCAAAATCAGCTGCATCATTGTGACGAAACTTGTATTTCTCGCCCATATGCAGTCTTATGCCATCAAGAAGACAGGCATGAGCCTCAGCATCATATACGGCCACGTCATGACGGCCGAGAAGAGAGTCTATAGTAGAGACAATGCCCTGATATCCGAAGTTGAAGAGGAATGCGTCTTCCTTCTTCTCGAAAGCTGCAAATCTGCGCTCAAGTTCCTCATGGTATCTGGTATTGCCTGTCAGCATACGGCTTCCCATCGGATAAGCAAGCCCCCAATCAGCAGCAGCCTTGGCGTCAGTTGCACGTACTTCAGGGTCGTTTGCAAGACCAAGATAGTTGTTGAGACTCCAGTTCAGACATTCTACACCATTGAAGATCATGTGAGGTCCAAGCTCGCCTTCAAGACGAGGGAACATATAATATCCGAAACCCTGTTTGGCATACTGGCCAATAGGGCCGCCCGAATCTCTGGAGATTCTGTCAAAAATATCAAGCATTTCCTGTATGTTTAGAAATCATTTGTCATTAGCTGTCTTATGCATCAATATTTGCATAATGTGCATTCTCCTCGATGAACTTTCTGCGCGGTGGCACGTCATCGCCCATAAGCATTGAGAATGTTCTCTCCGCATCAGCCGCATTGTCCATCGTTATCTTGCGAAGTCTTCTCTTGTCCGGATCCATGGTAGTGTCCCACAGCTGCTGGTCACTCATCTCACCAAGACCCTTGTAACGCTGGATTGTATACCCCGAATCGGTTCCTTTTCCAAGTTTCTGAGCAGCTTCATTACGCTGTTCCTCTGTCCAGCAATAGATCTCCTCCTTGCCTCTTTTCACAAGATAAAGCGGAGGTGTAGCAAGATATACATACCCATTGCGAATGAGGTCAAGCATATAACGGTAGAAGAATGTAAGTATAAGGGTGGCAATATGACTACCATCGACATCCGCATCGGTCATGATGATGACCTTGTGATAGCGGAGCTTGCTAAGATCCATCCTTTTCTCCCCATTCTCATCCTCCTTGGCCACTGTAACCCCGAGGGCTGTGTAGATATTACGGATAGCCTCGCTGTCAAAGGCCCTGTCTTCGGTAGCTTTCTCCACATTGAGAATCTTGCCTCTAAGAGGAAGCACAGCCTGAATGCGCCTGTTTCTTCCTGTTACGGCTGTACCGCCTGCGGAGTCTCCCTCGACTAGGAAGAGCTCGCATTTCTCCGGGTCTTTCTCCGAACAGTCCGAAAGTTTGCCCGGCATGCCGGCACCTGACATAACGGTCTTGCGCTGAACCATCTCTCTGGCCTTTCTTGCTGCATTTCTCGCGGTAGCGGCAAGTATAACCTTATCGATGATTATGCGGGCGTATTTGGGATTTTCCTCAAGATACTGGTCCATTGCAGCTGATGTAGCCTGTGACACAGCCGAGGTAACCTCACTGTTGCCGAGTTTGGTCTTGGTCTGGCCTTCAAACTGAGGCTCCGCCACCTTTACAGACACGACTGCCGTCAGACCTTCTCTGAAATCTTCCTGACTTAGCTCCACTTTCACTTTGTCAAGAAGTTTGTTCTTGTCGGCATAGTTGCGCAGAGACCTTGAAAGCCCCATCTTGAAGCCCTGAAGATGAGTACCGCCCTCTATCGTATGGATATTGTTGACATACGAAAGTATCGTCTCCTTGTATCCTGTATTGTACTGCAGGGCGATATCGATCGGAAGGATCTTGTCTGAATTGACACAGACAGGCTCGGGAATCAATTCCTCTGCATTGGCATCAAGATATTCAATGAATTCCCTGAGGCCTTCCTTAGAGTAGAACTTCTCCCCACGGAATATACGACGGCCGGTAGGAACTGAATTGCCATTCTCATCAGAGGTAAACTCCTCTACTGTCTCTCTCTTGTCAGTAAGGGTGATGGTGATACCCTTGTTAAGAAATGACAACTCTCTCATGCGGTTGGCAAGAGTGTCGTAGTCATAGATAGTCGTCGTGACAAATATCTCCGGGTCAGGATGGAAAGTAATCGTTGTACCAGTATCGTCACACTCTCCTACTACCTCAACTCCTGTAAGAGGCTTGCCTTTTGAATATTCTTGACGATAAACCTTTCCCTCTCTGTGCACTTCGGCGACAAGATGGTCGGACAAGGCATTTACACAGGATACTCCCACTCCATGGAGACCTCCCGACACCTTGTAACTGTCTTTATTGAACTTTCCTCCGGCATGAAGGACTGTAAGAACCACCTCAAGAGCAGACTTGTGCTCTTTGGGATGCATATCCACAGGTATTCCTCGACCGTTATCCTTAACTACAATTGAGTTATCTTCATTGATTGTGACTTCGATATGGTCGCAAAAGCCGGCCATAGCCTCGTCTATACTGTTGTCTACGACTTCGTATACGAGGTGATGGAGTCCTCTTACACCTACGTCACCTATATACATGGAAGGACGTTTCCTTACAGCCTCAAGCCCTTCCAGGACCTGAATACTGCCTGCGGAATACTGCTCTTCCGCTTCGCGCATCTTTTCGTTCTCTGCCATTAGAAGCTAATTAAATTTTCATTCATGCAAAACATGCGAATTTACAGAATTTTACAGATTAACGCAAATTCCGGCAACCGCACTGATACCTCCCGTCGTATATGGAGGAATGCGTATAATATTCATGTCCAAAAGATTGCCAACCTCAATCCAGAACGATACTTTCTTGGAGAAAAGATACTCGGCATGAAGCCCGAGGTCAACCCAGGCTGGAACTGAGACCGCAACAAGAGAGGACAAGACCGGGGTCGAATCAGAGTCCGTCTTGGTATATGGAAGAAAATTTCCATCCGATACAGAAGAGAAACCGGCAGAGACGCCTGCATAAACTCTTTTTTTGTAATTGTATGTAAATGAAATGTCACCTCTCACAAGGGCTGGCATGAAGCCTCCGACTACAGCGTTGTCTTCAAAAGTTGCATTCTCTATCCTTACATTTGCATCGGCACTGATACTACGCGAAAGCCACCTCAGACTAATGTCCGAATGAAAGGCGGTACTGTTGCGGTAAGTTACCAGTGGAAGGAACAGATTCTCAGAGCCATACCCGTACACAGCCATAGCACTGTAAGGTCGTTTCTCATAGCTTGCATATCCGGCACTTGCTTTATAGAAGAAGCGCCCTCCTGCATTGCCACTAAGTCCAAGCTCGACATCATACTGGGTGACAGTATTTTCAGTCACCGGTCCCAAAAAGGCTTGGAATGGAGTGAAGAAATGATTCCTATCCTTGAGACTGCTGTATGAATTCCTATTGTCTCCGCCCGTAGCTTTGAAGAAAAAATCCAGATAGTCTAATACTGCCTTGAAACCGATTCTTATGTCCGGATAGATATAAATCCCCTTGTTAGCGTTAAGGGGATATTTCATGCCATTATTGCCAGTATCGCTTACATTAAAACTCCCTTTCACGCCAAGCGCAAGATCCCATCTTCTTCCTTTATAAAGATATTTTGGAGCAAAATATGCCACGCCAGTATATGTAGAATGAAGATTGAAGTCAGGGCAGAAAATGCTATCATACCACGTCATCCCGAGACCGAACCCCGCTACAATGCTGCTTCCCCGTCCGAGGACAGGCCCTAGTACAGCGTCAAAGTCGAAGTCTGTGGAATTCAAAGCCAGAGAGCTATAAGGCTCTGTGGGCCGACTTGGGCTCATAACTGAAGAGAGGCCATCGGAAGAATACCTGGCTTTCATTGCAATATCATAATACAGATAACGCTCTGCCGGATTCTCAGACTTCGCACGGAAACTGAAATCTGCTCCGTTGTATCCTGTCTTAGAATATTTGTCTTTGGTATGAAGTCCAGTATATCCGGCTCCAAAAGAGAGTACCGCACGGCTAAAATCCGCTCTTCCATATATGCCGGCCTCAGTCTCCATATCATATCCTTTCCACCTACCGTTATCTGTCAAGCGGAAATCAATATCTGGGGCAATGTTGCGGTATCTGCCTATATAAGAATGATGAGATGCATAGAAGCTCATTTTAAGACGCTTCTTCATACAGGGCTCCCACACAAAGTCAAGTGCAGGACGCATAGCCCATCCTGCCCCTGCCTTAAGATACAGTTTCTTGCCAGTGAACGGCTCCGGCTCAGGTCTCATTTCAAGAGAGTAAGGCTTAAAGTCATATGCTCCCTTGTAAGGGGACTCAAATACCGAGTAGTCGAAATCAAGGTCAAACTTAGTAAGCGAGTCCGGGACTTCCATCTGTATGTAAGGTTTATGAACCTCGGGGAGCTTGCCTTCAAATGTCCTTGATACCGATACCGTAGGGTTAAAGTTCTGAGAATAAGCGTATGTTGCCGACAGAAGGGCTACTAATATTATTGTCTTTTTCATAATCACTGCTTGTTGTCGCCCATAGATTCAGAAAGTTTGCCGAGCCTCATTTCGACTGCTTCAAGCACATCGTCATCCTGATTCTCGCTCTTGTAACCGTCACGTATACTCTCGAAAGTAGCCTTTGCCTGAGTCATGTCGCCCCGTTCCGCAAACGAGTCACCAAGCACGATGAAAGCCTTCGCAAGCCAATAATTTTGGGTCGTACCTGAATCGGAGAATGCATATACCATATTCTGAACATCTTCAAAACGTCCCTGGTCATACACATCCTGTATCAACAGATAGGCAGCCTCAGCGCCCTCAGGAGTCTTGGTCTGTGCGGACAGAGTCTTAAGGATTGCAAATGCCTCGTCCCTGTGGCTTGTAGCCAGATAAGACTTAGCTTCCACATATGAAGCACGCCTCTTGTCATCAGCATCACTCCTCGGATCAGATCCAAGTTTCTTAGCATTTTCTATAGCCGCACTATAGTCTTTGGCATGGTATGCAGAGTTCATCATTCCCTCAACAGCAATGTGACGATTGTTCTCTATCCTTGCATTCTGAGAGAGAGACTGGTAGCCATAGAAAGCATCGGCGTATTTCTGAAGGTCATATGAAAGCATGGCAAAATTAAGGGAAGCCTGCTCAACATAAGCTCCTCCTTCGTCTATAACTTTCTTATACCAGTCACAAGCCTGTTCCTTCTTTCCCAAATTCTTGTAGCTCTCTCCCATATAGAAATCGGCAAGTGCCACATGCGCGCCATGCGGATACTCGGAAAGATAGGCTTGCAGGCTCGTGACAGCTTTCTGGTAATTTTCCGCAAGGAAAATCTGCTCCGAAGCGTTGAAGAACATAGTCTCCTTATCCTCGTTCACCTCATCCACAGGAAGAGTCTTCAGGTAGGCGAAATATTTCTCTGGCTCCTGTTTTTTCTGATAGATGGATTCTATGGCACTGATAGCGTCCTGGGTATACCCCGATGAGGGCATCTCTGACACTACCCTTTTGTAATATCCCAAAGCATCATCATACTTAGACTCGCTCGTAGCTATCATACCGAGACTGAGCAATGCCCTCGCAACATAGCTTGAATCCTTGGAAGAGTCTGACAATTTCGCAAATACGTCTGAAGCAGAATTATTGTCACCTGCAGACATATACGCCCTGCCAAGTTCATACATAGTCTCACTATAGAAAGATGCTGAAGGAGATGCTGACGGCACTTCTGACAGAAGCTCTATCTCCTCTCTCGGAGAATCTGCCAAAGATAGGCAAAGTCCTGCTTGATAGTATGGGTACAAATCTCCGAGGTCGGGGAATTCCTTGACAGCAGCTTCATAAGAAGTGACGGCTGCACCGTAGTCCTTGACTATGAAACGGCAGTCTCCGATCCTCGTAAAGGCATCCCTTCGCATGGTTTTGTCCTCGGACTGCACATATATGTCGAACCATTCCTCAGCGCCTTTCCAATTGCCTGCCTTATAATAGCAATACGCTATGTCATACGGAAGCAGAGCACCCTCTTCCCTGTCGTCAAGGGCGGATATATTATACAGTTCCTTGAATACAGCTGAAGCCTGAGGCCAGTCATCTCCTCTGTAATAACTCTCAGCCAGCCAATACCTTGACATCTGATTCAGTACAGACCTTCTGTCTGAATAGTAAGCAGCGGCCTTGAGCGAAGGAACGGCCTTGCGGAACGAGCCGCTCTCTATAAGCTGACTTGCATATAGATAGTTGGCTTTCATATAGTTGCGCTTCATATCCGCATCCAACACATCTATCTTGTCATATGCTTCTATAGCTCCGGCATAGTCATGTCTGTACAGGGCTGCAATAGCCATGTAGGCATAGATTCTGTCTCCCTTTGCAGAGTCTGAATATTTAGAGAGATAAGACTCAAATACGGAGGCATCGTTGTTCAGATCAAATGCAAGCTTGGCATAGTTAAACCAGGCATCCTCTTGGATTTCCCAGTTATAGTCCATGGCAGCTGCATCTTTGAAAGCCTGCAAGGCTGCCACCTTATTCTTGATCTGAATGCAACTGTAACCGAGCTGGTAGTTGGCAATCTGCCCGAGCGAGTCAGTACGCTCCGGCATCATAGAGAATTTGGCTACAGCTCCTTTGTAGTCTTGCAGGGCATATAGCAGGGAACCGGCATAGAAAAGATCCATTCGACCTGTGCCCTCCCCGATATCCGTACGGTCATAGTAAGCTTTGGCCTTCTCGGGATCACCGAGCACAAGGAAAGACTCCGATATGATCCTGGCAAGATGGGATTTTCTCTCCTGCGGAACAGATTCATACATGGATTCTCCGTGATCCACGACATACCTGTAGTCTCCTGACATGAAACGGCACTCCAATATATAATATAAAGATACAGCCTTAAAGCGTGGATCCGCTGAAGCCTTACCAAACCATTCCTCTGCCGGAGTGAATTTCTTGTTTTCATAATAAATATAGGCAAGAGAGTATGCTGCGGGAGCCTGGTAATCATTGCGCGGAAGCCTCGACACTTTCAGAAAGCCCTGGACCGCATCATTCTCATTCCCGGAGCGGAATTCGGAATAGGCCTTTTTATATGTGTACTCTGGAAGAATATCCTTATAAAGATTACCTGGTGCAAGATCGGAAAATTCGGCCGAGGCCTGTGCATAGTCTCCTTCATCGAAAAGATTGAGAGCATAGGCATAACGGATCTTAGGCGCAAGACCTGAATAAGGGTATGTATCGAGATACTTTCGCATACGGACTTCATATCCCGTGGTCTTCATCTTAACCTCGCAAAGTACGGCATAGCCACCTGCGATAGGGTCTTCTGGATAAGAGGAAAATATCTCCCGAGCCTTTACATACATTCCTTTTTCATAAAGCCGGAAGCCGTATTTCAACGAATTGGCGGGGCCTGTCCCGGTGGAGGGGCTGCTTTCTGCAGAAAATGCAGACATGCAGACAAGCACTGCCGAGGCCATTGCCGTCAAGCGGATATTGAACATAGTCTAACCAATTAATAATCTGTCTATACTGACAGACAGGATCACAAAAACCTCCGTAAAATTACTATATTTTCAAACTTGATGCAATATTTCGGAAAATGCGCATTTATTAAGAAGTTTGAACAACCTCTTAAACTGCTTTAAGTTAGACGAGTAAAAAACAGACAACATTATGACAAAATTCAACCCATCGATTGCTGCAGGATTATTTACAGTCCTTGCATTTGCAGCATCTTGTGACAATGATGACTATGTATCCTATGACGATGTCCTGCCAAACGCGGTAGTGACCGTAAAACCGGATGGAGACTCATTCTACATGCAGCTTGATGACAGCACAGTATTATATCCTTCCAATCTTACGAGATCGCCTTTCGGAGACAAGGAAGTAAGGGCCTTTACCAATTACAGAATAGAGCCATCAGGCAATAACTCCGTATATGTCAACTGGCTGAAGGAGCTCCTTACCAAGCAGACCGTAGAGACAGAAGGTAGTGTGGCAGATGATGACAACAAATACGGCAATGACCCTGTAGAGTTGATAGACGCTTTCCCTACGGTATGTGAAGACGGCTATCTTACGCTCCGTTTCCGCACCCTATGGGGCAGATATACTTCTGTAAAACATGAAGTCAACCTTGTCAGAGGAGTAGACCCGGAAGATCCTTATACAGTAGAATTCAGGCACAATGCCCACGGTGACGGAAAAGAGGTTCTTTCTGACGGCTATGTAGCATTTAGACTTGACAAACTGCCTGACACCAAGGGACAAGAAGTCGACCTTAAAGTCAAATTCACTAGCCGCGATGGTGCCAAGACCGTCACATTTAAATACAAGACCCGTCCTTCTGACTCCGAGACAGAGTAATACGGTCGCAGATTACCGTATGGCAGCAGAATTGCAAGGCTGGCGGAGAATATATGTGAGAAATGTGGTTTTCCGCTGATAAATCGGACAGACAGACAGTCAAGGATATCCTGAATGGAGAACGTGGGGCGGCAAGACGCCTATACGACAATTATTCAGGATATCTTATGGCATTATGTTCCCGATATATACCCGACAGGTCCGAAGCGGAAGATGTCCTTCAGGAAGCCTTTGTGAAAATCTTCGGCAGTCTCGGCAAATTCACATGGAAGGGAGCAGGTTCTCTTCGAGCATGGATGTCGCGGATCACTGCAAATGAAGCCCTGCAGTATCTTCGCAGGCAAGGAAAAGTCTCATTCTTAGAATACACGGACAAGCTTCCAGATGCCCAGGAAGAGATTGAGCCTGATATGGCTTCGATCCCGAATAACGTCATAATGAAAGCCATACAGGAGCTTCCTGACGGCTACAGGACGGTATTCAACTTAGTAGTATTCGAGAATCTGTCCCACAAGGAGATTGCCGCCATGCTCGGGATCAGCGAGAGTACTTCGGCGTCACAATTCCATAGGGCAAGAAAGATGCTTGCTTCAAAGCTTAGTAAATTTCACCTTACTTAAAAGATTGTCAAATGAGAAAAGACTGGACAGACATACTGAGAAATAGGATGGCAGGCTACAAAGTCGAGCCATCTGTTTCGGTGTGGGAGAAAGTCTGGAAAAGAATCTCGGATTCTAAAGCAATTACGATAGCCACATCAGTTACTGGAGTGGAGCATTTGCATATCCGATCGTACATATCATGGATATCTGCTGCCGCTGCAGTACTTGCAGCCGTCTTCACAGCAACATACATATATCAAGGAAAGCGGACTCTTGACGATACCGATGCCGTGGCAATAGTCGCAAAGTCGGACACTTATACCGCTAATACTCAGCAAGAGAGGATAGAAGCGACAAGTGAGACAGTTCCTAACCGCAAGGCTACTGTTACCAATCAGAAAAATACAGGTAAAGACAATTACACGGCACGGATTCTCGCGTCAAATTCTGCAGTTACCAATCAGAAAAATACAGGCGAAGACAATACCGTCAGCGGACAAGACAAGAATTCCGAAACCGTATATAGCGACATAGCCCCAAACGAGAGTAAGAAGTCCACCTATACGACAGATAACGAAGACGACTTCTCAGTTCACCAAGACTTTCCCACAGATAATGAGGACTTTCCCACAAATGATGATGACAGGAGCTACTACCAGCGTAACCGGAGAAGCGTCAAAGTCTCTATTGCTGCAGTTGGTGGAGGATCTGCCGACAAAAGTTTCCGGTTCTCATCTGCCAACGTACTGGGAGCCAATCCTCTTTCCGCAAATGTGACGGGCTTGGATTGGAGTGCCAATGACAATCAGAGATATATAGTCTTCAATAGCCCAGAGATAGAATCCAAGTATATACACAAGATCCCAGTAAGAATAGGATTCAACATACAGTATGACTTGATTCCCGAACTCGGTATCGAGACTGGTCTGAGCTATTCCCTCCTTTCCTCTATCATAACGACAGGGACTGAAGGAGCAGGACACAGCTACAGCAAAGGAGACCAGACGCTCCATTATATAGGCATACCGGTCTCCCTTGTATGGAATTATCTTGACAGACGTTTCGTAACTTCTTATATCAAGGCTGGAGGAATGGCAGAGAAGAGTGTAAGAGGATCTCTACACACAGACGAATACATTGCCGGCAAGCATCACTCTTCTTACGAATCAAAGGTTACCCCAAAAGAGATTCAGTGGTCTGCAAACGCGGCAGTCGGAGTCCAAGCCAATATTCTCCCTGCATTGGGATTCTTCTTCGAGCCAGGCATCGTATACAGGTTTGACAGCGGAAGCACAGTCAGGTCAGTCTATACGGACAAGGCTTTCGACTTCAGTATAGGATTCGGATTGCGCTACAGATTTGACTGAACGGATATCCAAGCTTAGCCCCCCCTGCAGATGTGTCTGCCTAGTATTCTTCTGCAGCAGCATGTACAATTTCTGACAGCGTTGGATGCGCATGAACAGTCCTACGCAATGTATCAATCGTAGCACCGGCATTCATCACTACGGCGACCTCGTGTATAAGATCTGAAGCGTGGGCTCCAAGGATATGAGCCCCAAGAATCAGTCCGGATGTACTCTCGTCGCTTGAGACAATGATCTTGCATATACCCTCAGGCTTCCCCATAGCCATAGCCTTACCGTTTGCCCTGTACATAGCCTTGCAGCACCTGTAGGACAATGACTTAGCCTTACATTCTTCCTCTGAGAGCCCTATCATAGCTGCTTCCGGATTGGTAAATACAGCAGATGGTATCTCTTTGTCATACTCTTCTCGACTGCCTGAGAGATCACCAATTACGGAACGCTCACCATCTTCACCAAGCTCATGGCTGTCTCCGATATCACGCATTATAGAGGCGAGAGCGACTCTTCCGTCTGCCACTGCAGAGTGGGCAAGCATCAGACCGCCCCTTATATCTCCAATAGCGAAAATACAAGGGACATTAGTCCTCATGTAGGAATCAGTGCATATTCCCTTTGCAGTATAGTCTATGCCTAAGTCCGAAAGGTTGAGAGAGGTGAGATTTGGCCTACGGCCTACGGCAATAAGCACCTTATCAGCCAAGCATGATTTCTCACCTTTCTTGCCCACCCAATACACCTCAAGCCCGTCCTCATTACGGACTATCCGCGATACAGCAGAGGACAACTCGAAAGATATTCCTCTTATTGAAAGTCTTTGTCTCAGCCTCTTGGCGATCTCCATATCAAACTTCGGCAGCACTTCTCTTGCATACTCAACGACTGTAACTTCCGAGCCGAAACTACGGAATACCGATGCCATCTCTAGGCCGATGACTCCGGCTCCTATGACACAGAGTCTGTCAGGAATCCCATCTACTGAGAGCAATTGGTCAGAAGTCACAACTCCTTCAAGCTCTGAGCCCTCGACAGGAAGTGCCGCTGGGACTGAACCGGTAGCGATAATTATATAATCGGCCTCGATCTCCCGTGGCTGTGCCTCTGGATTCTCCCTCACAGATACAGTATGAGCATCTATGAAAGAAGCCTTTCCGCGAACAACCTCAACACCTGACTTGTCAAGCAAGAACTCTACGCCCTGCTGCAGGGACGCGACTATACTGTCCTTCCTAGCCACAATGGCCTTCATGTCAGGCTTCGCAAGCGGAGAGTCTATTCCGAAAGAGCTGGCTTCACGGATATCATCCAAAACCTCTGCACTACGGCACAGGCACTTAGTAGGAATACAACCTCTGTGAAGACATACGCCACCAAGAGGAGAGTCAGAGACAAGAACCACCTCAAGGCCATGACGAGAAGCCTCCGCTGCGGTCTCATAACCCCCTGGACCTCCGCCTATTATGACAATTTTAGCTTTTCCCATTGCACTCATCGTCATATGTCAATTCAGGATGTCTTGCTGCTAGAGTCTCGTCCGGGCGGCCGATAGGAGTATTGTGAGGCGCAGATTTTAGAAGTGCCGGATCGGAGACTGCCTCGTCAGCAATCTTCTTCATCACTTCTATGAAAGCATCCATACTCTCCTTTGACTCAGTCTCGGTAGGCTCTATCATTATCGACTGGTGGAACAACAGAGGGAAATAGATCGTCGGAGCATGGAAGCCGTAGTCCAGTAGTCTCTTTGCCACATCGAGGGTGGTTACATCTCCCTCTATAAGACCGTCAAGGACAAATTCATGCTTGCATACTCTGTCGATCGGCAGGCGATAGCGTCCTTTCAGGCATTCTTTCATATAATTGGCTGACAAGGTTGCGAATCGTCCCGCATCTGCAAGATGCTCATGTCCGAGCGAAAGAATATAAGCATAGGCACGAAGCATCACAGCGAAGTTGCCCATGAATCCGCTGACCCGTCCACATGATTTCTCGCCTGTGGAACTATCATTTTCATGGTCAACATAATAGCTACCTTCTTCACTTCTACGCACTCTCGGCAACGGAAGAATGTCAAGAAGCCTCTCCCCTACACCTACAGGACCGGCACCGGGACCGCCACCACCATGAGGAGTTGCAAATGTCTTATGGAGATTCAAATGCAGTATATCGAACCCCATGTCACCGGGACGAACCATTCCGAGAAGAGGATTCATATTGGCACCATCATAATACAGAAGGCCTCCACTCCCGTGGACAAGTTCTGCTATCTCACCTATGGCAGTCTCGAAAAGGCCGAGAGTATTGGGGTTGGTAAGCATTATCCCAGCAAGGTCCGGTCCGAGAAGCGGACGAAGAGACTCTACGTCCACAAGGCCGTCTTCACCTGACTTGACAACGTCTACTTTCAATCCGCATACAGCAGCACTGGCAGGATTTGTACCATGAGCACTATCCGGTATAATGACACGGTTGCGTCCGGGCTCACCATTCAACTGATGATACCGCCTCATCACCATAAGCCCCGTCAGCTCACCGTGCGCTCCTGCACAAGGATTGAACGTAAATCCGGCCATACCGGTAATGCTGCAAAGAGCCTTGTCCAGATCATAATACACTTGCAAGGCACCTTGGACAGTATCATCGCCCTGCAAAGGATGAAGCCCTGAAAATCCGGGAAACGATGCTACCTCCTCATCTATCTTAGGATTGTATTTCATCGTACAGCTTCCAAGTGGATAGAAACCGCTATCCACTCCGAAATTCATCTGGGATAAGTTGGTATAATGCCTCACAACATCCGGTTCACTCACCTGCGGAAGGTCCGGAGCAGAGCCTCTTAGTAGATTGTCAGGTATGCATTCTGAAATCCCAGCATAATTACCTTCATTGGAGAATTCATCGGCACGAAGCGAAAATCCGCTCCTACCCGGGGATGAAAGCTCGAATATCAGTTTGTCGTAATATTTCATAAGGCAGCGATAATGTCGGCCAGACGGCCGGTTTCTTCCTTTGTCCTTTTCTCCGTAACACAGAAGCTGCAATAGCCTTCCTCAGTAGGGACAGCCGCAAGGAATCCCTTGTCAGACAAAGCCTTGGCAATCTCTAATGCCGGTCTTTCCGACTGAAGAACAAATTCCTTAAGAAAAGGCCTGTCAAACACTGGACGGAATTTCCCTGTAGCAATCAGCCTGTCATGAAGCCAATGAGCTCCGCTACAAGAAAGGGCATTTACCCTGCGAAGTCCCTCATAACCCATAAGAGACAGATAGACAGTAGCATACAGAGCCATAAGACTCTGATTGGAGCAAATATTGCTGGTGGCCTTCTCGCGCTTTATATGCTGCTCCCTTGCCTGAAGTGTCAGTACATATGCACGCCTGCCCTCCATATCCACCGTGCGGCCTACTATGCGTCCAGGAAGTTTGCGCATATATTCCCGTCTGCAAGCCATGAAACCGACATAAGGGCCACCAAAATTCAAAGGCAGACCGAGACTCTGGCCGTCACCGACAGCAATGTCGAAGCCAAGACTGCCAGGATCCTTCAATACTGCAAGCGCAGAAGGGTCACAGTACATCACGCCAAGGGCTCCAGCGGAATGTATCGCATCTGCAAACCCAGTCAGATCTTCAATGATGCCAAAGCGGTTGACGGACGGCACGAGCACTCCGGCTACGTCACCGGAAGCAAGCTCTCCGCGAAGAACATCCAATGAAGTCTGTCCGTCCTTACTTGTTATGAATGACACCTGTATGCCAGAATATCCGGCATAAGTCTCAACCACTTGTCTTACCTGCGGAAGCAATGTCGAAGAGACCAGAATCCTGCTCCTGCGTTTTGTACAGGCCATCGTCATACGCATAGCCTCAGCTGCGGCAGTAGGACCGTCATACATAGAGGCATTGGACACATCCATGCCCGTAAGACGGCAGATCATAGTCTGGAACTCAAATATATAACGAAGCGTCCCTTGTGAGATCTCAGGCTGATATGGAGTATAGGCCGTAAGGAACTCAGATCGTGATATTATATACTGTATGACAGATGGAGAATAATGGTCGTATGCACCTCCACCAGCGAATACTTTGAGTGGAGTATTGCAAGAGGCTAGGGAGCTGAAGAAATCACGCACTTCCTGCTCGGACATTGCGTCCGGCAAGTCATACGGTTCCTTTCGTATAAAGCGCTCCGGGACATCGGCATACAGTTCACCGATATCCTTTGCCCCGACCTTCTCCAGCATATCCGCAATATTCTGCGGAGTATGGGGAAAATACGGAAATGTAGACATTACTTGCTTATAAGGGCTGTGTATTCTTCGGGTTTCATCAGGGTATTGAGTTGTGCAGGATCGCTAAGCTTTACCTTTATAATCCAAGCACCGTACGGATCTGTATTTACGAGTTCGGGGTTGGTCTCCAACTCTTCGTTGACCGAGATGACGGTGCCGCTCACAGGAGAGACAAGCTCGCTGGAAGCCTTGACACTCTCCAATGCCCCGAAATCCTCGTCCATACTTACCTCATCATCCTCAGAAGGCATATCTACATATGTTATGTTGCCCATCTCCGCTTGCGCGAAATCTGTAATGCCTATGACGGCTATATCTCCTTCGACTTTTACCCATTCGTGCGTCTCGCTGTAAAGGAGACCTTCAAGTACTTTACTCATAATCTTGATATTAGTTTAGTGTATTATTTCTTATAGTTCGGCTGATAGAATCTTTTCCTTACCACCGATGCCGGAAATGTCTTTTTGCGGATACGTATACTGACAGGTGTCCCGAGAGCCGCAAAGGCCGAATCAATCATGGCCATACACAGACTTCTGCCCAATGTGATTGAATGATAACCTGTTGTAACACGACCTACCTCATTGCCCTGATCATCCTCAACAGAATATCCCGCTCTTGCGACTGCCCTATCTTGCAACTCAAGTCCAACAAGCTTGCGCTCCGTACCTTCCGCCTTCTGGGTCACGAGGACATCACGGCCTATGAAATCTTTGTCAAGCTTGCAAAACATTCCGAGACCGGCCTCAATAGGACTGATATCGTCACCAAGCTCATCTCCGTACAGTGGAAGCCCAGCCTCAAATCGGAGTGTATCTCTCGCCCCAAGACCGCAAGGTGTGACGTCGGCCTTGCACAGCAAATCCCACATCTGCACAATTACCTGAGGATCAGCATATAGTTCAAACCCGTCTTCACCCGTATAACCCGTGCGGCTTATGATTATCCTGTGGCCTTGCCAGTCGACTTCAGCGAAATTATAGAAAGACAGATCCTTGCAGGCATCAATGCCAAGTACTGTTGATACAACCTTCTCCGCATTAGGGCCTTGCACGGCAAGCTGTGCCCATTCATCCGACACATTCGCTACTGTCAGGTCGAAGCCCTCAGCGGCCTTGGCAAGATGGGCGAAGTCTTTGTCCGTATTGGAAGCATTGACAACTAAGAAGAAGCTGTCTCCCGGCTCTTGCCTATATACCAAAAGATCATCGACTACCCCACCAGAAGAATTGGTGAGCATCCCGTACATCACCCCTCCTACAGGACATTGCCGGATATCGTTGGTAAAAACGTAGTTCACGAATTTCTCAGCATCGACTCCGGTCACTAAGATCTCTCCCATATGAGAAACATCGAACATACCGGCATTTTCACGCACAGCCTTGTGTTCTTCAATAATTGAAGAATACTGGAGCGGCATGTCAAAACCCGCAAACGGTGTCATCTTGGCCCCCATGGCCAGATGCCTGTCATGAAGACATGTGGTTTTCATATTAGTGTTATTAGTTTATTGTCTGTCAGTGTCATCGGACTGCTGACTACCTGTGTCATTGATTTGCTCCCCGTCAGTCTCATCGGCTTGCAGAGCGCGTCTGAGGCAGGACAATCAGTACATCATGGATAGCAAAGCATCGGCTGTCAAGCCTCTTATATATTTTCCAATATCCGCCTGATGGAGTGCATTCTCAACCTGAATCCGGTCATCTTCAAGGCCTTTGAGCAAGGATGAAAGCTCACTGTCCAGTCCGTCTCTGAGGAACAGGAAATCCCCGGAGAGTCTGCATGCCTGTATCTTGCCCTCGTCTATCGACAGCTCCACGGCAATCTCTCCGACATCCGGTATCTTGCCTTTTCTCACGGCAGTATAAGCATGATTGCGCCCTTCAAGAAAGTCAGGATCAAGATATCCGGCCTCAATCTCCGAGATTGCGTCAATATCGTCTTCCGTAAGAGTAATTTGTCTGATTCCTCCATTTCCGTCAGAGCAGAAAGACTCTGCAAGATAGTGTCGGAATGCAGAGATGTCAGCAAGAGGACTTCCAACAGCCTCAAAATACGGCCTTAGATTAGTCACATGTTGACGGACAGAAGCAACTCCCTTACTCTCGATCTTGGCTTTGGATGGAGTTATGGCTTTCTGCATCTCGGTAAAATCGGAATCAAACAACATGGTGCCATGGACTATACTCGAATCCGGCTTCATGAAGAATGCATTTCCGGACACTTTCTTGCCGTCTGCCAATATATCGTTGCGTCCTGACCTGCAGGCCGGAATACCTATTTTGGAAAGCGATGAGGCAAGATGCGACAAATACCTATCGAAAGTCCCGGACACATCGGTCGACGAGGAAATATAAGACAACATGATATTCCCCCAATCGGAGTACACACATCCCCCTCCGCTTTTGCGTCGATACAGCCTAATGCCTTTGTCTCTGCAATAGCTGACATTTACCTCGGCCTGCATTACCTGATTTCTTCCGAAGATCACTGTAGGAGGCACTTGCCATATGAAAAATGCATCTTCTCCACCGGGCAGAAGGGTCTTGAGTTTGGCTGCCACATATTCTTCCATTGCAAGGTAGAATACGAGCCTATGAGTCTCTCCGTTATCTGGCAAAGCAATATACGAAGCTGTCATCACAATGCAAGTCTGAATCCGAAAGTAGCCTTGAGTGAGCTTCCAGGCAATTTGGAGCGGTTGGCAACTCTGCAGGCGTCCCATTTAGATGCTGCACTGCCACCTCTCATCACAAATGTCTCCCCAGGAAGGATGGCACACGGGTCAACCTGATCTTCGGCAGTATATTTGGCAAAATTGTCCTGACACCATTCCCAGGCATTGCCTGACATATCATAAATGCCAAGTTCATTGGGCTGGAAACTCTTAACTTTCACTACGTCAGAAGATGCATTCTTTATATAAGCCGCAACAAGACTGCAATATTCACTGCCTGCAAACATATAATGCCTGGAAAGGTTGCCACCTCTTGCAGCAAATTCCCATTCAGCCTCGGTCGGAAGACGGAAATGCCGTCCGGTCAATTTATTGAGCTTGAGAATAAACATCTGACAGTCATACCATGAGACGTTCACGACTGGTTTGTCAGCCTCTTCGGCATTGTTCCTGTAAGGAAGACCGCCCATGACTTCCTGCCACAAGCCTACTGTCACTTCGGTCTCACCTATCTCGAATCCGCTCACCTTGACTTTGTGGACAGGGTGCTCATCCTCTCCTGCCATATTGCCCTGCTCGGGAGTCGCCCCCATCTCAAAGGAATCACCTTTGACACCGATCATACGGAAAGAGACATTACCGGCTTTTACTGTCTCGCCACTGTCTTTCGACTCGCGCTCTGTCTTCCTGTCTATGATTGCAGCGATTACATCAGCCGGAGTCGGGGTATCGGTATTTGCAACGACCCTAAGACTTACTCCAGGATTCTTGGTATATTTTGCAAGTCCGTCCCTTGTCTTGGCATCACGCACTATCCTAAGGTCAGTGGACGGCTTAGGACCTTGAGGATCTATCATGAGGGAGTCTCCGTAAGAATCCTCATAAGCGTCTGCGCACCATTCTCTGTAATTGGGATTGACTTTGACCAGTCCTTCTCTCAAGGCGTATTCCCACTGGGCCTCAGTAGGAAGCGAAAACGGAATGCCCGTAAGCTTTGAGAGTTTGGCAACGAACTTGACGCAATCGTCGTATGATACCCTATCCACAGGAGCGGCCTGCGAATCCGCGGTGGAAGGGTTGTCACCCACAACTGCCTGCCACAATTCCGCCGTAACAGGCAACTGACTGATTGAAAATCCTTTGAGCACTACCTGATGTATGGAGGCACCTGTCACTTTAACGCCTGTCGGTGTCTGTCCCATGGCAAATGTCCCCCCAGGTACTTCAACCATATTGAATGTAATACCGGCTGCATTGACTTCTGCCGGCACATCTACTCCGGCAGCACTGCGTGTCGCACTGCTTCCGCACGATGCAAGGAGCAAGGCTGCAGCCATAAACGACAATACGGAACTATTTCTCATAATTATTATAACGTTTCTTCCCAAAGATAGGAATTTTTCAGACAATCCGTAAGATGACCTCTTTAATTTTTGGGTGAGAGAAGCTATGATTGCTGATTTAAAGACTCAGGTCCGAGAGGGTACGGATATTGAAGAAGAAGTCCTGTTTTGGCAGACTTCATTGCCGATTCATTCAATATGACAGATACAGAGAGAGATACATATGAGATTGAGGAGCATCCTTTTGCCCCTTTCCTCCCAGAAAATGCCAGGGTTCTGATCCTTGGAAGCTTTCCTCCGCAGCGGAAGAGATGGAGCATGGAGTTCTATTATCCCAACAGGAGCAATGATTTCTGGAAGATAATAGGCCTTCTGTTCTTCGGTGACGAGAGACATTTCCTTATCGGGGAAGGCAGGAAATTCGATGAGATGACTATCAGGAACTTCTGCACTGAGAAAGGGATTGCTATGTATGACACGGCCTGTAAGGTAAGACGGCTCAAGGACAATGCTTCGGACAAATATCTTGAGGTTGTAGAAACTTCTGACATTCCCAGCCTGCTGAAGACTATTCCTCTGTGCAAGGGCATTGTGACTACCGGTGAGAAAGCCACCAGGACGATATCTGACATTCTTGAATGTGATGCTCCGGCTATGAACGGGAGTTCAGTAGTGCGGGACGTCGATGGACATGGTAGGGAGGTAACACTTTTCAGACTTCCCTCAACGTCAAGGGCTTACCCTATGCCTCTGAAAGACAAGGCTGAATGTTACCGCAGCATGTTCGTACGCATTGGGATGCTTAGATGAGGCTTCCATACTGCAATATCATGACGTTTGTCCGCCGCTCCGCAATCATCGATTTTCTGCAACAATTATTGCGACATACTGATGCCATCGCCAAAAAGACCTGGAGAAAGTCGCTTAATGTTACTGTGGATAGGGGTTATCAGTGGATATACTGAACCATGCGGTAATATGGTTCTCCCATAAATACAGTCTCAGACTCCACCTTGAAGCCAAGCCTTGAATACAAGGACTTCAACCAGGGTTTCTTCACATCTGCTATCAAAGCGACCCGATCAAAGCCCAATGCGTCAGCCTCTTCCAATGCATTAGAAATGAGAATGCTTCCTATACTGTGTCCACGGAATTGAGGAAGAACTGACATAGAATCAAGGTAATATTCTCCGGATCCAGTCTCTTTGCCCGGAGAGAATGACCTCGTTCCAAGATATGAAGATACCAAAGTGAATGTATTAGCAGATTCCCGGTCATACAAGGCTCCGTCGTATGAGATAAGAGCACCTGCTCGTTCTGATCCGTATAGTGCCATTGTAGTATTTCTGTAGCTGTATATTGTCTCCTCGCTTGTGCAGGCAGCTGAAAGGGCTTCTATAAGGCTAGGATTGTCGCTCTCTTGAAGTCCCATTGCAGATATTATGGTGGAAGCTATGAAATGTGCATCGGAGATTACGGCTTTGCGCAATGTAATGGTGCTGTCGGCTTTTGTCATAAAAATCTGTGATTGATTTTGTAAATATACCGAATTATATCTACATTTGCAACCGCAATGGGGATATAGCTCAGTTGGCTAGAGCATCTGCTTTGCAAGCAGAGGGTCGTCGGTTCGACTCCGTCTATCTCCACCACGCAGAGCCAGCGCTACTTATTCGCGCAAGGCCAGCGCTACTTATTTTTAAACCCCTCCGGTCCCCTATAAGGGGATGTGGGCTTCCGCTCGCACAAAGCATATTCCTTTCTTCGCTCGCTTCTGCCTGCGTCTTTTGACGCCAATTTATTCACGCAGAGCCAGCGCTACTTATTCGCGCAAGACCAGCGCCAATTAATTCAACCCCCTCGTTTCCCCCTTTCAGGGGGACGATCTTGGCTTCCGCTCGCACAAAGCATATTCCTTTCTTCGCTCGCTTCTGCCTGCGTCTTTTGACGCCAATTTATTCACGCAGAGCCAGCGCTACTTATTCGCGCAAGACCAGCGCCAATTAATTCAACCCCCTCGTTTCCCCCTTTCAGGGGGGGGGCGATTCTGGTGGCAGGGCGCTGCCACTGGACTAAGGGAAAAGCCCTCAGAAAAGATAGCACTATAACCTAAATCAGTGAATCTGTAAAGAAAAACAGTTGAATCGACGGATAGCTGTCGTAAACCTATTCAGAAATGATGTGAAGAAGATCAGTTAAACATCCCCAAAAGTGTCAACTATTCTCAGGGAAGGTCATTCAGTTCGGATGTGACATCCGGTGCAGGAAGTTCAGCACCATCGGCAACATCCTTGCGGACAAGATAGTATGCTGCATTAGGGATTCCGCCGCGGTCTCCGTTGAGGGAGTACTTGGTGTTGTTGAAATCGTATTTGCCGTTCTCATCCATACCGCACACCCAGAGACTCTGCATATAGATTTTGAATGTATCGGCTACGTATGTATTCGGAAGAATCTTTATTATTGTCTTGTTTGCATTTGACATGATTCCTCTGAATGCCTGTCTCCATCCGCCGAGCGATTCGGCCATCTTGTCATACTCGTAGTCGTATGGTGCATAGTCGCGCACCGTCTCGTTTCCTGCGGCATCCACTTCAGTGAGTGAGAGCCAGCCTGTGTAAGCCCACTTGACGCCGTTCTCTGTAGTGATGTCCTGTGGAATCATGATGTTGAAATGCTCGTATCTGTCAGCATTGGCCTCCTCATAGTTCAGTACTACAGGAGTGGATGCGAACTTGTTCTTGCTTCCGCCCCATCCTGTCATCTCGTAGCTCTTGCCTTCCTCTTTCGCGGATATCTTGATGGTGAATGGCTCGGCATCGTCGAGGCTCCACTCGTTGTTATTGTAGTCTGACCGGTCGTAAGGCTTTACTACCCATTCTCCGAGGTAGTCTTTGTACCCACACTGGTGGCTGATCTTGTTCTCTGCATTCTCTGCATGGAAAGGATAGCTGAGAGTCACATTGGAAACTACATTTATCTTGTCTCCGATGTGCTCAAGGATTCCTACTGTGAACATATATACGTCCTCGCCAGTGAATGCGAATACGCTCTCAGCATCGCCTTTTACGATATATCCGGCATTCACGAGCGTCTCCCAGGTCTCTCCTGCGGCTACTGCATCGGCAATCTCCTCTTCCATCCATGCTTTTGCATCTACCTTGTATGTGTAGGTCACTGCTGCTATCCAGTAGTAGACATTGTCATCTGAAGGCTTTACCTTGGCCATGTAGTCTATGTGGCCTGTAGTCTTGTTATAGATTTCGTAAGGCGTGATGTCGAAGGTCACTGTGGCATCGAACGGTTCGGTCTTCACCTCTGTCATGAACCAGTTCGGAGATGCCTTTCCGTCCTTTGTAGCTGCAACCCTTATGGTGTATGTAGTCAATGGACGCAAGGACTCCACGGTGAATTCTGTCTCTGTGATATTGGTCTTGAGCACGTCCACGTTCCTGCCGCTTGATATATATGTGACTTCGCAGCGGTATCCTTCTGCGCCCTTGACTGCTTCCCAGGAAGCAGTCAGCGATGATGTATTGACTTGGATAGTTACTTCTGGGCGTGCAAGGTCTCCTGTCACTGGAGTATCTCCTCCGTTTTCCTTGGAGCAGGCCGCAGCTGCAAGCAAGTATGCGGTATAGAGTATTTTCTTAAGATGTTTCATTGTTACATTCTGAAGTTGTCTTAGATTCTTATCTCAAACGACTTCTTTGTCAGTAGGCCTGCCTGAAGCATTCCAGACAGGATTTCATGGGTTATAGATTTTTAGAACGAGGCCATGGCCCTTACCTTATAGACTTTCTTCTTGTCCAGTTCGGAAGGTGTGTCCACCGTCTTTCCGCTCTGCATATCGAATGCATAGGCGATGCTTGGGCCGCTTTCGCTGGATGACCAGTAGATGGCATCGCTTAAAGCCGTGCCCTTGTTGTCCGTGAGGGATTTGTTGAACTTGGCCTTATAGTCGCTCTCGCTCATCCTGGCTGCCTTTGGCGATGCCGACTGGAGCGAGCCTGTGCCCTGCCCTGTGTCATTGGTCTCGTGCCCGATGTATGCCTCGTAGAGTTTGGCGAGCTCGTTCATTGATGGCAGGAACCAGTCCTTTAGCGCTCCCACATTTGCGGAGGTGGCATCGACGAATGCCGGATAGTAGTCTTTCCACCCGCTGAGCTTCTGCACGCAGCTGGTGTTATATGCGCCTGTGCCGGGCTGGCCGCTCATGACATCGTCGTACCTGTATGCCCAGGCGGCCTCGCTCTCGTTCAGGGAAACAATCAGACCATGCTGCACTCCATCCTCGCCCTTGTCCACACTTATAACAATGCCCTTGACGAATCCCTTGCTATAGTAGTCTCCTACGGAATACACTTTCTCCACGGGAGTGACAGGGTCCACTGGGGCATCCGGTCCGTCCGAAGTGTCAGGCTCACCAGACCCCTTGCCGCAGCCGCAGAGAACCGCAGCCGCAGCAAAGGTCAATGCAAATGTTCTTAACTCAGTTTTCATTATCGTACCGCGATAGTTTCAGTCTTGTCGATAGACACGTTCTTGCCCATACCTGTACCAGAGGAGCCCTCGGCTTTTGCCGTGTGGGAGACTTTGGTGATGTCGGTGGTGATTCCATCGACATCCACGCCTATGAAATAGACGAAGAACTTGGTTCCGCGAGCTATCCTAAAAGCTGCTGAGGCAGTGCCATATAGTCCCACGGGTTCTTTCTGGAGCAATTCTGAAATTTCAGATGCTGTCTTTCCTGCCCATTCATCATTCCCGGTGAAGTACTTGCAATATACAGCCTTGACATTTGCATAAGGCTCACCTGCCGCGCTAACAGTATAATTCGTCTCGTTCGGGAATATTTCATCCCAAATCCAGGCTGTCATTCCTATTGAGAGGGAAATCTTGCTCTTTACACTTGCGATGGTGGAAAACTCCTTCTTGAACGGTTCTGTGGTGTATGTACCGTCAGCCTTTATACCTATTACGTAGGCATAATAGGTCGTACCTGCTGTAAGGCCTTCTACTGTGATGTAATTGCCTGTACCGGTCTTGGACTCGCCAGGAAGAAGCCTTGACAGGAACTCCTTCCTGTCCATCTTCGCATTTGCATTGCTGTCGTTCCAGGCATTCAGCCGTGCATCGATTAGAGCATCCATGTGGCCCTTAAGAGCCTCGCTTTCAGTCTTTCCTGCCGAAAGTTCCTCCAATTCCGCTTTTGTGATGTAGTTTGTGAGGAATGTCTGTCCCTCTCCTTCAGTGTTCACCGTTACTTCTATCTGGGCACTGGTCTTGGATACGTTGAATACGTTGATGGAGTAGACAGCACCTGTGGCCGTGGCAGCCTTGGTCTTTACATCATATTTCTTCACGTTCAGCTTGTCTCCTGTCTTAGGAAGTCCGTCAGGCGTGCAGGCTATCATGAACATGTAGTAGTCCTCATTTGGGATGAGGTTCGTAAACTGCACCTTTGCCCTCGTTATGTATAGGTCATCCATGAAGGACCCCTTTCTTGCTGCGAGAAGGTCATCTACCATCTGGGCATCTGTGGCACCCTCGAAATATGTCTTGCGCTCAAGGATTACTGCATAGGCTTCATCGTATGCAGGTGTGATTGTCGCATTGTACTGAATGTCTGTAGCGACTTCGTCGGAGATGATCCAGTCATTCTTAGGAGTCTCGGCTGTCTTGACCATTACCACTGTCGCATTTGTGGTGAATGTCCCGTCATTTGCGATACCGATGGCGAATACAGGGAACTCCATTTCTGGGACAAGTGAGTTTGCAGCTTCGGAAGTCGCTGTGTCATACTCTATTTCTCCATCTGTCGTGATGTGGCTGATGAACTCTGCCTCGGACATTGCTGCATAGGTGTCGTTCTCGCTCTTAAGTGCTGAGAGATATTCTGACATGTACGCAGGAATGTTAGCTGGGTCGCTTCCGCAATACTGCTCATAAACAGAAGGAAGCAGAACATCATAGTAGTAGAAGACATTCGGGTCGGAGCAGCTTATCTTGACCTTGAAATATGTCGTTCCGATTTCTGTAGGAGTGATGGTGAATGTAGCGTCCTTGTTCAGCTCGGCCTTCGGAGTTGTGAAGTCCAGCACGTCCACGTCTGTTGTGGCGTTTCCTGAGTAGTCAACTCCATAGACGAAGAATACATACTCTGTCTCAGGTACTAGAGTGCGGAACTGGTAGTTCTGCATTCCTGAAAGGAGAGCATTCTTGAGAAACTCCTCCATGGAAAGTCCTGCCTGTGTGGCCAGCTGTCCGAACCACTCCTTATAGGCTGCGGCAAGGGCCTCTGTGCTTTCTTGATAGTTTGTCTTGAAATCTTTCTTTGTGATGACATTGAAATAGTATGTCTCTTCGTTGTCCTTAGGAGTGATCCTGACATCAATGGAACCCTGTGTCAATGCTTTCTGTTCGATTGTGAAGTCTTTCGACTCCGGAACGTTCGGGGTGTCATTGCTCTTGTTGCAGCCGGCAAAGGCAAGGGCCGCCGCAAGGAAAACTAGAATTCGTTTCATATACATTTTATAAAAATACAATCTTAAACATCCTCTAAATGCGGAACTTGTCCGTTTCATGCATGTCTTGTCTCACGGCAAGATGCACACGAAGTGCAAAGATAGAAAGATTATAGAAAGATTGAAGAAGATATTTATTATTTTTGTGACATGTAAATCCTATCTGCAATGGATGTGAAGAAGATCAGTTAAACACCCCCAAAAGTGTCAACTATTCTCAGGGAAGGTAACAGGAAATTAACCGCAGGGTACAAGGACAACGCAAAAAATGGTGTCATCGGATATGACGGGAAACTCGACATCCGCCCGCCGTATCAGCGGGAGTTTGTCTATGGAGAGAACTAGCGCAACGCGGTAATCGACACGGTGTTCAAGGAGTTTCCGCTCAACGTGATGTACTGGGGGTACGCGACGACGGAGGATTCGAGGTCATTGACGGCCAGCATAGGACAATATCCCTCTGCCAGTATGTGAACGGCGACTTCGCATTCAACTTCCAATATTTCCACAATCTCCCAGACGATGAAAAGGAGAAGTCATCCCCATCGAGGAGATGTAAGCCGACCACATCACCCCGTGGCGCGACGGCGGCCACTCCGTAGCCTCCAACTGCCAGCTCCTCTGCCGCGACTGCAACCTCCGCAAAGGAGCGAAGTAGCAGTCAAAACATCCCGTATTTTCATTGAATAAACCGTCTTTGGCCCATTCAGACCAAAGACGGTTTATTTTCTGCTTGGCGGCCAGCCGGTTATTTCCCACTAACTTCTTCGAAGGAGATCGCGAATCCGCCTCCTTCTACTGCTTTCTGCTTGAGGACCGTCTTGCTCTTGCATTTCATCGTGCGAATAGTATAGGACTGGGGATTAGTCTTATAGTCCGCGTCCGGAGCGTCTGCGTAAATAGTGGCGATGTAGGTTTTGCCAGGATCAAGGAAGTCGAACTTGATGACAGACTCGTGCGCCTTCTCGCCGGTCACGTTGCCGACAAACCATTTGCCTGTGCCTTTGGATTTGCGCGCCACGGTAATATATTCACCGGGTTCAGCCTCCAGATAACGGCTTTCAGACCAGTCCAGGGCCACATCCTTTATGAATTGAAAGGCGTCAGGAAAGCGCTCGTAGTTCTCAGGAAGATCGGCTGCCATCTGGAGAGGGGAACTCATCACCACATAAATGCCGAGCTGGTTTGCGATTGTGCAGTTTGCGTGAGAGTTGTTCCCAGGATTGATCTTGGAGATGTTCATCTCGAATATTCCAGGAGTATAGTCCATCGGCCCACCAATGAGTCTTGTGAAAGGAAGGACTGAGACGTGGAAAGGCTTGGAGCCGCCGAACGCCTGATACTCGGTGCCTCTCGCTGATTCATTGCCTATAAGGTTAGGGTACGTGCGGCAAAGACCAGTTGGACGGACTGCCTCGTGGGCGTTAACCATGATATGATAGTCAGCGGCTTTCCGCACTGCATACAGGTAGTGGTTGACCATCCACTGGTTGTAGTGGTTATTCCCCTTCTGGATCATGTCACCCACGTAACCTGATTTGACGGCATCGTAGCCATGCTCCCTCATGAATTTATAGGCGGTATCAAGCTGGCGCTCGTAGTTGCGTGGTGAGGCCGAGGTCTCATGGTGCATGATCATCTTCACGCCTTTCTCCCTAGCGTATCTTTCAATCCCTTCCACATCGAAATCGGGGTATGGGGTCACGAAATCGAACACATCTTCCTTCATGTGGCCGTACCAGTCCTCCCAACCGATATTCCAGCCTTCCACAAGCACGCCATCGAATCCGTTCTTCGCAGCGAAGTCGATGTATCTCTTGACATTGGCCGTGTTCGCTCCATGCTTTCCGTTAGGCTTCACCTTTGTCAGGTCATCTGTAGTAAGATGGACGCTGCGGAGGTCATCCGTGTAGGCCCATGTACTCTTGCCGGTGATCATTTCCCACCAGACTCCAACATACTTGCATGGATGAATCCACGAGGTATCCTCAATCTTGCAAGGCTCATTGAGATTCAATGTGATGCGTGACGAGAGGATGTCACGGGCATCGTCAGAGACAATGACTGTTCTCCATGGTGTCGTGCATGGCGTCTGCATGTAGGCCTTCTCTCCGGTGGGTGAAGGGGTCAGATGCGCATGGAACACCATGTTTCTGTCATCCAATTCCAGATGCATGGCCGGATAGTTCACGAGAGCCGCCTCATGAATATTCAGGTAGATTCCGTCATCGGTTTTGAGTTGAAGTGAGGTCTGAACTCCGGTAGGGGAGAATGATGTCTGTGAGAGATTGTCGGAGATGGAGGATTCCATCAAACCACGGATTTCAGAGAGGCGGGATTTGCTGTAGTCATATTCCTGAGTGTCGTAATCTCCAGGAATCCACCATGCTGTGTGATCACCTGTCATGGCAAAATCGGTAAGTTCATCACTTATCACAAAATATATCAGATTGTTTTGGTCTGGGAACTCGTACCTAAACCCGAGGCCATCATCAAACAACCTGAACCTAACCACCATATGCCTATCGCTTGACGTCTGCCTCAAGGTGACCGCCAACTCGTTATAGTGATTCCTTATCGTGCTTTCCTCTCCCCAGACAGGATTCCATGTCTCATCTATGGAATTCCTAGATACATCAGCGAGTTCGAACCAATCGAAGAGACCGCTGTCATTCAGCCGGAACCCCATGCGGCTCCATTCAACAACAATCTTATCTTTGTAGGACAGTTTGTAGCGTGGCTTGTCTCCGTCTTGAAGTTTGAATTCAAGTTTGAGCTTGCCGTTCGGAGAGAGCAGGGATTCGGATCTCTCCACGGCCGGGCGGCTGTCATAGGAGTTTTCAGCGTATGCAGTGACTCCCAATGTCAGCGCTGTAACGAAAATCAGCACGATGTCGCGAATTAAAGTCTTTCTATTCATATTCCAAAACTACCATATTCCAATATTTCAAGGAAGGCATCGTGATACGGACGCTGTCGTTGTTTTGCTTAAAATCCAACTTCTTGCACGCGCCTCTGTCAATGTCAGGCGAAGCCATCCAGACAGAGGTAATCTTTTCGCTCACATTGATATCAACCGATGGCTCGATGATCTGTGTCGGTTCTGGCATTGTGCCGTCCATGTCTCTCCAACTTAAAGAGTTGGCTTGAGTGAAATTTAAGATATGAACCACTTGGCGACTGTCAAATTTCCGGCATAAGGTTACCGCCTTACCTTTTTCTGGAGCCCATGGCTTGACGATCATCTTGCCGTCTGCAGATGTGACGCTCACGTCATTGAATTCTCCACCGTCTCGAAGCAGGTTTTCGTAGGCTGTCATGAAATCATAGTAGGCGACCATGGCGTTCTGAAGCTCTGCTGTCATGCCGAGGCTGCTGTTGGGAAAATATTCACTGCATAACATATGTTCTCCAAGCTCCAGATGAGAGCCTCCAAGGGCAAATATCACCGCATCGGTAAGGATAACTCCAGGTGCATTGAATGACCCAAGGCTTCCCGACTTGCCGTAGTTCATGTAAGCAGCGAAGACTGTGCTTATGCCCTTCCCGCTAAATCGGTTATTGTCCTCGATGTGGGTTTTGAGGTCGATGAAGTCAGCTTCGCTCCCCCACATTTCATTGTAAGCAAACGCCATTTTCCCAGTTCCAACGATCCGTTCAGCGCCATAACCTGAGACTGCGTTCATTATAAGATCCTTGGCAGGTTGCCTCGATTTCATCGCATTGATGAAGGATGCATATCCGGCCGGCAAGTCAACAATATTGCCGTCATAGTCGTACCTTGTGCCTCTATTCCCAAGCTGATCAATCTGATAGCCGTCGAAATCAAGCACGCTATAGACATCATCGGTCTTTTTGCCAATATATTCCTGCCACTCAAGATTACCTGGATTGACAAGGTAGATCGAACTTTTGAAAGGAGCAGACAGGGCGTGCATATCCTTGTTGTTTCTGCCATTGTCGCTGAATATGTACCAATTCTCTTTAACCCCGTCCTGCGCTGCATCGTCAAGAGCACCGAAGCAAAGGTTGTAGAAGATGGCCTTCATTCCGCGGTTGTGGATGGCAGATATGTAGTTCTTGAGAGTTGTCAGGGACGTATTCCTATTAGCGATGTCCTTATAGGTCTCAAGTGGGTTGTCACGTGTGCCAGCCAACGGCCAATGATGCTTCCAATGCCAGTCCTGAAACTGGACTCCGTTGATGTGGTAGCGATTAAGGTTGCCGATGACGTTATTGACAGCGGCTTCACTCATGACATCGAAACTGGAAAGGAAGCCGTAGCGCGGGAACCTAGCCCAGTCACTGGACACATCGATTCCTACAGTTCCAAGGATCTTCTCTCCTTCCGATGTGGTCTTGTAAACCTCTGCCATGTACCCTTTGTAATCCTCTGGCGGAGCGGCCCAGCTCCATTCAGATGAGTTGAGGGGTTGTTCACTGACAACCCGGCCCAAATGTACATATCTGACCGAGACGTCAGCGCCAAGATTGGCGGAGGCAGTGAATCTGATTGTCTCGCCTGGTCTATAAGTGGCCTTGTCAGTGCTGACTGAAATTTCGGTCTGCTCCCCATCGGATGGCTTAACGAATCCTGTGTAGCCTTTCTCTTTCTGACAGGCGCCGGCAAAAAGTATGGCGCCCGTCAAAATCAATTCTGTAAACATTTTGTAATACATGTTTTCTTACATTAGTTCTGCACGATAGTTATGGTTTCCTTCAGCTGGTTCACGGTGATTGTGTAGTTGCCAGCGTTCTCAATAAGCCATTTCCGATCCACTCCGGGTTCCTTCTTGCTGTCCACAAATGAGATGATCTCATCTGTGGCAGTGTTGAACGGCTTGTTGGTAGACGTTGGTATGAACCAGCAGCCGTCCCACTCTCTTTTGAGATCACAGCTAATCTTCATCTCTCCTGTGGATAAATCTCCTGTCCATGTAAGAATATATTTGTCATCACCTGCCTTGAGCCTGCATTTGTCATCAGATGCAGCATCGTCCAGAGACCATCCGTGTGGAGCGGCAGAACCGATGAGCCAGAGCGATGGATAAGGGACAAACTCAATGCAGTTCATGCTTTCTTTCCCCGGTGTGATGTCAAAGGCGATCTTGTAGGCCTTTCCGGCTTCTTCGTCCTTGATTTTCCATTTAGGATCTGGGTCAAAGCCTTTTACAAACTGCACACCAGTGTTGTTGATGGAAGCGTTCTCCTCCACAGCCTTGTACATGTTTTCCCATGAACCATCGGATGTGCCGAACTTGAACTCTCCCCCTTTAGTAAATTCTGTTCCATAACGGAACACAAAAGGATTGACGGGATCTTGTGTCATCCTAACAAATGACCATTCGGTCGGATCCCCGACAAAGTAAATGGCATCGTATGGCGGTTTGTTGACATCTGTCTCTTCAAGTGTGAATGTAAGGTTGAGTATGTCAGCAGTAATCCTATAGCCTCTCGTTTCCACAATATTGAAATTGAGGTCAAGGTCATCGGACGGCTGCTCGGAAAAATATCTGAGAGTCTTTCCTGAAGCGTCCAAACCATCCCTGACGTATGCCGGCCAGAATTGGCCCGAAGTGGTGATAAACTTGATCTCGCCCTCGTTCAATGTCCCCGTCCAAGAGAACACCCCGGCGGACGTGCGTGTCAACTCGGTGGCATCGTCTGCGGACCAACCATTAGGAGCAGCGTCTCCAATCATGTAAAGTGTCGTGCTGACAGGCTCGTAAGGAGTCACAGAGAACTCCACAGACGACTCTTGGGACAAATCGCCATATTCGGCGACGGTAGCGGTCACCCTAGCCTTGTAAACAGCCTTGACACCGCTTTGGGCGTGAAATTCCGACTTGACGAGGTCATTCAGCTCCTTTGTAGTCCAAGTCTTTGAATAAGCCTTCCTGCCGAGTTCCTCTTTGTAACCTGAAGAATAGTCGACATCTTTCGGGGCAATCTCTAAAGTGTAGGAGATAGCGTTACCTGTGCCTTTGTTGGTGCCTGTCGTCCAATTCAACGCCAACGCTTCGCTGTCGGCTTTTCTCTCGTCAAGCTCGATCACCTCCCCGGAAGCAGACATTTCAAGAATGCTCCCAACGGATGGATCGACTGTCTTATAATCCTCTTCCGAGCAGGAACATACCATGCTCAAGCAGAGTGCCGCAATGGTAGCGGCCATTATCTGTTTCTTCATTGTGTAATCCAGTCTTATTTGTTAATATCCAGGGTTTTGTTCCATCAGATTGTTAGAATCCATCTCTGTCAGCGGGATAGGCAGAAGCAGCCTATCCTTTGTAGCTTTCTTGCCGATTCCTTCAAGGAAATCAATGGCGTACTGTCCCTTGTTGAGCCGGATGATGTCAAACCATCGGTGACCCTCGAAAGCAAGCTCCATCCTGCGCTCGTGGATGATGATCTCCCTCATCTCTTCCTGTGTCTTTCCTAAAGGAATCGGATTGAGGCCGGCGCGTTTTCTTACGATGTTCAAAGGTTCCGCGGCCTCGTCCGTCTTACCCTGCTCGTTCAGAGCCTCGGCCTTCATCAATAGTACATCCGCGAAACGGTACACGACAAAGTCCGCTGCGTTTGTGTTGTATTCCGGTGAGTATGACTTGGTGACCATGAACTTACGCACATTGTAACCTGTGTTTGACCATGAGGACTTGTACTCGATTCCATCGAAGGCCGGGCATCCATTGTAGAAGACGGACACGTCCTTCCTGAGGTCCCCCTCTTCCCATTGACTCATGAATTCCTCGGTAGGCTGGTTCCATCCATATGATCCGGCGACCATTCCCGAGTTTCTCGGACCCATGAAAGTGGACAGCCATGAACTTTGGTTGTTGCCACCCCAGAAATCGTACTGGGTGCTTCCTGAATAGCCCACCGTGAACAAAGCCTCCTGGCTGGTTTCGGCCTTAGAGCCGAAATTGTCCGCAAAATCGCACTTGCTCAGGTCATAGCCCAAAGCCTCTACCTGGGAGCAAAGGTTCTGAACCTCAGCGTAGTGCTCGGACGGATTGTACGTCAGATAGATGTCGGCCAGCATGGCCAATGCCGCGTCCTTGCTGACCCGGTTGTAGTCAGCTCCTGCATATGTACTTTTTTCGGGCAGGAGATCAATGGCAGTCTTGCAGTCACTGATAATCTGAGCGTAACAGTCATCAAGAGAGGCTCTTGCCACATCCGTGGACTCGTTGGCCTTGTGTGGGGTAAGCACAAGAGGGACACCTCCGAACAGACGTACAAGAATGTAATAATAGTGTGCTCTGAGGAAATAAGCCTCACCGAGCGAACGATTCCTTATGGCGTCGCTGGTCTGGTTGCCTTCTCCGAGAATGGATTCTATCGTGGTATTGCACTGTCCGATTCCTACCCAAGGAGATCTCCAGATATAAACCGCGAATCCATTGGACGCATCAGCAGCGAAATTGGCACATTGTATGGTCTCAATTCCATCATCACCGCCACCGGCTCCAACCTCGGAGTTGCCAGCGATGATGTCGAGTGACCATATTCTTTGATTGTAAAGGTTTGAGGACTGCAGCGGCACATAGCATCCGTTTGTCAAGGCGATGGCGACAGAATCTGTGACTGAGACAGACGGATCCACGGCGTATGAAGGGAAACTGTCAAGAAATCCGGAGCAGGATATCATCACCAAGCCTGCCAAACCAAGTATTGTGATCTTTAAGTTGTTCATATTCATCAGAAATTAAAGTTGAGCCCGAGGCTGAAAGTACGTGACAGCGGATAGATGTTCCAATCTATTCCGTTGATACCAACCTCCGGATCGAAGCCAGAGTAATTCGTCAGGGTCAGTGCGTTCTCGCAGGAAAGGAATATCCTCGCGCTGTCAATGTGCGCTTTGTGCAAAAGAGCCTTAGGGAATGTGTAGCCTAAAGTGACGTTCTTTACCCTAAGGTAAGAGCCACTTTCCACGAACCTGTCGGAGATTCTGGCATTGTGGTTCGGATCGCCATAGACGGCGCGAGGCATGCTGGTGCTGGTTCCGTAGCCGGTCCAACGGTACTTGACAGACGCGGTCTGATTGTGCGCGCTTGCCATTCCTTCGTTGCCGATATCCACCGCGTTGAATATCTCGTTGCCAGTTATGCCCTGTAGGAAAATCGTAAGGTCGAATCCTTTGAAGTAGAAATTGTTCGTCATTGAGAACAGCCAATCCGGGTTAGGGTTGCCGATGATTGTCCTGTCTTTCTCGTTGATAACACCATCATTGTTGAGATCCTTGAACCGGATATCGCCCGGCGCGGTGGAACTCTCCTGGAATGCATGGTTATCAACTTCATCCTGAGTCTGGAATATGCCATCGGTCACATAGCCATAGAACACATTGATAGGTTCACCGTTCTTCTGCATGGTGATGTAGGTTCCACCTGTCTCGTTCTGGTAAAGCGGTGTGTCGCTGTTAAGGCTTATGATCTTGTTTCTATTCCACGTGGCTGTCAGCGATGTCTCCCACCTGAATCCATCGCCTGTACTATCGAAGTTGATTGTGTTGAGAGTGAACTCGAAGCCGCTGTTGCGGACCTTGCCTGCGTTCGTGTAGGTTGTGGTGGTGTCCTCGTAGCCGGAAGTGATAGGAATCGCTGCCTTGACAAGCATGTCGGCCGTATTCTTCAGATATGCATCGACAGAAAGGTTGACACGCGACCGCCACATGGACAGGTCAAGACCAATGTTTGCCTGGCGCACTTCCTCCCAGTGGATTGAAGGATTAGCCATGGACTTGGCCATAAGAGCAGTGACGGTTTCGGTTCCGAAAATGTAAGTACCTGTGTTGTAGGTCTGGATGTAGGCGTATGAGCCGATCTTGTCGTTGCCGGTCACACCATAGCCAGCGCGCAGTTTAGCGTCGTTGACAAGAAAATTCTTAGGGAACCAATTTTCCTTGGATAGTCTCCATGCCGCTGAGGCGGACGGAAAGTTTCCCCATCTGTGGTTCGGGCCGAATCTGGAAGAACCGTCACGGCGCATCGTGGCTGTGAGAAGGTATTTGTCTTCGTAAGTGTAATTGAGCCTGGCCATAAAAGACATCATAGACCAGTCGCTTGACGCGCCACCGATTGATTTGTTGACGGTTCCGTTGTCGAACTCGTGGACATTGGAGAAAAGGAATCCAGCCTTGGTAGCGTTAATCCCCGAAGCATCGTTCCATTGTGCAGAAGTGCCGGCCATCACATTGAGACTATGCTTCCCGTTGAACGTGTGGTCGAAGGTGAAGTAATTATCCCAAAGATAGGTGAAAGCCTTGTTGGAGTCTTGGTAACGAGTGGTTTCCTCCACTGCTGAAGGCTTATAGTCGTAAGCATACGAGATGTTGTCGTTGAACCACATCTTGGCATCGTAGCCAAAAGTACTCTTGAATTTCAGCCACTTCGTGAATGTTATCTCCGCGGAGATATTCCCGAGAAAATTGTAGCCATTGGTCTTGTTTGCGTTGGTGTAGAGAGGACCGACAGGATTTCTGACATCACCATACCAATAGGATGACCCTTCCGGACCGCTCCAACTGCCGTCGGCATTCTTTACTTCCTGTGTCGGCAGGGCGTTCATCGCGCTGGAAATTGAATATGAACCACCTTCTTTCACGTCAGCCGAGAATGTGATATTGTTGGAGAACTTCAGCCATTTCAAGACTTGAGCATCGTTGTTATTCTGGAAAGTGAACCTTCTATAGCCAACTGTCTTGACGATTCCTTTTTGGTCAAGGAATCCACCTGAGACGTAGTAATGTGCTTTCTCGTTTCCACCGGAATAGCTCACTGTGTAGTTCTGCATCTTGCCCGTGTGAAGGATCTCTTTTATCCAATCCGTGCCCTTTCCGAGAGTCTCCGGGTTGCTCCATGCTGGATTTGTAGCCAGTCCCGCGTTGCTCAGCATGTCGTTTGAATAGGCTGCGAAGCCCGCGGCATCAAGCATTTCAGGAACATATGTGACATTCTGGAGTGCCCAGTTGGCGTTGACGCTGACCTTACCATTACCATTGGAACCTCTCTTGGTGGTCACCATCACGACACCATTTGCGCCACGTGATCCGTAGATAGCGGTAGCGGACGCATCCTTGAGTACATCGATCCTATCGATGTCCGCCGTGTTAAGTGAAGTCAGTCCCAAATCTGTCGGAACTCCATCGATAACAACAAGCGGATCGCTGTCATTGATTGTACCCAAGCCCCTGATCTTCATGGTGACATTGTCTCCAGGCTTTCCAGAATCAAGAATATACACGCCGGAGACCTTGCCTTGAAGTGCTTGCCCGACATTGGCTACAGGAGTGTCCTTGAGATCCTTGTCCGAAACGGATGCAACCGCTCCTGTCAGATCTTTCTTTTTGATTGTTCCGTAGCCCACGACAACGGATTCACTAAGAAATTCAGAATCTTCTTGAAGCACGATGGTGATGTCAGTCTTTTCATCAACGGTCACCCTAACTGAAGAGTAGCCCAGTGAGGAAACTTCAAGAACGTCACCTTTCGAGGCGGCCAAAGTGAATGTTCCGTCCACATCGGTCATTGTCCCGACGGAACGATTGACTGTGTTTATGACAGCAGCTCCTATTATAGGTTGCCCAGTCTTGTCGATTACCTTTCCGTTGAAAGACTGTCCCTGTGCGGAGGCGCAGAGCCCAGTCAGCAACAACAAGACGGCAATCGGGCACAAAATGAAGTGTGTTTTGCTCATGTTATTAGAATGTTATTAATATGTTGAAGCGCGAATAATACATTGGTTATTCCTTCGCAAAGGAAACCAATATTGTCATAAGAGCAAAGCAATAGTACCGTTTTAGTAGTTATATTAGAAACGTAATATATTGATATATAGTTTGTTATACGTTTGACCTTATGTAAAGATAGTAGCGCCTTTAAGACAGTCTCCCGATGCTCATGATTTGTTTTTCGAGATCCTCGCGACCGGAAACAGCGGAGTTTCTCATCTTGACACGATAGTTGTAGATTGTGGAGACGGACCTTCTGAGAAAATGTGCGATTTTGGTGGAGTCTGTTACACCTAGACGTATCAGTGCGGCTACCCGTAACTCTGTCGTGAGCATTCCGCCCTTACCTCTCACATCAAACCTCTTGTCTTCCTGGATAAGGGCATTCAACCGATCCACAAAGTCGGGGAATAGGGCCAGAAAAGATTCATCGAAACGTATATAAAATCCCTCTAGTTCCCTATCGATGAATTCTGTGGATTTCAGACTATCCATTACCTCTTCGAAGCCACCTTCCTTCGCTGCCCTGCGCAATTTGGAACGATACCTCTCCAGACCGGCTATGTAGTCCGAACACATGTCCAGATATATTCCTAGATATTGCTCTTTGATGTCATTCGATTCCTGGAGAAGGCTAACATACTCCTTGAGCCTCGCATTGGCTGTCGCCACTTTCCGGTGGCTTCTGATCATGTATTGCGCTGCGATGACGAGCGAAAGGAGCAATGCGCTTATGATAAAAAGTATGATGTAGAGTTGTGTACGCCTGTCACGCATCCAAATGTCGTAGGTCTCGGTAATCAGTGGCAGCATCGAGTTTATGGCTTGGATATTTATGCTGGCGTTCGCGGCCACGGCATCCTTTATCGACTGGTTCACATAGCGGTAGGCTCTTTTGATGTCGCCTTCGCGGTACAGAAGCTCCGCCAGCTCGTATAGTGACTTGTATTCGTTGACGGGAGCTCTGAGATCATAGGCGGCACTTTCGGCAAGGAGGGCGATGGCCTCGGAGTTTTTGCCGATCATACGCGAGGCTATGGATGCTATGTAGCTGACTATCGCTCTTTCGTGTACATCAAGCCTGTCGGAAGACCGGACCGCGAGCAGCGAGTCCAGGATCATCGCTGCGTTGCCATTGTCGATCTCAATGTCTGACCATACGTAGAGTTTAAAAAGGTCGTCATCGCTCAGATTTCTATACAACTCATTCCTGAAAGAGTCCCGCTTCCGTATGTAATCAGCTTTGACGAGAGGGTCATCAGACATTTCCGCCATATTCCCATACAAATTGTTGCTGATTTGTAAATATCTCAGCATCAGCTGTCTCGGCATAGCTTTCGGATCCATTTCATGCATAATCTCCGAAGCCTCAAGATACATTCCAGAAAGAGCATACCTGTCAGCGATATCCATCTCCGCATCGATTATCCTTTCGTTCCGGGTCCGCTCTGATTCTGTCCTTTGGGCCACGGATAGTTTTTTTCGAGCATAGAATATGGCCGAATCGATGTCGTATTGGTAATATTCTCCGAACAAAATGTCGTAGATTTCATATTTAACGCTGTCGGTGGCATCCGAGCGTATTTTCGCTTTTATCGAATCTATACGTTCTCGTTTGATTCTTTCATAGATATCCCTTTCGGCTATTGTTCTGTCAAGGGCATCAAGCACCCTATTGTTGTCTCCACCATCTGTTTTGGCACAAGCTTGCGGTATGAGACCTACGGCTGCAACCAGCCAGAATGCTGTGATGACTTTTATAATCACGCGTCCCTCTGTGTCTTTTGTCCAAACTGACATCATAATTGTTTTAGCTTAACTCAAGTTTCGCAAGTATTGTAACTCATTGCGAGCATTAAACTTAATCAAGTTTCGCAAGTGCGAAACCTGATCTGCTAATATATAAACCCGAACATCCAAAGGGGAATCTTGTTTTTGTAGGCATATTCAATGTCGTCGGTGACGATGTAGCCTTCCGAAGCGTCGACAATCTGCTTCTTGCCTTTCTTGCGGCCACCGACCTCAAAGGTTTTGCCGTTGAGTTCAAAGTCCGAAATCGGGGATTCGACGACGTCGAAGGCGCTTTTCATCCATGAAAGAAACATCGTCTCGCGCACATTTCCCTGATTCGGCTCATGGTCGGACATTGAATACATCATGTTGGAGTTGTTCAGATAGAGCTTATCCATCTTGCGAAGCACCGCGTCCCCGTTCGCCTTCATGCGAAGCATAGATACAAGTTCGGCCTTTTCAAGGTATTCGAGATATGAAGGGAGGCTGTTCCTCGGAATGTCGAGGTCGCGCTCCATATCGGAATAGTTAATCTTCACCGGAACGCTCTGAGAGACATAATACATCAGTTTCTTCAGTTTCTCAGTCGCGGCAACAGTCATTTCCGCATACTTAGGAATATCCACTTCGACCGTGGTGGTGATGACCTGACGCAGTCTCGTACGGAATTCAGGTTCGCGAAAAAACGGATAGCACCCATTTTGACGATATTCCTTAAAATATGCCAAAGGACGATGCTCTCCGTATGGATAGTCAACTTTCCCCGTGAGAATTTCCTCCAACGTCGCAGGCTTCAGATTCCATCCCATCCGGAGGTTAAGGTACTCCCGGAAAGACCACACCGGCAGTTTGTATTCAATGACCCTACGGCTGAGATCCGCCCCGCCCTTTCTTAAATCAAGGATTGAACCCCCCGAATACACGATGCGGAGCAGAGGAAGTTGGTCATACATCATCTTTATCTCAGTACTCCAGCCTCGATACTTGTGAATTTCATCTATATACAAGGCTCTTCCGCCTTCGGCATAGAACTGCTTTGCAGTATCAACCAGCGTGTGAGCTGAAAAATAAATGTCGTCGGCGGTGACATACAGCGTCGTGTCCTTGTCTTCACATTTTTTGATATGCTGAAGGAGAAGGGTTGATTTTCCAACACCTTTCTGTCCCAGAACACCTATGACGCGGCATTCCCAATTGATTTTGTCATGAAAATCACGAAAAAAAGACATTGGAGTCAACTCCAGATACTGGCGGTATGTAGCATACAAAGAGTCCATAGAATCATCATTTGACGCAAATATACAAAAATTGCACGGATTATCGTGCAATTTTCTTTGTTTTTTGCATCACTTATCGTGCAATATTTAACGAAAATTGCACGATTAATAGTGCAATTTGACTTTTACCGCTTTACCGCTTTCAGTTTGTTTACATACCCTTCGATGATGCCGTTTGATATGTTCATAGTAATGGCGTTTTGGACAGCTTTCAGATCCATCTGGACACCATAGGCAAATGATCGTAGTTCACGTAGGGGCGATATGTCAAATGGAAGCATTATTTCTCCTATTTTATCTAAACAGTATATCATTAAGTCGCATTTTTTTATAATTTGGATTAGTTAGAATACTTTTGCTGTATTAAAGACTACTAATCGAAATGAAAAAAAGACTGATCCTTTCAGCTGCATTGTCGGCTGCTTCTCTCGCTGCATTTGCGGGAGGTTTCGTCACAAATACCAACCAAAGTACGGCTTTTCTGAGAAATCCCGCACAGAATGCGGTAATAGGCGTCCAAGGCGCATATTTCAACCCTGCCGGTATCGGATTTATGGACAACGGCTTCCATCTTGCAATTGACATACAGTCTGCCATACAGCGAAGATATACTACGACAACTTACGCGCCTCTCGGATATGGAATCGAGAATGGCGGCAATGCATCAAGGAAATACACGGGAAAGACTTTTGCTCCCGTACTTCCCCACCTTGATCTCGCTTTCATACACGACAATTTCTTCACGTCTTTCCATTTCGGAGTTGTCTCCGGCGGTGGAAAGGCTAAATATGATCAAGGACTTGCGGCATTCGAAGCACCTGTTGCTGTAATTCCTGCTCTTGTCAATTCTCTTACAGGCGCACAGACAGTAACAGGATACAATGCAGACATAGCCTTGACTGGAGAGCAGTACAATTTCGCCGGACAGTTCAATTTCGGCTACAAAATCAGCAAGAACTGGACAGTATCTGCCGGAGTCAGACTCAATTACGTGACCAACTCCTATGACGGTTCGCTAAGCGACATCCAACTCGGATATGGCGGGAAGATGCTTCCTGCAGCAAATGTACTGGGAGCAGCGATTTCCCAATTGTCAGGAGGGAAAATACCTGCTGAAACCGCAACCTCGATGGCTGCAGGCCTTGTTGGAGACAAAAGGCTTGATGTTAGCCAGAAAGATATTGCATTTACCCCTATAATCTCGGTAAACTACAAGACAGGCAAATTCAACTTCTCAGGGCGCTACGAATTCAACACCTCCGTAAGGCTCAAGAACGACACGAAAGACAATTCTACTGGGATTGCTCAATTCGATGACAATAAGATCATTGCCGCGGACATCCCCGGAAGTCTCAACCTTGGTGCGGAATATGCCGTTCTACGCAACCTGAGGATTGCTGCCGGATTCAACTACTATTTTGACAAGCAGAGCAAGCAGTACAACAGCGAGACAGACAGAAATAACAAGCAGGACTATCTGAAACATAATTCATTCGAATTCCTCGGAGGTATAGAGTACGATGTATGTGAAGTTGTCACCCTGAGCCTTGGAGCAAATACAAGCACATTCGGATTCGGCGATGAAGCAAGATTCATCTCTGACATGAGTTTCACCACCAGTTCGGTATCCACGGGTCTTGGTGCTAGATTCCATGTAACGCCCAAGATAGCCCTTGACCTGGGTCTGTACAAGACCTTCTTCACACACTTCAACAAGGAACATTCTGACTACGGTGGAAACGGTGCAGCTCTGGCAAACAAGCTTAAGCCTCTTCTCGGGCAGCTCGCAGCAGTCAACCCAGATCTCGCAGGCAAGGTTGACCTGTCCAAGCTCTCTATTCCTGGAAAAGACGAATTCTACCGCAAGAGCTTCGTCGCCGGAGTAGGCCTCACAGTCGCATTTTGACACGGACCTATTATCAAACGCGTCTGACACTACTTCAACAACAAGGCTGCATCGTAAAACCTAATTACGGTGCAGCCTCTTTTTGTATTCTGACGTTTGGATGTTTATCCGGCAACAGATTTTTGTGGTGCAGCCAAAGTCTCCTCATTAGGTTCTCTGTACACTATATCAAATTGGAAACCTTTATCCTCCTTTTTCTGCTCCATTGCTCAAATCTAAACCAATATTCCTGTCTTCAAAATATCTTCATATAAAGGATTATTCTTATCCTCTGTAAGCAATACCGGCTCTATAAGATTGCTTATCCTGCGCTTTAATTTCCACAAGAGTGGAATGTCTTCAAAATAGTCATCATTAAGATGCTCTACAACACTGCAATGTAAATATCACTTTCTTCAGTTTACTCAACCCTACATCAATAAGTCACATATAAGAAAAATGCATTCACTTCTCCACTATAATACCTGAAGAAATGAATACATCTGCTAATGATTTACCTTTCAATAAAGGTAGGCTATTGAATACATTTACATCCTCTGACAGTCTATCTTTTCAGCACTTGTCTCATACTGCTCAACTGTATAATACTTGTTATCCCCCTCTCAAATATTATATTAGCAAATATATGAATATAAATCCGTTACAAGGATATTATCCTACCTAATGTCTATTAGTCCGCACATTAACTACTTTTACGTAATGGCGAGATTGGGATAGAGATAGACACAAAAAAGAGAGTCACATCACGGTAACTCTCTGATTCAGAAGTGGTGCCACCGAGAATCGAACTAGGGACACAAGGATTTTCAGTCCTTTGCTCTACCAACTGAGCTATGGCACCATTCGTTTGGGATTACAAATATAGGCATTTTCCCTTTAGCGGCAAATTATTTTTGTACTTTTTTGTACTTTTTTTTGCACTTTCAGCTTTAGATTGACTATCGGCTGGTCATAAGCGAAGATCTAAAGTTGACGCTAAACTTATGTGCATGCAGATATATGCAGACACGAGTATGATATTCATACTGTACTCTCAGCACTCACAACCGACACAGCATTTGTCGATAACGAAACCTAAGGAACAACTTGCAAAAGGGACGACCTTCAAACAGGTCTACCTTTTCGGAATCCGGATCTTCATGCCTGGCTTGATACGAGAGGAGATACCGTTGTACTTCATGATATCGTCAGCACTCACGCCTGGGTAGTTCTTGGCAATCTGATACAGGGTCTCGCCTGCCTTTATGGTATGTTCATAATATGTACCTTTTGCTGCACTCTGGCTTGCAGGCATCACTTTTGACGAAGTCTGACTGACATCTCCGGAAGGCTGAGACCCAGATGCTGTCACTTTTGAAGATGATGCCGCAGAGGTTGAAGCATTGGAAGAAGCCTTCGAAGAAGATACAGGCGTAGTAGCTGGGGGCACTCCCCTTCTGTATATTACAAGCCTCTGTCCGATACGCAGATTATTGTTTCTAAGTCCGTTCCAGCGTTTTATCTGGCTCACAGACACGTGATAACGGGCTGCTATTCGCCCGAGATAATCACCACTCTTTACTCTGTACACAATCCTGTTGCCATCACCGGAAGCGGCAATATTCTGCAAAGTTGCAGGATTGAAAAGCTCCTTTGCCCTATGTGAATATAGGGAATCGCCTGCATCTATGAATTTTCCCGAATAACGGATCGGAAGCCTGAGGATATATTCCTTCTCATTACCCGGTATTATGTCATGGATATACTGTGGGTTGTATGCACGAAGCTCCTCTACAGAAATACCAGTAAGATCCTTAATCTGCTGAAAATGAAGCATCTTATGTACCTTGAAGGTATCCAGATGGGCAGGCATATGTAGATTCTCTGGGACAATCCCATGCTCTTTGTAATAGTTGAAAGCATACATAGCTCCGACAAATGCAGGGACATATCCTCGTGTCTCTCTCGGAAGATAGTCGTACACTGACCAGAAGTCATGATTTCCGCCACATCTTCTTATGGCCTTGTTGACATTCCCGGCTCCACAATTGTATGAAGAAATGGCAAGATTCCAATCTCCGAATATTTTGTAAGCATCATACAGATACCTTGCCGCCGCATCTGCAGACTTGTACGGATCAAGCCTTTCATCAACGAATGAATTGATAGTAAGGCCATAATTTCTAGCCGTAGTATACATGAACTGCCACATTCCCTTTGCACCAGCACGAGATACGGCAGTAGGATTCAGGGCCGACTCGATGACTGCCATATATTTCAGTTCCTGAGGCATACCATATTTGTCAAGAATTGCCTCAAAGACAGGAAAATAATAATCCGAAAGAGCCAACATCTTCGACATTTTGTCGGGCATCTTGTCTGAGTACAGAAGTATATAGTTCCTGACCGTCTCGTTGTAAGGCAGAGTTATATATGAATTCATTGCCTTTATACGCTCCAAGAAAACCTTGTCCGGCACATTTGACGAGAACTTCACTGAGTCCATATCATACTGTTCGTCCTCCTCGTCTCCCCTGCTGGCATACCACACATCAAGAAGACTGTCACGAACTTCCTGGGAATACGTCTCAGGAGCGACTCCTTCAAGCAAAGGACCGGCTTCCGGATCAACAGAACCAACTGCACTCTCATACGCAATTGTATCTTTCAGAGCCTCTATCTCTTGAAGAAGCGAATCTATGCGGGATCGGAGTCGCTTATTTTCTTCAAAGAGTACCTTCCGTGACTTACCTTCAGACGCAGCCCTCTTACGGAAGGGGAATACCTGAGCCTGCGCCTCGCAAAACCCGACAAAAGAGAAAGCGGCTAAAGCCGCTGCAATATATTTGGCAAATATTTTCATACTATATATCTATCAGAACCTAAAACCGACCCTCAATCCGAAAGCCTGCGATCCTCCTCCTGAATAGAAGAGACTCCTGTTTCCTCCACTATATCCGGGGCTCTGGGCAAATGCATACCCACTGTCTGGTGATATCACGGTAGGGCTCACATTCATCGCAAGATCATCGCTAAGCTCGAAATCATGCATATAAGAGAACACATTGGCATCTATAATCTGCAACAGATAGAAGCCGAGAATGGCAACAGCAGAATAATCCCTGTAACGTCTGAATACGTCACGGTAATATTTCGCCGTAGAGGCTGATACAGGACCGTCATAGGTGGAATTTTCCATGGTAGCCTCATTGTAGATGCGCCTGTACCTTCTATAATTGGTATTGTACGTTATGAACAGGTGGGTGGAAACCATAAGACCCGTATAATATATAGGAATCTTCCAATACTCGCGATTGTAGGCCTGACCAAGCCCCGGCAAAAGTGCCGAATAAAGGGTTGCTTTCCCAGCCTGCGGATATGTACCCCTGTCATGACATGCTACTCCGTCAAGCAAGGCCGCCCAATAGACCAGCCCGGTTCCTATGAAGCATAGATTACTTATATTGCGGAAAGAAGGGTCTCCATCGACATTGAACTTGTGCCTGTAATAAATACCCGCCCCTGCAGTTGCGGCAAGTCCGCCGTAAATCACGGGGAGTTTCCAATAATCCTTATTGTACATCTGCTGGGCACCTACGAAGACAGTAGAGCCTGCGAACAGGACTCCAATCCTCGCATCGCGCTTGTGCGAGACGCCTCCGAAGAATTCTTTAAATGTAAATGCCGCATCAGTCGAATCCCTACCTGTCGTATCGGCATCGTCATTGTACTGCTGAGTAAAGGCTTCCTCTTTGAACTGGCCATAAGACCTTGCTGTACCCGCCATTAAGAAGGCTATACACAATGCCATTGCCGTTATGACACGCCTAACCGACATCCCTATCTCCTTAGACATTAGATTCATCCAAAGCCTTAAGAAAACGACGGATCTCCTCGTCCGAATCGAAATGTATCGTCATTGTCCCCTTACCATCACTGTTGCGCTTGAGACTTATGTCTCTACCGAAAAACTTACCTATGTGGCCGAGCACCTTATAATACTCGTCAGGGAGCTCCGTCTGAACAACCTGCTTCTTGGCGGGTGCATTCTCAAGTTCCTTTATCTTATCCTCGAGCTGACGCACAGAAAGACCGTTCTTGATAACCAGATCACAAAGACTCTCCTGGACAGTACTATCCTCTACACCAAGCAAGACTTTGGCATGTCCCACACTCAGAAGACCGACCTTCAAGTCATGCTGCACCTTAGCTGGAAGCTTCAGAAGGCGGAGATAATTGGTAATTGACGCACGTTTCTTGCCGACTCTGCCAGCCATCTGCTCCTGAGTTAGGCTACACTCGTCTATAAGCCGCTGGTAGCTCATGGCAACTTCGATAGGGTCGAGATTCTCACGTTGGATATTCTCGACGATGGCCATCTCAAGCATACCTTGATCGTTGGTATCTCGGACATAGGCAGGCACCATATCCATGCCGACCATCCTGCACGCCCTAAAACGGCGCTCGCCACTAATAATCTGGTATCTGTCGGCAGATTTACGCCTTACAGTTATAGGCTGTATAAGTCCGAAAGTACGGATAGAGTCAGCGAGTTCCATGAGTGATTCCTGATCAAAGGACATCCTCGGTTGGAACGGGTTGGGCTCTACAAAATCTACTGGTATACGGAGTATGTCTGCCGAATTCTTGGGCTCGGCAGGACCGGCCACTTCTTTGTTGACATAACCTACAGGCGCACGAAGGTTCTCAATATCAGCGGCATCGCCCAACAGGGCACTTAGCCCCTTACCCAATCCTCTTTGCGGTTTCATTTCGTATGATTTATCTTGCGTTCTCTCTCCAACAGCTCCTTGGCAAGATTGAGGTAATTGGAGGTTCCATTGCTCATAACATCGTACAGTATAATGGGTTTACCGTGCGAAGGTGCTTCACTAAGGCGTATATTGCGTTGGATAATGTTCTCGAACACCATATCCTTGAAATGTTCCTTGAGCTGGGCGAGAACCTGTGAATGAACCTTAGTACGCCCGTCAAACATAGTCACTACGAAGCCCTCGATTGCAAGTGAGGGATTGACCCCGTTCTGCACAAGCCTTATGGTCTGCAACAACTTGCCAAGACCTTCCAGCGCGAAGAACTCCGGCTGCACTGGGATGATGACAGAATCCGCGGCAGTTAGGCAGTTCACAGTAATCAGGCCTAAAGAAGGAGAGCAGTCTATGATAATGTAGTCATACTTGTCTTTGACGGCAGCAAGGGCTTTCTTCAGTATGGACTCCCTGGCCTCTGTCTCCAACATCTCTATCTCCGCGCCCACAAGATTGATATGTGAGGGAATCATGTGGAGATTGGCTATCTCTGTCTGTATCAATGCATCCATGACACCAATCTTGCCTATCATGATCTCATACAATGTCCGTTTCTCGTCATTGTCCGGCGAGAAATTGAGTCCCGAGGTCGTATTGGCCTGTGGGTCGGCATCAATGATCAGAACCTTCTTCTCAAGAACGGCCAATGAGGCCGCAAGATTGATCGCTGTGGTAGTCTTGCCTACCCCACCTTTCTGATTGGCGATAGCTATGATTTTACCCATTAGTCTGTCAGTGCATATTGTGCATCGCACAAATATACGCAAAAGCGCGGAGCATTGCAAGAGATGCTCTATATTGGATCAACGTCTATTGCAATATGTCCTGAGTAAGAGTATTTCTGCCCGAAATCATCTACAATGTGACCAAGTGTCTCCTTTGTCTGTGAAAGATGCTGCGTCTTGGGCAGGCTTACCCTGATATTCATAATATAATGATCTGAAATCTTGTCTACTACAGGAGCATAAGGACCGAGCACGGAGACATCTTGAGGAAGTCCTGACTTAAGCAATACTGCGAGATCTCCGGACATACTGTCAACCCGGATCTTGTCCGTATCCTTGAAGATAACCTTGACGATCCTCGAATAAGGCGGATAGCCAAACTCTTTGCGTTCAGCCATCATATCCGCAGTAATATCCTCATTTTCAGTAAACATCCTATATACAGGATGATCAGGACGCGAGGTCTGTATGACAAGAAGTCCTCTCCTGTCGCGTCTGCCGCTTCTGCCACGGAACTGGGCTATCAGTTGGGCAGCCCTCTCATCTGCCCGGAAATCCTGCTGTCCAAGTACAGAATCAGCCTGTATCATAGCAACAAGCGAGAGAGAGCCGAAATCGAAACCTTTGGCAATTATCTGTGTACCCACCAATATATCTATCTTACCTGCTGCAAAATCTTTGATTATAGATACATCATTTCCAGAAGCAAGAGCTGAGTCGCTGTCAAGCCTTGCCACTACAGCATCAGGAAAAAGAGCCTTGGCTTCCTCTTCTATGCGTTGGGTACCAGACCCGAGCGGCACAAGATCTCCCCCACATTTGGAACATTTGCCGGTATAAGGGACTCTCCAGCCACAATAATGGCAGGTCAGGATCCCTTCTTGCCTGTGCCAACTCAACGGGACATTGCAGGATCTGCATTTGGGAATATCTCCGCAAGAAGTGCATTGGACGGCAGGAGAATAAGCCCGACGCCCCCTGAGCACAAGCACCTGGCCTCCTGCAGAGAGCGCGGTATGTATTCTTTCTATCAGTTTGTAGGAGAAATTACCTGACATTCCATGTTTTCGTCTCTCAGCAATTGTATCTATCACCTCAACATCGGAGTCCTCAGATCCGAAATACCTCTCATTAAGCTGAACTTTGACCATCTTGCCTGTCATGCAGTTGTACAGAGACTCAAGAGACGGGGTGGCAGTGCCGAGGACGATCCCTGCTCCGTACATGGAAGCCAGCATAATAGCAGTGTCCCTGCCGTTGTACCGAGGTGGCGGGGTATCCTGCTTGTACGATGTATCCTGCTCCTCATCCACGATTATAAGCCCAAGGTCATGATGAGGAAGAAAGATAGCCGACCTTGTGCCCAATACGACATATGCCCCATTTCTCACTTGAGATGCCACGGCCTGCCTGCCTGCAGCCGACACCTTGGAATGGAATCCGTAAAGCCGACTTCCGAAGATCTTGGAGAGTCTGTCCTGCAACTGACGGCTTACAGCTATTTCAGGAATAAGATACAGCACATTTCTGCCGGCAGCCAAGGCCTCAAGGGCAAGATTAATGTAGATTTCAGTCTTACCGGAGCCCGTTACTCCATGAAGGAGTACAGGCTTATGTACTGAAAATCCTTCATGTATGGCCTTAAGAGCCTCTTTCTGGGCAGAACTTAGAGAGGGTACTTCAGTGGCATTTATCTCGACACTATAGTTACTCCGCGCCTTTTGATCCTTTGACAATGGACTTTCCCCAGACAGAGTCGCTAACTGTCCCTGAATTACTAAGAGCTCAGCCTGCAGCTTGCGATATGCAGCAGTATCAGGACGCGTGGCCGCGATTTTTGCCTCTTTCTTCAAGGCCCGCTCCTTGAGACGCGATACTCTGGCCTGAAACACTTCCTCCGCCCTTGCAGCTCTACGTATCTCGGCTTCCTTGCGTCTTGACTCTGAGAGTTCGCTCCCTATCTTGAGTTCCGGATAAGCCGCCTTATAGACTTCGCCTATGGTACACATATAATAGTCTGAGACGAATTTCCACAGCTTCAGCTCATTTGCGCTTATCTTAGAGAGATTGCCGGCAACAGAAACTACGGGGCTTATCTTCTCTACCGTAATGCTGGGCACAACACCTGCCTCATATACTACTGCAAGATAAGAACGTCCGGCAAAACGCACATATACCCTATCACCGACAAGGAGAGGCTCCGCACTGTAATAATACGGATTCCAGGCCAGTCTGAGCGGCAGTATTACTGATATATATTGTCTGAACTTCATATATGTGTACCCGACAGGCAACCGGAAGCCACCGACCAAGCACGGATAACTTTAGCTAAGTTAGCAAGTTTTTGCATACCTTTGCTCTATCTATAAGCACGAGGACATATGGATTCAAAGATTTCAGACTTCCCTAAAGATGCCGCGAAGGCATTATCTGTCAGCACAATAGCTACCGCAGCAGAGCTTGCTACAGACGAGTGGGACAATGATTTCAACTGCAACTACAGCCATGACGGCACTAAACTTCTGGACGCGGAGAATTTCCCCGACACAGTCAAAGTACGTCAGGGCACAAGAATCATATGCGATGGTGTCTTCTCGTTCCAGGATTACATGGATGAAGACAGGCCTCTCGGCAGTACAATCCCAGAAGACGAGAGAGTCTCTTTCCTCGACAAGATCTACCTTCCGGACTCTGTGGAGCACATCGGGTTCGGGGCATTCAAGGAATGCGGATGGATCCGCAGGATCGGACTACCGTCATCCCTGCTCACGATAAGGGACGAAGCATTTTACGGCTGTTGGGAACTGAGACAGATAGGATTCCCGGCAAAGCTTCTGTCAGTGGGAGACCGCGCTTTCTTTGAATGTTTCTCACTTGAGAAAGTGCGTATCAACAAGGGACTTCAATGCCTCGGCTCAGAAGCATTTGCATTCTGCGAATCACTTCAGGAAATCACCCTTCCGTCTGGACTTTCGATGATTGGAGACGATGTATTTCTGGGCTGTAAGAGCCTCAAGAGAATCTTCGTACCAGAAGCCTACTTCGAGGCTTATAAGGAACTTCTTCCAGCAAAGATGCACAGAAAGTTGCGCAGGATCGGTCAGAAGTCATAGGCAAATTAGAAATCATAGACTGCCTGCAGACGGAATTCAGCCTTTGACGGACGGTAAGCAGTCTGCCCTGGAGACAGAAAGGGCCAGTCTGTAAACGCTGCTCTCAGATACAGTTTCACATCACCGTTTTTAAGCCTGCAATAAGCCGAGACAGAGTATCCTCTACCATAATATGCAGGCACATTGAAGACTGATGGGACATCGCGCTCATAACTATACAGGCGTCCGGACCACCTGTCTGCTCTGAAAACAGTCAATCTGATGTACGCCGCCAACGCTCCAGGCATATATCCACCCTCAATATATGTCAAAGCGGAGAACATATCAGCTGTAAGCTTTGGACGAGCCTCATATGTCTGACCGGAGGATGTCTCAGAACAAAGCAGGTTGAGTCTGAATACCCCACTCCACGGTCCTGTTACGTACTTAAAGTCAGTCCTTATCTCGCCCTTTATCTTCTCTCCCCAACTCCTATACCTAAATGCAACCTTCGTATCTATGACGAAACGGTCTGCGACAGTCCAAGGATAACGGGCTGTAAACTTGCATTGCCTCTGAAAAGGAGATCTGCGGACAGCATAGTCAGAACTTATCTCAAGGCCTTCAAATGATAGGGCAGCCATAACCCCACTTTCTCCTCGTTTTCCAGAAAATGCCCTTATCGGAGCCGTCCGGTCTGACACGTATCTGTCTGGAATATGCCTTGCAGACAATCCTGCAGAGACTCTGCCACCCAAAGGGATCATAAACCCGGCTGTATATGCCGGAATCATACCTACGCGACATATAGATGCCTCCCCGAAAAGCTCCACTCCTCTTATACAAAACCGTGCATCAGCCGAGACTTTGTCACCGTCGGATGAGTCACGGAATCCTGTCACTGATACTGTCCCGTGGCGAGAATCCCATCTGAGATTCCCTCCTGCAAGATATTCTTTTACGGAAGGTGAGCCTCTAAGCTCCCATCTCTTCAAGGACGGAGAAAGGAGAAAGGCAGAGACACTTATTCTCCCAAATGACAGTCCTGCTGCAAGACCGCGGCTACAGGACACCTCTGAAAATGAACGCGATGGGGAAAATCCTGTACTCCTCTTCCATAAAGACCTCGTGCCGGAAAGTCCGCTCATCGAAAATCCTGTCCACAAGGCGAGTCCCTGCCCGTATCTAAGGGCACAGTCTCCTACTACAATAGACAATCTGCGTCCATAATAAGCAATATAACCTGTAGCCTGCGACGGAGCAAGACGGTCATCGGCAGTCTTCCTTAGGCCAAGAGACATATCCACTTTATCGGCATAAGAGAAGCGGTAGCGAAGCGATGAGCCCCATGCAGCCTCGGTCTCAGACGCTCCATCAACAGGTATTGTCAGACGTGAGAAAGCAGCTCCCTCTATCTCATGAGAGGAATATCGGTATCTTCCTCTATTGCCAGGCAAAGTACAGACTTCAAATGATACAAAGGGCCTGAGAGCTTCAGCGAACTCTGCTCCGAAACCGTCGACCGCTGCAAGCTCGGCGGTCGAAACGACATCACCGTAACCCTCTATGTATGTTGACAGGGAGGCCGCCTGATAGGCCGAGAGCAGCCCGCTTGAAGACAATGAAGACTCAGACAGGAAATTGATCCTCAGAGGCTTTTCGCTATAAGAGAGAAGACGCTCCATCTCATCCTCCGGCACGGATTCCACATCAGAAGCCCCCGTAAGATACAGGATACTTGGAAGAAGGCCTTGGTCTTGTGCGCTGCCATGCCAGACAGCCAAGAACAGGCATAATAAGGACAAACGAATCTTGTTCATGACAAACCGTGTCCTGCCCGCTGCTAATATAGGAAATTATACGCATAGAAAACATTCTAACTTCAATAAAAGAATAAAATTTTTCATATTGTGTCTACACCTAAAGGCTGAGCGCATGTTGAGGCCAACATCAGCCTTGTCTGATACTTGGTCTTGCTGGGACGGCTTTGTTTCTGCTTTCTTTTTAGTATCTTTGCGCAAGCGACAGATTTTGCAATGAGAAAGATTACCCTATTCGACAAGACATTCAGGACATTCATTCCTAATGAGACGATTGAAGCGGCCATAGATGAAGTTGCGAAGAAGATCAACACCGACTATGCCGACAATCAGACTCCCCCGGTGCTTCTGTGCATCCTGAACGGGTCCATAATGTTTACAGCAGAACTAATGAAGAGACTTGACTTCAACTGCGAGCTTGTGTCCATGAAGCTTTCTTCTTATGAAGGAACATTATCCACAGGCAATGTTCGTCAAGTAATGGGCATGACAGGTGATATAAGAGGCAAGGATGTGATCATCATTGAGGACATAATCGATACCGGCAATACTATAGTCGATCTTACCAAGATCGTGAAAGAACACAATGTCGCCTCATACAAGGTCTGCACAATGCTGCTGAAGCCGGAAGTCTACAAGAAGTCCATTCCGTTGGACTATGTAGGCATGGAGATACCCAATAAATTTATAGTAGGTTTCGGTCTGGATTACAATGAGTTGGGAAGAAATTTCAAGGATATTTACGTCCTTGACGAAGAATAACAGATAGGATTATGAAATATTACATTCTTTTCGGCCCTCCGGGTGCGGGCAAAGGCACTCAAGCCGGTTCCATGGCAAAGAAATATAACCTCAGGCATCTCTCTACAGGAGATCTTCTCCGGAGTGAGATTGCCAACGGGACTGAACTCGGCAACAAGGCCAAAGCACTTATCGAAGCAGGAGAACTTGTCCCTGATGAAGTTGTAGAAGGCATGATTGCCAATGCATTTGACGCAGAGAAAGAGGCGGAAGGCTTCCTTCTTGACGGATTTCCGAGGACAGTGGCTCAGGCCGAAGCTCTCGACCGTATGCTCGCTGACAGGAAAGAAGGTGTCACTGCTGTCGTATCTATAATGATCCCTGACGAGAAGATCAAGGAAAGAATCCGCCACAGAGCCAATATCGAAGGCCGTGCTGACGATGCCAAGGAGGAGACCATCAACAACAGGATCAAGACCTACCATGACAAGACAGAGCCTCTTATCGGATTCTACAAGAATGCCGGCAAATACAAGGAAGTTGACGGTAACGGACTTATAGAAGAGGTGAGGGACAGCATCTTCGATCTTCTTGACAGGATATAGTCCGACACTATGCCTGATACAAACTTTATAGACTACGTGAAGATATTCTGCGCTTCCGGACACGGGGGCGCAGGTTCTGTTCATCTTCACAGGGCCAAATATGTACCCAAGGGAGGACCTGACGGAGGTGATGGTGGAAGAGGAGGACACATAATCCTTCGGGCCAATCCTCAGTTCTGGACTCTTATCCATCTCAAATACAGGAAGAACGTAAGAGCCGAGAACGGCCAGTCCGGTTCTGGGGCTCTGTGCAAGGGACGGCAGGGCAAGGACGTTATTCTCGAAGTACCTGTCGGAACTGTCGTAAAGGATGGAGATACTGGAGAGACTCTGTTTGAGATGGTAACGCCCGGAGAGGAGCGAATTCTCTGCAAAGGCGGCAGAGGAGGACTCGGCAACAACAACTTCAAAAGCGCCACACAGCAGACACCACGCTTTGCCCAGCCAGGCGAAGAGGGAGAGGAAGGATGGTTCATCCTAGAGCTGAAACTGCTTGCTGACGTGGGACTTGTAGGATTCCCGAATGCAGGCAAATCCACTCTGCTTGCCGCAATCACATCGGCAAAGCCAAAGATTGCATCCTATGCATTTACCACCCTTGAACCCAACCTCGGCATCGTACGGTATAGGGATGACAAGTCATTTGTAATGGCCGATATTCCTGGGATCATCGAGGGAGCCCACGAGGGCAAAGGGATAGGACTCCGCTTTCTCAGGCACATAGAGCGCAACTCTGTACTCCTCTTCATGGTAAGCGCAGAGGAAAGCGATATAAATGCCGGATACGAGATCCTGACGAGGGAGCTTGATATGTACAATCCAGAGCTTTTGGAGAAGAGACGTGTACTCGCGGTCACAAAATGTGACTTAATCGACAAGAAGCAGGAGCGCAAGATCTCAAAGACGCTGCCGGAAGGCATACCTTGCGTATTCATAAGCTCCGTAACCGGAGAAGGGCTTCAAGAACTTAAAGACGAACTTTGGAAAGCCCTCAATGACTGAATATGGACTCGTTCATAGACTGGCTTCACGCTCTTGACCAGCAGATAACTCTGCTGATCAACAATATACACTGTATAACGTCTGACAGTCTTATGGTATTCATGTCAGACAGAGCCGTGTGGTTTCCTTTATATGCCATAGTGGCAGGATTCCTTTTTGTCCGGTTAGGATGGAAGAAGGGACTTGTGGCTATTGTCTGCATATTCCTTGCATTCGGAGCATGTGACCAGGCTTCCAACCTGCTTAAATACTCTGTAGGACGATTGAGACCTTGCTATAGTTACGAGATGGTGACCGGAGGCCTGCATTTCCTTGAGAACAGGGGGAATTTCTTCGGATTTTTCTCTGCCCACGCTGCAAATGCTTTCGGATTTGCCATGAGCACGTCTCTTCTATTCAAATACGACAAGGCACACAAATACCGTCCTTATACTATCCTCATATTCTCATGGGCCGCACTGCTATCGCTTAGCAGAATCTTCGTGGGTAAGCATTATCTCGGAGATATTCTCGTAGGGGCCTCTATAGGGTGTATCTTCGGATACCTCGCAGCAATAGCAGGAAGATATGTATTCTCTCTGATAGACAAAAATACTATCGTCCGATAGACAAACTCTTACCGGACGATAACAGCATTTACATATCTATAAAGATCACGCCTTAAGCACAGCTAATACACGCTTTAAGTACAGCTAATACACGCCTTAAGCACAGCTAAATACACGCTTTAAGCACAGCTAAATAACAGAAGCCAGACGAACTGACGAGGCTATAATACAGGCAGGCATTTCTCCATCATGATTCCTCGGGAACCTTTCAGCAGGATTGTGTAGCCGCTTATGGGCTCGTCCTCAAGAGCCTTAGCCAATGCCGAGGAAGTTCCATACCAGCGCAGGGTATCAGAGACTGGAAAGCGGTCTTTCATATTGTCCAAAGCCTTGCCGAACTCAGACCCGACTAAGCATATAAGGCAGGCCTCTGAATCAACGGCCTTCTCCAATATGATCTCATGCTCATGAACGGATTCTGCACCGAGCTCCCTCATGTCGCCAAGAAGTAGAGCCTTCTTGTCTGCTTCTATTGAGTTGAAGTTGGCAATTGCTGCTGACATGCTTGTGGGATTGGCATTGTAGGCATCGGCTATCACGACATTACGTCCCGTCCTTATAAGTTGTGATCTACTGTTTGAGGGAACATATGCCTTTATTGCTACGGCTGACTCCTTCTCAGGTATCTCGAAATAGCGGCCTACACACATGGCTGCAAGGACATTAGATCTATTATACTCCCCTATCAGACTTGTATCCACCCTCAACGCTCCTCCACGTACCAATGTCAGGAATGGACTTTCAGGAGTTGCCGGAAGAACCTGAAAACCGTCATATTCACAACCGTAAGGTACTACCGAAAGCCCCTCACGCGACTTGGCCATCTGCATAAGCCCCGGATCATCTGCATTGACGAACACAGCCTTTCCATGAGCGGCAATATAGTCATACAAAGCACCTTTGGCCTTCCTGACTCCTTCTATGGAACCAAATCCCTGCAAATGAGCCTTGCCTACATTGGTTATAAGACCATAATCAGGCTCGCATATCTTTACAAGTTTTGCAATATCATCCGGATGGCTTGCGCCCATCTCTACAACGGCGATCTCCGTATCTGGGGATATAGACAGAAGAGTAAGAGGAACCCCTATGTCATTGTTGAGATTGCCGGTCGTTGCACTTACCCGGTAACGAGACGAAAGGACAGCACGGATAAGCTCCTTGGTCGTGGTCTTGCCATTAGTTCCTGTTATGCCTATGACTACAAGGCCTTTGTCGGCAAGTACACGCCTATGATGAAGTGCAAGCGCAGCGAGCACGGCAAGGGTGTCATCAACCTTAATGATACGTGGGTCATCCGGAAGAGCGGACGAGATATCAGCGACTGCGTATGCAGCACCAGCGTCAAGAGCCTTTGGGACATAGTCATTGCCATCGAAATTCTCTCCTTTAAGGGCAAAGAACATCTCTCCTCCGGAAATCTTCCTGCTATCAGTGGCTATCGATGTGCAGCCGCCGAAAAGGCCATAAAGTCTCTCAATATCTTCCATAATATTCTGTATTATCTCGGGCTTTCCTGCTTTCTGTTTATATAAGACTTCTTCTGTATTGTGCCTTGTATTTCAGATGTTTACTCAGTTCCAGTGCTTCCGAAGCCACCTTCTCCCCTTTCCGTCTCGTCAAGAGAAGTGACAGACTCCCACTGGACGTGCTCATGTCTCGCAACCACCATCTGGGCGATCCTTTCCCCAGGCTCAATTGTAAAAGTATTATTCGACAGATTGACCAACAATACCTTGATCTCCCCTCTATAATCCGCATCGATTGTTCCTGGAGAATTTAGGACCGTTATCCCGTGCTTTGCTGCAAGACCGCTTCTCGGCCTCACCTGGCACTCAAATCCCTCAGGAATCGCAAGATACAGACCTGTCGGTACAAGCTTTCTCTCCAACGGACCTATAGGCATATCGTCAATTATATTCGCCCTCAAGTCCATACCGGCCGAAAGAGGTGTGGCGTATTCGGGCAGGGGAAATGAAGATTTGTTGATTATTCTGACTTTCATGACTTGCAATATATTAAGAATCTTTTTGATAATTAGAAGCCGCTTTGAAATGATTCGTCTCTTCTCTTATGGTCCTTTCAGGCCATTTTCATCTTTGTCATCAGCCCAGTACCTCCAGTACACTCCTTCATCCAAAGTCAAAACCGCCTCGAAAAATCCTCATAAATCGCCTCGAAAAATCCTCATAAAAAATTCGGATACCATTTCAAAACATCTTCTTCCTACAGTTCTTACTTTTCCGAAGTATTCTTGTCGGCAGGAAGGATCAAGTTCAGGATGACACCGACTATGGATGCCAGGCCTATACCTGAGAAAGAGAACGTACCGAAATCTATCACTGCGCCTCCTATTCCGATAGTAAGGATAAGAGATGTGATCACGAGATTGCGAGTCGAGCCCATGTCTATCTTGGACTGGATCATATTGCTTATGCCGACAGAAGCAATAGTTCCGAAAAGAAGTAGCATTATTCCTCCGAGAACAGCCTGAGGAATGGTCTGGATAACCGCTCCGACCTTACCGATTACAGAAAGTAGTATAGCGGAGAGCGCGGCTATACGAAGAACCGAAGGATCTGTAACCTTAGTCAGCGAGACAGCACCCGTAACCTCAGAATACGTGGTGACAGGAGCACCTCCGAGAAAAGCAGCCAGGCAGCACGAAAGACCGTCTCCAAGCATCGTCCTGTTGAGTCCCGGATCCTTGATGAAATCCTTGCCGGCAATCGAACTTATGGCATACATATCACCGACATGCTCGATAATAGGGGCAATGGCAACAGGAGCCATGAACAGCACAGCCTGCCATGAGAATGACATGGAAGAAAGCTTCGGAAGCGAGAACCAGGACGCAGAGGCAACCTGAGTGAAGTCCATGGAATCTCTGAAGAAAAGGACAGCGACAACATAGCCGGCCAATGCTCCGAAGACTACAGGTATCAGTTTTACTATGCCGCGCCCCCAGATTGAGGCAGCAACGGCCACTGACAATGACACTAAAGCAAGAATCCAATTGGACTCGGCCATATCCACTCCTGTCCCGGCAAGCGAAAGACCAATGAGTATGATCACTGGGCCGATGACAACCGGCGGAAACAGCCTCTTGATAAGGCCTATGCCGAAGAATTTGACAAGAAGGCTCATAAGTATATATACAAGTCCCACGGAGACAAGGCCGCAGAACATTCCTGGCATTCCATAAAGCTCTGTAGCTTTAATTATGGGTGCTATGAAGGCAAAGCTGCTTCCTAAGTAGATTGGCACCTTGCCTCCTGTAACGGCATGGAAAAGTAGTGTTCCGAGACCAGCAGCAAGCAGAGCGACAGCCGGATCAAGTCCTGTAAGCAGGGGTACGAGTACCGTAGAGCCAAAAGCCACAAACATAAACTGCACTCCCACAACGGTGCGCCTTAGCGGAGATAAACTGTGTTCAGTCATAATAATATCGGTATAGTAGATTGTTATTTCGGAGCAATTCTGTACAGCACGCAGGCTATCACTGTAAATATCATATTAGGCAACCATATTGCAAGCCACGGTGGCATCAGCCCTGTGTACACGAACATCTGGCTGAAACGCATGAACAGAATATACGAGAAACTGAGGGCAATGCCGATTGCAAGATTCCATCCTATGCCTCCCCTGCGCTTGCGAGACGAGAGAGATACCCCCATGATAGTCAGGATAAATGCCGAGAATGGAAGGGAAAATCGAGTATGTTTCTCTATAAGCGAATATTTGACATTTGGGTCTCCTCTCAATTTCTGGACTTCTATAAGCTGATTGAGCTGCTCGTAGGGCAAGTCTTCAACGGTATTCTTCTTACGGACAAAGTCTGTTGCCGTAAGACTTATCACTGTGTCGATCTGGTCACCGCAGCGAACTTTATCCTCCAATCCGCCTTCATTATATTCCCGAATGAAATATTTCTTGAGTTTCCATCCTCCGAATGTTGTGTCCCATACAGCCCGCTCGGCAGAAATCTTGGAGACCAGCTGATTGTCACGTATTGTCTCAAGGGTAAACTTATAGGCGGTATTGTTGTATTTGCTGAACTGCTCTACATAGACAAACTCTCCAGGAGCTATCTGATAATGGATATTGCGCTCCATAGCCTGTGCCTTCTTCTTGGTATACTGAGCCTCGAATACATGCCTCTGAGCATTTGATCTCGGGATGACGAAGAGGTTGAGTCCGAGGGAGAGAAGGGCAATGATGGCAGCGGAAAACATATAGGGCAGCATCATCCGGTGGAAACTTATGCCGCATGAAAGTATGGCGATTATCTCCGAGTTGGCAGCCATCCTCGATGTGAAGAAGATTACCGTTATGAATACGAACAATGGACTGAACATATTCATAAAATAAGGGATGAAGTTGACGTAATAGTCAAAGATGATAGCCCTGAGCGGTGCCTGTCTTGACACGAAGTCGTCGATTTTCTCGCTTATGTCGAAGATTATCACAATCCCGATGATAAGGAGTATCGCAATGAAGAAAGTCAGCATGAACTTCTTCGTTATATACAGATCCAGCTTCTTGGGAAACATTATAGCCTTGTCATTATTCTTTTAACAGTATCGTTCTTCCACTTCGCGAAGTCACCATTCTGAATATGAATCCGAGCTGTCCGGACGAGATCCAGATAGAAAGCTAGGTTGTGCTCACTGGCAATCATGGCCGCAAACATCTCCCCTGCAATGAAAAGATGCCTGAGATAGGCCTTTGTATATGTCTTATCGACAAATGAAGTGCCGCACGGATCTAACGGACTGAAATCATCCTCCCATTTCTTGTTGCGCATGTTCATTATGCCGTTCCACGTGAAAAGCATCCCGTTGCGTCCGTTACGGGTCGGCATCACGCAGTCAAACATGTCCACACCTCTTGCTATACCTTCAAGTATATTTGCAGGTGTCCCCACTCCCATAAGATAGCGAGGCTTGTCGTCCGGAAGAAGCGGGCACACAAGCTCAAGCATCTCGTACATCTTCTCAACAGGCTCCCCTACTGCCAATCCTCCAATGGCATAGCCATCCCTGTCAAAGGCTACTGCATGTTCGACAGCCCTCTTGCGAAGCTCCGGATACACACAACCCTGAACTATCGGGAATACAGTCTGACTGTAGCCGTACAGAGGCTCTGTCTCGTCAAATCGCTTAAGATAGCGTTCCAGCCAAGACTGTGTCATCTCCAATGACTTGCGGGCATACTCAAAATCAGCGTCTCCTGGACAGCACTCGTCAAGAGCCATCATTATGTCAGCACCGATTATCCGCTGAGTATCCACATTGTTCTCGGGAGTGAATGTATGTCTGGAACCGTCTATGTGAGAAGAGAATGTACAACCGTCAGGAGTAAGCTTCCTTATGCCGGAAAGTGAGAAAACCTGAAACCCTCCGCTGTCCGTCAGTATCGGACGATCCCACGATATGAACTTATGCAGACCACCCGCCGCCTTGAGAATGTCAAGGCCGGGACGGAGATAAAGATGGTATGTATTGCCAAGAATGATCTGGGCGCCTATGTCTTCTTTCAGATCCCTGTGATATACGCCTTTCACTGAGCCGACAGTACCCACCGGCATGAATATGGGAGTCTGTATCTCTCCGTGATCCGTGGTGATGATGCCACATCGGGCTGATGACCCAAGATCTTGCGCTGTCTTAGTAAATCTCATCTGATAAAATCAAACTCTCAAATTTACTAAGTAAATTTCAAATAATAACAAGTTCACTGCTTCCCTGATTCGTTTTCTTGCTCGCTTATGATTTTTTCTATAACTTGCGAGGAAAGGATTATCAATTATGCTGAATGAATACATCTTCGTGGCATGGCTTCTTTATGAAAAAGAGTCTGGACGATAAAGTGTCTGATAAAGAGAAGAAGAGAAAAGAGAAAAGAGAAAGAGAAAGAGTCTGTATTAGAAGGAGTTTGTACGACAGTGTCAGATTAAAAGTAATTGACAATCAATCATTTATAAGACGAATAATATTTTTTAATTCATTTCAAAACAACATCTTATAAGTAATATGAAAGCCTACAACTTAATCTCAGAGGAACAGATCGCGAAGTTGGAAGCACAATCGTGCAGGTGCGAAGACTGGAGCAAAGTCTATGTGGATTCGGAGTTCGACCCGAAATATGTGTGTAATGTAACATTCTCTGGACAAATCAAGCTTGGAGCATTCAAAAAGGTCTTTTCCTTGGTAGGAGGAATAAAGAAACACAGTGGCATCTTCCATGCAACACTTCACAACGTCGTGGTCGGGGATGACTGTATGATCGAGCACATCAGGAACTACATTGCCAACTATGTGATCGGCAAGGGCACGTATCTGGAAAATGTGACGGACATCATAACCTATGGTGAGACATCGTTCGGCAACGGAATCAAGGTCAAGGTCCTTAATGAAACCGGCGGACGTGAAGTTGTCATCCATAATAATCTATCCTCCCATGAAGCTTATATATCAGCGCTTTACCGACATAAGCCAGCATTGACGGAAGCACTCGGCTCGATGGTCGAAAAATATGTGCGGAGCATCTCGTCCACTTTCGGAGTCATCGGCGAAAATGTCGAGATCATCGACGCGATGCATATTGTCAATGTCAATATCGGTTCTTATGCAAGAATCAAGGGCGTCTCCAGGCTACGTAACGGATCGGTCATTTCCTGTAAGGAAGATCCAGTCGTGATAGGCTTAAACGTGATAGCCGATGATTTCATAGTGGAAAGCGGCAGCAGAATCTCTGACGGAGTGATGATATCCAAATGCTTTGTAGGTCAAGCTTGTGAACTTGGGCATGGCTATAGCGCTTCGGAATCATTGTTTTTCAGCAATTGCCAAGGTGAAAATGGCGAGGCATGTTCGCTATTCGCAGGGCCATATACAGTTACGCATCACAAGTCTACATTGCTGATAGCCGGAATGTTTTCATTTATGAATGCCGGTTCAGGGTCCAATCAGAGCAATCATATGTACAAATTGGGACCTATTCACCAAGGCATTCTTGAGAGAGGGGCGAAGTCTGCATCGGACTCATATATATTGTGGCCAGCCAAGATAGGGGCATTTTCCCTTGTCATGGGACGTCATGTCAACAATCCGGACACTACAGACTTACCGTTCTCGTATCTTATTGAGCAACAGGGAACCACCTTTATAGTCCCCGGTGTAAACCTGAAGTCTGTCGGGACAATACGCGATGTCAAAAAATGGCCTGAAAGAGACAAGCGGAAAGATCCGCACCGTCTGGACCATATTAATTTCAACCACTTGAGTCCATTTACAGTGCAGAAGATGTTCGCAGGAATTGAAATTCTTGAACGTCTTGAGGCCGCATCTGGGCTAAGGGCAGACAATTATTCTTATAAGAAAGCGACAATCCGTAATGCAGCGTTGACCAAAGGCATAAAGTATTATCAGACTGCCATTGTCAAGTTCTTGGGCAACTCGTTTATTTCGAAGATTCAGGATGCGGATATCAGTACTGACCAGGGGCTTCGTCGTGCATTGCGCAAAGATACCCCCGTGGGCGCAGGTCAATGGGTGGATATCTCAGGCCTCATCGCCCCAGCTTCCGAAATCGAAAGCATCTGTGAAGACGTGATTTCCGGGAAAATAGCCGATCTTAATGTCCTTTCGGACAGATTCCGAGACATTTATGAACACTACTACATTTACGAATGGACTTGGGCCTATGATGCCATCATGCGTTACTGGCAGATAGACCTTTCCAAAATTACCAGGAAGGAAGCCGCCAATATCGTCAGACAGTGGAAAGATGCGGTGGTGTCTCTGGATAAGTTGATCTATGAAGATGCCCGTAAGGAATTCGACCTTACGACCATGACGAGTTTCGGCGCGGACGGTGACAAGACACGGCGCGATGAGGATTTCAATGCCGTCCGCGGTGGAGGTTTCGATGACAATCCGTTTGTCCTTGAAGTGGTTGATCATATCCGCCGCAAATCAGAGCTCGGTGACAGTATCATAGCTCGCCTGGAATAGTTAACAGCTTCTGCCCTTCTGCCAGGACATTCTTCCCGATTATCAGGTACAACTTTCTGTAGCCGACGCAGCCGCCGTTGTGCTACATGCCGCACTATATTTTCAAGGTGTGATGCGCCTGTTATATGACTATGACACCTCTCGGTTCTCATTTGCGAAAACGATTTTCATAAAATTTTGTGTCAAGGAACTGAAATATATTTATAACTTTAAAATCATATAAAATGTTCTTGACAGATTTTTATGTTCGACTACAATAAAAGTATGCACGCTGGCATGAATGCGTGCAGAATCAGCAACTATTTATCAATAAAGATATTCACAAATTAGTGATGCCTCTATTAGCTATTAGCATAGAGGTTAAGTGTGTTATCATTCCAAATTATGAGAAAACTTATTTTTACAGCACTTATGGCGGCAGGTCTGGTGGCAGCCGCCTGCTCCAAAGAAGAGGACCGGTCTGTCAAAGAGGTCGTCCTTGACAAAACGGAGGTCTCAGTGGTCAAAGGCCACGATGTCCAACTGACCGCCAAGGTTCTTCCTGAGAATGCTTTGGAAAAGACCATCACCTGGTCAAGTGACAACAAGTCTGTGGCCGTTGTTGATCAGACCGGTCTGGTCAAGACCTTGACCGTGGGTTCAGCCAATATCACAGCACAGGCCGGTGGCAAAGAAGCCATATGCAACCTCACCGTCACTGCAGTTCCTGTTGAATCGATCGTCATCTCGTACGCGGATGACGAGAGTGGCAAGGCCGTGGAAGCGTTTGAGCTGATCCGTACAAAAGAGATCAAACTCAAGGCAAGCGTGACCCCAGCTGAGGCATTGGAGGAACATTCATTGGTCTGGAGCAGCAGTGATGACAAGATCGCCACTGTCAGCCAGGAAGGGACTGTGACAGCCGTAGCCAAGGAAGGGGTCGCCGAGATCTCGGTCACAGTCGGTGACAAGACAGAAAAATGCACTGTCACAGCCAAGCCGAGACCGGTGGACTATATTATATTCACGGAGGTTTCAAAATCCTTGAAAGTCGGTGAGACATGGCAAGTTCCCGCCTCCATGAGTCCGGTGGACAACGATGACACTCTCATCTGGGCGAGCAGCGATGAGTCTGTGGCTGTTGTCAGCGAGACCGGTCTGGTCGAGGCCAAGGCAAAGGGCAACGTCAAGATCACTGCAAAATCCACCCTGTGGCCGCAGGCACATTACGGTGAATGCGAAATTCTTGTGTACGAGGATAAGCCAAAATTGGACATGAAATTCGTCACGATTCCTGCCGGATCTTTCTGGATGGGAAGCCCGGACGGCAAGACAGAAGGGCTGAAAGAGGAGCCAAGCAGGATGAAAAGTGAGACACGTCACAAGGTGACAATCACAAAGTCATTCCAGATAGGCGCGTACGAGGTGACGAACGCACAATATGCCAAGTTCCTCAACGACACCGGCGTCGGGAAAGATGGAAAGTCAACCACAACAAAGACCGCACTCCTTATTGAAAGCTCCGGTTCCTATGACTGGGGGCTTCACTACGACACCGAGGCGAAGCAATGGGTACCTGTCTCCGGCTATGAGAACTATCCTGTCATCTTCGTCAACTGGGACGGTGCCAATGAATTTGCTCAATGGGCGGGAGGCTCTCTCCCTACCGAGGCGCAGTGGGAATATGCCTGCCGCGGCGGGAAAGATGACCTTCCGTTCGGAATCGGCGACGGGAAGCATCTTAATGGCACTATGGCGAATTACATGAGTACCAATATCTATGACTACGACAATGGAGGAGTAAAATTCGTCGGTGGCACTGCACTACGCAAAACCACGGAAGTAGGATCATACAAGCCTAACGCCTATGGCTTGTACGACATGCACGGCAATCTCTACGAATGGTGCTCCGACTACTATGTGTATGACCTGGGTGCCTCCGAAGCCACAGATCCCACCGGCCCTGAAACATCAAGTGACAACATGAGGGTCATAAAAGGGGGAAGTTTTTTCCAGTCACCAAGGCAATGCCGCTCCGCAGCCAGGGAATGTTCTCAACCTGAAGCGACAGAAGGCCAGAAAATCGGATTCAGGATCGTAAAGCCTGTCGAATAGGCGATACGATACACCGATCGAGAAAAAGGTCTGGCAGCCAAGTTCTGGCTGTCAGGCCTTTATATTTTTACTTGCATCGCATGTTGTTGGCATTAAGAATGTTCCCAAGTCGAGGCTGCCCCGAAAAATCTTCATAATAAAATTCGGGAATCATTTCAAAACAATTTCTTAAACTGAAATAAATTTCAACTGCTTCTAAAATTAGCCCGAAAAGTTTTACATTTGTACTCTGACAAAATCATTCTATGAAACATAAGGAAATCTCCCTCAGACTTATCGTCATGAACTTCCTGCAATATGCTGTATGGGGTTCATATCTAACTTCAATGGGTACCTACCTTTCCAATGCGGGCCTCGGAGGCAATATTGCCATCTTCTTCTCGATACAGGGGATCGTGTCCATATTCATGCCTGCCGTGATGGGCATAATTGCAGACAGGCTGTTCCAGGCTCAGAAAGTACTCGGTGGATGTCACATACTGGCTGGACTGTTTATGATTGGGGCATGGATGTATGGCACTTCTAATGCCGGCTCTGTAGAATTCGGGCCTCTATTCTCTATGTATGCCCTCAGCGTAGCCTTCTATATGCCTACGATAGCTCTCTCCAATTCAGTGGCCTTTGCCGGACTTGAAGGAGTCGGGGCTGATACAGTGAAGGCATTCCCGCCGATAAGGGTATTTGGGACCGTAGGCTTCATCTGCAGCATGATAGCGATCGACATTTTCGGATTTCAGCAGTCAGCGGTACAATTTCTCATATGCGGTATTCTGGGCATAGTCCTCGGGCTTTACTCCTTCACTCTTCCCAAAGTCGCAGTCAGGAGAGACGTGCAGACAATGAGCTTTATGGAAGCAAGCGGACTCAAGGCATTTACTCTGTTCAAAGACAGGCAGATGGCTGTATTCTTCATATTCTCGATGCTTCTCGGGGCAGCCTTGCAGATAACTAATGCCTATGCAAATCCCTTTATAAGCCAGTTTGTAACGAGGGCCGAATTTGCCAATGCCTTCGGGGTACAACATGCCAATATGCTCATATCCCTTTCCCAAATATCGGAGACACTGTGTATCCTCCTCATTCCATTCTTCTTGGGAAGATTCGGAATTAAGAAAGTTATGCTCATATCAATGTTTGCATGGGTACTCAGGTTCGGGTTCTTCGGGATCGGCAACCCGGGATGGCCGGGAGTACTTCTGTTCGTGCTTTCGATGATAGTATACGGTGTGGCATTCGATTTCTTCAATGTATCAGGAGCTCTATATGTCAACAAACGCACTCCAGATAATATAAGGTCCAGCGCACAAGGGCTTTTCATGCTGATGACCAATGGTCTTGGAGCCGCAATAGGTTCCCTTGCAGCCGGAATGGTTGTCAACGCGTTTACCCACAGTGCAGACTTCAACGGACAGATCTATACAGTTGGCAATACTGCTACCGGATGGAACACGATATGGTATATATTTGCCGCATACGCCCTTGTCGTTGCAATTGCATTTATCATTCTCTTCCGCGATCCAGCTAAGAAGGCAGAAACTTCTGCGGGGTAAATAGATAATTCAGAATGAGAAAAATGAGAAAATTGATAACTATCATCTGTCTGATTGCGTTTCCATTGGTGGGGGCGGCACAAACTCGCCTCGGAGATGCTTCTCCAGAAGATGTCCAGAAGATGTATTGAGAAGCATGACGCTTGAGGAAAAGGCCGCGCTTCTTGTCGGTTCGCAAAATCATTATGAGCCCGGCCATGAAGCAACGAGTTCTTCGAGCAATGTCTTGAAAGGAGCGGCCGGAACGACTTCTTCAATCGAGCGTCTTGGGATTCCAGCGACCGTGCTGGCTGATGGACCTGCGGGCCTTCGCATAGATCCCATAAGGGAGGGGGACTCACGAACATATTACTGCACGGCATTCCCTGTGGGGACTGCTTTGGCCTCTTCTTGGGATATAGCTCTTGTACACCGTGTCGGTGAGGCGATGGGAAATGAAGTTCTTGAATATGGTGCTGATGTCCTGCTCGCTCCCGGAGTCAACATACAGAGGAATCCGCTGTGCGGGCGCAATTTCGAGTACTACTCCGAAGATCCACTTGTCTCAGGAAAGATTGCCTCGGCATTCGTGCGCGGCATCCAATCACAGGGTGTGGGCACTTCTGTCAAGCATTTTGCAGCCAACAATCAGGAGAGCAAGCGTCTGGAAAACGATTCCCGTGTCAGTGTGCGTGCTTTACGTGAAATTTATCTGAAAGGGTTCGAGACTATTGTACGAGAGGCTCAGCCATGGACAGTGATGTCGTCATACAATAAGCTTAATGGTCGTTTCACCCAGGAAGACAAGGAACTGCTCACCGATCTTCTGAGGGGAGAGTGGGGCTTTGACGGCATTGTGATGACTGACTGGACTGGGACAAGGAATACTGCGGCGCAGGTTGCAGCCGGGAATGACCTTTTTGAACCTGGGAATTGGGATCAGTTGAATGGAATCATTGCAGCGGTACGTTCTGGAGAACTTTCGGAAGAGTCGTTGGATGCATGCGTCCTTAGAGTGCTGCGCTATGTAATGAAGACCCCAGCATTCCGGAAATACAAGTTTAACTCGACTCCAGATCTGAAGGCTCATGCTGAACTTGTCAGAAAGGCTGCTGCCGAGTGCATGGTTCTACTCAAGAATGACAATGATGCCCTGCCACTTGGCACTGGTGGCAAGATAGCGCTTTTCGGGGCACCTGCGTATGACATGATTGCTGGTGGAAGTGGTTCCGGATATGTGCACAAGCCGTATATGGTATCGCTTGACGCCGGTTTGATGAATGCGGGCCTATCCCTTGACGGGGAACTCGTCAACTATTACGGAAGTTATGCCAAATCATGTCTTGAGTATTGGCGCAGCGAGGGACTTGAAAACAGTATCTGGAACGTGCGCGCACTTCCAGAGCCTCAGACACCTTCTGAGGCCGTGTGGAGGGCTGCAGTGGATAATGATGCTGCTGTTGTGGTGATTGCTCGGACTTCCGGAGAGTCCAACGACAGGCGGCTTGAGCAGGGTGACTGGTATCTGACTGACAACGAAATGAATCTGCTGCGCAATGTATGCGACAGTTTCCATGCACATAGAAAAAAGGTTACGGTCGTGCTGAATGTAGGCGGTGTGATTGAAACTGCCTCATGGAAGCACCTTCCAGATGAGATCCTGCTTGCTTGGCAACCTGGTCAGGAGGCCGGAAATTCTGTTGCGGATGTCCTTGTCGGTAAGGTGAATCCTTCCGGAAGACTGGCAGCTACATTCCCCGAGAACTATTTTGACGACCCGTCATCCTTCAATTTCCCTTACGACTACGACAAATATGCTGACCAGCATATCTACGACAAGGGAAATCGCTCTACATTGGACTATACCGATTACAACGAGGGGATATATGTCGGTTATCGTTGGTTCTCCACCTTCGGAAAGAGGGTCTCTTTCCCGTTCGGCTATGGGCTGAGTTACACAGAGTTTGAACAGACGGAGCCATCAGTGAAAGTTAAAGCGGACAGCGTGTTCTTCAGCGTGAGGGTCAGAAATGTCGGGAAAGTTGCTGGAAAGGATGTGGCTGAGGTCTTTGTCTCTGCACCGGAGTCTTCGGTTCTGGACAAGCCAAAGGTAGAACTTAAGGCTTTTGCAAAGACTAGGCTTCTCGCACCGGGAGAGTCTGAGGTTCTTACGATGGGAATTGCCGTGAGGGATCTCGCTTCGTTTGACGAGGCGGCTTCGGCCTGGCGTGCCGATGCCGGAAAATATGTCGCAAGGTTTTGTCGGGATGCAGAGACCGAGTTGTGTCCCCGCACATTCCGTCTGAAAAAGACATACACAGAAAAATGTCGGGACATACTTCGTAAAGATAGATAGATCACACACTTACTCGATATACGATAGGACTACCTTGAACAGAATGTTTATCCACCCAATGCCATCAAACGCCATTCGTTCAAGCTCAAAAAAACAGGTGTCAGCTAGAAGAACTGCAAAGGCAACACCTTGCCGACCTGCTTAGGCTCTATGACTTGATGGATATGCTCTTTCACAATTGTACTGAAGTTTGTATATGACTTTGAAACGTCTGACTTGATGGTTGAGTCTGGGTCTATGTACATCCTGACCTTCTCATCAATGGTTTCGAACTTGAGGTTCTCAATGACGAACATCTTGATATACTTCACGGAAGTGGGCTTGTCAGATTTCTTGAAGGGAGTGCCTTCCTCAGTCTGAGCCATTACAAGCACCTTGCTCTTCTTTTGGCTGCCCCTGCCATGCTTGAGAGGCTTATCCTTCTCTTCATCAAGAGTTTCCGTGTAGAAGAAGTCTTCGTCAAGTTCGACCATACCACATATCTCATATTCGGAGTCTCTTTACCCATAGCATTACGGAGCTTATGAAGCAGTGCCCATATCGGATTGTAGTTCTTGTGCCCAAGCTGACGCTTAAGTTCAGCGGCGGAGAAACTTTTCTTCGTGCTTGTAAGAAGGTGCATCGTTATGAACCAGTATCTCAAAGGAAGTTGACTGCCGTGCATCACGGTGTTTGCCTTGAGACTCTGCCTGTAGCGACAATGCTTGCACTCGTAGCATTCCTTGTCCTTCTTCCAATAATTCTGTGTACATCCGCAGTGAGGGCAACAACACCCTGCTTCTCTCAGTATTCTTTCAACTTGCTTCTGCAGCTTGCCTCATCAGGAAAGACATTCATAAAGTCTATAAGTCTCATATCCCTATTGTTTATAGGGGCAAAATAACGACCGTATGTGCCATTTTGCTGCACAAGCTCATTTTAGGTAAAAAATTAATTATTCCTTTTTTCGAGACAAGGTGTCGGTGATGTATAAATTTCTCATATCCTTATATTTATATTCAATTTAATGAACTTTTTGAGCCGATTCATCCTGGGCGCGTGGGACTGTATGTCTGCGGGCCGTGTGCAGGAAGGGGTTCGCGGAAACATTCGCCGGGTTCGACGCCGAATTCGTAGAGTTCGGAAGATTCCAGGGAACTGCCGAAGAGGCTGGCCTACCGCATGGAGTGGGAGGATGCATTCCGGGAATATGTGAATGCGCTGTATGACAGAGGCTTGGCAACCCTCGCCGAATCTTATGACACTGCGGTGAATGCGGCTTCAATAATTAACTATCGCAGCATCCACTCCCAGGCAGGAATGACCTCGGCAGTCGTGCCATCGTCAAAGGCAAGCGTTTCCTTACCTTCAAATGTGATGATATATCCTTTTGACAGCGAATATGCCCTCATTGCCTCTCTCAATCCGGCAATTTCACGTTCGCGTGTCTGAGGATCCGACATATTCCATGTCACCTGATACGCCTCAGTTATGCTCACGCCTTGTCTCACGATGAAATCACATTCCTTTTTACCGGAATGATAGAAGACGTCGAGACCACGGCGCTTCAATTCGACGAAGACCATATTTTCAAGGAACATTCCCCTGTTTTTCGTCGCATTGAAACCGATACGGTTAATGATTGCATTATCCACGAAATAGATTTTCTTCGGACTCGCCATCTGTTTCTTCACGGAAGTATCGAATCTGAACAACTGGAATATGAGATATGTCTGCTGTATATATTCAAGATAGTTCTTTATGGTTTCCGGATGCTTTATGCCGACAACCTTGCCGAGCGAAGAATATGTAACGCGCCTGGTGGCATTGCTTGCAAGGTAGAACATAAGTTCCAGCATTTCCTTTTCATTGGTTAGCCCATTACGGGTCATAATGTCACGATATATGATGCTTTCGTACAACGACGAGAGATACGACGTCGAGCCTTCCTGAATATATTCCGGGAAACCGCCGTTCAGGAGATGGTTTGAGAACTCATTCATCATCAACGCGCGACCTGCCGTAGTATATAGAGTTTTGGCAGTAAACGCCACCCCACGCATCTGCAGATACTCCTTAAAGGAAAAGGGGAATATCTCCACCTGTATATAACGACCCGTGAGATGCGTGCCGAGTTCGCGGCTGAGCATCCTGGCATTCGAGCCTGTAATGATGATTTTGTTGCCTTCGTTGTACAATCGACGGACATAACGCTCCCAGCCTTCGATGTTCTGTATCTCATCAAAATAATAGGTGTGCTGCTCGCCGAACAGTTCAAAAAAACACTCCTGAAGAGTCTGGAAATCCTCCAGCCTGAAATTGGCAAGGCGTTCGTCATCAAAGTTGAAGAAGAAATCCTTTTCTTGAAGACGGTCTCTGAGCTGCTGCATCAGTACAGACTTTCCGCTGCGACGCACTCCGGACAGAATCAGAATCTCCGTAGTCGTGAGCCACTCGTCCGCTATATGGCGCTGAACATAGACTCTGCCCGACGAGTGCAGCATTTCCTGCTGCTCAAGTATTATCTGCTTCAGTAAATCTTTCATATACATAATGTTATTCAAGACAACATTCTTTGTAAAATGCATTTAGCATCAGCAAAGGTATATATAAAAAATTTATCCGTAAACATCACACACAAAAATCATTCATTTTGAATGAATGATTTTGCAAACAATCGTTCATTCGGAGTGAATGTTTATCAGACAGCTAATCTTCTCCAGCTCTTACCGCACGCGACAAGTGAATCTCACTTCTTCAAAAGCCAATCCGCGCCAACTGACAATGCTCTGGTCCGATTGCCTGGGCATAAAGCGATTTCCTGTCTTCTGCCAACAATGCTCATTGCCTTATAATTTTATGCAAAATCCATTACAGGTCCATTACCATATTACCTTTCAGAATCTGCTACAAAATTAATACAACAGCGGTTACATCACAGCCGGTCTGATTCCTCGAAGTTGCCGACGTTGCGGCGCGGGGTGACGGCGCGGCCGAAGCTGTAGGTAAAGCCGAGGGAGACGCCGCGGCTGGAGTAGAGGCTTATCATCCTCATGGTCTCGACATCGCCGTCCCAAAGGCTGAGGTCCTGGCTCATGGACTTGAAGATGTCGTCAACCCTCAGGGTGAGGTTGGCGCGGCCGTCGAGGAACGACTTGCTCAGGGAGGCGTTGAGCGACCACATCCTGGCTACGGAGAAATAGCCAACGGCCATCGGGGTCATGCCCCAGCCGTCAATGCTAAACTTGAAATCCTTTGGAAGATAGAAGGTCGTCGATGCGTAGCCGTTGAACGAATGCGATGAATTGCTATAGTCCGCAAAGGTTGTCAGATTCGGGTTCCGATATGCCTTGAAAGCACCATATGAATAGTTGGCGTTGAGCGTAAGAGTCCACCATTTAGTGATGTTCTGCTCTGAAAGGGAGAGGGAGAGATATGCAATCTGCTGCACGCCGGCGTTGCTGTAGCGGTATTCCATAGTTCCGTGGGATTTGTCGTAAATCGGAACCTGCCGGTCAGTGTAGTTTTTCTGATGGCTGTAACCGGCCGTGAGGGTCAGGCGGCTAAAGAACACGGAGGAGAGCGTCAGATTGTGCGAGTAGCTCGGCTTGAGCTCTGGATCGCCGACCGTCCATGTGGTAGCGTTCACGTAAGCCCGGAACGGATTGAGCTGCCAGTACTTGGGACGGTCAAGACGATAGGAGTAGTTCAGCGACAGGATGGTCTTCTGCGAAGGAATCCAGTTCAGGAAGACATTCGGGAAGACATCGAAATAGTTCTTGCCGCTGCGCCGGTTCTCCGACTTCCAGTCGCCTCGGGGGACGGTGTATTCGCCACGGATACCTGCCTGCGCGTTCCATTTGTCGGAGAAGGCCTTGGAGAGATTCGCGTAGAGGGCATATATCTGTTCGGAATATGTGAAGTCGTTGCGTGCAGAAAGGTCACCGACCTGTGGCTCCGGAGTCACCGGGTTCCATTTGTAGGTGGTGTAGCGGTTGTCAGTCACTGACACGGCCGCCTTCGCGCCGGCCTCAACCCTTCCCGTGTTGTCCCAGAGATTCTGCGAAAAATCGACTTTCAGCGACCAGATGTTGGCACGGCGGAAAGTGGAGTCGTTCAGGCCGTCCCCGGGGAAAGGGTCCGCTGAACCGGAAGCAATCTGCTCGTCACGGTACTTCTGCGCATCTGCGGAAAGAGACGTGTAGAGATTGCGCTGGTAGTCCGAGCCGTCGCTGCGCGTGTGGTTGTAGTCGGCATTCACTGTAAGCTCCTGCGAGAGGGACTCGTCAAACGTGTGGGTGTAATTGAGGTTTGCAGAATACTGCCGGGTGTGGAATGCCTCGAAAGTGCGGCTCGTGCGGCTGGTGTATGGTTCCGGATCATCAAACTTCAGAAAATTGTCTATCGTCGCGGTATTGGGCGACTTGTAGCCGCTTCTGTTAAGATTGACCTTGACTATCGCGCCGAGAACGTCGCTGTCTGAAATCCTTATGTCCTCGGAAAACATCATCTGATGACCAGCGAAGCGGTTCCTTACCCCGTTGACAGTCCGCAGCAGCGACTCGTATGAATCGCCGTAGCGCTTGTCCTCCGTGACCTCGTTGTAGTTGTGATAGATGTAGCCGTTGTAGCTGAGGTAGGTGTTTGTGACATCGCCCTTGTAGCCGAGACGCACGCTACCGTCGCCCGTTCCGTGAACCTCAGGTTCCCACATAAACTGCCCAGTGCCGCTGACCGAGCCGTTGAAGCCGTGCAGGAGCCCCTGCTTGGTCTTTATGTTGATGATTCCGCCTGCGCCTTCCGCATCGTATTTCGATGACGGCGAAGCAATCACTTCTATCTTGTCGATTGTAGTTCCTGAAGAGCCCTTGAGGTAGGCCTGAAGTTCCTTTCCGGACATATTGGAAGGCTTGCCATCAAGCCACACGGTGACGGACTTGCCGTTGAGCTGAATGTTACCGTCTTTGTCGAAAGTCACTCCAGGCGCGGCGCGAAGCACGTCGGTGGCGTTTCCGGTCTTTGCCGCTGCAAGTTCAGAGACATTCATCACAATTTTGTCGAACTGGTGCTCGAGCAGAGGGCGCTTGCCGACGACCTTCGCGCTCTGAAGCCGCGTGTCCGGAACAAGGCTCACGACCGGGATTTCTCCGCCCTTCACCCCCTCCAGTGACACCGAAGCGTCCTTGTAGCCAACGAGCGAGAACTCGACACGGCACCCAGCGGCCGATGTGGCAGCCAGCACATAGACGCCGGCCGAGTCGGTCGTCGCAGCCGCCACGAGAACCTCGGCACTGTCCCGCAGCGCCACGGTCACAAACTCAATACCGCGCCCGCTCTCAGAATCAGCGACCCTTCCCGTAAGCCTCCTGTCATCAGAACCACGCTGCGGCGCCGCATAAGCCAGCGTCCCCGCAGCCACAATCAACATCAATACTAAGCCAATTTTTTTGCTCCTATTTAACATGCCTATTTTTTCACTTAATTAATTTCCACTTATATACCTGCATCAGAATGAAATGCAGGGATATAACTAAAGTCGGACTTCTATACCGGCACTTGCGCTTAGGAGAGTATCGAAGTAATTCTTGAATACAGGTTCTCCGTCCAGTTCATTAGCTGAAGAAGTATAGGTTGACAGTGAGAGACGAGGCTCGACGAAAAGTGATATAGTACGCGATACCTTCACCTTAAACTGCAGGCCTGTGGTAAGACCCATATACCATTTGTCCAAAGTAAAGTCGCTGCCTTTCTTGGAGAAATGCGCGGCCTCAGGTCCAAGGAATAAAGGCGTAGAGAATTTACTGTCGCCTTTCTTAATATTGACATAATATAACGGGTCGAACATCACTTCTCCTCTGAAACCGAACAGATTGGACTTCTGCGAAGCCCCAGCCACGTTGTCCCACTCGTTGCGCGACATGAAAGTCGATAGCCTTAACCCGAGTGGACCCTTAAGGTAACGTCCGTAAGAAATGCTTACATGCTCTCCGAGAGTCTCAAAGAAATTCGCTTTGGTTATGGAACGCCTGTCTCCGAAGCCCTGGACTCCAGCAGCGACTGATACGAAAGAGTTGTCAACGAACCATTGTCCGAAAGACTGAGGTTCTGTAACATTTCTACAATGTCGATAGTCGAAATTGTGCGATATTCCGGCTGTCAACCCATAGCTTCCTTGAAATTTTCGCCAGTTGAAAGGAGCTGCAGGCACTATTTTGTCGTTGTATATGGCAGCATAAGGTTCAAGGTTGATATGCCAAGTATCTGTAAGTCTGAAAGCAACAACCAGTCCTCCTCTAAGACCGAAAGCCTTGCCGTTGACCCCGGCATGGCGAGTCCGGAAATAGTTGAGTTGCTCTACTGTAGACAGTGACACAGTCCTTGAAGGCCTGTAACCTCCGACATATGAGGTAATGTCGAAATAATGCTGAAGTCCAATACCTCCACGGAAGATGCGAGCTGCATCAAGATTCTGTCTGGCAGTTGATGCCTCTGCAACGATGGCTACCGAATTGTATTTGTCAAACCTCATACCAAGGACTTCCCTTCCGACTGGTCCCCAACCGTAATCCGAATACGTTCTCTGTATCATCTGCTCTGTACCGGCCTGTATATAGAAGAAAGTATAGGGTACGAAAGCCTCATCCTGAGGGCGATGGTGCTTCTGCATACTGTATTTTAGCGCATTGAAATCTATTGTATCGGCTTTCTGTTGAGCTGATACAGTCCCTTGGCAGGCAAGCACAACGCATGCTGTCGCGATTATATACCTTGATGACATTTTCATTCCTCCATTCTTGCTTTGGCGTTCTTGTATATATCTTCAACTATGTCTCCGTCTACTGCTGCTATATCCATGAAAGACTTGTCTTTCTTGAAACATTCCACCAGATGGTCTTCACTCGAGAGATCATCCATAAAGTCCTTGGTACGAGCCCCTTTGCGGCCGTAAATCACTGCCCATAGGTAATCTGTAAGAGCACTATCTGCAGGCAGTTCCGACATAGTCTTCTCTGCAATAGCATCATTGGCCTTGGTATTCATCGCAAGATTAACTATGACTTTGTTGAATGGAGAGCTCTGTTCTATGTCAGAGAATACCTGACGAGCCCTTGCCCTTTCCTCAGGAGTCGAACCGCCTTTGTAGTATCCGCCAAGAGCCAAGGTAAATGCTATCAGTTTGCTGTCGTGCTCATTGTCATTTAGTAACTGGCACAGACGGCTTGCTTGGGCAAAATTGTAGGACCTTACATACATTATCATCTGGTTGGCTACTACTGCCTCCGGATTGATCACAATCTCGTCAGAGCCAACCCTCTGGCGCACATCAGTCCTCTTGATCCTCAAGTCTATGAAACTTGACAGAAGACTCGTGTCAGTGACGCCCTTCTTAATATATGAGGCTGCGAGGTTGTTTGCCGCAAGCACCCATGGCTTTCCGTTCTCCTTTATGGATTCGTCAAGAGCCATCTTGTATAGCTTCTCCAAGGCATCCGGATCCTTTACCATATTGAACAGATACCAGTACTCATACAAGGCAAACTGCTTCTTGCCTGACATATAGTCGGGATCATTTTCATACCTATCCATTATCTCCTCAGGTGTCAGTTCCTTGAAGACTTCCTGTACATGGATATAATGCACTGTCCTTAGCTTGGAAAGATAAGGTGTCACCGTGCTATGGTAATAAGGCAGATTCCTTATAAGCCTTCCCTGTCTGTCTGGATTGTTCTTGTTGGAGAGGACCAAGCTGTGAATCTCCTCGGCCTGAGCCCATAGAGAGTCCTTATACATAAGGTCTGCCACATCGTCCCAAGTGGCTACCTGCGCCTTGGAAGTCGTATAGCACCTGTCTCTTACATACTGAGGCAACACGGACATTATCTGCTGCTGGGCGTAATGCATTCTCCTTGTTGCCAGGTCAAGATTTTTCTTGTAATTGCCGTCAGGTGAAGCAGTCCCCACAATATGAAACTCTTTCAGGACTGCATCTGGATCATTGACTATATCCAGCAGATTTTGCTTCAAATTGTCAAGCTGCCTCACACTGGCAGTGTCACGACTGTCGATCACTGCCTTGTTGACAAGGAAGTTCAGAGACATGCTGCCTTCAGTATTGCGCCTTATCCTCCTGGGTTTCTCGCGATACTGATCCGGATCGAGCATATACGGTTCTACAGGGCATTCCAAGAAACGCATAGGTCTTCTGAAACGCGATGAAGCAAGGTAGTAGTCTTTGCTGAAGTACACATGCGTATAGTCTTCGAGATGGACAATGCCCTTTATCTCGTAGTCTCTCTCAGGATGATCTAGCCATATAGTATCGGACCAAGGAATCTCCAGCCGCCTGGAATTGAGTTCAGGAGTATCGATACGATAATCCGTGAGAGTATCATTTGCCATGTCATAGTTCATCCAGCGAAGTTGTGTAAGACGGTATTCCTTGCCATCCATCACGATAGGACGAAGATAGCGCAAGGTATCTTTAGTCGCTCCGTCTATAAGAAGAGGCTGGATTATAAGACGAGAATTGGTCTTTCCAGTATATGCCGGAAGGCTGATGCTGCTTCGCACCTTGAGATAGTTACCGTCTATATCGCTCTGAGGATCAAGGACGCCTACAACATCACTTGTGACAGAAATCAGCGAATTATGGATTCTGTTGCCAAGTTCGATATTGACATTGATTTCCAGACGATAGTTGACTTTCTCCAGGATTGCCGGCTGCATGTCAGCTTTGAAGATAAGGGCACCAGACGGGGCTACCATAACTTCATAGTAACCGTGCTCGTCCGGATAAGTTATAGACTCAGCCATGATGACGGCATTTTCGTCAGTATCCATCCGTGCCTTAGTATCTTCGGCCTCCGCTACTGTATTGAAACTATATATGGCGACTTCTATTTGAGTAAGGTCGATAGGCTTGCCTGTCACCTTATCGAGTATTCGACCAGTGACAAGCTTCCTGTCCTGTCCTTCTGCTGCCAGCGATATGCAGGCCAGTAGGACAGCCGTCAATATCACTCTGAGCACTTTCATCGGATTATGTATATAAATGTTACGCCAAGATTGGCAGGCAGAACGCTCAATGAGACGGGACCTGCATAAGCAGGAGCAGCAGTCCCGGAGGGGAATTTACGCTCATGATATGCATACACGCCTACTCCGGCAGAGAACTCGACGCCCCAACGCCTGTTAAGAGGCAGCACATATCCTGCAGTGACACCAATGCATGCGGCATTGCCTTCGTGTACTTTTCTCTTGCGAGTATAGTCATATGAAAAAGCCGAGGCTATAACACCGATATATTCCCGGACCAAAGGTCTTCCGCCAATCCAGTATTTGAACTGTCCCTGCAAATCTATCATTCGGGAACCTATCCCGTAAGGATTGTAATGGCCGGCAAGCATGAGATCCACACTTGTACGACCGCCACTTACGATCTCAAAACCGATATTAGGAGTGGCCGCAGCATATAAGGCTGCATTGGCCTTCACGGCAAATGTCTGAGCATCCACGCGCTCTGCCCCTGCAAGAGCCACGAGCACAGATACCAATACCAATAAATACCTTCTGCTATTCATCTGATTCAACTACTTGTTGTTTAGTCTTCTATCCTGCCTTTCCTGACGGCGTATCACCTTTGCCTGATTGACCTTGCGGTATTTATCAGCAATAGAGAGACGACGTAGGACAAATGTCGCCTTCACTTCCGTAAGCACTGGAAAAGGAAGAATATGCATATCCTTGTCTTTCTCAGGAACATTCACAAATATGTCCGCATCCGAATCATACGTATACACGCTATAATCTGTCGCAATGAGTCCTGCCGAGATGCCGAGTTCGAGATCGATTACGAATTTCCTGTACCCATAAAGAGGAATACCCCAACCAAATGTAAAGCCGGCCCCGTATTCGAGGCCTTTGTATCCGAAATGGCTGATTTTGGTAGAATAATTGCCGGCAGCACCGTAGACACCCATATAATAAGCATTGTATCCGATTGTCCCGTCTTTCTGTCGGTTACGCCAGTAATAGCGAACTTCCGGCCTTACTTCCTTGATATTAAGAATATACTCTGTGGCATTGTCAGTATTCCACCACCTGTATCTGCCATTTACACCTGCTGTAAAACGATTGTAGGGAGACTTGGAGAGATCAAATTCCACTCCTAAATTAGGGACGGTAAAAAGAAAATCTACTGCATTGAACTTCAATGACCATCTGTCTACAAAAGCGGTCTTACGCTGCTTGTTTTCCTGCTTCGAGTCTTTCACGGACTCCTGTCCAAATGCAGGAAGAGATGCGGCCATACATGCAGCAACGAACAACGCTGCGAATGTCTTCATAGCCTTTATTGCCTTACTTAATACGTAATGCAAAAATAAGGGAAAAAGCATGTATTACAAGGCCTAAATATTAAGATTTTATAACATTTACCACTAAAAACGTATTTATAAAAATTATAAATTCTTTTAGAAACGATATAAAATGATTTTGTAATTTTCGATCTCATTCATGCAGGAAGACCTGCCTCTGGAGTCCATGGAGAAAGTCCGAAGAGTACATTAAGCCTTGGCAATCCGGAAATAAACTAATACGCTTACCAATGTGGGATATTTTCGGACATGAAGAATCAGAACAACTGGATTTACCCTTCTGCTTTCAAAAAATAAAGGGAGACAAACGCCTCCCCTTAGATAAAGTATCATAGTCCATATCATTACGATGTTTCCTATAGTACTACTATGAGTACAAGCCATCGTTATGAGCCGGCCATTTCATTCGTTCAGTACAGACTACTATATGCCGAACTGTTTGAAGAAGTCATTGCCCTTGTCGTCCACCAAGATGAATGCAGGGAAATTCTCCACGCGTATCTTCCAGATAGCCTCCATTCCGAGGTCAGGATACTCGACACATTCGATCGACTTGATGCTCTCCTCAGACAAGACTGCTGCAGGACCTCCGATAGATCCGAGATAGAAGCCACCGTGCTTCTTGCAGGCATCAGTCACTTGCTGAGTGCGGTTGCCTTTTGCAATCATCACCATACTGCCACCATGAGACTGGAAGAGATCCACATACGGATCCATCCGGTTGGCCGTTGTAGGTCCCATAGAGCCACAAGGCATTCCTTCCGGTGTCTTTGCAGGACCGGCATAGAATACGGGATGATCCTTGAAATACTGGGGCAGATCCTCTCCCCTGTCGAGACGCTCCTTGAGCCTTGCATGTGCTATATCTCTAGCGACTATGATTGTACCGTTCAGACTAAGCCTCGTAGATACAGGATATTTGGTAAGGACTGAGAGTATCTCCTTCATAGGACGGTCGAGGTCTACCTTCACGGCATCGCCCTCACCTGCTTCGCGAAGCTCGGCAGGAATGAGACGACCCGGATTGTCATCGAGTTTCTCTATCCATATACCCTCACGGTTGATCTTTGCCTTGATGTTCCTGTCTGCAGAGCAGCTGACACCTAGTCCTATAGGACAGCTCGCACCGTGGCGAGGAAGTCGTATTATCCTCACGTCATGAGCGAAATATTTGCCTCCGAATTGCGCACCGAGTCCGATCTTGTAGGCTTCTTCAAGAACCTGTTTCTCCAACTCGAGATCACGGAATGCACGGCCGGTCTCATCACCAGTCGTTGGTAGCGAGTCATAATAGTGAGTCGACGCAAGTTTCACTGTAAGAAGGTTCTTCTCCGCAGAAGTGCCACCTATGACGAATGCAATGTGGTAAGGCGGACATGCTGCAGTACCGAGCGTCTTCATCTTCTCTACAAGGAAAGGAACGAGGGTTGCCGGATTGAGGACAGCCTTCGTCATCTGATAGAGATATGTCTTGTTGGCCGAGCCGCCACCTTTCACTACGCAAAGGAAACGGTATTCCATCCCCTCCCCAGCCTCGATGTCTATCTGAGCCGGAAGGTTGCATTTGGTATTGACCTCTTTGTACATTGTAAGAGGGGCATTTTGGCTATAGCGAAGATTTTCCTCTGTATAAGTCTTGAACACGCCTTTAGACAGGGCTTCAGCGTCATCGAAGCCGGTCCATACCTGCTGGCCTTTCTCTCCGTGGATAATCGCAGTACCTGTATCCTGACAGAAAGGAAGCTTGCCTTTTGCGGCAACTTCAGCATTGCGGAGGAAACGAAGTGCCACATACTTGTCGTTGGCCGAAGCCTCCGGATCATGCAGTATCTTGGCTACCTGTTCGTTGTGCGCAGGACGGAGAAGGAAGTTGACATCACGAAATGCAGCATTTGCCATCATCTCCAGTCCTTCAGCATCCACCTTCAATATGTCATGGCCTTCGAAATTGCCTACTGACACATGTCCCGAAGTGAGCTTGTAGTACTCTGTCGTATCTTTCCCAAGCTGGAACATCGGGGAGTATTTGAATTCTACCATATAATTAAATTGTTGTTAATCTTAATTCTGTCGACCTCCTCACCACGCAAGCTACAGACCAAGTCTTGTTAGCTCAAATTACTTACCGCAAATGCCGCCATATCTAGATAGCATTGACTCTGAAAACTCGTGAACTTGTATAGCTCAGTCTATATCCTCTACCGGGGATGTGCCTCCACCTTCCTGCATGAGGTAGGCTTTCATGAACATGTCTATATCCCCGTCAAGGACTCCTTGTGTGTCAGCGGTAGAAAGTCCTGTACGGAGATCCTTTACCATCTTGTAAGGGTGAAGCACATATGAGCGTATCTGCGAGCCCCATTCGATACGTTTCTTGTTGCCCTCAAGCTCGGCCTGCTTCTCCTGTCTCTTTTTCAGTTCAATATCATAGAGCCTGGACCTCAAGATACGTAAAGCATTCTGCCTATTATCCTGCTGTGAGCGAGTCTCTGTATTTTCTACCATGATGCCGGTAGGAAGATGGCGCACTCTGACTCCAGTCTCCACCTTGTTGACATTCTGTCCACCGTGGCCGCCCGAACGGAACGTATCCCACTCAAGATCCGAAGGATTGATCTCTATGTTGATAGTATCATCGACAAGCGGATATACAAATACCGATGAAAATGTAGTCTGGCGCTTGCCTTGAGCATTGAAAGGAGATATGCGGACAAGCCTGTGCACCCCGTTCTCGGCTTTAAGATATCCGAATGCGTAATCGCCCTCTACCTGGATTGTCGCTGACTTGATGCCGGCCTCGTCCCCGTCAAGCAGATCCGTAACAGTCATCTTGTAGCCGTTGCGCTCTCCCCATCTCATATACATTCTCATGAGCATGGAAGACCAGTCATTGGCTTCTGTCCCCCCAGCTCCCGAATTGATTGTAAGGATGGCTCCGAGATTGTCGCCCTCTTCTCCAAGCATATTCTTGATCTCCAAGGCCTCGATAGCTCTCTCGGCCTGTTTGTAGGCTTCTCCAAGTTCTTTGGCTTCTTCCGTCTCTGGCTGCCCGTCTTCTTCAGTGCCTGAAGTCCCAGCAAACTCGTAAAGCACATCAAGATCATCCGTCAGCGTCACAGCCTTGTCATAGTCTGTAACCCAAGACTTTACTGAATTCATGTTCTTCATGAAGGTTTCTGCTGCCTTAGGGTCATTCCAGAAGTCTGGTGCCTGAGTCTGCTTTTCCAACTCTGCTACTTTGCGTCTCTTTCCTTCGATGTCAAAGACACCTCCCCAACGTCTCTATACGCTGATGCAGAGCCTTGATCTGTTCCTGTGATATCATTAACTCTCCATATTTACAAGACGGCGTCTCGAAAGTGCACCTATGCTTCAAGCCTGGAAGTTTCCATTCGAGTCAGCCTCTTATTGTCCGACAAAAGGCAGAAATGCCTGATTGGCATTTCCAATCAGGCAAATTTATGAAAAAATTTTAGAAGCTGTTTTGAAATGATTCCCGAATTTTATTTTGCGGATTATTCGAGGCAGCCTCGACTTTGGGCTACTTAATACTCATCGACTTTAAGGTCTATGCGGAATTTGTCGAGACGGGCTTGGAGACGAGTCTGGACATCGGCGTAATCCGGATTACCGTACAGGTTGTCAAGCTCATGCGGATCCTTTTCCAAATCATACAACTCGCTGCAATTGATGGCATCACGGTACTCGTCTTTGTCTCCATAGAAATGAATGAGCTTATAGCGACTGTCCCTCACCCCGTCATGGCGGCGTACCATATGCACGGCAGGATAGTCGTAATAATGATAATAGAGATATTTGCGCCAATCCTTTGGAGTATCACCTTCGCCTTCGATAAGAGGCAGCAGAGAGGTGCCTTCCATATATTCTGGTTTCTCTATGCCTGCTATGTCGAGATAGGTAGGTGCATAATCAATATTCTGCACAAGGGCGGTACACTCACTTCCTCGCTTTGTCTTGCCAGGATATCGTATTATAAGAGGTGTGCGGAAAGATTCTTCGTACATGAAGCGCTTGTCGAACCATCCATGTTCTCCCATGTAGAATCCTTGGTCAGAAGTATATACTATCACGGTATTGTCCATAAGCCCCTCTTTCTCAAGATATGCGACAAGCCTCCCCACTTCATCATCGATGGTCTTGATGCATCGTAGATAATCCTTGATGTAGCGCTGATATTTCCACTTTACCAATTCATCCCCGGTGAGATGTTTTTCAATGAATTTCTCGTTATGGGGTCTGTAGGCAGTTGTCCAGGCCTCTCTCTGTTCTCTGGTCATGCGGTCGAGAGAAGCATTCCATGAAGGAAGATTGTCTTCATTCTGATAAGCTGGTGTATGCTTCAGTTCGTCAACCTTCAGGTCATATACCATTGTCATATCCTTGTCTATACGCATCTCCTGCGTCCTCGCCGCATCGCAGCGGGTGGCATAGTCATCGTAGAATGTCTCAGGATACGGAAATTCCACATCTTCGTACAGATTAAGATACTTGGTATCGGGCATCCAGTTGCGGTGCGGAGCCTTGTGATGCACAAGCAGGCAGAACGGCTTGCTCTTGTCCCTTTCCTCGATAAACTCTATCGCATGGTCAGTCGTGAGAGTCGTGGCATATCCCTCTTCCTGCACATATCTGCCTCCCGAATTCTTGCTCTTGAATGCCGGATTGTAATAGTCTCCTTGGTCCCAAAGGACATAGTACCAGTCGAAACCTTTCGGTTCGCACCGCATATGCCACTTTCCTACCACTCCGGTCTGATAGCCTTGTTGCTGCAGCAACTCTGAGAAAAATGTCTTGGTGCTGTCAATCCCTGCCCCAAGCTGGCGTTGTCCGTTCTGGTGACTGTACAGCCCTGTCATAAGGCAGGCACGGCTCGGTGTGGAAAGTGAATTCTCCACAAATGCCTGCCTAAAGAGCATTCCTTCCGAGGCAAGGCGGTCGATATTAGGTGTAGGAGCTAATTTCCCCAACGCCTCACCGTACGCACTTATCGTCTGGAACGAATGATCATCGGTCATGATATGGATGATATTGAGCGGCTTGTGCTCCGCCATCTTCTGACCTCCCATGCACGAGGGGAGCATCAGTATCGGGGCCAATATCGCCCCTGTCTTGACATTGTTGCGCATATGCGGCTATATTTGAGTAGGATTTGGATTGACCCTGTCCGGCATGGACTCGGCATCTTTGTACAAAGATACTAAGAAATTGTTTTGAAATGATTCCAGAATTTCATTATGAAAATTTTTCTAGGCAGCCTTGGCTTTGGAAGAAGAAGTGTACTGTAGGTCACTATCTTCTAATCATATCAATTGGCATGGGAGCAAATAGCAAAACAAGAGCAGATCGGAGAGGTCGCCAAAAAATAAAAGAGTCGAACTCACATAAAATGAATCCGACTCTTTTTCAATCATATCAGCCATAATACCGCAATGGACAGCATAATATGCTAGTCATCAGGCACGGTCAGCTATATATTCAAGAGAACTACAATGATTTCAAAAATTCGATATAATCCCTCACATTGGCTTCCAGAACTTCAGTCTTCACAGCAAGACAGCCGTTGAGAGTGAAGTAACCACCGAACTTCATGCCACAGAAAGCAGCCGTTGCCCTAAACGGGGTCATAAGACTATCAAGAAGAGTGATTCCATGATTCTCGGCAGAATATACGGATGCATCAGAACCCGTAGATACAGCTACCGCAAACGTCTTTCCTTTGAGCTTGTCACCTGTTGAGCCATAAGCCCAACCATAAGTAAACACATCATCGAAATATTTGCTAAGCAGTGGAGGACAACTGTACCAGTACATAGGAAACTGGAATACTACAGTGTCAAATTTCTCAATAAGAGCCTGTTCTTTCTTCACGTCTATCTTCCAATCCGGATACTCTGCATACAGATCCCTTACCTCGAAATCATCGGGAGCCTTACGCAACTCCTCTGCCCATCTTTTGTTGACCACGGACTTTGAAAGGTCCGGATGCGCTACAATTATAAGCTTTTTCATCTCTTATTATTTTTTAATTCTGCCCTACTCCAACATGGCTGAAGAAACTTCCAACTACATCTGGAAATCACGCCAAGCTTAAGAGAAAGGCGACACCGGAGGATTCGCTGTTCAAAGAACATGCCATCCTCCGGTGCACCGATGACTCTGACAGAGCCGAAGCTCTGATAGTCTATTTTGAGGCCTCGAACTCGCTTACAGGACTTGCACCTTCTTTAGTGAAAGTCATCACTTTCCGGGACACAGGGCCGTAGTTTCCGTCCTTATCCTTGGCGAAAGAGAGAGCGGTATAAGGCTTGTCCCAGTCGCAATACCTGAGGATAGAAGTAGGGAACATGTAGTCATAATTGTCAAGCATTTCATATACAGTCAGATCAGGATCTTTCGACACATCGGTGAGATCTTCCTCGAAAAGACTGCCATACCAACTCTTGACACCCTCACCGGATTTGAAAGTAACCTGTACCCAAACCTTGCCCTTTGCATCCGCATATTTATCTTTGTCAAGAGCATAGAGGTCATCTCCATTGAAATATTTTCCGAACTCGGCGGTGCATGTTGCCGTGCCGATCACAAGCTCGGGAGTAGTGAACTCTGTACAGAATACGACGTCTGCCTGAGGATTACCGTTCTCGTCCACACACACGGCCCATACATGGTATTTCGTGCCTGGGGCAAGACTACTGATGATATTACCGTTCTCACCCATTAACCTGTGCTCGTCAAGTTGGGACAAGCCTCCGATTTGCTCAAGATAGTCAGCAACAAATACAGTATAGTCCGAACTGTATTTCTTATAGGTTGCCTCGTCCATCAGATCCCAGAGGTATGTCTGTTTGTTGTCGGAAGGGGTCACATTTACCTTCACCTCCCTTGATTTCAAGTCTGAAATTGTAGCCGTGAATGTACACTCAGATGCAGGCTGCTCAGGTTTGGCAGTACGCATCTCCTTGTGAGTAAGTCCGGTCGTGGCGACCCCGGCATCCACATCATAGCCAAATACGAGAAGTTCATATCCGGTATCAGACTTGTAATAGGTATAAGGCATCCAGAATGGATCTTCAGGATCTCTTACAACCGACTGCTTGCCAGTATAGATCATATACGGCATCGTGAAAGAGTCCTCTTCGATTATATTGGCTATAAGTTCAGCATCAGACAGACCAGCGATCACGGCCTTGGGCTTGAGACTGAACCAATATGTAGTCTCGTCATCCGATGGCACAACCTCGAAGTCTATATTGTCCCACTCCTGCTTCAGGACATTGACCTCGAACTTAAGATCTGACACAAGCTCTGTCGTCGTGAACTCCACCAAGGCAGGATCAGTTGTAATATTCCCGTAAGGTGAGAGGCCTACTGCAAATGCCACATAAGACGTCACTGGCTTTAGGGCAGAGCGTGGGACATAGTCCTGACGTCCTTTTGAGGATATTTCCTCTACGATCTGCGGGATTGTCTTGTCTCCCCACTGATTCTTGTCTCCAAGAAGGTTGGATACGAAAGTGTTCACATCGGAGTCATGGTATGCGGCAAATGTCTCCTTGTCTATGAGATTGAAGAAATAATTGAGGGTATCAGCATCTGGCACAATTGTCACTTTCGCGGACTTGCCTGTAATCTCGGATACATTGAGTCTGAACCATGAACCATTGGTAGAGAAAGATGCGGAGGCAGCCTTGGAGAGATGTTTCCCATTATCATCAAGGCATACTGCAAATGCGGTATAGTTGCTCTTCGCTTCGAGAGGGGATATTGTAAGGTCAGACGGGCCAGTCTGCACGGTATCGGCTATGAAGGCACTCAGGCTCAGCCCTGCCGCAGACGCAGACTCGGCCATATATTTGTCTATAGCAGACTCAAGCCCCTCGGTCTGCACTTCAGAGGTCAGAACAGCTCCTACAACATAACGCAAAGTAGCAGCTGCATCTACATGTATATCTGCAGACAAAGCTCTTTCCGAAGACACAGCTACGGATAGTCCGGCATCAGGTTTCTCTGCAACTTTCTCATTGTCATTACACGCTGACAACATGGCAGTCCCTGCAATAAGGACCGCAAATAATTTTTTTTTCATCTATCTATTGTAAATATATGCGTCAAATATAGCGAATTTTGAGTAACTTTCAATTTTGTAAATTATGCAGACACTCAGGCGCAGGCCTGAAGATGCCATGGCATTCCGACAGGACTGGCAATAGAACAGATACAGCAATGTCCGAGACAATTATTACAGACACACCGAGGTCCGCACCTGTGATATCATTCAGGGATGCTGAGATCCTCAATGGGGAGACCCCAGTCATATACAACCTTAACATGGACGTATATGATGGGGATTTCATATATATCGTAGGCAAAGTAGGCACAGGCAAGACCTCGATTATAAGGACGATAATAGCCGAAAATCCGCTTCTAAAAGGAGAAGGCACAGTATGCGGATACCGCCTCAACGGCATCAAGAGCAAGGACATTCCCTTCCTTCGGCGCAAAATAGGGGTGGTCTTCCAGGATTTCCAACTTCTGATGGACAGGAGCGTGGAGGACAATTTGGACTTCGTGCTTAAAGCTACCGGTTGGAAAGACAGGGTGAAGATCGCTGAAAGAATCGGCAAAGTACTTGATAATGTGGGAATGAAGAGCAAGGCTCATAAGATGCCGCACCAACTCTCAGGTGGAGAGCAGCAGAGGATCGCCATTGCAAGAGCGATTCTCAATGACCCGGAAGTCATTGTAGCCGATGAGCCTACAGGCAACCTCGACAACGAGACCGCTGACGGCATAATGAGGCTTCTTACAAGCATCAACAAGGAGAAAGGCACGGCCGTAGTGATGGTGACTCACAACAAGTCAGTCTTCGAGCAATATCCCGGCAGGGTACTTGTGTGCAAGGATGAGGCGTGCACGGAGATAAAATAGGCACAGAGGCGATAGTAGAGCAACAGACGAAAAGGAGGTAACTGAACAACTGACACATAGGCGGAGGCAGAATAGGAGACAACGGACAGATGACGAGGAAAGAAAGGTTCAAAGGCATTACAGAATGGTTTGCGGCCAATGTACCGGTCGCAGAGACCGAATTGCATTACGACACACCGTTCCAGCTATTGGTTGCGGTCATTCTTTCTGCTCAGTGTACAGACAAGAGAGTCAATATGACTACTCCTGATATCTTCGCAAAATATCCTGACGCGAAGAGCATGTCGGCAGCCTCATTTCAGGAGCTTTTCCCTCTTGTTCAGAGCATTTCCTATCCCAACAGCAAGACACGTCATCTTATAGGGATGGCGGCCATGATAGAGGACAGATTTGAAGGTGAAGTCCCGTCTGACATAGACTCTCTGATGAGCCTTCCAGGAGTCGGACGCAAAACTGCAAATGTAATAGCATCGATCATATACAACAAGCCCGTCATCGCAGTGGACACTCACGTATTTAGGGTAGCACATCGTCTCGGCCTCTCTGACGGGAAAACTCCTGAGGCTGTAGAGAAAGACCTCGAGGCACAGATACCGGCACAGAAGAGGAGCATAGCCCACCACTGGCTGATACTTCATGGAAGGTACGTATGTACTGCTAGACACCCTGCCTGTGACAAATGCGGGCTCTCCTCTTGGTGCAGGGCTTATATAGGACAAAAGAAAGATACGCATGAACTTATTTAATTTCACTTCGGAGAATATACTGCTCATAATATCCGTCCTGACATTCACGGCAATCCTTGTGTCCAAGACAGGCAACAAGTTCGGAGTGCCGTCCCTTCTTATATTTCTTATAGTCGGAATGATCTTCGGCAGCGACGGTCTGGGTCTGATTTTCAACAACTACAACCTCGCTCAGTTTCTAAGCATCATTGCCTTGTGCGTCATACTGTTTACCGGTGGATTAGAGACCAAATTCAAGGATATACGCCCGGTTATGGCTCCAGGCATAGTACTGTCTACAGCCGGAGTGTTGCTCACCGTAGTATTCACGGGCATCTTTATACTTCTGCTGACACGCTTCGCCCACGTTGGACTGGAAATGTCCATAGTGATGAGCTTTCTGCTGGCAGCCGTAATGTCGTCAACAGACTCAGCTTCAGTATTCAGCATATTGAAGAACAGCAAGATGGGTCTCAAAGAGAATCTCCGTCCCTTGCTTGAACTTGAATCAGGAAGCAACGATCCCATGGCATATGTACTGACGATAGTACTGATAGGCGTTGCAAAGCTCCTGTATGACCCAGCAGCTGAAGTTGTAGGTATAGACTACCCGAGGATCATTGCCAACTCGGTAAGGACGCTTCTCCTACAGATGTCAATAGGCGCAGCTTTAGGAACAGCCATAGGGCTGACTACTGTATGGGTGCTCAGCAAAGCAAAGATTGCAAGTGCGCCACTTTATTCGATCCTGCTTCTGTCGGTCAGTCTGTTCGCATTTTCCATGACCCAGATGATACAGGGCAACGGATATCTTGCCGTGTACATAGCCGGCTTCATCATAGGCAACAAGCCGATGAACAACCGCAAAGAGATAATGTCGTTCATGGACGGGATGACCTGGATAATGCAGATAGGCATGTTCCTCACTCTCGGTCTGCTTGTCAACCCGCACGAAATGCTCAGCGTGGCTCTTGTCGCTACACTCATTGGACTGTTCGTAATCTTTGTCGCAAGACCTGCCGCCATCTTTCTCTGTCTGCTTCCATTTAGGAAAATCTCGTTCAAAGCCAAGACCTTTGTATCATGGGTAGGACTCAAAGGGGCGGTACCTATAATCTTCGCTACATACCCGATCGTCGAAGGCATCCCTGGGTCGGGGCAGATTTTCAATATAGTATTCTTCATCACTCTTCTCTCTCTTATTTTTCAAGGGATCTCAGTGCCTTTTGTCGCGCGTAAGCTGCATCTCGACATGCCTGAACCAAGAGGACCAGAGACATTTGGCATCGAAATACCAGAAGACGCAGGACAGATGCAGGACTATACCGTATGCGATACAGATCTCGTATGCGGAAATACACTCAAGGAGATTTCCATCCCAGAGGGAGCCAGAGTGGTGATGATAAGACGTGAAGATAAGTTCATCGTACCGGACGGAAGCACAGTACTTAAGAGCGGAGACATATTGCTTATGATATATGGCGACATAGGGGTCGGTACTAAAGAACACGAGGAAAAAACTCTCCCGTCATGATTTTGTAACACTTATAGTGTAAATTTGTCACAAATGAGGATTTTACCCATTAATGTTGCCAATATTATTGACAAATTAAAAGATATATTTGAGTACAAAGAATACAACGCTCAAAACAGTAGATACTTGGACAATGAGTCCAGAAGAAATATTTACAAAACCTGGCTTAACTCCGAAGCACTTGCAATCTGTGAAGCAGCAGCAAGATACCCAGAAGAAGTAGAGGAGTCAGAAAGATTTGAAGCCACAAAGCAAGCCGCAGAACAATGGAATAAAGAGCATCATGGACAGAAAAAAAATACTCATTGTAGACGATGAGCCCGACATCTGCAACATCTTGAAGTTCAACCTTGACACTGCAGGGTACTCCACATCTGTGGCCCATTCGGCAGAGGAGGCCCTCACAAGAGGGATAGTAGGATATGACCTTCTGCTCCTCGACGTTATGATGGACGGTATCTCTGGACTCCAGATGGCCAAGGTGATAAGGAACAATCCTGAGACGGCTTCTATCCCGATAATTTTCGTCACGGCAAAAGACACGGAGGACGATATGATAGACGGGTTTGAAATCGGGGCCGATGATTACATATCGAAGCCTTTCTCTATACGCGAAGTTCTGTCGAGAGTTCAGGCCGTACTCCGCAGAAGCGGGAAAAGCGGCAAACCCGAAGAAGAGAAGGAGGACAACATAATAAGCTTTGAGGGCCTTGTAGTGGATATGGGTCGCAAGGCAGTTACTGTGGACGGGAAAAGCGTGGATCTTACAAAGACAGAGCTTGAACTTCTGCATCTTCTTCTCGCCCACCCATCCACAGTCTATTCTAGAGACAACATTCTCTCTCAGGTATGGCCTGACGAGGTAGTTGTGCTCGGCAGAACAGTTGATGTCAACATAACAAGGCTTCGCAAGAAACTTGGCCGTTACGGAGTCTGCATCGTGACCCGCCACGGATACGGGTACTGCTTCGAGGAACATGCCCATGTCAGCGGAGAATAAGAGATATATTCCATTAGGAATCAAGCTTTTCATTATAATAGGCGCGCTATTCGTAGCTTTTGCAGTCTGCTTTGTATTCTTCCAGTTCCAAAGAGAGAAGCGATACAAATCCGAGACTCTCAATGACATCCTTCAGGTATACAACAGCGATCTGAATGACTTGATTGCAGACAATGATAGCATCGGCCTTTCACTTGTCCGTTCACGACTCAAAGAAAAAGGTATCCGCATCACAGTCATGGATCTTGAAGGCAATGTCCTGTCAGACTCGTTCTCTGACAGTAGCCGCAAGACCAAGAACAATCTCAGTGACAGAGAGGAAGTGAGAGAAGCCTTGAAGCACGGTACAGGCCACACAGTAAGGCGCGATTCACCGACTCTCGGAGGTTCGTGGTTCTATGCGGCAGCAGCATTCCCTAATACATGTCATGTTATCAGGACTTCGCACAAATACGACGTAGGACTTGCAAAGATGCTTGAATCTGACAACGGGTATCTCTGGATGGCCTTGATACTTTGTATATTATTGATCTCAATTTATTTTATCTATATCCGCAAAATCGCCTTAAACATCCGGCATCTGAGGGTTTTCGCGGAGATGGCAGAGAAGAACAGCGACATCAGCAATGCAGCCATAGGCTTCTCGCACGATGAACTTGGAGAGATTTCCAAGCACATAGTAAGGCTGTATGCAAAGTTACAGAACAGCGAAGACGACAAGACAAGGCTCAAAAGGCAACTCACCCAAAATATCGCACATGAACTGAAGACCCCTGTAAGCAGCATCCGCGGATATCTTGAGACCATAACGGAGAACCCAGGAATAGACGAGACTACGCGCAAGGATTTCATGGAAAGGTGTCTGGCTCAAAGCGCAAGGCTCAGCAACCTTATATCGGACATCACGCTCCTGTCCAAGATAGACGAGGCCTCCAACAGTTTCTCCGCTGAAGATATCAATATCTATGACCTCGTAGAAGGGATACACCGGGACACTGAGCTTCAGTTGAAGCAGAAGAACATGACGATGCTTGTACTGATCTCCCCTACCGTCATTGTATACGGCAACCAGCAGCTTATCTATTCGATATTCCGCAATCTTACCGACAATGCAATAGCCTATGCCGGTGAAGGCACGACCATCACAGTACAGTGTAGCAAGGAGGACGAAAAGTTGTATTATTTCAATTTCTCGGACAACGGAGTAGGAGTACCACCAGAAAATCTGCCACGTCTCTTTGAGCGTTTCTACCGCGTGGACAAAGGACGCTCACGCAGGCTCGGAGGCACAGGCCTCGGCCTTGCCATCGTCAAGAACGCTGTGATACTGCATGGAGGCACAATCGAAGCTAAAATCTCACAGACTGGTGGTCTCGAGTTTGACTTCACACTTGCCCGCTCAAATTTCTGAAAAACGGCTTCTCAGACTATGCTCCGCGACAAAGGACGCCAGCTCTCCAACTTCCGCCTAGTCTTCAAATAGCACTTCGTTTCACCAGCAGAGAATGTTACGAAAGAATTTTGCTAATTTTACTCCCGTTTTAGACGATATTGTTGACATCTTATGAAATATATGCTAATAGGCTTGATTGCTGTCGTAGCCGCATACATATATGTTTATCTGGCCTATGTGAAGAAGTATTGCAGGGCTGCTCTTCGCATCGGGTTCTGGATTCCTCTTGCTGTACTTGCGGCTGCAACAGCCTGGTGCACCAGAAATTTTAACTTTCGACTGATTTACTTCCTGACCGGGATGATGAGCATTCTATTTATCCCTCTGTCAGTATTTGCCTTCATATCCCTTATCGGCAAATGTAGCGGTCTTGTATGGAAAAAGACCGTCAGACCTGTGACTTATACCGGTCTTGCAATAGCGTGCATCATCTCGGCAGGCTCTGCATACGCGCTTATTTTCGGCTGGAGACATGTAGTCACAAAGGAAACGACAATATACTCAGACAGACTGCCTGAGGCATTTGACGGATACAGGATAGTACAACTCTCTGACCTTCACCTTGGAACGTACAGGAGTTCACCGCGTACTGTCAGGAAGATTGTTGAGAAGGCAAATGAGGCCAAGGGAGATGTAATCTTATTTACAGGTGATATTGTAAATTTCTCCCATGAGGAGATAGATCCTTTCTTTGATGAACTCAAGAAGCTGAAAGCCAAAGACGGGGTCTATTCAGTACTCGGCAACCATGATTACTGCATATACGCCAACCAGGGAATAAGATGGGCAGATGCTTCCAAGACAAAGGTGATAGAAAAAGAGAAAGCCATGGGATGGCATCTTCTCCTCAACGAGCACCGTTATATCAGAAGGGACAGCAGCAAAATCGCCTTAGTCGGTGTCACAAATTACGGAAAACCAGGCTACCCACGGGACGGAGACCTTGACAAGGCCGAGGCCGGCATTCCCAGCGGCACTTTCAAGATACTCATGAGCCATGATCCCACACATTGGAGGAGCAAGGTCCTTCCCAACTCGGATGTAGACTTAACGCTCTCTGGACATACCCATGCGATGCAGTTAAAATTCGGTAATTTCTCCCCCTCAAAATGGTCTTATCCCGAATGGGGCGGCCTATATGAGAGACAGGGACAAGCATTGTATGTAAGCACCGGAAGCGGAAGCAATATAGCGTTCCGCTGGGGTGCATGGCCGGAGATTGATATCATAACTATCCGCAGACGGTAATATTTAAACAGAAGGGGATGGCTCTTTGAGTCACCCCCTCCTACATATCCAGCTATTTGCTGCTATGTTGTACTACGCATCAATGCTGAAATGGCGTGATGCCCTAAGCAGATGCTGCAGCGAGCTTACCATCTCGTGAGTCTCATTCAGAATATTGAGATATACGTATGACACCGTGATATTGTCCGTTGTTTTCTGCATTCTCTCTATCTGGGCATGCCTTGCATCGCTAAGGCATTTCTTGAATTCTTCACACTGTTCCCTGACCTTCTCCACATCAGAATAATCTCCTGACGATACAACGGCATCAGCACGTCTGAGCATAAAGAGCATTGTATCTCGAAGAGGTAGGAATTCCTTCACCCTATCCTTGGCAAGAGGGACGAAGCTGTTGTCAATATGCTCCTCGCAAGGATCGCAGATTCGCCTAAGGCTATAGAGCATATCTTCGCAACTGTTCCTTCCGAGGTGAAACCAGGTGCTCTTCTCGATGGCAATGTCGGGATTGATACGCCTTAGGCCAAGCATCTCCTTACGCCTTACTTGCTTAAGTTCCTGGCGCTCCTTCTTCATATTTCGCTCGGCTTTCTGCAGTTTTCCAAGATCTTCGGATATAAATCCATCCGTCACATTGAGATAAGTTTCATTGATGAAGTTCAGGAAGTCAGCCTGGGTTTTGGCGACATGCTCCTTGAGCAGAGCAAGAGTCTGCGCGTCATCCTCGCACTGTATCATCTCATTGAAGACGACATCACCGTTATCCTCGGCCTTTTTGCGATTGTATCTGATATTGCTTCTGACGAGCAGTGCAATTGCAAGCAATACTATGATGAATGCGACAGCATGACCACCGAGATACATTGCCAGAGCAAGCAGGAAACAGAGTGTAAATGCAGCACCTGCAGTAATGAACCAACCGCCTATTACAGAGAGCACTCCTGTTATACGGAATACTGCACTCTCCCTTCCCCAAGCACGGTCTGCAAGCGAAGTACCCATTGCGACCATAAATGTCACATAAGTAGTTGACAACGGAAGCGTAAGAGAAGTTCCCAATGCAATCAGGAGACTCGATACAACAAGATTTACCGTAGCTCGAACTTCATCGAACGCAGCACCTTTGGGAAGGGCTATATCTTCGTTGTTGAAGCGCTCTCCTACCCATCTCTTGACCCTCATCGGGATAAATTCGTCAATTACGGTCGCGGCATTGGTACAGAAACGAACCAATACTCTTGCCATCTTGGATGAGCCGAACATCTCGTCTCCGGCATCTTGCCTAGCAAGGTCTACAGAGGTCTTGACCACATTGTAAGCCTTCTTGCTCGTCACAAGAGAGATAACCATGATTGCACCTGCAAGTATAAGGAACACTACAGGTGTATGAGCCGGAGAGTCCAAGGACGACATTAGATATGTGTCATAATTGCCGTTCCCATTGGCGATATAGTCATTGAATGCTGAATAGCCGGCGAGAGGAACTCCGATGAAGTTAACAAGGTCATTGCCTGCAAAGGCCATAGCGAGAGCAAAAGTACCAGTCAGAACCAAAATCTTGAAGACATTTACCTTTGCCGCATACAGAATCTGGGTCAAGATGCCGAATATCACAAAGCAAGCCCCGCATATAACCCATGAATGAGTGTCTATCCATGCAAGGGTCTCTTTCGTGACAAATGAGAAATTGTCAACACCCTTTATGAGCATGAAATAGATGATGGACGTAAATGCGAGTCCTCCGAAGATACCGATCTTCCATTTCAGACTAGGATTTTTGTATGTAAATGTAAATACAAGCCTTGATATGTACTGGATCACTGTTCCGAAGAAAAATGCTATCGCCACAGATACGAAGATCGCCATTATCACCGTAAGGGCCTTGCCAGTGTTCATCAGAACGCCTATATTGATAGACGGATCGTCAAATGCCTTCATCATCGATATGGCGACTGTACCACCTACAAGTTCGAAAACCATGGAGACTGTCGTAGATGTAGGAAGACCGAGGGTATTGAAAATATCAAGAAGGACTATGTCCGCGGCCATGACAGCAAGCAAAATGAACATTAACTCCTTGAAAGTGAAATACGACGGGTGATAGATACCGTTACGTGCGATCTCCATCATGCCGTTGCTCATACTTGCCCCGAAGAAGATGCCGACGGCAGCAACAATAATGATCGTCTTGAAGGTGGCAACCTTGGCTCCTATCGCTGAATTGAGGAAATTTACCGCATCATTGCTGACTCCGACCATAAGGTCAAATATCGCCAAGACGAAGAGGAACACCACGATACCTAAATAAACTGTCTCCATATATCCCTATTTGAATTTCTTGATACTACAATTAGAATGCAAAATTGGTCATTCTATATTATACGTATATTTCAATAATGTTACGATAATATTACAGAGATATTCTTCTCGCAACTAAAAGCTTATTGGCAGTACCAACGGCAAAGTCAACACGAACACCGAACACATGGATACTACCTCCACTTCCACAACCCAAGCGACGGTGCAATTCTTCCGAACTCATGTGCACATCCATCGCGGTGACTCCGGCATTCCCGTATTTCATTCCGAGTGCGGAGATACCGGCCTTGGACAAGGGATATACATCTTCTATGACAAAGAGTTTACCTGCAAGGAGTGGGGAATTTTCCATCAGTTCAGGAATCGATGACATGAAATATATATGCGCATTTGCGGAAGCCTCATATACGGAGAGTCCGGATTTACCTGAAAGCAGTGACGGTATCAGAGCGAAGATACCGGCCTTGGACAGGGCGCTGCCCGGCTCGAACAGATACATCCCTGGAGTGAGCACAGATTCGTCGGCAAGATGCATGACAGAAGGGCGGGACTTAATGTCGGAATAATTCACTTTTACTGTACTGTCTCCGTCTTTGATATATAAGGGAATCTGCCCCATACTCTTGGATAGAGCGACTTCGCTGCTGCACGCTCCATCGCCCTTCCCCATCAGGACAAGGAGTTCCTTGCATTCACCTCCTGCAGCAACGATATGAACTTCCCTGATGACGGCTCCTTTGGAAGAAAGTCTCGTCACAACCATGGAGATGTCAGCCATTGGAGAGAGCTTCACGAGAAGAAGTTCGGTATACTTGAATACCTCCGGAATAAAGCCCAAAATATCAGGAGAACAATCCTCTATTAGGAAGACCTTTGACCCTGCCTTAGAGCGCCGCGCGGGGTCGGCATATACCACATCCGGACAGAATGAGGAAAGCATATCGCAAAATGCCGACACACCGAGCGAAGCTTCCATAGATGTAACTGTGATATTGCCAAGACCGAGTATCTTGAAATTGTGTCTTGCAGCCTCGGCACGTCGTTCATCCATCTCGTTGTACCAAACCTGCGAAGATACTTTGGAGAACGCAGCGGTATCCACTCCGAGTCCGCCTGTTATGTCCGCCGTGCGGAACGCTCTACCTCCGAAAATCCGTGAAAGAAGCGCTGCTTTGTATCTCGCCGTCTCCTCACTGCTTGACTGCTCAGAACAGATCCGATCAGGCCAGTCAATCGAAGGAAGAGAATGCCATGTTGGCAACTTACTACGTATCTTTGCCCTGCATTCGATTGCCGTAACAGCTTTGTTCATATCAATTTGAGGCCATTTAGAGCGACCCAGAAGAAGTTTCGCTGTATCTTCCCCTTCATGTTCCAATATGAAATCTTCTAGCATGGCACAAAGTTAGAAGAATAATAGTAAATTTGCGAGTTACGAATAAACATTAATATCATGGCAAAAGATTTCAGAGAAGTAGCCCAGAGTTGGCTCGACGGTGATTTCGACCCCGAGACAAAAAGCAAAATAATAGAGCTGCGGAACAGTGATCCCGCTGGCTTCGAGGATGCATTCTACCGCAACCTTGAATTCGGAACTGGAGGTCTGCGCGGCATAATGGGTGTTGGCACCAACAGAATGAACAAATATACCGTAGGCATGGCGACGCAAGGTCTTGCAAACTATATCAAGGCACACGCCGGACAATGCAAGGATGCATATGGTGCTCCTATAGACCAGAATGACATCCGCTTCTGCATCTCTTTCGACAGCAGGAACAATAGCAAGCTCTTCGCCAAGATCACGGCTGACGTGATGAGGGCCAACGGCATGCATGTCTTCCTCTTCGACAATATACGGCCTACCCCCGAGCTTAGCTACTCGATCAGACTGAAACGCGCCATTGCAGGCGTCATGATCACGGCTTCACACAACCCAAAAGAATACAATGGATACAAGGTATTCTGGTCAGACGGGGCTCAGATAACCTCTCCTGTAGACAAGGACATTGTGGCCGAGGTAGCGAAGATTACAGACCCGTCTCAGGTTAAGTTCAACCCAGGCGAAGACTGCGGTGAGCTTGAGTCTATGGGCAAGGATGTTGACGAGAAATACCTCCATGACATTCTGTCTCTCATGCTTACTCCCGAAGCCAGGAAACATCATCCCGAGCTTAAGTTCGTGTACACTCCTCTGCACGGGTGCGGTGTACGTCTTGTGCCTGAGTGCCTCCACAGGCTTGGTTTTGAGCATGTATACCACGTGCCGGAGCAGGATGTGAGCGACGGCAATTTCCCAACGGTGGTATCCCCCAATCCTGAGGAACCTGCTGCAATGAAGATGGCCCTTGATGTTGCCGAGAAGGAACATGCTGACATAGTCCTTGCAACAGACCCTGACGCAGACCGTATGGGCATAGCTGTAAGGGATAATGACGGCAAGATGGTACGTTTCAACGGCAACCAGACTGGATCAATGCTTACTTACTACATCCTTACAAGATGGAAAGAACTCGGAAAAATCAGGCCTGACGACTATGTTGTCAAGACCATTGTTACTACCGAGACTATCGCTGAGATAGCCCACAGTTTCGGTGTCAAGGTATACAATGTACTTACAGGCTTCAAATACATAGCTGAAGTTGTCAAGCGCAACGAGGGTAAAGGCGAGTTCATCTGTGGCGGTGAAGAGAGTTTTGGCTTCAATGTGGGAGAGTTCGTCCGCGACAAGGATGCACAGATTGCCTGCTCAATGGTTGCCGAGTGTGCAGCCTGGGCTGCAGATCAGGGAATGACACTCTATCAGCTCATGCAGAAGATCTACAAGGAATACGGATACCGCAAGGAAGGTCTTGTATCCATTGTACGCAAGGGCATAAGTGGTGCTAAAGAGATTCAAGACATAATGTCTGATTTTAGGAACAACCCTCCTGCCAAGCTTCTCGACTCACCTGTAGTGAAGGTTATCGACTATCTTGACAGCAAAGCTACAGGACTTCCTGTCTCCAATGTGCTGCAATTCTTCGACAACGACGGAGACGTTGTATCTATCCGTCCTTCAGGAACAGAGCCGAAAATCAAGTTCTACTTTGGAGCCAAAGGCGATGATGCCGAGACCAAGCTTGAAAAGCTCAAGGACGAATTTGTAAAATAAACAAGCAGAGTTAAATATACTCCAAGTCCAACTGGATAAGACACTGAGGGGTGGCTCAAAAGTAAGAGTCACCCCTCTTCTGTCTGTACGCGAAGCCACCCTCTCTATAACGCGACCTTCTTTTAGTTTACGAATATCTATGTCGGCTACGATGATACGGCTTATAACAGCGGACAAGCGCACACCTATGACGGACTTCTCAGCCTATCATCAGTTTCAAGGCTATGGACATAGCCCTCACTGCAGAGAAAGAAGATGACGTCGCCAAAAGTCCCTATCGGCTTCGCGCGAATGTCTTCCCTGATAGCCTCTATAGCCGTGCTTCCCGTCTGGATATATCATAAATTCAAAATGCTTTCCCTGCCGCTGGAGCTCGTCAATGAGCTGCAAGGTATTCTGGAAATGGACGTTGTCATCTCCCGTACCGTGGGTCAACTTCAGCATCACAGGTGGAACTATAGAAGAAGAATCGCTGTATACTGCCGGATAAGAGGCTACGTGAGAAATGACGCGTGAGTGGGCATACCCATCAGGATTACCTTCAGGTGTGCGCATGAACCGCTCTGTATAATGAGTGTCATACAGACTCCAATCATATACTCCGCCACCGGCTATGCCATAGTGGAAAATATCAGATGCCGTAAATAGCAGCATTGCAGTCACTGTGCCACCGAATGAAAAGCCTTCAACGCCTATCTTATCAGGAGCAACGTAAGGAAGTGACTGAAGATGCCTACCCCAAGCCTTGAAATCATCTATTTCCACAGTATTGAGATGTCGGTATACCATGTCGAGACCGGCTCTGCCGTTGTGCCCGGCAGCACGACAATCAATTGTAATGGAGATAATGCCATTCTCTGCCCGCCACTGCATCTCGCCTGACGGAGCAAGCCAACGTTCTCTCACCATCGGGGTATCAGGCCCTCCGTACAGAGCCACATGCACAGGATATTTCCGAGAAGGATCAAAGTTATATGGATATACGATATAGCCCGGCAGCCTGAATCCGTCATTTTCAATGTAAATGAGCTTTGGAAGGCAGTATTTGCTTTCGACATAACCGTCTCCTTTCATATCGGAAACCACCATATAAGACTTTCCCGCCTCATACATTCGGACTTGAGTCGGCGTACGGAAGTTGGAGACCGAGGCTATAAAACGGCTGAAATCTGGAGAAAATATCACGCCCGAGACGTTAAGAGACGTATCGACAAGCGCTTCTATCTCACCACCAAGACCAAGTCTATAGAGTCCGGTACGGACCGACATGTCTCTATTGGCGGTAAAATACACTTCACCCTCATTCTCGGCAAGGAGGGCTATACGCCAGTTGCGTCCCTCGGTAAGTCGCCTCAACTCCCCGTCATACGAGAGGAAATAGATCTGCTGCCAGCCACTTTCGAAGCTTCGGGCCATATACAGCCCCTTCCGAGTAAACAGCATCCCGTCTATCCAGTCAAGCCATGTATCGGAACTCTCATGATATATACAGTCATTCGCTCCTGACTTCACATTGACACGGTATAGATCCAAAGCATTCTGCATTCGCGGCTCTGCAGGCACATACAGATAGTCGCTGTCAGGACTCCAGAACGGAGTACCGAGATATTCAGCATTGTTGTCTATAGCCAGATGCCGGAGAGATCTCCTCACTGGGGCTTCCAAGTCCGCGACATAAACAGATACTTCCGGATTGGACTCCCCTGCCTTGGGATATCTTGTCCGCAAGAGTGTACCGTCTTGACCAAAAGGAGAACAGATCGGGAAAAGCGGCACTTGAGAGTTGTCAAATCTGTAGAATGCGATCTTTCGGGAGTCAGGTGACCACCAGAAAGCCTTATAGTTTGTATGCCTGCCGAAAATCTCTTCGTAATAAACCCATGAGGCATAGCCGTTGAGAGTCGTCTCGCTGCCGTCATATGTAAGACGATGTATTTTCCCTCTTCGCAGTTCCTTGAAATACAGGTCATTCCCAAGAGTATAGGCAACTTTTGTCGAATCCGGAGACAATACAGGATTGACAGCATCTTCCGGTAAGTCATACTTAAGGATTGATGATGTTACTACCCTTGAGTCTATCGGACGCGACAAACCTGTCAAAGCATTGTAGACAAAGCCGGCAGAATCTGCATATGTACCGTCAAATGTAAATACCGCTTCATTGGAGCCGACCCAACGCCAGTGCGAAGGTACGGGATTGAATTCTCCGGCATTTAGGATCTGTAGCTGTAGCGATGCCGGAAGAAGTATAGCAGTGATTATTATGCCTGTTTTTATCATTCGAAACATGAATCATTGAAATTTACAAGATATACTTTTCTTACTGCCCTCGTCAGTGCCGTGTAAAGCCATTTATAATCATCTACCGTGTACATATCCTGCCAGAAAGGATTGTCGATGAATACGCAGTCCCACTGTCCACCCTGCGCCTTATGACAGGTTATGGCATCAGCATACTTGATCTGCAGTGCATTGTAATAGGGATTTTCCTTCACCGCCTCGTATCTTTTCCTTTTTGTGATAATATGACTATAGTCTTCCATGACTCCTTGGAACAGGACGTTTTGTTGCTCGTAGGTAAGCGATGCAGACTCCGACTCCAAAGTATCGATACAGATCTTGGCATGGACCTCTTCGCCGTCATAGTCCGGAAATGACAATACTGCATCAGCGAAATGCAAGCCATACCGCTCCTCATAATTATGCACGGATACAAGGGATGCTATGTCACCATTGGCGATATAGTCTATCTTAGACTCATGTCCGAGAAACTGGTAGCAATTCTTGACTATCATCAGTTTGTCCCCCCTCACCAGCATCTCTTCCTTGTACTGCACACTAGAGCGGATTCCGATATTGTATCTGTTTGCCCTCTTGTTGGAGCGGCACAGTATGACTGTCTCGTCTTCCCCATATTTGTCGAATGCATCTCCGATTGTCTCGATAAGATCACCTCCAGAAATTCTCTCTATATCAGAGAATCCGTCTGCACAAAGGCTGACAGAATCTAAAGGAAAGACATTACCCCCAGATTCGTAATCTTCCGCTATCAGACTGCGGAGTATTGTAGCATTGTGAAGGATTCCGGACTCTTGCTGCTGGCGTACAACTGTCTTAAGCTCAGCCCACTGTACTCCTCCGAAGCCCTCCATATATCCTCTATCCAAAGCCGGGCTATACTCATGTCCCACAGGGGGAAGCTGTGCTGAATCACCGACAAGCACAAGTTTGCATCCATTGCCGCATCTTACATACGTTATAAGATCTTCCAACAGATTTCCTGTCCCAAATACGGCTGTGCTCCGAGCAGTTGTATCGACACCTATGAGGGAGACCTCATCCACTACAAAGAGGGTATCTTTTGCCTTGTTCGGAGAAAGGGTAAATTGGCCAAGCCCTTCGGCATTGACGGATTTCTGTCTGTATATCTGCTTGTGGATAGTGTAGGCATTCTTGCCGGAATATCTTGACAGAACCTTTGCTGCCCTGCCTGTCGGAGCAAGAAGGACATAGGGAGACTTGAACTCATCGAGTGTCCTTGTCACTGCCGAGATCGCTGTAGTCTTGCCAGTACCAGCATAGCCGTTGAGCACCATTATATCCCCATCATCTTGAGTAAGGAAAAGGGCAATTTCCCTGAAGAAATTGTCTTGACACGGCGTCGGATCGTACTTGATGTGACTTATGAATCTGCCGTACAAAAAGTTATCCCGTCCCATATTACCGATCCCTTCCCAAACACATGCTTGCGACTGCCAATATCGGATAGATCTCCACCCTGCCTATGAACATATCGCATACGAATATTATCTTTGCCAAAGAAGAGATTCCGTTGTAGTTGCCCATTGTCCCAAGGTCGCCCACTGCCGGTCCAACATTGCTCATGCACGAGATGGAGGCTGCGAAGGCATTGTCGAAGTCGATGCCTGCCATTATTGTCAGTATTATGGACACCCCTACGACCAAAAGGTATAGTCCTAAATACACCATATGAGGGAATACCTCTGCTTGAGTAAGGACACTCTCCCCAACCCGTATATTCCATACCGAAGACGGATGAATGTATTTCTTCAACTGCACGGCTATGTTCTTCAGAAGAATATATACCCTGTCACTCTTGACACCTCCGGTTGTCGACCCTGCCATACCGCATGCTATGGACATAACAGTCACCAACGCACATACTACCAGTGGCCATGTATTGTTGTCCGAGATTGCAAATCCTGTCGTGGATACGAAACTTATCACATGAAAGAACCCACTCATGCAGGCATCCCCCCATTCCAGACCATCTGCTCTCATAAAGATCGAGGACAGGATGGAAGCCCCCAAAAGGGACATCACATAGAACTTGAGGACCGGATTGTTGAGTGGTCTGAGACTGCGTGTCGCTATCGCCATGAAGATCAGTCCGAAATGTATGGAACTCAAGACCATAAATATCATGGTGACTATATTGATTGCCGGAGAGTCAAAAGCGGCCATTGAGATATTCTTGGTACTGAAGCCCCCTGTCGCCACCACGCTGAACGCATGATTGATTGCATCAAAAGCGGACATACCAAGTATCCAATATAGCAGAAACAGGACAAATGTCAGTCCAAAATACACACAGGCGAAAATTCTCACTATCTTGTTAGCCCTTGACTTGTACCCTTCGCGTGACAAGGAAGAAAGCTCCATTCTCGTTAGGCGTAGACGCATAGGATTGGACGAAGGAAGGATGAGAAGAAGGAAGACCACGACTCCTAATCCTCCGATAAAATGCGTGGACGACCTCCAGAAAAGAAGGCTATCCGGGAGAGCCTCCACATTGGCCAAAACGGTGGCTCCAGTCGTGGTATATCCCGACACAGATTCAAACAGGGCATTCGCCACGGAGAACGGGCCACCCCATAGCACATAGGGCAGCATGCCGAATACAAATGACAGCACCCACGACAGCACTATTATCATATAGCCGTCCTTTAGGCTTATATTTTCTGCTTTACGAACAAAGATAAAAGGGAAAATTCCTACCGTAAATGTTATAATAAAACTTATCGCCAATGCAGCCAAAGCACTGTCATTCCCTTTCCCTATTGATATGAGGATTGAGACGAACATGAAGAATGCGCTGGCAAGCAGTGCGAAGCCCACATTTCTGGATATGGCCTTAAAATTCATCTTTATGTTCTTTTTGATTTCTCATAGCTTTTATCCTGGTCCGCAGCTGTATATTCTCACTCACGATCTCCGTAATCCCGTCGTTGAGCTCGGAGAGTTGATCATCTCCATCGAATGTATATGCATATCTACTTCCTACAGCCCTGTAGTTGTCCAAGCCTGAAAGCATCCTATAGATAGGATTGACATAATATACCATCAGAAAGAACAGCAGCATCAAGACAAGGAGCAGTCCTCCGCCGACGGCAACCGCACCTGGGATAATGCTTCTGTAGAATCCTCTGTCAAATGTGGCCGAATTCTTCCGTAACTCTTTGTAGATAGCAGTATTGAGCACTTCCACATTATTCTTGAAACGGGTATACTGCGGCTGCAGTACTCCGAAATACCACCCTTGAGGATCAGACAGGACTTCCTCGCATCCCGATGCATATTCTCCGGAGGCTGCCAGATATGCGCGGCATGATAATACCACGGAATCTGCCAAAGGAGACAGAGACGAAGATGAAAGTGATGAGGCAAGACTGTCGCACTTTGACTCGCATACCGTCCTGTCATCGGAGAGCCCAGAGGGAGCAAGGCTTCCCATTGACCTAAGCAGGGAAAGATTGTATGAGTCAACAGCATCTGAAAGTTGCCTAGAAGAATTGATACTTCCTATATTGCCTGCAATCAACTCCGACACATAGTTGCTCATGCGGCTGTATTCCATAATCGAGATGAAGCTCGATACCAACAATATCACTGCTATGGAACTTAGGCTAAGCACTAACTTTCCCTTTATCGAGAGCCGGAAATCCCTTACAAATTGTCTAAGATTCTTAAAGAACATCATAACATCCGTCAATCCTCGCAAATGTAATCATTATTGTAAATCCTAACAAGCCTCTTCATCCCGGCTTTACCTGAAAGCATCATGGGCACCCCAATGATGCTGCACGGTACGATACACACCACCGCTATCACTACGGATATTGCAGTTACTGAGACCATATCAGACTGTGATTCGGCTCCTATTATCAGTCCAGAGCCGGCTGCAATACCTCCTGCGTCCAAGCCGAAGTCTACAATAGAACGGCCACGTGAGAATCTCTTCATGCATCTCTGTATCTTTCTTATATCATCAGGGCTGAAATACATTCCTGCATTTTCTATGGAAAGGCGTTCATTATCCGAGGTGAATAGCATTCCCTGCTTGTATTTCAAGGTACCCTCGACCTTAACAGCCGGTATCTCATCTAAAGTCCGATAGCCCGATGACTCTGTCCCAGCAAACTCCGCGGTATCACTGACAGGGACTTTGAGCTCAAGTGTATCTACAGCCGGACTCGGCATATGTGACAGATTATCTTCTCCGTCCGATGTTGGCATCTCCGAGGCTGTTCCATTGTCTGGCAAAAGGCATTCTGTCTTGTATAGCAGACCTGAAGCAGCAAGCCCTTCTGAATTTAGAGACAACAAAGCGGAATTACCTTGGATAGCATGGCAATCTGAAGCGGTAAGTCCCACGGCATATAAAGCCACAAAGTATAGCAGCAATATGGTAACAGCTACTCTTTTCATATTTGTCTTTTTACGTTTTCAGGTCATAGGCTCAATTTGTCACCACAAAATGCGACATCATCTTATTGCAATTGAACCAGAAGAGCCGCATACAGCCCTGTAATGCATGGCATATGCAGAGCTCACCTCTACCGGAGGTGCTGAGAACACTCCGGATGCAGTAGCAAAAAATTCCTCTTCAATTGTAGACTCTCCTTCAGGTAAAGTATAAAAATAATATACCGTCCTGTCCTGGCGCACATCCCGATACCCCGATGGCTGAAGATAAGGCATAGAGACCTTGCGCAACAATCCTCCACTGACACCGGATCGCTCTAATACAGGGCGTAATGCAGCCTCCCTAGGAGCTGAAAGTATCACGAAACTTCTACTGTCACTCGCATTCAACTTGTATACAGCCTTGATCTTGTCTCCAACATTGATACTGTCACCCTGCCCAAGAAGCTTTCCGTCACTATAGATTGCCCTTGTCACGGAAAATCCGTTGCCGGAAGACCTGATATCTGCAAAAGGAAGTAGCCTCTCGCCTGACATTATAGCGATCTTTGAAGAGAGCAGAGACTCTTCACCTTGCATCACCGAGCTTACGGCATCGGCAAATTCCGGCGTAGAAGGCCATTGCTGGCCGTCTTTCTGCAGTATGAGCCAGATTCTTATGCCGTCTGCAATTGCCTTGGCTTTCTCCCTCTGTCCTGTTACCGCACTGGATTCCGACAATATGTCACAGATCAACGAATGAGCAAATACGCTTCCTTCTAACAATCCGCATCCCCTTGCAACCGCTCCAGGATAATAGCAACCACCGCTTTTGTGGGGCACGGCATAGTCCATTAGCGAGAGCAAGTCATTACACATTACTTTACTCATACGCCTGTTTCCGCCAATGCCAAACTCTGATGCAAGCTTCTCTCCACTGCCTGAAGACAAAAAATTGCGAAGAACCGTAACTCGTAAAGCTTTGGACAATATCTGCCCATCCGCCCCTCCAGCTCTCTGACCAAGCATATAGGATCTCATTCTCTTCTTGAACAAGGCAAACGCCTTACTGTCAAAGCCTTTATCAGGGTCAAGGCCATAAGGGCGGAATGGGACATCTGCATACATGGAACGTATATATACATATTGAGGATCAGGCACGAAGCATACGCCATACGGGGGTGAGACGGTAAAACGCACTGAATCCAGATAAGCCACTGTCTCAGGCAAAGTCGAGACTATATCCGACAAGAGTGGAGAGTCCAAGAACTCTCTTATTCCAGGCCTCCCGAACTTTTCAAGTATTGAAGCAGATATTGCAGGAGATGACTCCATACCGGGAAACCAGGAATAGCCACCGTCAGCATTACGGCAAGCTGTGATCATCTTCGTCATTTTCTTGATAGCCAAAGAGTCCATCATCACGCCATAACGTCCTGCCACCATGGATGCATAAATGGCATCAACCTGTCCAATGACATCTTGAGACTGCCGTGATGCCTTCTCCACCAATACTTCCGAGAGAAGCTCCCTAATTGTAATTTCCTTATACAACAACGAATCAGAAGGGATATTGACAAACCTGGACCTGAGTACTGATACAAGAGAATCCTTGTCTGCCTGCCCCATAAGCAAGGCAGAATGCGACTCTCGAATGACCGTACTGGAAGGCAGTACAGGTATAGCTACAAACATAGCATCACCTGACGGAGAATTGGCAGACGGAGAAATCTCAATACCACCTGACGCAGAGTTGTCCAAGGGGAAGAAACCGGCATATACTCCAAGGCTGTCACCTGCACATGCCATATGACCGGCATTGAAAGATATCTCGGAATATACTGATTTCCCAGCAGGGACGCTGACTTCATACTCTCTGTATAGCACCGGCTGGCTGCCTTTCTTAAACGAATCTGCTCCGGAAAAGACAGCGAGTCTTACAATACCGCAGACATCCGATTCTGCCATAGAGGACAACACGGTACGAACTTTCAGACTGTCCACATCATAAAGATATTCTGTCTTGGACAGGCTTATCTTCACTGGAAGAGTGACCTTGAATTCTTTGCGTTCTATCTTATCATTCATCTTTCTGTCATGCACATACATCGCAATGACATATGTAGAAAGATTATCCGAAGTATGGAAGTCAAACGAGAATCTCCCATCCTTGCCAGAACGAATATGCGGCTTGAATGCCAGTGTAGTAGCAAAATTCTGCCGTGTCCGGACCTCTGTCTCGCCAGATCCTGCTGACATATCATCCATCAAATTTTTATTCTCATAACTTCTGGCAGGAGCTTTTGCTTTGGCATAGAATCGCGTTCCTGGATAACGAGACATTGAACTTTTCTCATAGGCGACTCCGTCCATCACAGACATTTCCGAGCCAACGATGCTATCAAGACATCCGTCCCCTCCTGCATTGCCACAGACACTCTCTACCCATATAGCCACAGGACTTGTCAAATGCTGCGAAACCTGTCTCCAACTAAGTGGACTTACAGCATCAGCCGCCTTGTCATAGACAGAAACAAGGCATTCGGCATCGGGAGACGTCTTAACCTCTATACTATATCGGCTTCCTGGAAATGCGGTATCCTTAAACCTTGTCACTGATACAGGTAACTCTTGTGGTTTATCCTTCCTCCGATTAATCTTCTTAAAGAAAGAGCCGCTACTGTGTCTCCTGAAATAGAAGACTTGAAGCATAAGTTCATCGGGATACGAATCCTTATATGGGAAAGCAATATACTCAAGAGACCCAGCCTCTGCACGTGCGCCAGACAAGCGGATGAGCCTCGTATCTATGAGCCTTCTTTCTTTGTCAAATATATCAGCTACAGCCCAGAGAGGACTTCCATCAGCCTCTCCGACAGTGAGGACTATATCTTCACCGGAGGCAATCTCTGTCTTCCTTACTGCAAAGAGATCTCTTACTGGAGCATCCAATACTGTATCATTTTCACTTAGCAGCAACACAGGAACACATGCCGTATCCCTGTATTCTTTGCCCGAAGATACTTGAACCGAGGCTATTGCTCTGCATAGATAGTATCCTGTCCTTTTCACTTGGATACTCGTGTCCTCTCCTGTATCTGTCTGTCCTTTGGCGACTACGACGCCCTTCTCATCCTCTATTGCATATACGGCCTTCGAGGCTATGCGCCCTGAATATCCTCCATACAAATCCAAGTGAAGACGTACTGTATCTCCATAGAATACAGGTACTGCTGATGAGCCGTATGGGGTATCCGCCTTGTCAATTCTATTGGACGTTCCTGAAGATTCTCCTTCAATTCTGGCTTCAAGCCTAAGATTGCGTGAGAAAGAGAGATATCTTGATACCTCCTTAGTCTCACCTGATAGTCCGGCTACCCTGAATACTGTATTGTAATACCCTACATGTCTTATATCCTCATCGCTGCTGGATTCCTGCTCGGGATCGAAGGAAATAGAGAAAGTACCGCTATCTGACAACTCGGCATCTCCGGACTTGATCTTCCTTCCGTCATACGCAGAGATGGAGTATGTAACCCTACTTCCGTCAAGTCCATGTCCTGTATAAGACACAATCTTACCGGATACTATGGCTTTCTCCCCATAGAGAAAAGACTGCCGTCCGTCATCAAGAATTATCTCATATGTAGGCAGCACATAGTCTTCAACACGAACAGTCTCCTGACACAAGAGCCTGCCTGCGAGATGTGTTGTCAAAGTAAAAATACCATTCTTACGGTCATCCGGCAATACGAATAAGCCGTCTGCGGTGCCAAATTCGCCTGTAAATACGGTAGTGGAGTCCACCTTCTGTCCTTCAGGATCAAACAGGCCCACCTGCAAGGCAATACCTTGAAGCGGCTTCTTTCCTTCATTGTCTGTAGACTCTAGCGCCAAGGCAGCATAATGCAGAGTATCTCCCGGCCTATATGCTCCCCTGTCGGTAAAGATCATGCCATCCTTCTCTCCTGAGTCTGTCGGCACAGAAGCCTGTGACCAAGAGGATAGACACGCACGGCGACTCCTGAGAATCCTGTCTGATGATTCAAGACTGCATTCTATATAATAGAAAGTATCATCTTGCATTGCCTTGCACAATCCGTCTGGAAGAGGGGTAAATCCATCATACTCAAAGTCTTCATATTCAGCTATCTTCTTACCATTACAGAAAAGGCTCAAATCAGTCTTCGCACAGGGTTCCCCAGATTCACTGTTCGCTGCATAGATACATACCCCGCGTTGCTCCGCCCTTGTTGCTATAGACAGACTATATATGCCGATATGGCTTTGTGATGAGTACTGTCCCGATGAAGATTTGACAAGATACAGCCCGTCATCCATGTTGCTGGGAAGCCTGACAGAAATGGTATCGGAGAGATAGAAGCGTTCTTTTGTGCTACGTATCAGAGTATCAACGATATGACGACCTTCCTCTGAGATTATCTGCAGCTTTGCTGCAGTGAGATTTCTAAGTACTACAGCTGCATTTCCGTCTGCAATATAGTGACTTAGTGACTTGGACTGTAGAATGTCCGCTATCTCATCCCCAGTTGAAAGACAGGATACAATTGCGGCCTCTTTCTTCCGGAAGGATGCAGCTTTTTTACTGTATGCCTGGCATTGGCCAAGAAGATTTACATAATCCGTCGAGGTGGAACTACTGTCAGACTTAAGGTGGGAAAATTTCTCTTGCAGCAAGTCTCCCTCAGCCAACATGGATACTGCCTGTCCTTCATGCTTGACGGCAAAAGATTCCATCGCTCTGCAACGTTCCGCATCGTTGTCTATGTCTTTTATGCCTATATATTCCAGGGTTGATGACAGGTAAGACTGACCCTCGAATTTCTTCAGAGTCAAAGTCATCTCTCTTTCGAAATCTGTTCCTCGTGCAGTGGAATAAAGTTTCCAGAGTGCGTACTCATAGTCATTCTTTAGATAAAACGGGACATAGGCAAGACTTTGATCCCACATACTTAAATCGCGATAGAATGCCGGAGTGTATCTGTGAGTCAGCGTCTCTGTCTCAGACTGAATATAAGCATACAGATCGGAGCTCTTCTCACCCGCACGCAGACGAGCCGAGAAAACGGCTAATGGGAAGCCTGACTTCTCTATATCAGACAGGAATGCAGCCTCAAGGGAGTCGCGTATTTTCCAGTTCTTCGTTGTTGCGACATCCACATATCTGCATGATGCATCATAATAGTCCCATGCGAGACCACGTTCCAAAGCTTTGTTCTTAATCTGCTGTAATATACGTAACATCGATTCCGGCAAATCTTTCTCATATGCATTACGATAGTCACGCCATAGACTCTTAAGTTCATGGCCATCCTCATTGGTTTTGCCGGATGCGCCTGACGGCTTGAAAGCCCCGTAGACCGCATAGGCACCAAATATAGCTACCACGAAAATAAATACAGCAAATATCCGATGTTTCATGTTTATTCGTTTTTGACATTTAACAAAAGCCGCGAAGCCTCTGATACTACAAATGTAGACCCACCTATATATACAAGCGGATGCCCTCCGTATTCCGATGCTGCCTTGAGGGCCATCCGCACTGCACTGGCAACCGACCCTGCATCGTACATCCTATTGCATACATCAGCACCGAAATGCTCCTTGCATATAGACAATATATCTGAAGAAGGAAGGGCACGTCTCGTATCGGGAGTGCAGAAGAACCACGTCGCGCTATCTGGAAATAATGGCATTATTTCAGAGAAAGCCTTGTCTGCCATTACGCCATATACTATGATAAGGGAAGAATATTCTCCAGACCGGAGATAGTCTTCAAGCTGCTTAAAATTAAGTGCAAGAGCCTGCGGATTGTGGCCTATATCACAGATTACGTCAGGAGAAGAGGAAATACGCTCCCATCGTCCGTGAAAATCCATACGCTCTGCCGTCCTTTCAATTGACTGCGCAACATGAGCGTCATTACCGATCTCGGACAATGCATTCTGGAAAGTTTCGCTTTCCCTCCAGTCTGGCCTTGAAGCCAATACATCCAACGCACACAGCACTGTGCGCAGATTAAGTCTCTGGCAGCTTCCCCTAAGATCCATTGCGGAAAGTATACGCTCATGTGCATGCCACAGATGAGGTTCGATATCATCGGCAAAGACGAGCTCTGGACGTCCTGCATCTACGTTCGCTCCTGAGATAAAACCAGCTTCCTGCACGGAGTCTCTCATATCCTGTATGACAGCATACCTCTCTCGCAAGACCTTAGCCGCATCGTCACTGACATGTCCAACTACAGCCGGCACACCAGGCTTGAATATACCGGCTTTCTCATAAGCTATCCGATCGATTGTAGAGCCAAGGATGTCACAATGATCGAGTCCAATGCTTGAGACAACACTAAGATCAGGCCGGATAATGTTTGTACTGTCCAAACGTCCTCCAAGACCGGTCTCTATCACAGCTATATCCACACCCATATCCGCAAACCACTTGAAGGCCATGGCCGTTGTTATCTCGAAGAAAGAGAGCCCCATCTCGTCAAATACATCCTGCCAACCCACGATGAAATCATAGACATACTCTTCAGAGACCATTTCGGCAACCTTCCCATCCACGGAAATTTTCATCCGCTCTCGGAAATCCGCTATATGCGGAGATGTATACAAACCCGTCCTAAGTCCCGCCCCCGAAAGGACTGACGCCAGCATTGAGGATACCGAACCCTTGCCGTTGGTGCCTGCCACATGTATTGTTCGATAGGTATCCTGCGGGTTTCCCAACTTGCGGCAAAAGCAACGTATATTGTCTAACCCAGGTTTGTATGCCTCGGCAAACGAAGTCTTCTGCACCGAAGGAAATCTCCGGAACACAGACTCTATAAGTCTCTCGTATTCAATCTTATCCACCATATAGACATTATTTAGGGTCTGAGCATTCCTCAATTGCGGACAATTCTTCATCACTGAAAGAGATATTTACTACTCACTCCAGATTGATTTAAGCTGCGCCACCAGACTTGCGCCCAGAATTACTGACATAACATAGCTATCATGGAGTATCCATGCGAACGCCACCTCTGCCAAAGTCTGCTCTCCCTTTCAAAAGCTATTTTGTCCAAAGCCTCTGCTTTTGCTATCTTATTCACCGTCACTTGTGACTCCTGCTGAAAGCTAGAAGGTCTGGCTGCTCTCGAATGTTCGGGTATGCCATTGAAATATCTGTCTTCAGCCTGTATATATATCAAAATGTTAGGTACACATCAAAACAACCGATCTGAACCACGCATCAAACCAACATATAAGAGCATCAAGGCAATGGTCAAGACTTATCTAATCAGATAGGTCCAAAAACGGGGATATAACAATTGCCTGTCATACCCCCGTAGTTTTCGCCATTGACTTCCGGTGCTTTGCACTGCTAAAATCCGGATAGTCCTAAGACTTTGTCTTTGAGCGGAAAACGGGGTTCGAACCCGCGACCTTCGGCTTGGGAAGCCAACGCTCTACCAACTGAGCTATTTCCGCGTTGTGAAAGTTTTACTATGCAAATATAATAAAACATTTCTTTTCTACAAAGACAATATCTGCGGGCCTATAGGCGAGGCAATATCAGTGAGGCAATATCAGTGATAACTTCGGAGACAACTCCCCTTTGTCAACTCTCCATCCATCATCACCGAGCCCATCTCCTTCGGGGCGCACTACTACATGATAATCCCAGTTTCTTTCCACATCGAAATTACCTGGGCCTTTTCCTAAATAAAACCTATAATAAAGGCAATCTCCGGGCAAAGTCTGAAGCGAATCAGACATATATTCAGTGGCTATCTCGACATAAGAACATACAGACGCGAGTGACTCCGAAGCATCTATCACATTATCTCTCTCATCCTCTACATCCGGAAGCAGATCTCCTTGCATATTCTCAAGCATATACATCGACAGTTCTCCGGTACGCCCGACTGATGTCTCTACATTGAGGACATCTACCTCAGCAAGACTCTTGGAAAAGCCTGTCTTGAATATATCAGAACTGCCTTCAGCCTTACTCGGACGAAACATACTGACTGAGCGCGGACTGCATCCGATTTTAACGCTCTTTACATTCAGTCTCACATCACGCCGGAGAGCACTCCGATCCATCGACACCGACACTTTAGCCATTGTCCGGTACAGATCAATGTCCAAGAAATCTTCTCCCGATCCATAAGACGGGACAGATACAGATTTGCCGCTCATGGGCATACCGCGACTATACTCATCTGGATATGCGATATAGTATCGATACTTCATCAGAGCGTCCAAGTCCGATATGTTTGCCATCGGATATCCAATGTTCGCACAGGCATAAGCATGACACTCCATCCCCTCTATCCACTTTGTCGAGTATATGAACTCATTTTCACCTTCGAGTTCCATATACTTCTGCTCTTCGAGCATTCCGTCTTTGTTGAACAGGAAAAGATTTATATCACTCACAAGACTCTCTTCGGGATCAAGAGAACGAACCTTAGCGGGCACAGCTCTGACACGGAGCTCTAGCATGGTCTTCTTACTTGCATCCATATAATCTATCCCCGTACAGGATCCAGGCAAAGCAATAATCATAACAATAAATGAGAACAGACAACTACTCCGTCTACAAAAATCATATCTCATGGCTTACAGATTGTTAGTGAGAATGGGATTATCCTCTCTGCGACCTCAGCCCAGGGCTTTACCGAGAATCGGCGTCTGGCTACAACTATATCAGCTGGAGAGTCAGGATCATCCGTACCTGCCCTTGTGATCGTAAGATCATATACATACGAACATCCTGGATAAATACCTTTATCTTCTCCCACAGTGATAGGATACCAATACCTCTTTCCAAGAAGTACGCCCTCAACCACAAGGCGGGTTCTTCTTGTACCAACACCTTCTCCCATGGCAGCATTTCCGTAACAATAGAAGCGAACTTCCGGATAAGCGACAGCAAGGCCGATACGCCCGCCATACTCATGGTACAAAATAGATGAATCCGAAACAGATGCCATATCTGCTTTGTTCAAGCCCCCTATATTAAGCATTCCATGAGGATCTGCAGCAATAGTATCACAGACTGGGTACAAACAACATACATTAGTCAGATAGAACTTCACAGAGTCAAGAGTTTCCCCACAATATCCCCTATCATGGAAATCACAACTTATGCTTGCAAGTCTTATCTCAGACATGACAGGGTGGAGTCTAAGATAACACTTGCTATCAGCGTTTGAATCAAGCCTGGATTCTCCAAACATAACCGGAGTATCTGGAGAGTCTTCTGCCAGATCACACTGCAGACTTGATATATCTTCATACACTCTTATCTTCATACATTCCTCTTGTGTAAAAGGAGAATTTGCGATGACTACCACTCTCCTTGCGCCAGTAGTAGAAGACGCTTCGAGCGAACCATCCCCATCCCATATAATCCTCTGATATGAATCAAGATAACTCAAAATATCATCTCTAAAGAAAAATATATCAAAGACGGAACCTTCCTTCATGAGAGATCGCGGAATATCAATGGACAGCAGAGGCGACTTAGTCATCCCTTCGCAAATAACATGATCGGCAATCATAGGAGAGTCGTAATGGGAGCAAGAATAAAAGACCGGCAAGGATGAAAGTATAAGCAAGGTTTCAACCAGAATGGCTGAATGTATAAAGAAAGTCAAGTTAGGCAGAATTGTTTGCCGGTCTTTATGTATGTTGAATCGAGTCTTCATAACTGTTGTAGTCCTGGCGCAAATATATCATACGGCTTTCTCAAAAACGGTAAAAAGTGTTCTACAAAAGTCATATTTTTATGATTTTTAATGTTTAAAATTATTTTTAAACAGCCTCTAAAACAAGAGGGAGGGCGACCTGTCGGTCGTCCTCCCTCTTGTGTATAGGTTCAGGGTTATGCCCCAAAGTTATCGTACAGAATATTCTCAGGTGGTACTCCAAGACTGTCAAGAAGATCATTGACAGACTTGACCATCATTGGCGGACCACACATGAAATATTTGATATCTTCAGGCGCATCATGAGTCTTAAGATAGGTCTCATACATCACATTGTGGACAAAGCCGGCCACATATTTAACTCCGGCAGCATCTGCTGCGGGATCTGGACGGTCAAGCGCAAGATGGAAATGGAAATTCGGGAAATCTTTCTCTATCTCTGCGAAATCTTCCAAATAGAATGCTTCCTTTAGACTGCGAGCCCCATAGAAGAAGTTTACAGTCTTCTTGGTCTTGAGTGTCTTGAAGAGATGCATGATATGGCTTCTCAAAGGAGCCATTCCTGCACCACCTCCGACAAATATATACTCCTGAGAGTCAGGATCATTAGTCGGGAGTAGGAACTCTCCGAAAGGACCTGATATCATCACCTTGTCACCTGGATGACGAGTATAGATATATGAAGACCCGATACCAGGATTGACAGGAAGAAGTTTATTGCTGCCTTTTGGAGCTGTCCTATCAAACGGAGGAGTGGCAATACGGACATTCAATTTGATAATATCTCCTTCTGCAGGATAAGAGGCCATGGAATAGGCCCTCATCGTAGGCTCCGGATTGACGCACTTAAGATCGAAGAACTTGTATCTCTCCCAATCTGCTTTATATTCAGGATCTACATCAATGTCGCTAAAATTGAAAGTACCTGCAGGAATGTCAATTTGGATATATTCTCCTGACTTAAAATCGAGATGTACACCAGCAGGGAGTTTTACAGTGAACTCCTTAATAAATGTAGCAACATTATGATTGGAGATAACTTCACATTCAAGTTTCTTGATACTAAGGATAGAATCAGGAATAGCAATCTTAAGATCTTCCTTGACTTTCACCTGACAGCCAAGACGCCAGTTGTCTTTGATCTGCTTCCTATTGAAGAAGCCTGTCTCAGTTGGAAGGATCTGCCCACCGCCTTCAAGAACCTGAACCTTGCACTGTCCGCAGTTGGCCTTTCCACCGCATGCGGAAGGCAAGAAAATCTTCTGCTCGGCCAAGGCGCTCATCAACGAGCCACCAGGTGCTACCTCGAGGGTTTTCTTGCCGGAATTGATATCAATCTTGACTGCTCCCGATGGAGTCAGCTTAATCTTGACCCACAACAGGAGAATCACGAGGATCATCGTCACTACCGTGATAGTCGCTGCTGCGGCTATAATTGTAATTAGAGTTGTATTCATCTTGGATTCTCCGTTATAATGAAATACCCATAAATGTCATGAAGGCCAAAGCCATCAGTCCCACCGTTATGAAGGTAATACCGATACCCTTAAGAGGAGCAGGTATATTGGAGTAAGACATTTTCTCCCTGATGGCTGCAAGGGTCACGATGGCAAGAAACCAGCCTATACCCGAACCGAGAGCATATACGGTTGCCTCACCTACATTGACGAAATCTTTCTGCTGCATGAACAGGGAAGCTCCCAGGATAGCACAGTTAACTGCAATAAGAGGAAGGAAGATACCAAGCTCGGCATAAAGGGTCGGAGAAAATTTCTCCACTATCATCTCGACCAGTTGTGTAATGGCCGCAATCACAGCAATGAATGTGATAAAGCTGAGAAAACTCAGATCCACATCCTTAAGCGCAGGGCTAAGCCACTCCAATGCTCCTGGATTGAGGACATACTGATTAAGCAGATAGTTGATAGGCAATGTCACCAAAAGCACAAACACAACAGCCACACCAAGTCCTGAAGCTGTCTTCACCTTCTTCGATACTGCCAGATATGAACACATACCGAGGAAGTATGCGAAAATCATATTGTCGACAAAAATCGACTTTACGAATAGACTTATATATTCCATATTCTGTCGTGTTAGATATTACTTTTCCTGCAGATTCTTCTGAATGCTACGCTGAATCCAGACAATACAGCCAAGCAGGATAAGTGCTGCCGGAGGTAGAATCACAAGTCCGTTGTTCATATAACCTGCATCATAGAAACTCTGCGGGATAATACGAAAACCTAAAAGTGTTCCTGATCCGAACAGTTCCCTGAAAATAGCAAGAACTATAAGTATCATAGCATAGCCTGCACCGTTTGCCAGACCATCAAGCAGAGACGGAATTGGCTTGTTGCCCAGACCGAAAGCCTCGATACGTCCCATGACTATGCAGTTTGTGATGATAAGTCCTACATAGACAGACAACTGTTTCTCGATGCCATATGAATATGCCTTGAGGAACTGGTCCACAAGAATAACCATAAGGGACACAACAACCAACTGTATGATAATCCTCACCCGGTTTGGAATAGCATTCCTCATAAGGGATATGACAAAGTTGGAAAGTCCCGTTACAATGATCACAGACAACCCCATTACGATTGCGCCCTTAAGTTGGACAGTAACCGCAAGCGAAGAACATATACCCAGGACAAGGACCGTAATAGGATTGTCCTTGAAAATCGGGTTCAATATAACTTCCTTTAACTTAGAATTCATTTTGATTCCTCCTCTTAATTAGCAAGTGCACCTGCAGGCGCTACATTTGTAGAATCAGCATGGATAGCAGTTGTGTCAGCAACAGGTATATCCGCAGCGGCTGCTGTCATGTACGGCTTGTATGCCTCTACCCAGGCATTGATTGCTCGGCCAAGAGACTGGCTCGTAATTGTGGCACCGCTTATTGCATCTACTGCATTTTCCTGTCCTTCAGGAACTCCACCTTTTACAACAGCAAATACAGCAGGCTCGCCCGACTTATCAACATCGGTAAAATTCACTTTCTTGCCCTGGAACTCTTTCCGGAAAGAAGGGTCATCCTTGATCTTAGCGCCAAGACCTGGAGTCTCACTTGCATGATCGAAATAAGCTCCTCTTATTGTCTTGAGATCAGGACCGAAAGCCAAATATCCCCAAATAGGGCCCCAAAGTCCTGCACCGTAACAAGGAATTACCGATACTTTCTCACCATCCTTGTCAAAAATGAAGACAGGAAGCTTCATCTCTGAAAGCTCTCCATTGGCAATAAGCTTACTTTGAGCTTTAAGATCACTTGTCGTATAAATTTCAGACTTGCTCTTGTCAAGTTCACCGACCTTCTTGCCTTCTCCGTCAATAAGAATAGCATCCGAGATTACTGACTTGTATTCTTCAAGGACCTTGTCATTGCCAAGAGCCTCTAGTTCATCTTTCTCGAAGAAGCCCGCAGCAGTAAGCATCTGGCTGATAGCCTCTGCTTTGACATTGGCATCCTGCTTCGGCTTCAACACCTCGGAAACGAAGGACAGAATCGCAGCCACCAATACTACGACAACTGTCGTGTAAACGACTGTGTATATATTTCCGTTAGTATTCATACCTTATAATATACATTATGCGATTTTCATTTTCTTCGCCCTTTTGGATACTGCCGCATCTGTCACATAGTAATCGATAAGAGGAGCGAAAGTATTCATGAGAAGGATGGCGAGCATCATTCCCTCGGCATAACCGGGATTGAAGACCCTTACAGTGACACAAAGAGCGCCGACCAGAAATCCATATATCCATTTGCCACACTCTGTCTGAGCTGAAGTGACTGGATCTGTAGCCATGAAGACTGTACCAAATGCGAAACCACCCATAAGCAGGTGATAATAAGCAGGAATATCGGTAAAGCCGCATACATTGGATATCCACGCCACAAACAAAGCTCCTGCTACTGATGATACCATGATCTTCCAACTTGCAACGCCGGTCCATATAAGGATGATTGCACCTAAAAGGATGGCGATCACTGAAGTCTCACCTACAGAACCGGGAATATCACCGAGGAAGAGATGCCAAGGAGACATACTGTACTGAGTAGCAGCATTCTGCATTGACTCAAGTCCTTCTGAGGCAAATGAGAGAGGGGTTGCACCGGTTGCACCGTCTACAAGGTTTCCGCTACCAAGAGACACCCATACTGACGAACCCGACATCTTGGAAGGATATGCGAAGAACAGAAAAGCGCGAGCAAGAAGGGCGGGATTCATGAAGTTCATGCCAGTACCACCGAATACTTCCTTGCCGAAAAGAACTGCAAATGCAACAGCAAGAGCAAGCATCCAAAGAGGTACGTCAACAGGCACAATCAAAGGAATCAGCATGCCGGATACAAGATATCCTTCGTTGACTTCCTCATTGCGGATCTGTGCTGAAGCGAACTCTATACCGAGTCCTACGACATAGGAGACCACATACAGGGGAAGGACCTTGAGGAAACCATACCAGAATTGTCCGAGCAGGCTCATCTCTTCTCCAGTTGCCAAACTGTGCTGGTAACCGGTATTCCACATCCCGAACAATGCTGCGGGTACAAGAGCTACCACAACAATTATCATGATCCTCTTGAGGTCAACAGCATCCCTGACATGGGCACCACTAGTCGTCACTGTACCGGGGACACGGAGAAATGTATCGAAAGCATCTACCGTCGAATGAAGGAAACCCAGCTTGCCTCCTCGCTCGAAAATGCCCGGTTGCGCGTTTGTATTTTTATTTTCTTCCATAATTCTCACTGATTACGCCATTTCCTTGATCATCAGGTCTATGCCCTTCTGGATCATTGCCTGAATATTGTTCTTGGACGGATCGACATACTCGCACAGAGCGAAATCTTCAGGAAGCACCTCATAGATTCCGAATTTCTCCATCTTGTCTATATCCCCTGCAAGGCAGGCCTTGATAAGATATACGGGGAAAAGATCCATAGGGAACACCTTCTTGTATACGTCAGACATGACGAAAGCCCTCGGACCTCCGTTCATGTTGGTATCCATATCATAGGTCTTCTTGGGGCAAAGCCATGAGAAATAAGTATGGCTTGAGCTGAATTTGGATGACCTAAACGGCTTGGCCCAACCCAAAAGCTCCCTTTCGTGGCCTTCATGAAGGAAAGTAACCTGATTGTCGTAGAAACCAAGATAACCGTTTTCTCCTACATTTGTACCGGTGAGGACATCGCCGCTGACAAAACGTATATCATTTGCAGAATTGTCATAATGCTCTGAAAGCTGCTTCATGCACACACCAGCCACAGTCTCCACGTATGAAGGCTCTATTGCCCTCGGGCCTGTAACTGCAACCTTTCTGGTAAGATTAAACTTGCCTGTATTCAGAAGCTTTCCTATTGCAGAAAGCATGAGCAGAGACACTGTCCATACAGTTTCACCTTTCATGATAGGAGATATATGGCTTATCTGTACGCCAACATTACCTGCTGGGTGCTTCCCAGTGAAAGTATGCTGCATCACATTTTCAATCTTGTGAAGAGGCGTCGCAGAATAGTTGTCTGCATTGAGAGAGAAATGTACACCGCCTTTGGTGAGTTTGTAGACAGCGTTGATTCCTGTCTGGATGTCTGCCATCTCGTCCTTAAAAGCAAACTCTGGCACAGCAGCAAGAGGAGCGGTATTGAAAGCTGACACGAAAATCGCCTTGGGAGTGACTGTCGGATCAGCCAAGATGCCGTAAGGTCTCTGGATGAATGCCGGCCAAAGGCCGCTCTTGAGAAGCAGGTTTCTGATATCTGATGCCGACATATCGGACACCTTGTGTGTACCGAAATCTACAAACTCCTGCACAGTATCAGCTTTTATCCTCACTTCAAGCAACTTCCTCTTCTCGCCTCTGACGACTTCCGTCACGGTACCACTCACCGGAGAGGTGAAAAGGATGTCCGGATTCTTCTTGTCAGACAGGACTGGTGAGCCCGCCAATACTTTATCGCCTTCCTTGACCAACAGCCTCGGAAGCAGCCCCTTGAAATCTGTAGGCTTCACTGCGACAACGTCAGGCACAACCGCTTTTCCCATCTTCTGGGCCGCACTTCCTTCAATCGGAATATCAAGCCCTTGTTTCAAATCGATGTTGTTTGACATTATAGGTAACCTTTAATAGTATTCGGATTTCCGGCGCGAATATACTGAAATTTTCGTAATTTCGTCCTTATTTCTTACAGATATTATGACAGGAGACAGCGCATCAACGATACTCGACGGGCTTGATGATCAGCAGAAAAAGGCAGTTTCGGACACAGAAGGACCAGTGCTCATCGTGGCTGGGGCAGGAGCAGGAAAAACACGCGTTCTGACAGGAAGGATAGCATATTGTCTCGAAAAGGGAGCGGAACCAGAACGTATCCTCGCCCTTACATTCACAAAGAAAGCGGCAAACGAGATGAAGGAAAGGATTGCCGCAATGGTAGGCGCAAAAAAAGCAAGACGCCTTTATATGGGGACATTCCACTCCATATTTATCAGATTTCTTAGGGAATATGCCGACAAGCTCGGATACCCACAGTCATTCACAATATATGATACTGGAGATTCCACAAGTGCAATAAAGTCCTGCATTAAGGAACTCGGACTCGACGACAAGGTCTACAAGCCCAAAGATATACTGTCCAGAATCTCCATGGCCAAGAACAATCTGGTCACTCCGGAAGCATACAGGACCAATTCTAAGGCCATAGAGAACGATACTCGCTCACGAAAGCCGAGGATCTGTGACATATATATGATGTATGCCGCAAAATGCAAGCAGGCCGGAGTCATGGATTTTGATGATATCTTGATGAATATGAACATTCTCCTAAAGAATTTTCCAGCTGTATTGGAAGAGATTTCGGGACATTTCGATTACATACTCGTGGACGAGTATCAGGATACCAATTTCGCACAATACCTTATCTTGAAGAAACTTGCTACCAGACACAGGAATATCTGCGTGGTCGGAGACGATTCGCAGTCAATCTATGCTTTCAGAGGTGCCAAAATCGAGAATATGCTTTCCTTCAGGAAAGACTATCCCGACTGTAAGATCTACAGACTGGAGCAGAACTACCGATCCACAAAAAATATCGTGGAGGCAGCTAATTCCGTGATAGAGAAGAATGAGTCTAGAATCCCGAAGAAATGTTTTTCAAACGGCCCTGAAGGAGACAGAATACATCTTCTCAAAGCATATACCGAACAGGAAGAGGCCTCGCTCCTGACCTCATCCATAACCGCAAGGATGGAGGAGGGGGGATGCAGGTATCAGGATTTCGCAATATTATATAGGACAAATTCTCAGTCCCGGGCAATCGAAGAGGCTCTACGCAAAAGGAATCTCCCTTATATGATATATTCTGGGCATTCATTCTTTGACCGTGCGGAGGTAAAGGACATGATGGCTTATCTGAAATTAGCCGTCAACCCCAAAGATGATGAGTCCTTCAGACGTACAGTCAATACTCCTTCCAGAGGCATAGGCCAGAGTTCAATAGAGACTTTGACCGGGGAAGCCAAGGAGAAAGGACTGTCATTATATGAAGCATGTGATGAATCTCTTCTTGCAGGAGCCGGAATGAAAAGTGCCCCCATAGCACGGCTTAAGGGATTCAAGGCTATGATTGAAGACATCCACAGGGACATTGCAATTACTGACGCTTTTGCCGCTGCCAAGTCATTGTCCGACAAGTCAGGACTATATGCTTCATTCAAGGCCGACAACAGCATTGAGGCTCAGTCGAGGGCATCAAACATAGAGGAGCTGCTCAACAGTATAAAAAGTTTCGTAGAAGACCGTCAGAACCAATACCGAGAGGAGATGATGGCTGACAGCGACATAGATGACATCGATGCAATCTCCGGTGCAGAACTTCCGGTGGTAACATTGGGTGACTTTCTTGAAGATATCTCTCTACTTAGCTCCGTAGACGTAAAAGACGACGAGGACTCTACAAACAAGATATCGCTAATGACCGTACACTCTTCAAAAGGTTTGGAGTTCCCGTATGTCTATATAGCTGGTATGGAGGAAAATATCTTCCCATCTGGAGGAATGTACGCATCCCCGTCAGACATTGAGGAGGAAAGGAGACTGTTCTATGTCGCCCTCACAAGAGCCAAAAAAGCCGTGGATATATCCTTCGCTGCGACAAGAATGAGAAACGGAAAGCATGAGGAGAATAATCCAAGCCGTTTCATACATGAGATTGACAGAAGGTACATCGCTAATCCACTGTCAGATACAGATGGATCATCATCACTTCGCTTTGGATTCAGCACTCCCGCCACTTCCTACAAAAGCGTATACAACTCTACTGGTATCCAGACAGCCAGGACTAACGCACCACAAAGACTACGTCCGGTAGCGTCATCTTCACCGAAGCCCACGTTGGCAACAAGGACAAGTGCACCGACCCCACTTACTCCTCAAGGATCAGGAGAGCCGTTCATCCCGATGTCAATCATGGATATCCGCGAGGGACAGAGGGTAGAGCACAACAAATTCGGACTTGGCACAGTCGTGCAGCTGTCCGGAAAGATCCCGAATCTAAAGGCAAAGATCAATTTTGATAACTTCGGAGAGAAATTATTGCTTCTCAACTATGCAAAACTGAGACTCGCTTGAAATTGTTACAGAAAGTTCTCATAACTTCGTGAGGAGAAGTTTTTCATAGTTTAAGTTTAGGCTTAGTAGCGGGGGCACGCAGAGATTGCGTACTCCCGTGAATTTTGTATACAGCTCAGGGCCAGAGAGATTGAGATTTACGCAAATCAAAATCAATAAAGATATTCTACATTGAAACAACTGTACACAAGAATCATAAAATTATTTCTTTAGTATCTAATGCAACTCTGGTTTTTATGATTTTTAAACAGACAGTGCTCCCCTTTTCATAGCTTTGTCCCAAGTCAAAAACACAATACCATGAAGAAACCATTATTACAGGCCCAGATCTTCCGCCGATTCGCCCCGGTACTTGCAATGTACATTATATCTTGCGTTCTTTCTTGCAAGAGGACTCTCCCCGATGATGGAGGACAAGGAAGTATAGCCGTGTTTTTCTCGGAGACTTCTTATACCCAGACTAAGAGCATCACCCAACTGCCAGATACATGTGATTTTCTCCTTAGCATCACAGGGGCTGAAGGAAAGAGCATATTTGCTGGCAAATTCGGAGACTGTCCCAAAGAGGTCTTGGTAGCACCTGGCTCGTATACAGTCTCAGTAGTCTCATCAGAGTTCAAAAGCCCGTCCTTTTCCACGCCGATCTTCGGAGACGAGCAATGCATTGTAGTAACCTCCGGAAAGAAGGCCGATGTATACTTGACATGCAGTCAGATGAACAGTGGGGTGAGGCTATTGACAGCACCCGATTTCCTCACTACATATCCTGACGGAGTACTTTTCCTAAAATCTAAGGACGGAAGACTGATGTATGGATATAGGGAGAGACGCTTCGCGTATTTCAAACCTGGATCCGTATCTCTTGTCCTAAGTAATGGAGGAAAAGAGAAGACCATATATACAAAAGCATTGGAGGCAGCACAGATGATGACACTCAAAGTATCGGCTCCTGACAGGGCAGACGGTGAGGGTTCTATAAAAATCAGCATAGACACATCTCGGCAATGGATTGACGATAATCTTGTCATAGGGGATGGATCCTCTTCTGGAACCGGAGGATCAGCGAACAACGCTATAAGTGTAGGACAGGCAATGACCGAAATAGGGGCAGAAGACATATGGGTCTACGGCTATATTGCCGGAGGAGACCTTACCTCTTCATCCATGTCATTCGAGCCACCTTTCAAGAGCAATACCAACATTGCCATTGCCTCTCGCAGATCTGTCACGGACAAGGAAGACTGTATGGCAGTCCAACTCAACAAAGGCCAAATAAGAGACGCCCTCAATCTTGTCACTAATGAAGAATTGCTTGGTAGGAAGGTATTTCTTAAAGGCGATATTGTCGAGGCCTATTTCGGAATCCCGGGTCTGAAGAATATAACAGACTTCAGACTCGAATGACAGCGATGAGACTTGGCAAGTGATTGAAGTATGCAGGGCAAAAGGTTGGAATCTCTGCAGAGATAAGGTCACTTGCAGCCAAGACGCCTCTCAAGCCATGAAAGGGCGATATCGCGATCCTCCCTAGAGGCATAGTCCAAGGAATTGAGACAGCAGAACTTCTTGGATCCAGATCTATTGAAACGCTTGATTCTCTTCACCATATAGTCATGGTCCTTGGGAAGGAGATAGAGATTGACTTTGGAAGTCGAATAGCGGATAAGACTGCCTTCACGTGCCGCAAGCAGGAAATTAAGCTCTGCAGGATTGAACTGTGTATCTTCCCGGAATCTGCACGACATATTCTTCGCCATTATATCAGGATGAGAGGAGAACCAGTCAGAGAATATGCTCACTCTCATTGACTGTGGATTGTGGCCAAGACGGAAGAAACGCAACTTCTCACCTAACACATCAGCCGCATTGACCATGGAATGCTTGAAGGTAAAGACTTTATGACCATTCTTCTTAGGTTTTAGCCACTGAAGAAGGCGCGCGAAGGCTATACTGAACCAAGTTGCGTAGCATACGACAGTGTCACCTCTGAAATAATCTGAAGGTACTGTGGGTGATACTATCATGAAATCGTCATTGAGATAAATGAAATGCTCCGACAAGCCAGGTATTCGCCACAAGACAGTCTCTATGGACAGAGAGTTGAATATCGGAAGGAAATGCTCATATCCTCGGTAAAGGACCTTATGATCGACTATGCTAACCTTGGAATAACCACCGGGACAATTGCGTTCGATGAAATCCCCTATCCTTGGATCCTGAGCATCAGTCACTATATATATGTGTCTTATAAAGGGAGCGTTCTTCAAGATCGAAAGCACGCAGTATTTGATCTCTCCTACACTTGTATAGCGTATATCTCCCCCTATATCGTCATTCCTGGCCTCGTCACTATGTTCAAATTGCCGTCTCTTTGCCCTATGGACAGGGTCATTGCCATCAACCCACGTCACGACAGCATCTATCGGATAGTCTTTAGCGTATTCCATTATGTTGCGTAAGTCTCAAATATTCAGCCGTATAAGTACCACCCTTAAGCTTAAGGATCTCGGGTGTTCCTTGAAAGATTACCTCTCCGCCCTTGTCTCCGGCATCAGGTCCAAGCTCGATCACCCAGTCGGCCGCTCTTATCACATCTATGTTGTGCTCGACTACGACAATGGAGTGCCCCTTGTCAAGCAAGGCATCGAAAGCTTTCATGAGTTTATCCACATCATAGAAATGCAGCCCTGTCGTCGGCTCATCGAAAATAAACATCATCTTCTTCTGCCTCGTATAGTCGGAGGAGTCGTTCATCGAGAGGAAATACGCCAGTTTGATACGTTGGCTTTCTCCTCCAGAAAGAGTACTGCTGCTCTGTCCGAGCTTGATATACGAAAGTCCGACATCATCGAGAGGCTTGAGCTTCGATGCGATGGCAACGGCTTCAGGCTCAGGCTGAACACTAAAGAAAGATATAGCCTCCTCCACGCTCATGTTAAGGATATCGTCTATATTCTTGCCTTTGTACCTAACTTCAAGGATCTCGGGTTTGAAGCGCTTGCCTCCACATGCCTCGCATACCATTGTCACATCAGCCATGAATTGCATACCTATATGCACATAGCCTTCGCCCTGACACTCAGAACAGCGTCCTCCGTCTTGATTGAAAGAGAAGAAAGACGGGGTAAAGCCGTTTGCCTTGGCATAGGGCTGTGCACTCATGAGTTTCCTGATATCGTCATACACTTTCAGATATGTAACGGCATTGGACCTGGAGCTGCGTCCTATAGGATTCTGGTCTACGAATTCGACAGAAGAGATCATATCAAGATCCCCGGACAGTTCCTTGAATATGCCCGGAAGAGGGCCGGTTCCGTTGATATGCCTGTTCAAAGCCGGATACAGTATGTCTCCGACAAGGGAAGATTTGCCGCTTCCGCTGACTCCAGACACTACTGCAAATACCCCAAGAGGGAACTGCACGTCTATATTCTTGAGATTGTGTTCCATTGCTCCTTTGACATCGATTGCATGCTTCCAAGCCCTTTTATGTCTTGTGATACGCGGTCTTACTCCTGCAATATATTGCAATGTAAGAGACCTGGAATATTGCTCGATGGTCGGACGTTCAGGAATCTTGCCCTGAAATACAATCTCTCCTCCTTCTGTACCAGCGAGAGGCCCCATGTCCACAAGCTCGTCGGCTGCCCGTATTATCTCTTCGTCATGTTCGACAACTACTACGGTATTACCAATGTCCCTCAAGCGTTTGAGAACATTTATAAGCCTACCTGTATCGCGTGGGTGAAGGCCAATGCTCGGTTCATCGAGGATATACATAGCCCCTACAAGAGAGCTTCCCAACGCTGTGACGAGGTTGATTCTCTGGCTCTCTCCTCCGGACAGGGTATTGGAGGCTCTGTCAAGGGTAAGATAACCAAGTCCTACATCCTTGATATATTGAAGCCTGGAACGGATCTCGGATATTGCCTTGCCTGCAATTGCACTTTCATAAGAAGAAAGCTTAATAGTATCAAAGAAATCCAGGAGTTTCTCGGCAGTCATGCAGAGCAGTTGGTAAATATCTTTCCCCCCAATCTTCACATATAGGGCATCCTTGCGAAGCCTGCTCCCCTTGCATTCGTGGCAAATTGTCTTTCCGGAGAAACGGCTGAGGAGATATTTGTACTGTATCTTGTACTTGTTGGATTCAACCCATTTAAAGAACTCGTTGAGTCCAATGAGCGAAGTCTCTTCAGTCTCCCCCTTACATCCATCCCAGATAAGATTGCGCTCTCGCTCGGATAGCATACAATAAGGTTTGAAGATGTCTATCTTGTACCTTTCTGCTACTTTAATAAGTTGATCTTTGAACCAGCCCATCTTCTCTCCTTTCCAGCAGGCTATCGCACCGTCATATATGCTCTTGGTCTTGTCAGGGATCACAAGGTCTTCGCTGACACCTATTATCTTGCCAAGCCCTCCGCATACCGGACAGGCACCGAGAGGGCTGTTGAAACTGAACATATATTCGTCCGGTTTGCTGAATGTCATACCGTCTGCCTCGAAACGGCTTATAAACTGATGAAGCTCCGAGCCTTCTTTGTATACGTACATTTTGCCCTCTCCTGCCGAGAAACATGCCTCGATAGACGAATGCAAGCGAGTCTGGAGATCTCCCCAGTCATTCTCAGACATGACAGAAGTGTCTGCGGGATGATTGGCTGACATGGCGGGCATCTTGGCACGGTCTACCAACAGATATAGATCCGAAGGAAAATCCCCACTCTCGGCGAATTTGAGAACATCATCTATGCGCATCACCCCAGAAACCTCGTTAAAAAGACGAGAATAGCCTTCCTCCTTGAGCGATAGAAGTTTCTCTGTCTTGTCCTTGCGCTTGTTCCAGTTTATGTCTGCAAGAAGATAGACAGCAACCGGGACAGAAGAGTCGGTAATATAAGCCATCACATCATTGGCACTGTGGCACTTGACTTCCCTGCCGCTGACAGGGGAGAATGTCCGTCCTATCCTTGCAAATATTATCCTGAGATAATCATAAATCTCCGTGGTTGTAGCCACTGTAGACCTGGGATTACGAGTATTTACTTTCTGTTCGATTGCTATTGCCGGTGGTATTCCCTCCACTGAACGGACATCCGGTTTGGACATTCGTCCGAGGAACTGTCTCGCATAAGAGGAAAGACTCTCGGCAAAACGCCTTTGACCTTCTGCAAAAAGAGTATCGAATGCAAGTGAAGACTTTCCAGATCCGGATACTCCGGTTATCACTGTAAATCTGTTGCGAGGTATCTCTATCGATACGTCCTTAAGGTTATTTACCTTTGCTCCCTTTATTATTATATTCCCAGTGTCAGGCATAATCCTTATTGTTACGAGTCTACACAATCTGCAAATTTAAGTAATTTCTCATAAGTTCCGGCCAGATAGCAGCAGAGATGGCAACAGAGATAGCAGACAAGATAGTAGCATAGATAGTAGCATAGATAGTAGCATAGATAGCAACAGAGATAACAACAGAGATAACAACAGAGATAGCAGACAAGATGACAACAGAGATGACAGACGAGATAGCAACAGAGATAGCAGACAAGATAGTAGACAAGATAGCAGCAGAGATAGCAGCAGAGATAGCAACAGAGATAACAACAGAGATAACAACAGAGATAGCAGACGAGATGGCAACAGAGATAATATGGATAAAACAGCCGTCAGCGCTGCAGACTCTTTAGCAAATTTCAATATAGCCCCATTTATAAGACATTTTGACAATTACGTAGACAATTTGACATATTACAATGCCATTTTGTCGACTTTTAGAGCTTTTTCCCGTTTGGTATGCGGATTGCCATTACACCAAGCGTCCTGCGATTGCAGGATGTCCCAAAAGCGAAAGTTTGCGGGGCGTGAAAAAGATATGAATTTAAAATATAGGAGATTATAATTATGGTACCTTCAAGAAGAATAAACAATCAGAATTGGTTACCTTCAATGTTCAATGATTTCTTTGACAATGAATGGATGGAGAGGTCAAATGCCACTGCACCTGCAATCAATGTCATTGAAAATGAGAACGCTTACGATATAGAAGTTGCTGCTCCGGGAATGACAAAGAATGACTTCAATGTCAGCCTCGATGAGAATGGGGATTTGGTCATCAATATGGAGAAGAAACAGGAGAACAACGAAGAGAAGAAACACGGCCACTACCTTAGGCGTGAATTCTCATATAGCAAATTCCAGCAGACAATGCTTCTGCCTGATGATGCCGACAAAGAGAAGATCAACGCTCAGGTTGAGAACGGTGTACTTAAGGTCAACGTTCCAAAGATCGTAAAGAACGATGTAAAACACGCTCATAAGCAGATAGAAGTTAAATAAAGATTAACTTCTTGGTATAAAGCCCTGTAAGAGGATAAGTCCCCTTACGGGGCTTTGTCGTTTATATTCCAAAAGACTAAAAAGTCATAAAAATTTTATAAAAATTCCCTATAGAAACTTGCCAGTTCAAAAATTATATCTATCTTTGCATTCGCGTTTGAGAAATCAAGCACAACACAAGTTTGGTGCGGTAGTTCAGCTGGTTAGAATACGGGCCTGTCACGCCCGGGGTCGTGGGTTCGAGCCCCATCCGCACCGCCAATACATAAAGCGATGATAATCAATGATTATCATCGCTTTATCTTTTTTTAGAAGAGAGTTAAATCGGTATAATTGGGTCTAATAGTCATTTGGACTTTTGCTATTCCTGCCCTCCGTTGACCCCGAAAGTCAGTTTCTGTAGATGTAATATGGCGTAAAGTATTGAATATTAAACGTTAAATTAAAATATTATTATTTTTTAACGAAGTATTGTTACTTACAAGCGAGTAAAAATGCTATTCAGATATGAAAAAGAAATTATACTTTATCTTTTTTGTATAAACATCAGCAGCATCCAGTCCTCGCATGGTCAGTCTGCTCTCACTGCCCGAATCCACCCAGTGATTCTTTGTAACACCACTCAAGAGGGCCTCCGCGTGAAATAGTACCCTACAACGCGCCGTCACCGTGGCCGCATCCAAGTTTTTCAAGAAATCATCAAAATCCTTGGAGTACCGGGCAGTTTCTGATACAAGGAAGGAGGATGATAAGGATGACGCCATTCCCGCCAGAAATCCGCCTCCATCGCCTTCGGATGTGAAGCTCCACCACGCGTTCACGCTCTCCGTCTCCTTTCTTCACAGAAAAACCTCGCGCTTGGCGCGAGGAGAAATACTCAAAGCGAAGGTTCGCAGTTTTTCGCTCATTCAGGAAAACCGCGAACCGCTAATAAAAATCTATTTTTCTTTGAGACAACGGACGCCCTGCCCACTTAAACGACTATTGTAGTTCGTCGGATTGACAGTGCCGTAGCCGTTGAAAAAGAGATACCACGCGTAGCTGTCGGTTTTCGGAGAGCAAGACCAATAGTAGCCGTTGTCGCCGACATTGCTCAGCAGCCCCGAATCGTAGTACAGACAACCCGATGCGGGATACCAAATCATCTCTGAATCGCCTAACTTCCCATAGAAATTAAAGCCCCTATGCTTGCTGTCAAACGACGTAAAAAGCTCAGAGCCAGACGCCTTTGCCCAGACTCCTTCCGCACCACCGTCAGGAACACGCCAGCCGACAGGGCAAGGGTCATAGGCAGTCTTCTGCGACTGCCAGCTGCCATCAGGAAGGTAATTTGAATAACCCAAGTAGAATGTCATCGGATTCTCCTCCGCAACGGTTTGGGTAATCGGAGACTGACTCGTTGCCCAAGTGCCGGTAGAAGCAGCGATTTTAGATTCAGTGATTGACGACGAGC
>DJOF01000021.1:159325-231680 GCA_002439585.1 Bacteroidales bacterium UBA6445 | reverse complement strand
CCCTGAAGTAGTCTTTCCCGAATATAGCGGTACCTTGCTTCAGGCGCTCATCATCCATTGCAAAGCCTTTGCGGATATATTCGTTTAGAATCTTCGTTGCCCATTGGCGGAATTTAGTGGCCTTGGCGGAATTTATGTGGGTGAATCTTGTTCAGTCCAATGCTTTTGCTCTCTCTTTGAAGCAATGATAATCTACCACTTAATTCATTCATTCTCAACGATTTTGCTCCAAATGTTACTGATTTTCAACTTTTTGTTGTATCTTTGCTATGTATTGCTTAAAAGTGAAGTTTGCAATCGAATTAACGGCAATGATATAATCATCAGTTAGATCTATGAGCACGCATGTGGTAATAATGGCAGGTGGTGTAGGAAGCCGTCTTTGGCCGGCAAGCACACCTGAGCACCCCAAACAGTTTCTGGATCTTCTTGGAGTGGGGAAGTCTATGATAAGGCTCACTGCTGAGAGGTTTTTGAGCGTATGTCCTCTGCCAAACATGTGGGTTGTGACATCCGCTTCTTATGCCGATATTGTGGCCAAGCAGCTTCCTGAGATCCCAAAGGATCAGATCCTGTTAGAGCCTGTAGCCCGTAACACTGCACCTTGCATAGCTTATGCCTGCTGGAAGATACGTCGCAGAGATCTGGATGCCAATGTGATTGTCACCCCTGCAGATGCCCTTGTGCTCGACAAAGAGAGATTCTCCATGATAATAGGCAAGGCTCTTGAACATTCTTATGCCAATGGGAGCATTGTCACTATAGGGATACCACCTGTGCGTCCGGAGACGGGCTATGGTTATATATGTGCCGAGTCTGCCACCACAGGAGAGGTAATAAAGGTAGAGGCCTTCAAGGAGAAACCAGACCTTCATACTGCGGAAGAGTATCTCAAAGCCGGAAATTATTTCTGGAATGCTGGGATTTTCATATGGAAAGTCTCTACAATTACGGAGCAGATACGTAAGTATGCCCCGTCTATAGCAAGTGTCATGGACAGTCTTGAACCGGCTATGGATACAGCAGGCGAGGCTGAGGCACTAAGGCAGCTTTTCCCGACATGTGAGAAAATATCCATTGACTATGCAGTGATGGAGAAATCCGACATTATCTACACTGTAGCTGCTGATATAGGATGGTCCGATCTTGGGAGTTGGAGCTCGGTGGGAAGCCATCTTAAGTCCGATGAGGCAGGCAACAGTTCGGTCTCCGGTAAGGAACTTCGTCTGTTCGGGTGCGAAAATTGCATTGTGCATTGTCCCGATACGGATTCTGTGGTCATATCTAGTCTCAAAGACTACATTGTTGCTGCCGGCGGCGGCAACATACTTGTCTGCCCTGTATCTCAAGAGCAGCAGATTAAGGAATTTACCGCCGGTTTAGTAAAGTGATATTATGCGAATAGCAATAGTTGGCACTGGCTATGTAGGGCTGGTAAGTGGGACATGCTTTGCAGAGATGGGCGCTGATGTGACCTGCGTTGACGTGGATGCTGCCAAGATTCAGCGTCTGCTCTCGGGTGATATACCCATTTATGAACCTCAGCTTGACGAGATGGTCGATAGAAATGTAAGGGAAGGACGCCTGCATTTCACTACGGACCTCGCTTCATGCATAGGTAATGTTGAGATTGTGTTCAGTGCTGTAGGCACGCCTCCTGATGAGGACGGGAGCGCAGACTTAAGATATGTCCTTGAAGTGGCCCATACGGTAGGGCGACAGATGAACGACTATGTACTACTTGTCACCAAGTCGACTGTTCCTGTAGGTACTGCCGCAAAAGTAAAGGCAGCTATAGCTGAAGAGCTTGCCCGGCGTGGAGCTGACATCCCATTTGACGTTGCATCCAACCCGGAATTCCTCAAGGAAGGCTCGGCCATCAATGACTTCATGAGACCAGATAGGGTAGTTGTGGGCGTTGATTCGGAGCGAGCCAAGAAACTTCTTACCAGACTATACAAGCCATTGATGCTTAAAAGCTTCAGGGTTATTTTTACCGATATAGCATCTAGCGAGATGATCAAATACGCAGCGAATTCTATGTTGGCGACACGTATTAGTTTCATGAATGACATAGCTAATCTGTGTGAGAGAGTTGGTGCGGATGTCAATATGGTAAGACAGGGGATTGGCTCTGATACTAGAATCGGCAGCAAATTTCTCTATCCCGGATGCGGGTATGGAGGAAGCTGCTTCCCGAAAGATGTCAAGGCTCTGATCAGGACTGGACAAGGGGAAGGCTACAGAATGAGAGTGCTTGAAGCTGTCGAGGAAGTGAATGAGGCTCAGAAAGAGATTGTTTTCGATAAGCTCGACCGCATATATGACGGAAAACTGGCAGGACTGAACGTGGCTCTTTGGGGACTCGCATTCAAGCCTGACACGGACGATATGAGGGAGGCGACCTCTCTTGTTACAATTGACAAACTGCTTGGTTCCGGCTGTCGGGTTACCGTCTTTGATCCTGTGGCGATGAATGAATGCCGCAGAAGGATAGGGGAGAGGGTAAAGTATGCTTCTGATATGTATGATGCAATCAACGGAGCTGATGCCTTGTTGCTTCTGACCGAATGGAAGCAGTTCCGGCTGCCGCAGTGGGACAAGGTCAAGAGCCTTATGAAGCGACCTGTGGTTGTGGACGGAAGGAATATATATGATTACGACGCAATGTCTGCCGCCGGATTTGTGTACTCTTGCATTGGCAAGAAGAATAGCCTATGATGATAACAGAAGAGAGACCTCATTTTAGGACTGTCATAATATCGGACGTCCATATAGGAGCACCGCATGCCAAAGTCAAGGAAGTCACTGAATTTCTAGGATCAGTAGATTGTGACAGGCTCATAATGAACGGTGACATAATAGATGGCTGGCAACTGAAAAACTCAGACGATAAATGGACTGTGATGCATTCCGCATTCTTCAGAGTCATAATGAAAATGATGGAGAAGCATGGCACAGAGGTAATTTACGTTACCGGCAACCACGATGATTTCCTCGATCCGCTTGTACCTTCCAAGATGTTCAATATAAGCTTGGTACATGAGTATATCATAAGAGAGAAAGACCATTCATACGTCGTGATACACGGTCATGCATTCGACAGTATAACATCCCATTTCAGATGGATTGCCAAGCTCGGTGATATAGCCTACAATGCACTGCTCAAGTTCAACAACGTATGGAACAAGACTCGCCAGAGGCATGGAAAGGAATATTATTCCCTGTCAAAGGTGATCAAGCACAAAGTAAAACAAGCGGTATCGGCAATGTCCGGCTTCGAGCAGGATCTTGAAGAATTTGCAAAAGCAAAAGGCTGTGATGGAATCATCTGCGGCCATATACACCATCCCGAGGACAAATATCTTCGTGGTGGGATACATTATCTCAACTCAGGTGACTGGGTAGAGTCTCTTACCGCACTTGTAGAAGACCAAAATGGTAATTGGAAAGTAGTCAAGTTCTCAGATTTCGTACACCTGTCATGAGATATCTTTTCATTATTCAAGGAGAAGGCAGGGGGCATCTGACCCAGGCCATGACAATGGAACGGCTGCTTACGGCAAGAGGGCATGAAGTTGTCGAGATGCTTGTAGGTAAAAGCGAGTCAAGGTCTCTACCCGCATTTTTCACAAAAGGCGTTAAGGCTCCTCTTACGTGCTTTGAGACGATAAATTTCGTCACTGCCACTAAAGACAAGAAGCCGGACAGCCTTAGAACGATACTGTTCAATATAATGGTATCGCCCAAGTTCTTGCCTTCAATATCGATGATCCGCTCCAAGATGAAAGACCTCGGTGTGGACGTTATAGTCAATTTCTACGAATTGTTCGCGACAATAGCTCATGAGCTGTCTCTTACAAAAATCCCGATGGTAAGCATTGGCCACCAGTTCCTTTTCTTGCATGAAGACATGTTGTTTCCGGAGTTTGGATTTGAGGGACATTTGGCTCTGAATCTGTTCTCTATGGCCATAGCGCGTGGATCTTCAAAGTTGCTGGCACTCTCATTCAGGGCTATGAAGCATGACAAGAGGCACAAGATCAAAGTCGTTCCTCCGCTTCTGCGCCCGGAGGTTCTATCTATACGCAATACTTCGCAATTCTACAAAGGTGACTATATCCTCGGCTATATGCTGAATGCCGGTTTTGCAGAAGAGGTAAAGGCTTGGCATAAATCTCATCCGGAAGTCCCGCTGCATTTCTTCTGGGACAATGCATCCGAGGCCCCAGTAAAAGTCGTTGACAAGAACCTGTCCTTCTACTATCTTGACGATAAGGAGTTTATACGTCAGATGGCTGGGTGTAGGGCATATGCTTCTACGGCCGGCTTTGAGTCAATTTGCGAAGCTATGTATCTCGGGAAGCCGCTTATGATGGTGCCGACGCATATAGAGCAGAAATGCAATGCATATGACGCCACACGCTACTGCGCGGCAGTAGAAGCTAAGGAGTTTGACTTGGGGATATTGTTGGACTTCGCAAATAACGGCTTCCATGAGGATCTCAATTTCCCAGGTTGGGCCTTATCTGCTGAAGAGACTATTGTGAATGAACTTGAACATCCCGAGGAACTTTAGAAGATTAATGTCAGTAGGCAAATACAAGGAAATACTGAAGATTGGTGTACCCATCATGCTTGGGCAGGCCTGCGTCATAGTACTGGCATTTGCCGACAATATAATGATCGGCTGGCACAGTGTGGACGAACTTGCAGCGTCTTCATTTGTCAACAATATTATGAACCTGTTCATTCTTGTCCAACTTGGATTTGCGAGTGGACTGACTCCTGTGATCGGAGCACAGAACGGGACAGGTAATCGTAAAGGGATAGGGAATACACTCAAGAATGGATTGGTACTGAATCTTTTGATAGGAATTGTAGGGTTAGCCGTACTTGGGATATTGTATTTCTTTCTTGCCGATTTCGGGCAGCCGGCACATCTGCTTCCGCTCATACGGCCCTATTTTATAATCGTAGGACTGTCTACGTTCTTTGCTGCTCTTTTCAATGTTCTCAAGCAGTTTACCGATGGTGTGTGCGCCCCAGTAGTTTCCATGTGCTTCCTAATGGGAGGCAATATCCTCAATATATTAGGGAATTGGATTCTTATCTATGGAAATTGCGGCTTTCCTGAACTTGGACTTTCAGGAGCTGGGATAAGCACTCTCCTTGCCCGTATCTGCATGGTAGTGGCATTTGGACTGTATATATTCCGCTCACGCAGGTTTTCTGGGTATATTTCCTGGGTTCGCAAATCCTTGCTGTCAAGAGTGAAGATGAAGCATTTCTTCTCTCTCGGTTATCCGCTTGCCCTGCAGATGGGGATGGAGACTTCCACATTTACCTTCAATTCTATCATGATCGGATGGTTAGGAGCAACTGCTTTGGCAGCCCATCAGGTGACCTTGACTATATCACAACTGTTTTTCATGATGATGCAAGGACTCTCGTTTGCAATCTCCATACTTGTAAGTGGAGCCTACGGACGTAAGGACTATGTCGGTCTGCGCGAATATGCGCGAAAAGGCTACTTCTTGATTCTTTGCATATCTGTCACATTGTCGGTGCTCATCTATCTGTTCAGATATCAGGTTGCCGGTTTCTTCACCTCTTCCGAAGAGGTGACATCAATTGCAGTATCACTACTATTCGTCCTCTTTACATATCAGTTCGGGGACGGTCTGCAACTGTGTTTTGCCAATGTCTTGCGAGGGATGCAGGATGTGAAGCCAATCATGAATGCAGCTTTCATAAGCTATTATATAATAGCAATACCGGTCTCGTATCTACTTGGATTCAAGGCCGGTATGGGTGTCGTAGGAGTATGGGCTGGATTCCCAGTAGGTCTTACAGCAGCGGGGCTCTTTTTCTATTTCCGCTACAGGAAAGACATTAGACGGTTGGAAATCTGACGCAGGAGACAGCTATTGTCGATCATTATCACAATAGCAGGCCGCTTATTCATCGACAAGACAGGAATCAAGGTCAGCTGTAATCTGAGCCTTGTCCATTTTCTGCCCGATAAAGACTATTTTCTGCATCCTGTCTCCGTATTTGGGATCCCAGTCCTTGAGGATGGATGGATCCTGACGAGCCATGTTGATCAACTCTTCTTCCGGAGCCGTAGCATACCATTGTCCGGCCTGACGAAGCTGTATCTGCTTGCCTGCCTGCTCAAACAGATATGACATGTCCCTATTGTCAGAAAAATAACACAGTCCTTTAGCCCTGATGACGCTCTTGGGAAGAAGCTTGCTTACAAAGCGATCAAACTTGTTGATATCAAGTGGCTGTCTCCTATAATAGACGAAAGTACCGATACCATATTCTTCTACTTCTCCTCCTTCATGTTCGTGATGATGGTGAGAGTGCCCTTCTTCATGCTCATGATGATGGTCTCCATCGTGTTCATGATAGTGGTGCTCATGCGACTCGTCACCATGTTCGGCTTCGTGTTCGCGATGCTCTTTCTCGTGCTCGTGATGTTCCTTCTCATCTTCGTGGTGTCCGTCATGTTCATCGGCATCACCTTCTATGCCCCTTATCCATCCGGCTCCTGCTTCAGTGGCTCTGAAATCAAACAAGTGGGTGTTAAGAAGCTTCTCGATATCGACATCGGCGTAATTGCATTCTATTATCTCGGCTTTGGTCTGTATCTCTCTGAGAATCCTCTTGATCCTTGAGAGTGACTCCGGACTTACCTCTGAAGCCTTATTGAGCAGAATGATGTTGCAGAACTCAATCTGCTGTATGATAAGGTTCTCGATGTCTTCCTCGCCTATATCTTTGCGGGAGAGGTCCTCTCCTGAACCGAACTCGCTCTCCATGCGAAGTGCATCAACTACAGTCACGATGCAGTCAAGCCGTGGAATCCCAAACTCGGTATATACCCCACCTATTGCAGGCATCGAATTGATGGTCTGGGCAATTGGTTCCGGCTCGCAGATACCGCTCGCCTCTATGACTATATAATCGAACCTGTCCTCCTTGATAAGCTGTGTTATCTGATCCATAAGATCTGTCTTGAGCGTACAGCATATACATCCGTTTTGAAGAGCAACAAGGCTATCGTCCTTCTGTCCTACCACTCCACCTTTCTGGATAAGGTCAGCGTCTATGTTAACCTCACCTATATCATTGACAATCACAGCAAAGCGTATACCTTTGGTATTGCCGAGAATCTTGTTGACCAAAGTTGTTTTGCCGCTTCCGAGGTAACCGGTGAGCAGCAGTACTGGCATTTCTTTCTTTTCCATTTCTATAAATAATTAGGTTTCCGACCTCACTGTATTAGCAGATAAGCTCCGGATGGCAATAGGCAAAGCCACAAAAGAAGAGATGTAGACAACATTCTCATGGATGTCTGACTTCACTTTGAGCCGGCCTACTTGTCATGTGGCACTCTTCAAAAAATAATCCAAACTATTGAGGTCTCGGTCTTTTTTTGTACTTTTGCGTCCGATTGCGAGAAACTCTCGCACAATTTGTACGATCTTAATTTTAAGCATATGAAAAGAATAGTACTTGTCCGTCATGGAGAAAGCCAGTGGAACAAAGAGAACAGGTTCACCGGTTGGACAAATGTCGATCTTAGCGACAAGGGTGTAGAGGAAGCCTGCAAGGCAGGAGAGCTTCTCAAGGCTTCGGGCTTTGCATTTGGCATAGCATATACCTCATACTTGAAGAGGGCAATCAAGACCCTTAACAATGTACTTGACAAACTCGATGAAGACTGGATTCCAGTAGTGAAGACATGGCGTCTTAACGAGAAACACTATGGAATGCTCCAAGGACTCAACAAGAGCGAGACAGCAGCCAAATACGGTGACGAGCAGGTACATATATGGAGGCGTAGCTTCGATGTCGCTCCTCATGCAGTAGAGGAGAACAGCCCTGCCAATCCTGCCAATGACGTGCGTTATGCCAAAGTTCCTGACTGTTATCTTCCCAGAACAGAGTCCCTTAAGGATACCATAGCCAGAGTTATGCCTTTCTGGGAGTGCGAGATCTTCCCGAGACTCAAGGTTGATGACGATGTTCTCGTTGTAGCTCACGGCAACAGCCTCAGGGGTATAGTAAAGCATCTCAAAGGTATCTCCGATACAGACATAGCCGCTCTCAATATTCCTACTGCAGTACCTTATGTATTTGAGTTTGATGATGACCTCAAACTCGTTAAGGATTACTATCTCGGAGATCAGGACGAGATCCGCAGGAAGCAGCAGGCCGTTGCCAATCAGGGCGTTGCCAAATAGTTATATCCTGTATGCTGTCCGAGAAGAGACAGTACATTATATAAATCTAGAAGCTGGCCGAAAGGTCGGCTTCTTCGTTTTGCAGCCGTCAGATGCGTTCTCCCATAGAACTATTTAAAGCTTTGGGGTCGTCCAAACTGATATAACTGTATATTACTAATCACATGTTACTAATCATAAGCGAATTTACAATAAAATCTTACTATCCTTAAGAAGAGGCTAAGATAAATCATTTTTACCTTTTTCAAGGTAGCTTCTGAACGTTTTAGAGGATTGTTATTAAAAAAGCAAATTTATTTTCTAAATTTTAATTACGTTTTATATACATGACATACAAACTATTACATAGATAATACATAAAAATGATAATAATTTTCAAGAAAAAGTTTGGTGTTTATCCAAATTTCCGTAAATTTGCAGACGAGTTAATGATGAGGTTCTCTCATTCATGACTCGTTGGTTATTAGTTTTAGTGTTATTAATTATGTGGTTAGTGTGAGTATTCCCGCGTGATGCGTCATTACTCAACGATTTAAAAAGGTCCTACTTAAAAGTAAGGCCTTTTTTTGTTGTATATTGTTGAGTTATCTTATGGCCGCGTCGATCAATCTCCTCTTGCCAAGTGGGTTGGACATTGTCATTGCTGAGGTGAAGTTGTAGCGGAATTGCCGGCACTACGGCTGAAATTTACCAAGACAACCCCTCCGAAAACAGTCAAGCAGGCGAGTATCTTGGCAAATGTCAAAGTGTCCATGCCGACAGCTATGCTTATGGCAATGGCCATAAGAGGCTGTGCGTATGAATACATGCTTACAAGGGTTGGACGTATGAGCCTCTGTCCTACAGGAAGCAGGGAGTATGCGACAAATGTTGCAAAGAATACAAGTATAAGAAGCTCCATGTACATCCTTCCTGGTACAGCAGCATAATCTATTGTGACTAACTCTTTGGCTGAGAAAGGCAGAGACATCAGTACACCAAAGGTGAAGATCCATTTCATGAACTCTGCAACAGAGTATTTTGATATGAGAGGCCTGAATATTCCGAGATACAAGGCAAAGCTTATACTGTTGACAACCATGAGGACTATTCCTCCAGTGGAGGTCGTGGCAGTACCGCCTTCCGATACCGTGCTATTGAGTATGAGGTAGATGATACCCGCAAAACTGAGGAGAACCCCTGCAGCTTTCTTTAATGTGACAGGTTCTTTAACTGCAATGGCCGCTATGAACATCGTGTAGATGGGGGACATCGAAGTGATGATAGAGCAGTTCATCGGAGTAATATGCGGTATTGCCGAGAGAAAGGTATACTGTGTCAGGAAGAAGCCAAGCACTGATGCCACGAAGATCTTGGGCAGATCTCTGAGAGAGACTCGTTTCGTCGGTTTTATGAAGGAAATTATCCAGAACAGACTGCCAGCAACAAGTGCTCTAAGGCAGAAAAGTGTAAGCGGAGAGAAAATATGTCCGGCGGAGAGGTCCTTTGTTGTCACGATATTGACCCCGAATATAGCATATGCCGTGAAACATGCTGCATGCCCGAGCAAGGTGTTTTTGTCTTTCATTTCGATTCTATTTGAACGTCCAGATTTACTGGGGTGCAAAAGTACTAATTTCCTGCAACTAGGATGAATTTTTCCGTGCAAATCGCATTCATAATCCATACTTGAGTACCGCAGCATTACACTGTGACGAGCAGTATGACTCCGCTAATCCCTATATAGATATATATAATGTAGCTAAGTATACGTGTGGGTAAATGCTTGTATATCAACGCTCCTATGGCTGTACCTACAACAACGCCCCATATTCCGTACGCAAAATCCCCAAGCACGGCCTTGGTCACGAAGCCGTTTGCCGCTCTGAAAATACTCATGCAGGCATTACCGACAAGGAAGAAGCACTGGCTCATGGCCATGTAGTGCTGCTTATCCTGTTCCGAATTGAGGAAATAGATCACTGCCGGTGGGCCTTGCATCCCAAAAAAACCACCTAATACGCCAGCAACGGCTCCTGTCCCAATCTTAAAGGGGAGAGTTGAGGGCATCCGTATACGTTCACTGAAAAATATGAAATACAGACTCGTAACTATCAATACGACACCGAGTATGCGCCTTATTGCCTCGTCGTCAAGATGCCGCAGTACTGACACGCATATAGCCGATACTGCCGCGAAGGTTATGAGAACGGGCATGATACGTTTCCATCTTATGTACTTGTACATCTTCACCACGACAATCAGAGAAGAACTCATAGCAAGCAGTCCTGACAGGGCCGTGGCCTCTCCGTAAGATGGCGTGAGGAAAGGGAGCATGGTCATGATGAAGACCCCGAATCCAAAGCCGGATGTCCTCTGTATGATGCCTCCCGCTATGCAGAGCATGAATATAATGACGACATCACTCATCTTTCCTTACATTTGGTACAACAAAGGCTACTACGATGCATCCGATGACCCCGGCAGCTCCGACAATGGCTTTCAGAGTCATCGTGTGAAGGAAAAATGTCACCGAGACGCCTACCATTGCCGCCATAAGAAGGATTATCCCTATCTTCCTGCCTATCGACAGTCCTCCGGCTCTGCGGTATTCTCTGATGTAGCTGCCGAGAAACGAATCAAGAAGCTTTTTCCGGAGTCTTGGGGAACTCTTGTAGAAGCACCATGAGGCGAGAAGGATGAAAGGGGTTGTAGGGAGGCCGGGCAGCACAATGCCCAAAGTGCCCAACCCCACTGCAACACAACCGCAGATTATGAATATGTACCTACTCACGGCTCTAAATATTGCTTGTGGCCTTACTACGCTGATTATTGCTTGTAATCTCCTTGAAGAGCCCTTCGCAGCCTTCCTTTATCTGATTGAAAGCTGTCTTAAAATCCCTTGTATACCAAGGATCTGCAATGTCTCCTCCCTTGTCGGAGTGATCCCTTAGTCGGCTAATCTTGCCAAGAGGGTCTCCTCCTACTATACGCATCATATCCGCAATATTGGCGCTGTTCATACCTATAAGCATATCATAGGAGTCATAGTCGGCTCTTGTCATCTGCCTTGCCTGCCTATGAGGGCATGGGATAGAGTTCTCGGCCAATACTTTTTGGGCTGGTGGATATACGTCATTGCCTATCTCTTCGGCCGAAGTGGCAGCGGATGCGACAGCAATTTCGTCTTTGAGTCCGTTCCTGTCAATGAGATCCTTCATTATGTATTCAGCCATAGGAGATCGACATATATTCCCAAGGCACACGAACAATATCTTCTTCATATCTGCAAAAATAACAAATGTCCAAAGCATCGACAACAATACATGCTATTAGCAAGCGGGAGGGGAATCTTCTTTTGCCTATTCGGAAATTTCGGCTAAATTTGCACTCCGTTAAAAGAACAGTGATAAATGAATACTAAATACGTCTTCGTAACGGGAGGTGTCGCTTCTTCCCTCGGAAAGGGAATCATCGCAGCGTCATTGGCCAAGTTGCTTCAGGCCAGAGGCCTCAGGGTTACAATTCAGAAATTTGACCCGTACATCAACATCGATCCCGGCACATTGAACCCATATGAGCACGGAGAATGCTATGTGACAGACGATGGAGCGGAGACGGATTTGGATCTCGGCCACTATGAGAGATTTCTCGGTGTGCATATGACCAAGGCCAACAACGTGACGACAGGCAAAGTCTATTTCACCGTTATCAGCAAGGAGAGGGAAGGCGCATATCTCGGCAAGACTGTGCAGATCATACCGCACATCACTGATGAGATCAAGAGACGAATGCTCCTTCTGGGTCAGAGTGGTCAGTTTGATGTGATCATTACCGAGGTCGGAGGTACGGTAGGAGACATGGAGTCCCAGCCTTTCCTCGAAGCCATAAGACAGCTCCAGTGGGAGATGCCCGAGGAGGATCTAGCGAGCATACATCTTACTCTCGTACCTTATCTGAGGGCGGCAAAGGAGTTAAAGACCAAGCCTACACAGCACTCTGTCCAGATGCTTCAGCAGGCAGGTGTTCATCCGGATGTAATCGTATGCCGTACTGAGAAAGAGCTTACGCCTGAGATAAGGCGCAAGGTCGCACTCTTCTGCAACGTAAAGCCCGGACATGTAATACAGTCGATAGATGCGCCTTCTATATATCAGGTTCCTCTCAATATGGAAGGAGAGGGATTGGATGACATGATATTGTCGCATTTCCATATGGAAGACCTTCCGAAGCCGGATTTCCGCAACCTGAAAGCTTTCCTCGACAGGCTCTATCACCCCAAGTATCAAGTGGACATCGCCCTTGTCGGCAAATATGTCGAGCTTCAGGATGCGTACAAGTCGATTCTTGAGTCCTTTGTGCATGCCGGTGCTGCCAATGAATGCAAGGTCAATGTGCATACAGTGCAGAGCGAATTCATAGATCCTTCCAATGTAGAAGAGAAGATCGGAGGCATGGACGCTGTCCTCGTGGCCCCAGGATTTGGGGAGAGGGGACTTGAAGGGAAGATCACGGCTATCAAATTCGTACGTGAGCACAATGTCCCATTCTTCGGCATATGCCTAGGAATGCAGATGTGTGTAGTTGAGTTCGCTCGCGATGTTCTTGGCCTTAAGGAAGCGGCTTCGACAGAGCTTGATCCTGCAACACCTTACCCCGTCATAGATCTTATGGAAGACCAGAAGTCTACTACAATGAAAGGCGGTACAATGCGTCTTGGAGCCTATGACTGCCGTCTGGAGAAAGATTCGCTTGCATACATGATTTATGGCAAGGAGCTTATATCCGAGCGTCACCGTCACAGATATGAGTTCAATGGCAAATATCTCGATGAAATGGAGAAAGCCGGCTTGAAGGCTACAGGAAGAAATCCAGAGACTGGGCTTGTGGAAATAGTAGAGATACCATCACATCCGTTCTTCATAGGAGTTCAGTTCCATCCTGAGCTCAAGAGTACTCCTGAAGTGCCTCAGCCTATATTCGTCGCCTTCATCAAGGCAGCAATGGATTATCGCCGTTCAAAAGGCGAAGATGCGGAGGCATAGCCATGAGGTCCAAGTTTGCTGGGATTCTGACTGCATTCATGTCCATGCTTGCCTTGGACCTTGGCGCTGCTGTTCCCTTGTCTCAATACCGAGTTGAAGTCTTGCATACATATCCTCATGACACAAAGTCATATACTCAAGGACTATTCTTTCATGACGGATTCCTTTATGAAAGTACGGGTCTTCACGGACTTTCGACTTTTAGGAAGAATGACTACAAGAGCGGAAAGGCTCTGCAGAGACTGAATTTCGACAGAAAATATTTCGTCGAGGGTTCTGTGGAGAAAGACGGGAAGATATATATCCTTACTTGGCAGAACAATCTTGTGTTCGAGTATGATGCAAAGACACTTGAATACCGTAAGTCTTATTCATATCCTCGTGAAGGCTGGGGACTTACCACAGACGGGAAGAACCTTATAGCAAGCGACGGCTCTTCATATCTGTACTTTCTTGACGAGAGCATGCGTACGCTTAGAAAGATTCAGGTAAAGATAGGGAACAGGCCTCTTTCCAACCTTAATGAATTGGAATACATCGATGGCAGGATCTGGGCAAATGTATATCTTACAGACCTTATCGTGATCATCGATCCTGCAAGTGGAAGAGTTACTGGCACGATAGACTGCACTGGGCTGCTTTCGCCTGAAGAGAAGGACGAGAATACTGACGTGCTCAACGGGATAGCCTATGATCCTTCATCAGGACGTATCTTCGTCACCGGTAAAAATTGGTGTAAATTATTTGAAATCAGACTGAAAGAAATAAAATAAAATATTAACAAGCTTGGGGTACTGTACCGCGAGGTGTGCGGACGGTTGAGATTATACCCATAGACCTGAAGCGGATAATGCCGCCGTAGGGAATGCTGATCTCATGCACATTGAGTGCGCCCCTTGCATAAAACCAAAATTATGCGAGGTTTATTTTTATTATGCGGACTGTGTGCCGCTTCTGCCACTCAGGCTTATGCTGCCACTGACGTGGAGACAAAGACAGAGAGACTCGACAGTGTCGTTGTCTCGGCATCAAGGGCAGGCAAGTCGACGCCTGTTACTTTTACTATGGTAGGAAAGGACGATCTGCGTAAGGTTAGTCAGATGTCATCTATCCCGATGGCTCTCTCCCTGCAGCCTTCTGTAGTCACAACAAATGAAGGCGGAACAGGCCTTGGATATTCCAAGATGACAGTAAGAGGATCAAAAGGCTCCCAGATCAACGTGACTCTCAACGGTATCACCCTCAATGACGCCGAGTCACAGGAAGTATTTTGGGTCAATATTCCTGCTTTGAGCAGCATACTTAGCTCTGTTCAGCTGCAGCGCGGTCTTGGTACATCTTCCAATGGTGCTGGGGCCTTCGGGGCAAGTGTCAATATGAGTACCTCGTCTGTAAGCACTGCCCCGCACGGGTATTTCAACATAGGAAGAGGCTCATTCGGTACTATGACAACGACTCTGTCTGCTGGTACCGGGCTTACTAAAAGCGGCCTTTATGTCAATGCAGCATACTCACGCGACTATACTGACGGATATATCCGCAATGCCAAGGCTAAAGTTCAGAGCGGATTTGCAGTGCTTGGATGGCTGAAGGGCAATAATTCTATTCGCCTTACCTATCTGTATGGCAATCAGCACACAGGCATTACTTGGAACGGTATCCCGATGGCTACGTATCTTACCGACAGGAAGCACAACAGCGCAGGCGAGTACTATGACCAGTACGGCAATGTTCACTATTATGACAACGAGACCGACAACTATACTCAGCACCATATCCAACTGAACTATACACGTCAGTTCGGTGATGCCTTGACATGGAGCACAACATACAATTTCACCAAGGGCGACGGATATTATGAACAATATGAGGCTGGAGAGAAATTCGGGGACTATGGTTTCAAGAACCCTATCTATGACGGGCAAGAAGTTGAAAAGGGCGATTTCATAGTACAGAAGGCTATGGACAATGGATATCATGTAGTCAATTCCAATCTCAAATACACATCACCTATCCTAGATATTGTAGGTGGCGTCAATTTATCGCTTTACAATGGAGATCATTTCGGAGACGTGCTTTGGAACAATATTCTTGGTGACAGCTATGACTATGACTCCTATAATGCCTCCCATTCGTGGTATCTCAACCATGGACGCAAACGTGAGGCAAATGCCTTTGCCAGAGCGGAATACAGGCCTGTAGAGTGGCTTACAGCCTATGCAGACCTTCAGTACAGGGGAGTATTCCTCAATATGCACGGTCCGGACGACAACGGCAGTATGCTTGACTATGACAAGTCATGGAATTTCTTCAATCCGAGAATCGGTGCTACTTTCTCATGGTCTCGGGCGCAAAAGGCTTATGTCTCGGCGGCAATTGGACACCGTGAGCCCGGACGTAGCGATCTTAAAGAGAGCATTGAGACTGCAAATGACCTTATTGCTTCTGGGAAAGAAGGCAAAGTCGGTCTGAGACCAGAGAAAATGCTTGATATCGAGATTGGCTATACATATACAGGGGATAAATTCTCCGGTAGCGCTAATATCTACATGATGGAATACAAAGACATGCTTCTTGAGACCGGAAAGCTGAGCGATGTAGGTTATGCCCTCAAGGAAAATGTCGATAGAAGCTGGAGAAGAGGAATAGAACTTGCTGCAGCATACAGACCTCTACGCTGGCTTGACATCAATGCTAATCTTACGCTGAGCACAAATATGATAAAAGACTATAGTGCATATGTGGAAGTGTATGACAACCTTGATGACTGGAATTTTGTACGTCAGGATGAAGACCATATCGGCAAGACTACGATGCTGATGTCTCCATCAGTTACAGGAATGGCAAAGATCAGCGTTCATCCTTTCCGCACATTCGCTTCCGGCTCTCTCAAAACTACTGCTATTTCACTCAGTGGCAAATATGTAGGAAGCCAATACTGGGACAATACCGAGGATGATTCTCGTAAGATCCCGGCATACTTTGTGAGTGACCTTGCAGTAAGCCACGATTTCAATGTCGGTGGTGGTATTCTCGGCCTTAAGGCCTTTGTCAACAACCTCTTCAACAACATGTATTATGCTGATGCATGGGTCTATAGAGCAAGATTTATAAAGGAGAACTACAATTATCAGGAAGAGGGCGTATTCCCTCAGACTCCTGTGAACTTCATGTTCGGAGTAACTTACTCTTTCTAAAAACTGTTTAAAATTTATTTTATTTTTAGTAATCTTTAAAAAATAACTTGCATCACCTTAGGCAATCTTTTTGGTATATATTCCTTTCTTTATCAGTTATGTGCCACCGGCACACTCCTTCTTCAAAAAGTAATCTATCCTCAAAAATCTTTGCCAAATCTGTGGCAACTTATTTTTTGCCGCTTACTTAGACAGCTCTTATGAGAAATTTCTCTTGAACAAATCATTAACTCAAGTACTTTTTCGGATTTCATTGGCGAATAAATTATAGTCGCTTCTGAAAATTCCGTAAATTTGTAAGACGGACCGGTCGGGACATGGTTCCCTGACCGGTCTTTTGGCCTTTATTTAGGTTACCAATGTAGTTGACGATAATTTGGTTTTGAATATAATTTCTGAAATATCATGAGGATAGATATAATCTCCGTAGTGCCGGAATTGCTTGAGAGTCCACTTTCGCATTCAATCGTTGGTAGGGCACGTAAGAAAGGCCTTGTAGAGATTTACGTACACAATCTCAGAGAATACGGTATTGGATCCAGAAAGAATGTGGATGATTACTCTTACGGTGGTGATGCGGGGATGGTGATGATGGTGGAGCCTGTATTCAATATGGTCAATGCTCTTAAGACGGAGCGACATTACGATGAGGTCATATATATGTCTCCAGACGGGGAGTATCTAACTCAGGGACTGTCTAACGAATTGTCTCTGCTTGAGAATATCATCGTGCTCTGCGGTCACTACAAGGGGATTGACGAGCGTATACGGGAGCATATTGTGACAAGAGAGATATCGGTAGGGGATTATGTCGTGAGTGGCGGAGAGATACCGGCAGCCCTGCTTGCCGACTCTATTGTAAGGCTTATACCAGGGGCACTTACAGACGAAACCTCTGCTTTAAGCGACAGTTTCCAAGAAGGTCTTGTCTCCCCTCCGGTATATACCAGACCGGCGGAGTTCAATGGTTGGAAAGTGCCCGATGTATTGCTAAGCGGCAATCCGCGTCTGATTCTTGAGTGGCAGACTGCTCAAGCTATCGAGCGTACAAAACAGCGCCGGCCGGAGCTACTTGACGGTAGTCAGAGTTAGCGTTACTTGCTTTACAATATGCATAGCGTCAAAATTCCTGCATTAATGTCCTTTTGGTTAAAATATTTTAAGATATTATTTGCAAGTCTAGATTTTTGTCGTAAATTTGTAACGTAATCTAAAAACGTTAAAGACATTTTTAAATCGAAGCCTTATAGGCACGCTAACCAAAGTAATAACAATAATTAATAGTGATTAAAAAAGGACTGGCAGTGATGTCGGTCCTTTTTTGGTGCTACTGTACGCTGGTATCAATGGTCTATGCCAAGCCTGCTACCTTTTCTTATAGTATTTGGGCCAGCATTTCTCCAAATAGGAGCGGAGAATGTCTTCATGGCGATTGTCTGCAGGCTCATAGAATACGGTCCCAGTGAGGCCTTGTGGCATAAACTCAAGGTCTGTGAAATGCCCCGGATAGTCATGGGCATATTTGTACCCGTCTTTATAGCCAAGTTGCGCCATCAATGCTGTGGGAGCATTCCTTAAATATAGTGGTACAACTTCTGCCTGCGTCTCCGAGGCTGTCTGAAGAGCTTTACCGATAGCCATATATGCAGAATTGCTCTTAGGCGAAGAAGCTAAGTATACAGTCGCCTCTGCAAGAGGAATCCTTGCTTCCGGCATACCTATTACCGAGACTATCTGGAAGCATGAACTTGCAAGAAGCATTGCATTGGGATTGGCCAAGCCAATATCTTCAGAAGCTGATATACAGAGCCTTCTGGCAATGAACAGGGGATCCTCGCCACTGTCAAGCATTCTTGCCAGATAGTATATGGCTGCATTTGGATCAGATCCGCGAATGCTCTTGATAAATGCGGAAATAATATCGTAATGCATGTCTCCGCCTTTGTCATACCGAGCCGAACTCGACTGAAGGCAGGTCTCCACTGTCTTGTCATCTATTGTAATAGGAGAATTTGAACCTGCTGAGTCGACTACAACTTCAAGTATATTGAGAAGTTTACGGGCATCTCCGCCCGCATACCGGAGCATTGCCTCATCGCTTTCTATCCTTATATCCTTATGACGAAGGATTACGTCTTCTTTTATCGCTCTTGCAATCAATTGCCTCATATCGTCAGCACCAAGAGACTTTAGGACAAAGACCTGACAGCGAGAAAGCAGGGGACTGATGACTTCGAATGAAGGATTCTCAGTTGTGGCTCCTATAAGTACAATAGTACCGTCTTCCACAGCCCCGAGCAGAGCATCCTGCTGAGCCTTGTTGAATCTGTGAATCTCATCAATGAACAAAATGGGTGCACCCCGCCCGCCAAATATAGACGACTTGGATTCCCGCGCCTTGTCTATGACTTCACGCACATCTCTGACTCCTGAACTTACAGCGGAGAGAGTGAAGAACTCACGATCCGCGGACTTAGCAATGATTCTCGCAAGGGTAGTCTTGCCGACACCTGGAGGCCCCCACAGTATAAAGGAAGAAAGGTTACCACTCTCTGCCATATTGCGAAGAATGCAGCCCGGTCCTACAAGGTGCTTCTGACCGACATATTCGTCAAGATTTTGAGGCCTCATGCGTTCCGGCAGAGGAGGGAGCATTGTGTTGCCTGAAGGTATATCTGACTCGTTCATTCTATCGTAAACTTCTAAATATCAACCGATATAACAATTAAGTAATCCGCTTTAACAAAAGTGTTACATACGAGCACTCTGTTTAATCCGCAGTCATCTCGGATCTTAGCGCATATCCTAACAAAGTTAGTGATAATTTATATTGGGTATTGAGGTAAAATTAGCTATTTTTGCGCTGAATTCAGAACAGTTTCTTATAGATAATGTACGACAAAAGAACAAAGATAATATGCACCGTTGCTGATAACCGGTGTGAAGAGGATTTCATTAGGCAGCTTTTCGAACAGGGAATGAATGTAGTAAGGATCAATTCTGCGCATGCTTCGCTAGAAGGAGCACAGCGGGTTGTTGACAATGTACGGAAAGTTTCGGACAAGATAGGCATACTCATAGATACAAAAGGACCTGAAGTCCGTCTGACACAGATGGCCAATTCTGTCGGATTTCTGGCTCATACCGGAGACGTTATAGAGATCGTTGACGACCCCTCCAAAGCGTGCACGAAAGGAATTCTTTACACGACATACCCGAGACTGGCCGAAGATGTACCTATAGGTTCTGACATACTGATAGATGACGGTTCTGTCGATCTGTCTGTCACTGGGGCCGAGGATGGCAGGCTTATATGCCGCGTGATGAACGAAGGGGTCATCAAAGGACACAAGAGCGTAAATGTCCCCAATGTACATATCAACCTTCCAGCTGTAACCGAGAAAGATAGGCGTTTCATAGAATGGGCCATCAAAGCTGATATAGACTTCATAGCACATTCTTTCGTCAGAAGTGCGAAAGATCTACTTGAAATTCAGGAGATTCTGGACGCTCACAAGAGTCATCTCAAAATAATATCCAAGATTGAGAACCAACAAGGCATTGACAACCTTGACGATATTCTTACATATAGCTATGGCGTCATGGTGGCAAGAGGAGACCTCGGTGTGGAGATACCTGCGGAAAGGATTCCACTAGTGCAACGAGATGTCGTAAAAGCCTGCCGAGCAAGGAAGAAGCCTGTCATCATTGCTACTCAGATGTTGCAGAGCATGATTGATAATCCTCGTCCTACAAGGGCGGAAGTTACCGATGTCGCAAATGCTATATTCCAAAGTGCTGATGCGATAATGCTTAGCGGTGAGAGTGCATTCGGCAAATACCCGGTAGAGGCGGTAAAGACCATGACAAGTATAGCTCTGCAGACTGAACAGGCTCTTGATGTCAATCTGGAACTGGATCTGCGCAAGGCTATCAAGCCTGTTGCAGTTGTTCTGGCAAGATCCCTTGTAGCTGCGACACAGGAGCTGCCCGTAAAGGCTCTCATATTTGACACATATACAGGTAGGGTAGGACGTTATCTCTCTACATTTAGACCTAAAGTCCCGATTTATGCAATGTGTTATAACTCATATACTATGAGAGAGTTGGCTCTAGTATTCGGCATTAATGCTTACAAATTTGACAAAGTCGGAGACAAGGAGGAATTCGCAAAGAAATCTATAGAGATTCTCTCACAGGAAGGAAAGATAAGTCAGGGTGATCTCGTGGGATTTATCGGAGGAGTATTCGGAGAGCAGCTTGGTGCTACTTATATGGAACTGAAATACGTATAGGATTGTCCGGCAAGTTCCTCATAGTAGCAACCGTCTTTGTCTGCATCTGCATAGAAAATCGCGCACAAAGTACTGAACTCGGGGTTCTTTCTTCTCCAAAATCGGTGGGGATCGAGGCTCTGTTCTCTTCATCGGTGGGCAATAAATCGCTTCTCAGACTTTATACAGACCTTACAGGTGTCATAGAAGGAGACAATAAGAGGCCTGGATATGCTGCCGACTGGCATATATTGCTTCCGATACATCAATGGACGACATCCTATGGTGGCACTCTCAGTATGTATGGAGGCCCCGGTATAGCAGCAGGAAGCATACTGGATCCGAAGGATGGAGACTGTCTGACAGGAGGACTATCCGGTATAGTCAGGCTCGAATGCACATTTAGGCTTCCGATAACAATAGGTATCGGCTATTCTGCTATACTGGCGTGCAAGATCTATAAGAGTAGGGACAACGATGTGACCCTCTCTCTCTACACTAACGGACTCAAGCGCATCTGGATGCCTGAGATTTCTATAAAATACCGGTTCTAACATGTGCAACAGACTTCTCGCGATAATTCTCCTCTCATTCATTTTAACTTCGGGGATGAATGCCAAAGAATCCGGTATCAAGAGCGGGAAGCCTCCTATTGCAAAATTCATTTACGGTGTAGAATGGGGGGCTGGAGTCTCTCTGTGCTCATACGACAGAAGTACGTTCATAACAGAGGAGGGATATATAGTCGAAAGCCGGGGCTATATTTCTTATACTCATATAAACGGCATTATCAACGGATTTGCCGGTGTAAGTTTCCTGCGGAGGTGGCAGGCATCTTTACGTTGCGGCTATATGGGACTCAGAAAAGGGGAGAGGGCCATTCCGGTATCGGCACGACTTACATACGATCTGGCGGACGCCCCATGGAATGGGAGCAATCTATTTGTGGAAAGCGGTATCGCCCTCAGGCATAAAGGCATGGATGGTTTCCTTGCAAAGGCAGGCTACGGATACTCATTCGCGCTTACTGATGGATTCTCGTTGGCTCTCAATTGCTCGGCCCTTTTCTCAATATCTCATCCTGACGTATACGACAAGTATTCCGGAAAGATTGTGGATAAGGAAGATCTTGGCATGAGCAAGGCTAGCAATTTCGGGGTTCTGCTTACATTCGAATTCTGTTTCTAAGAAGCTGTGTTGAAATGAACAGTATTACGCGGATTTCCTGCGACTACAGAGCTTTTAAGGCTGTAGAATCGGCAATTCTTAGTATCTTTGCAAATTGTATAATTATATAAAAATACTCGATTATGAAGATATCCGAACGCGTAAGGTACGTAGGGGTCAATGATTTGCGTAAGCATCTGTTTGAGAACCAGTGGCCTCTTCCATTCGGAGTTGCATACAATTCCTATCTGGTAATTGGTGACAAGATAGCCCTCATTGACACTGCAGCAGCCTCATTCGGTGAGGAATTCATGCACAATATAAAGGACGAGATAGGGGATAGGCAGATTGATTATCTCGTTGTCAATCACATGGAGCCGGACCACTCCGCTCTAATGTCTCTTATACGCAAGGAATATCCTAGCATTACCATAGTTACAAACGCCAAGGCAGTACCTATGATAGCCGGTTTTCAAGGCATAACAAACGATATAATGGTCATAAAGGAGGGCGACGAACTTTCACTTGGGAATGCGACTCTTGTATTCCGGATGACCCCGATGGTACATTGGCCTGAGACGATGATGACATACCTTAAGGAAGAAGAAACCTTATTTGCCGGTGATGCTTTCGGATGCTTCGGGGCCGTGGAAGGAGATCATTTCGACAGATTCTTCGAATTTAGGGATGAGATGATACGGTATTATTCTTCTATAGTAGGAAAATACGGGCAGACAGTACAGGCCGCCCTCAAGAAACTCTCAACAACTCAGATTTCGAGGATCTGCAGCACGCACGGACCGATCTGGGAGAAGCAAATAGGAGAGGTAGTCGGGCTGTATGACAAAATGAGCAAATACGAAACCGAGAAGGGCGTCTGCATAGTATACGGTTCCATGTACGGCAATACAGAGAAGGCTGCACGCGCCATTTACGAGGAGTGTATGAACCGTGGGGTAAAATGCGTGATGCACGATGCAGTCACGGAAGATCCATCTTATATATATAAGGATGTATTCGAGTATGATACCCTTGTATGCGGTGCACCTACTTACAACAACGATATATTTCCCGCAGTAAGGCATGTGTTATATGGAGTTGTCGCAAGGCTCGTACGCAACCATAAGTTTGCATCATTCGGATCTTATACTTGGGTTGGCGGTTCTGTAAAGTTAATGAACGAGATCGCCAGTGCCGGCGGGCTCAAAGTGGTGTCATGCGGTATGCCATTCACTCAGGCATTCTGCACGGAAAAAGTCGATGTAAAGAAATTCGTTGATGATATCCTCACGGATTAAGGATATTGAATATGTTGGTATGTTGAGGCTTGCCACTCGAAACTAGATATGGCACATGAAGATTATATATGTGTTACATACGAAATTGTAAGTAGTTACACAATTTATATTATGTTAAGTTAGTATGATACTTCAAGTCCTCACCCTATTGGGAGCTTTGGGTTTATTCATGTACGGGCTCAATCTTCTGAGTGGTGGATTGCTCAAACTCTGCAGTGACAAGTTCAAGACTCTTCTACCTTGGATGTGCCACAGCAGCGTCAACAGGATACTCTCAGGAATAGGCATAAGCGCGATTACCGAGTCTTCAAGTGCGGCTACTGTAATGATTGTAAGCTTTGTGAATGCGGGTGCCTTGAAGTTGAGAAATGCAATCCAGATGATAATGGGCGTAAACATAGGAGCCTCTCTTACTGCTTGGATAATAGCACTTTGCGGCTTCTGCCTCGGCATTACATCATATATATATCCTTTCATAGCTTTAGGCTTCGTCTTCTTGATGTTAAAAGGACAGAGGAAAAAGACTATTGGCGAAATAATTCTTGGATTCTCTATCCTGTTCTTGGGGCTCGGGTACATGATGAAATTTTTCAACGCCCCTGGCTTTCCCGCTCTTGAATCCTTTCTGTCTGGGCTTGGAGCTCATGAATACTCGTCCATAGCCTTCTATATTGTGACAGGTTGTGTACTTGCATTCTTCTTCCAATCTACTGGGGCTATTGCTGTAACCATGATAATGCTTTCATGCAGTTGGATCACATTTCCAATGGCAGCTGCTATGGTTCTCGGAGAGAATATCGGGACTACATTTTCTGCCAATTTCGCTGCAAGCGATGCTACCCTATCAGCCAGAAGAGCTGCCTTGGTGCATACTTTCTTCAATATTGGCGGAGTTGTCATAGCTTTCTTTTTCTTCCATCCTTTCATCTCATTGACGGAAATTCTGTTTCCGGCAGCATGGCCCAATGACGGAGTCCTGTCTGTGGCAATGTTCCACACCCTGTTCAATCTGTTCAACACTTGTATTTTGGTATGGTTCTCAGGACCACTTGAGAGGCTGGTTACAATAGCAGTCAAAAGATCTAACAATGCAGAAGATAGCAGTCTTATCTATATCTCTTCCGGAAATTTCGGTACCCCTTCGATAGCGATATCACAGGCATTCAAGGAGGTAGTTCATTTCGCCACGATCATGTACGATGGATTCGGATATATAAGGAATGCTATCAACGAGACAGATCATGACAAATTCGAGGTACAGAAAATGAAACTAGTAGAACTTGAAGAGCTGTCCGACAAGATGGAATACAAGATAGCCGGTTTTCTTAACAAAGTATCCATGGAATCCATAAGTGAGGAAGATGCTGAGAAAATCAAGGTTCTCTACAGAATCATAGGTGAGATGGAGAGTCTCGGAGATAGTGGGGAAAATATCAGCAGAATCATGGAAAGGGAACATGCACACAACCACAAGTTCGATAGTTCTGATCTTGAGCGTCTGAACAAGCTGATAGACAAGGTCGACGCTGCATATTCAGTGATGGTTGACAACCTACGCAAGGCATCTGATTCTAAAGTAACCGACATAAGCAATGCCTATAATGCAGAGGATGAAATAAATGACATGCGCAACTCATTGCGTGAAGACTGCATGGGCCGCATCGGCAAACAGACTGGCAACTATCAGTCACTTAACTATTTTCTCGATATTATCTCTGAACTCGAATCCATGGGAGACTTCATGATAAACATATCCCAGGCAATAGTGCGGAGCAATTCCTGACACACAAGATATGCGAAAGAAAAAGACAGATATCATACTGGAGAACGTACTGATAGAATCAGTGGCAGCAGAGGGCAAGGCTATTGGACATGTAGACGGTGCCGTAGTCTTCGTTGAGTTTGCCGTTCCTGGGGACATAGTGAATGTAAAAGTCACCAAGAAAAAGAAAAACTATATGGAAGGCTTCATTATATCCATTGTGAAACCTTCCCCCGACAGACTTGAGCCTTTTTGCGAGCACTTCGGACTTTGCGGAGGATGCAAATGGCAGCCTTTACCCTACCCTATGCAGCTTCAAGCGAAGCAGCAGCAGGTCTATGACCAACTTGTCCGTATCGGGCATCTTGACATACCGGAGATCTCCCCTATCCTTCCGTCTGAAAATACGGTATATTACAGGAACAAACTAGAGTTCACTTTCTCATCCAAGAGATGGATATATGACAACGAAGATCCCGAAAGCCTTACGGATAAAGAGCGCTGCGGATTGGGATTCCATGTCGGACGGTTTTTCGACAAAGTCCTTGACATCAGGCACTGTTATCTTCAGGGAGGAGCATCCAACGATATTCGCCTGTTTATCAAGAAATTTGCCCTTGACAACAATTACGAATTTTACAATATAAGGGAAAATACAGGTTTCTTGCGCAACATGGTCATACGGAACAACTCAGCAGGTGAAGTCATGCTCACAGTTGTATTCTCCGCCCCTGATATGGAAAGGATCGGGAAAATTCTTGATGCAGTGCAGAAAGCTTTCAAGGAGATTGTTTCCATCTATTATGTGATCAACGGCAAGTTGAATGACTCCATATCAGACCTTGAATGCCAGCTCTACTACGGAGAAGAAGCTATATGGGAGGAAATGGACGGGCTTCGCTTTAAGATTGGTCCCAAGTCATTCTACCAGACCAATTCTGCTCAGGCCAAGAGACTTTATGAAGTGGCACGAGATGCAGCCAATCTAACAGGCTGGGAAACTGTCTATGATCTGTATACTGGAACTGGAACTATAGCCCAGTTCGTTTCCGGCAAGGCGGACAAGGTAATCGGCATCGAGTATGTCAGCGAGGCAATAGAGGATGCCAAGACAAATGCCTCAGTCAACGGTATTTCCAATTGCGAGTTTTTTGCAGGAGACATGAAAGACGTGCTTACTCCAGATTTCATCGCAGCGCACGGACGACCAGATGTGATGATAATTGATCCCCCGCGCGCAGGAATGCATCCGGATGTGGTAAAAGTGATTCTCGAAGCTGCTCCGGAAAGGATTGTGTATGTAAGTTGCAATCCTGCGTCTCAAGCCAGAGATTTGGCCATGCTTGCACCTTCCTACAATATAATGGCCGTGCAGCCTGTTGATATGTTTCCCCACACCATGCACGTGGAAAATGTTTGTACCCTTACCAGAAAAAATAGCTAAATTTGCATCATAAAATCTAAACAGATGTTCAATCCAACCAAGTATAGACTTGTAAATGTGGCGACCGGTCGGGAATTCGATGACGAAGGCTGGACACTCGCTGATAGTGAATCACCAACTCCCTCTCTTGTGAGAGCGATATACGAGAATAAGAAATTTACACCAAGAGACGATCTAAAAGGACTGTACAGATATGCAGACTGGCTTCCTATCAAAAGGACGCTAAGGCATTCCCATATTCCTGTCACATACAAGAGCAAGGCGCTTGCGGCCATGATGGGAATGGAGAATCTCTACATAACATTTTCCGGATATTGCCCTCGTATCGGAGCCAAGATGGAGACATGCTCTTTCAAGGAGACGGAGGCTTATTCAGTGTGCGCAAGACTGCCCAAGTCCGACAGGAAGATTCTTGTTGTGCAGTCTGCCGGCAATACTGCAAGGGCATTTGCCAAAGTATGTTCAGACAACAATATACCTATAGTAATCTGCATTCCTCTTGACAATATAAGCGATCTTTGGTTCAGGAAGGGACTTTCTTCTTGTGTTAAAGTCATTGCGACGCCTTCAGGAACAGATTATTATGACGCAATAGCCTTGGGAGAGAAACTCTGTACAGATCCGAGGTATCTTGCCGAAGGAGGAGCCAAGAATATTGCCAGGCGCGACGGAATGGGTACTACAGTACTCTCTGCGGTAGAGACTATAGGACGTATACCTGACGCCTATTTCCAGGCTGTAGGAAGCGGTACCGGAGCCATAGCCGCATGGGAAAATGCGGAAAGGCTTGCCGCAGACGGAAGATTCGGCAAGAACAACATGCGTATATATGCCAGCCAGAATGCTCCTTTTACAATAATGTATGATTCATGGAAGGCGCACAGCCGTTCCCTTCTTCCGATTTCTCCTGAAGAATCGAGGTCAAAGGCCGAACTCATACTTGCAAAGGTTCTCTCCAACAGGAAACCTCCTTACAGCATAGCGGGAGGCTTGTTCGATGTACTTGAAAAGTCAGGAGGAGACATGTTCAAGGTATCCAACGAAGATATTGTATACTGGCTTATACGCTATATGGGCGTAGAAGGATACGATATTTTCCCTGCATCCGCATGCGCAGTCGCCTCTCTCAAGCAGGCTCTTGACAGTGGTCAAGTAGATCCGAAAGAGACTGTCATGCTTAATGTTACCGGTGGCGGAGTGCTTAACTCCACCAGGAAAGGCTTCATCATGAAAGAGCCCGACCTTGTCATCAGCCCAGATAAGCCGGCAGAAGAGATAATAGCAGAAGTCGACAAGCTTTATTAAGCGAGACTCAGAAGTAGCACATAGAACTTTCGAGTACACAGAACTCCTTACTAAATGCCACTTTCAAATATTACAGGCCTTGCGGATTCCGCAAAGTTCAATTATGCGGACTCCGTAAAGACCAAATTGAGCACCATCGGTGACCAATTAGTCAGCGACCCTGACAAGGTTCTACAAGAGATTATCCGGGATGGGATTGATTTCGGTCTCAAGATTGTGGCCGCTCTTATAATCTATTCGGTAGGAGCATGGCTGATACGCCGAGTAAAGCACTTCCTCGGAAAGTTATATGAGCGGAAGAAGACGGAGAAAACTCTTGCCACATTCATAACGAGCCTTACCACCATTTCGCTCACTATCCTGCTTGTTGTCATAACTATCAGTACACTCGGAGTCAACACGACTTCAATAGCTGCCCTGCTGGCAGCAGGAGGTATGGCTATCGGAATGGCTCTCAGTGGGACTGTCCAGAATTTTGCAGGAGGTATCATGTTGCTGATGTTCAAGCCGTTCAAGACAGGAGACTATATTGAAGCTTTAGGTTATTCGGGGATTGTCACAGAGATGAACATAGTAAGCACGAAGCTTAGGACGTTCAGCAATCATATCATAATACTCCCCAATGGAGCTCTCTCGAACGGAAATATCAAGAATTTTTTCTCTGACAAGCTACATCGCCTTGAATGGTATGTTACTGTTGACTACAGTACCGACAATGCCAAGGCAAAAGAAGTCATGTTGGCCCTTATGAAAAAAGACAAGAGAATCCTTGATAGCTCCACTGAAGGTGCTTCAGAGCCATTTGTCTCTATTAATTCGCTGAAAGACAGTTACGTTGAATATGTGATGAGAGCCTGGGTATTGTCAAAGGACTATTGGGATGTCCTATATGACATGAATGAGGCCATATTTACAGAATTGCCCAAGAACGGGATTCAATTCCCGTTCCCGCAGATGGATGTACATATCAAGAGTTGAGTGTCTCCTTTGAAAGTACAGGATTGCTGTAGATCCGTAGGAAAATATCCCTAAGATCTGCACGGCACAAACTCTTCTCTACCTTGTCCAGTTGATGCTCAACGTAGTCTGTGAACATACTTACATCCTCAGTACTGTAGTAGCCACTGTATTTGTATGAGTGGTTGACCATATCGTAGGCGATGTAGTTGGTCTTCCATAACTTGTAACCATCGATTATCCTTACATCAACGGCATGTCGTATTGCCTGATATTTGTCATTCTTGTTGCAGTATGATGCTTCAAGTATCTCCTCATGTGTCAGCGGCTCTCCGATATTGAGATGGATATCGCCTTTCTGCTGCTTGATGCCAGTCATTATGCTTATGAGATCCTCTCGCGATCCCTTGACATATTTCTGGGTTTTTGAGATGAGAAGTTCTCTTGCCTTGAGTATGTCACAAGGTTCATATTCGTAGGATATACTGAGCGGAAGAATATTGAGCTCTTCAAAATTGGATGTGAAATCCTTTGTCCCGCTCATATCGAGCATTTTGAGAAGTCCTTGCTCCGTAGTGTCAATCCCATCCTTGGCGCGTCCTTCACGCTGGGCTATCCATATCGAACTTCTCCCCGATGTTATGCAATCCCTTATATAGCGGGACAGGACCTGAGACGAAAGGTATAGAGCTCTCGCATTTATGCCCCTTATGACCTTGATCATTCTGTTTGAACGAATGAGGTACTCTACATATTTGTTGGAAAGAAGATTGCTTCCTACAGCTATCTCTGTCATCGGGATACCGTTGCGGTAAAACACTAGTTCGGTAATTGCGGGATCCAGAATTATATCCCTGTGGTTGGACATAGCGAGAAACTTGCCATGTATCTTCTTTACGTTTGCTATGCCGTCATATGAGAAATTGTGTGCTGTCGTGGCAAGTACCCATTCCACAGCCTTGTTCATTATAAGGGTTTGGAATTCATCGATGCTCTTAACGCGCCTCAGCATATCCCTTAGAAACTCGGGATTCTTGTCCGGGAATATATATTTGGATACCTCCTGTACGGCAGGGTGATCAGCCAGTTTGCCTAATGCTTCTACAGCTTCCGCGTCTGAATACGGGCTTATGCTGTCGAACTCATTCCTATCTTCATTCATATCCGTTAAGCATTATATGCGCAAAACTACTACAAAAACTCAAGACAACCAAAATATTCAGTCCACGCGGAACAGCAGAGAGCTGTCCCCATAGCTTAAGAACCTGAAAGAGTGTGACAAAGCATAGTCATATATTTTCCTCCATTCACCTCCTACAAAGGCTGATACAAGAAGAATAAGAGTACTTTCCGGCTGATGGAAATTGGTTACCAACACATCGGTCAGGCGAAAACGGAATCCAGGCACTATTATGATACGAGTTCCGACTTCAAGATTGCGTCTGCCGGTACGCTCAAGATAGTCAACTATGGCCTGCAACGCTTCCTCTGTAGAATAGGTATATTCCCGTTCGTATGGCGCCCACTGTCTTACGTCAGCCGGACATCCGTTCTCTATGCATGAGACACCGGCATAGTAGAGTGACTCCAATGTCCTGACAGAAGTCGTTCCGACCGCTACAATTTTCTTGTGAGATGAGAGTATGTCCTTTATAAAATCAGCACTGACACTGAACGGCTCCCTGTGCATGGGATGTCTGGCCACATCCGACTCCTTAACAGGCAAGAATGTACCAGCCCCTACATGCAGACAGACAGTCTCAATATCAATGCCTCTGTCTCGTATTCTGTCCAGCACTTCTCTTGAGAAATGAAGTCCGGCAGTAGGAGCGGCCACAGAACCCTGAATCCTTGCGTACAAAGTCTGGTAGCGCTCCTTGTCCACAGCCTCGGTATCCCGACCAAGATAAGGTGGTATGGGGACTGTTCCGCAGATATCGATCACTTCAGAGAATGTAAGCCCTCCGTCCCAAGAGAAACGCACCAGTCCTGTTTCTCCCTCACGTCCTAACAGAGTGGCAGTAAGAGACAAAGAGGCTGCCTTTGATGTAGAATCAGGTACATACAGGCCTATACTTCCGTCTTTCCATTTCTTGGCATTGCCGATTACGCATCTCCACACGCATGAAGAAGTGGCAGCAAATGCCATATTATATTCGGGAGGGTCTACTGGCTCAAGGAAGAAGATTTCGATTCTGGCACCGGTAGCTTTGACAAAATGCAGCCTTGCCGGCACAACCTTAGTGTCATTGAATACCATTATTGAATTTTCCGGTAGAAGTGCGGGGATCTCCTTGAATATAAAACTGTCAATCTTGCCGTCACGAAACCGAAGGAGTTTTGATTCGTCTCTTTTCTCAAGAGGATATTTGGCAATCTTGTCGTCCGGCAAAGGATATGCGTAGTCTTCTATCTTAAGGTCAGGTATCATAGCACTAAATCATATTCTGTTAATACAACAAAATTAATCAGATAGATTCATATAGACAAATAACAGACCTCTCGACTCAGTACATATGTTACATCTATGATATATGTAAGTTCACAAATATTATTTATAGTTTAAAATTGTAGAATTAACAAATTTAAATATTCATAATCCGATATATTTGTAAATATTTATAAATCTAACATAAGTAAAACTTATAAGAATTATATAATAACTGTATATATTTACAAATCAAGGGTTTATATTATGGATTCTACAGCGTAACACTACATGAATATTGTATAAACGCAGCTAAGTATTTAGATTCTCTAAAAATAAACCCATATTATGATAATAACTAATTAATATGTTATAATATAAACCATATTATATTGAGTTAACTATAGATGTATGATAATCGTTATATCATGACTTTCAGGTTTATTTACATTTGTAATTCACATTTATACTTGGAATTTAAGATTTTGATTTATACATTTGTAAAACTAATGTTTAGAATTATGACGGATATAAACGACAGGTTGGAACAGTTCCTTGCGGCAGAGAATCTGTCTCAGTCTCAGTTTGCGGACACGATCAATGTCGCACGTGCGAGCGTATCGCATATTATAGCCAGACGCAACAAGCCCGGATGGGATTTCCTTAACAATACTCTATCGCACTATCCCTCTCTTAATATAGAGTGGCTTCTTACGGGAAAAGGCCGGATGTACAAATCTTCGCAGAAAACTTCAGAAGAGGATGAAGCCAAAGAGGCATCTCAAGCTTCGCCGGTTAATCTATTTTCTGCTCCCGAGCAGAAAGATCCGGCATCTGCGACCGCATCTTCACAAAATCAGGTATCGAACTCCCCCGCAAACTCAGTTGATAGTCAGCCTGTACAGACTGTAGGTCAGACTCTTAGCAGTGAAGGTGCGGCATCGGCTTCCCTCCAGCACCAGTCAGGAAGTTCAACTCCGACATCAGCAAGAAGGATAACTAAGATACTCGTATTCTATGATGACAATACGTTCAGCGAGATAGGCTGAAATCTTTGCAAAAAGACGTCATTTGACTAATTTTGTGTGCGAAATTCAGTCTATTATGTACAAGACGTTTATTAGGCCTTTGCTATTCAGGTTCAATGCTGAGACTGCGCACAGATTTACAGTAGGATTTCTAAAACTCATGGGACGGACATGTACCGGCAGGTGTGTCTTGAGCCTTATCTTCAAGAGAGATTATCCACGTCTCGGCAGAGAAGTTTTCGGCATTAAATTCCCCAATCCTGTCGGCATTGCCGGAGGACTTGACAAGGACGGGGAATGCTACAATGCTCTTTCATGCCTTGGAGCCGGATTTGTCGAGATAGGTTCGCTTACCTGTGCCCCACAAGTCGGAAATCCTAAGCCAAGAGTGTTTAGGATCGTACAGGATAAGGCAATAATCAACCGCATGGGTATCAATAATCATGGAGTCTCTAACGCTATCCGCAATCTTACCGGATTTCCCCCGAAAGTAATCGTAGCTGGAAATATAGCCCCGAGATCATCTTCGCATGGTGATGAAGTAGCCAAGGATTACCTTGAGGCATTCACAATGCTATATGACTATGTTGATATGTTTGTGATCAACATTTCTTGCCCTAATGTAGAAGGTCTTACAGGGCTTCAAGACGTCTCTGCTCTATCTGATATAATGGACAGTCTGCTTGATATGAGGACCGGATTCGACAAATATAAACCTGTCTTGCTGAAACTGTCACCGGATTTGGTTCATGCACAGATCGACGAGATCCTCTCATACGCCATGTCTTCCGGCATCGATGGCATTGTTGCCGGAAATACAACAAGATCCAGGGACGGACTCACTATTTCCGAAGAAAGGGTACGCGAGATTGGCAAAGGCGGCATGTCTGGGGCTCCCTTATTTAGGCGCAATATAGAGATGGTAAGGTACATTCACGACAAGACTGAAGGCCGTCTGCCTATAATTGGAGTGGGAGGCATCATGAGCCCAGAAGATGCCAAAGCCATGCTGGATGCCGGAGCTTCCCTTATAGAAATGTATTCAGGCCTAATATACGAAGGCCCAGGGCTAATATCTAAGACATTGAAATATCTTGACAGACAATGATAACAGCATCAATATGCACTATCGGTGACGAGATCCTGATAGGCCAGATAACAGACACCAACTCAGCTGCCATCGCTACAGAACTCAACCGCATCGGCGTTCGTGTAACCAATATGGTATCAATAGGTGATGATCATGACGCAATTGTGAGAACTTTACGTTCCGCACTTGCAAGCCACGATATTGTCATCTGTACTGGAGGGCTTGGACCCACAAAAGACGACATCACAAAGGCTGCTCTTGCCGAACTCTCCTGCAGCAAAGGATACATAGTGGACCAGAGGCAGAATGCCCTGATGCATTCCATTCTCTCGGCACGCGGAATTGACAATCTTGAAAGCAACCTGTCTCAGGCCAAAGTCCCAGACAGATGTGAGGTGATTCCCAACAAATGCGGAACAGCCCCTATAATGGTATTCAGACTTACGGACAAGGAGATTCCCGGATGCAGCGGCACTCATGTCCTTTATTCTATGCCAGGTGTGCCATTCGAGACCAGGAACGCATTGCCTGACGTTATGGCCGACATCAGGAGACATTTTGCACTTACGGACATCTACCACAAGTCTATCATGACCTATGGCATTGCAGAATCTGCTTTGGCCGAGAAGATAGCACCTTGGGAGGCTTCACTTCCTGAAGACATGCATCTTGCCTATCTGCCCTCACCCCTTACCGGAGTCAAGCTCCGCCTTTCCATATACGGAGGTGACAAGGCCCGTGAGATGAAGAGGATCGATGCAGAATTTGACACTTTGAAGACAATCCTCGGCAATACGATATATTCTGACAAGGAGGATACCCTGGAGCATGCGCTTGCAGAAATACTCTCCGCCCATGGCAAGACTCTCTCAGCTGCGGAATCTTGCACAGGAGGGGAGATTTCTCATCTAATAACATCTGTACCCGGTTCATCTGCCTATTATATAGGTTCAGTTACATCTTATGCCATTCCAGTAAAGGAGAAAGTTCTCGGAGTAAGCAGTACCATAATAGATAGTTGCGGAGTAGTAAGCTCTGAAGTGGCAGCCGCTATGGCCAAAGGGGTAATGCAACTTATGAAGAGTGATTATGCCGTGGCAACTACTGGGCTGGCAGGTCCCGGAGGCGGAGACGGGATCAATCCCGATGGTACCGTCTGGATAGGAGTATGTTCGGCTTCAGGCCTGTCCGCTACTCAGAAATTCATCTATAAAGGAGATCGAATACGCAATATACAGCGTTTTGCAGCCTCTGCCCTGTATACATTGCTCAATCTTGTGAAGAAAGACTTAAATCTATAATAGTCAATAAATGTAACAAAATAGTTAAATACTATAACTTTTTTGTTACATTTAGTTTTGTGAAATATAAGCAATGATTATTAAAGGTTATAATCTTTTAATAGTGAGAAGATTAGACTTATCGGCTATGGATTCTGCGGTTTTCATGACTCTCAGGAAGTTCTCGCCTGCTACTTTTGCAATTTCCGAGTCAGAGTAACCGCGCCTTGCCATACAGTCAAAGACATTTCCAATCATGGAGATATCGTCAAGTCCGGAAGGCGTAACATTTATACCATCGAAGTCCGATCCTACTCCTACATGGTCAATTCCGGCTACTTTGACTGCATGGTCAATATGGTCTACTACATCCTCGACTGAAGGACGCGGAAGCCTTGACAATTCTTTCAGGATTCTTGACCATTCCAGTCTCTTTCCCTCATCGGAAGGATCTTTTATAAATTTCTCCTCAATCTCATCAGCCTTTGTATCGAGCCCAGACTTGTCAAGCAGGTGCGCGAATGAATCTGAAAGAAATACAGGATAGAAATTTATCTGGATAACTCCCCCTGTACTTGCAAGGGCTCTGAGCATGTCATCGCTCATATTGCGCCTATGTCCTGCAAGAGCCCGGCAGCATGAGTGCGTGGACACAACGGGAGCCTTAGAAAGTCGTACACAATCATAGAAAGTCTCGTCAGAAGCATGAGCCAGGTCCACTATCATGCCTAACCTGTTCATCTCTGCTACGACTTCCCTACCAAAAGGACTGAGACCGCCCCAACGCCTGCCTCCTGAGGCAGAGTCACAGATGTCATTGTCCGTGTTGTGCGTAAGTGTAAGATATCTTACTCCAGTCCTGTAGAACATCCTAAGCAGAGGAAGACTTCGCTGTATGGGAAGTCCGTTTTCCATCCCTATGCATACTGCAGTCCGGCCGGATGCCGCTATTCTTGTAATATCCTCCGATGTGAATGCCAGAGCAACCTTGTCTGGGCATGCCTCTACCTGATCATATACTCCCGAGAGCATCTCAAGAGCATATCTTGTAGCAGAGTCCGGAGTCATCGTTCCGGACGTATAGAGAGCAAAAAAAACAGAAGAGACTCCCCCACGCCTTAGCTTCGGGAAGTCAACATGAGCCCCAGAATTGTCTTTTGACAAGTCCCTTAGCCTCATTATCTGCGAGGGAGTATCACAATGAGAGTCAAGTATGAACATATGCTCTATGACAATTTTTCAGACAATGACGCCCATTCGTCTGTAAGGGTATCATTCTCTCTTTTAAGTTCAAGATAACTACGTGTAAGCTCCATTACATCATCGTCTTTGCCTGGAGAAGCAAGATGCTCTTCTATAGATTTCATTGATGCCTCCGTCTCCTCGATCTTATTCTCTAGCCAGGAGATGCGGTTGCGTATCTTCCTATCTTCCTTGGAGATACACTTACGTTCGTTAAATTCTTTCTTTCCGGCAGAGGTATCTTGTGGGGCAGCTTCCGCTTTCTGCTCCGCATGCCTCTCGAGTTCCTGAAGATTTCCGATCCTCAGTTTCTCAAGGAAATCCTGTATCCCTCCGAGATGTTCCTTTACATGGCCATCCTTGAATTCGTATACCTTGTCCACAAGTCCGTCGAGGAAATCCCTGTCGTGAGAGACAATGACAACAGTGCCGTCGAATTTGGAAAGTGCGGCTTTAAGAACATCCTTTGACCTTATGTCCATGTGGTTGGTCGGCTCATCGAGTGCCAGAAGGTTATAGGGCTGCAACATTAGCTTGGCCATGCCGAGCCGTGCACGTTCACCTCCACTTAGGACTGCCACCTTCTTGTCCACGTCATCTCCCTTGAACAGGAAGGCCCCGAGTATATCCCTGAGCCTTGTACGGATATCGCCCGTAGCGATATTCTCAAGAGTCTGCATGACGGTAATGTTTTTGTCCAATACATCTTCCTGATTCTGGGCAAAATACCCTACCGCTACATTATGGCCGAGAGAGGCTGTGCCGGACAGAGGGGCAAGTTCCCCTGTCATTACCCTCATAAGGGTGGTCTTTCCTTCTCCGTTGCGACCCACCAAGGCTACTTTCTCACCTCTGCGTATCTCGATATCAGCATCACGGAAGACTACTTTTCCTGGATAACCAACTGTGATATCCGAAGCCTTAAAGACTACATCTCCCGAACGCGGTGCGGGCGGAAACTTTACCGAGAGAGCAGAGTTGTCACTTTCGTCTATTTCTATTCGCTCAATCTTCTCCAATGCCTTGATCCTCGACTGTACCTGATTGGATTTGCTTGGCTTGTATCTGAACCTGTTGATGAAGTCCTCTGTCTTCTCTATCATCTTCTGCTGGTTCTCATACGCTGCAGTCTGCTGGGCAATCCGCTCTTTGCGAAGCATTATATACTGGCTATATGGAACTTTGTAGTCGTACACATGGCCGAGCATGATCTCCACAGTCCTATTAGTAACGTTGTCAAGGAAGCGTCTGTCGTGAGAGACAAGAAGTATGGAACCTCTGTAACCTTTGAGATAAGACTCAAGCCATTCTATGGATTCAATATCCAGATGATTGGTAGGCTCGTCAAGCATAAGCACATCAGGATCGGAAAGCAAGATCTTCGCAAGCTCTATACGCATGTTCCATCCCTGACTGAATGTCTCTGTCTTCCTGTCGAAATCCTCAGGCTTGAATCCTAGTCCGAGCAGGGTCTTCTCTGCCTTGACTGCGGGAGGCTCAGAATGCTCTATCCCCAGCAGATCATTGACTTCATTCATCCGTGCTATGAGGGCCATATATTCTTCGGACTCATAGTCGTCCCTCTCTGCGAGTTCAGTCCCGATACGGGAAAGTTCCTCTTCCAGCTCTTTCAATGAAGAAAAGGCTGTCATGGTCTCTTCCATAACAGTCTTTCCTTTATGATGCTCCATTATCTGCGGAAGATAACCAATTCTTGTACCGGCAGGCTTGTCTATGTGCCCTGAAGTCGGACTTTGCAGACCGCATATAAGTTTCATTATGGTTGACTTCCCGGCACCGTTCTTCCCTACCAGGCCGATCTTGTCTTTCTCGCTTATGTGGAAACTTACATTGTCAAGGAGGTTATAATTTCCGTAAGATACTGTAATTCCGTTAATTGAAATCATTTATATTTACTTTTCATCGATATGCGACCTTATCATCTCCATGAGCTTCTCTGGACAAGGAACAGGACGCCCAGTAGCCTTGTCCAGAAAGCCAAGCACGACCTCTCCCTCAGCACAGAGAATTCCGTCCTGATTGTATACGGCCTGACTGATGTAGAGCTTTGCCAAAGGCAACTTTGATATTGATGCCGTACACCTTACAGTGTCCCCCATCCTTGCGGAATGCTTGAACTTGCAAGTTACGGATACGATAGGGACAACAACCCCGTCAGCCTCGCAAGCTTCAATAGGATAGCCTCCTTCTCTAATCATGGCGTTCCTGGCGCATTCGAAATACCTTATATAATTGGAATGGTGGACTATACCCATCTGGTCAGTCTCATAATACCTGACGGGGAAACTTGTCTCGTAATACATCATAGTCTCGTTTATTCAATCTCAGCTCCAAGTGCTTTCAGCTGGGATTCGTAACTCTCTATTCTTGCAAGTGCGTCTGCTTCTTTCTTGCGCTCCGTCTCCACCACCTTCTCAGGAGCATGGGCAACAAACCTCTCGTTGGAGAGCTTCTTGCGCACTGACTCAAGGAATGCCTTCTGATAGCCGAGTTCTCCACGCAGTTTTGCAATCTCTTCCCCAACATCTACCTTCCCTTCAAGTGGCACACACATCTCACAAGTGCCTATAACAAGGGATACTCCACTACCTCCGGCAGACTCGCTTTCTGAAGGAACAGCATTTGCAAGCTTGGATACAACCTCAAGCATATTCTCTGGGAAATCACCCTTGAATCTGAACTGAAGGGTTTCCCTCGGAGATATTCCTTTCTGCTGCCTTATGCCTCTTATGCCGTTGATTGCCTCTTGTGCAAGGGCAAATGAGGACAGGAGCACGCCGTCTACAGCTCCCGCTTCAGGGAAACGGGCATACATAATAGTCTCACCGTCTTTCCTTTCTTCCATATCGTGCCAAAGTTCCTCTGTAATGAACGGCATTACAGGGTGTATCATCTTCAGCAGAGACTCAAAGAAAGACAATGTGCTTGTATACGTCTTTCCGTCTATTGGAGATCCGTATGCAGGCTTGACAGCCTCAAGATACCATGAGCAATAGTCATCCCAAAACAGCTTGTAGACACTCATTAGAGCATCAGAGATTCTGAATTTGGCGAAATGATCATTTACCTCTTCTATGGTGGCATTGAGTCTGCTTGCAAACCATGCAACAGCTGTCGCCGAGCTGCGTGGTTGTGCAATAGTCTCGTCTACTGTCCATCCTTTTACCAGTCTGTACGAGTTCCATATCTTGCCACAGAAATTCCTTCCCTGCTCTACCTGGGATTCATCATAAAAAATATCATTGCCCGCAGATGAGCAAAGCAGCATGCCAATGCGCACAGCGTCAGCCCCATAACGGGCGATAAGGTCAAGTGGGTCGGGGGAATTTCCAAGAGTCTTGGACATCTTCCTTCCGAGCTTGTCCCTCACTATTCCAGTAAGATAGACATTGGAGAAAGGTTCCTTGCCCATGAACTCATCACCTGCCATTACCATCCTGGCTACCCAGAAGAACAATATGTCTGGGCCAGTAACAAGGTCATTTGTAGGATAATAGTATGCAAGGTCCTTGTTCGGGACGTGCTCGGGATGCCCTGGTTTGCCGGGATCAAATACTGAGATCGGCCAAAGCCATGAGGAGAACCATGTGTCAAGCACATCGTCATCCTGATGCAGCATATCGGCAGTAGCATCCGGTACAAGCTTCCTTGCGGCTTCAAGTGCAGCTTCAGATGTCTCTTCTACAACGAATCTTCCGTCTGGTAGATAGTATGCTGGGATACGCTGCCCCCACCACAGTTGGCGACTTATGCACCAGTCTTTTACCGTCTCCATCCAGTGTCTGTAGGTATTGCGATATTTATCTGGAATCAGCTTGACCTTGCCGCTCTCCACGGATTCAAGTGCCATGGCGGCAAGATGTCCCATCTTAAGAAACCACTGTGTCGAAAGTTTTGGTTCGATTACAGCATCAGTCCTCTCTGAATACCCTATAGGAGATACATACTCCTCTACTTTCTCAAGACAACCTGCATCCGCAAGCATTTTCTCAATCTTGCGCCTTGCCTCGAAGCGGTCTTCACCTACAAGTATCTGAGCTTTCTCGTTGAGACGCCCGTGATCGTCGATAATGTCTGTGACAGGAAGGTTGTGCCGGAGACCAATCTCATAGTCATTTACATCATGAGCCGGTGTCACCTTTAGGCAGCCAGTACCGAATCCAATCTCAACATAGGAATCCTCAATAATCGGGATTTCCTTGTTGATAAGTGGTATCAGCACCTTCTTGCCCTTAAGCCAGTGATATCGTTTGTCTTCAGGGTTGATACTGACAGCAGCATCTGCCATAATAGTTTCCGGACGCGTTGTGGCAACTACTATATATTTGTCTGTCCTGTTGCCATGTCCATCGGATATATAGTATCTCAGATGGTAGAAATGGCTCTTGGTCTCCCTGTGAATGACCTCTTCGTCGCTTACTGCCGTAAGTCCTACCGGATCCCAGTTGACCATCCTCACTCCCCTGTATATCAATCCTTTCTTGTAGAAATATACAAACGTAGCCGTGACAGCCTCGCTTAGATCAGGGTCCATCGTGAATCTGGTTCTGTCCCAATCGCAAGAAGCTCCGAGTTTGCGTAGCTGGTTGAGTATGATACCACCATGCTCCTCTTTCCACTCCCAGGCATACTTGAGGAACTCCTCTCGTGTCAAGTCTTCTTTCTTGATGCCCATTCCCTTAAGCCTTGAGACCACTTTGTTCTCAGTGGCGATAGAGGCATGGTCCGTACCAGGTATCCAGCAGGCATTCTTGCCGTCCATTCTGGCCTTGCGGACAAGCACATCGTTGAGAGTATTATTGAGCACGTGCCCCATATGAAGTATACCGGTAACGTTTGGGGGCGGAATAACTATGGAATAAGGCTCTCTACCGTCAGGCTCCGAATGGAAAAACTTGTGATCGAGCCAATATGCATACCATTTGTCCTCCACTGAGGAGGGATCGTATTTTGCCGAAATGTCCATATTCTGTTGTCTTGATTACAAATTAAAAAGCTGCAATTATTCCCACTCAGATTATCTGATGAAAAATTCAAAACAGCTTCAAATGCAAAGTTAGCAAATTTTAGTAATTTTGTAAGTCATAGTGCGGCTGTGCAGGCGTTTCTGAAGCAGCCACTCAATACAATCACATTATCATGGAAAACGAAAAGAACCAGAATCAACTCACTATCGAGATCAGGCCTGAGATTGCCTGCGGATCATACTCTAATTTCGCGCTTATAAGCCATTCGCACAGCGAGTTCCTTATGGATTTCATCACAGTTATGCCCGGTCTTCCTAAGGCAAGCGTCAACAACCGTATCATAATGACTCCGGAAAACGCCAAGAGGCTTCTTGCTGCCCTAACAGACAATATGGCAAAATACGAAGCTGAATACGGACCGGTGGATATGGGACAGCCAAAGAGCCGACAGGATGACAAGACATTTAACCTTGGAGATCTGGCAGCTTTCAGCAACGGGACAAAGTCTTGATTATGAGAGAAATGACAGACCTTACCCTCGTAAAGGCCTTTGCTTTCGATGTTGATGGCGTCTTTACCGATGGGGGTATCTTGTGCGACCTTCATGGAGAGTTGTACCGCACATTCGATGCGAAAGACGGGTTTTCCATAAGAATGGCCACGATGCAAGGCTATCCATGCGCTATCATAACCGGAGGGCGATCCGCTTCCATCACAGCAAGATTCCAGACCTGTGGTATCGGACCGCATGATGTCTATCTCGGGTCTCGGGACAAGATAGCAGACTTCGAGTCATTCTGCGCCAAATACAACCTCAAACACAATGAAGTGCTTTACATGGGGGATGATATTCCGGATATACCTGTTTTGGAAATCTGTGGGGTTGCGGCATGCCCCTCAGATGCAGTCGAAGAAGTCAAGGCTGTATCCCACCTTATATCTTCCCGTCCCGGAGGGAAAGGAAGCGTGCGCGAAGTCATTGAGAAAATCATGAAACTCCAGGGCAACTGGAATTTCGATGTAGGAAACTACAAGCAAAAATTCTGATGGATATTCTTCTCGGACATAGACTTATCCTATCAAGTGCTTCCCCACGAAGGCGAGAGCTGCTCACGGAGATGGGCCTTCCATTTACAATAGATACAGACAACAGATTTAACGAATGTCGTACTCCAGACATGAACCCGGATACTATACCGGCAATAATGTCAGAGGGCAAGTCATACGGTTTTCACAGGGCATTAGAGAAAGACGAGATACTCCTTACAGCCGATACAATGGTTATCTGTGACGGAAGACCACTCGGCAAACCGTCAGGACCTGAAGAAGCACACCTGATGCTCTCTTTTCTCTCAGGAAAGACACACCACGTTGTTACCGCCATAACTCTTAGAACACAAAGCAGAAAAATCACAGCTTCCGACTCTGCTTCGGTAACTTTCAAGACTCTCTCGGAAGGAGAAATATCATATTTCATCAATAAATACCATCCATTCGACAAGGCCGGAGCATATGCGATCCAGGAATGGATAGGACTTATCGGAATCACAAAGATCGATGGATCATTTTGGACTGTCATGGGACTCCCGACTCACCTGCTATACGAGTTACTTACGGAGATTGTGATATAGTATATAACAAAAAAAGGCCTTATTTGCATAAGGACCTTTTTAAATCGTTGAGTAATGACGCATCACGCGGGAAAACTCACACTAACCACATAATTAATAACACTAAAACTAATAACCAACAGGTTGTATATGAGAGAATCTCATCTCCAACCCGATACAAAGTTACGGCTTTTTGCATCAAAGACAAACTTTTTATAAAAAATTATTACCCACAACCTATAAATTCCCTATAATTATCACATAAACACCTAAAATACAACAATTTAAAACGCAACTAAAAATTTGTTAAGATTCAGTTACAGAATCGCCTTATATGATAAAAACGTTTACATACTCTATTAGAATGCAGTTCGTGATTTAGACCGTTTTTTGCAAACGTTATAGATTGTAAGCATAATCAGCATTACTGCTTACAATTAAATAGAACGCCTTGGCAGTTAGAATCCGTTGATTCATCATGCCAAGGCAATAATATTTAACTATAAGAGCAACCGAATTCAATACTATATCCTACTCGTCAGGCAAGTTAGCAACTCGCTATTCAACATATAGCAAAAGACCTTTAAGATATTCTCCTTCAGGATGATATATATTTACAGCATGATCAGCCGGCTGGTTAAACCTGTCTATTATTCTTACTTTTCTTCCTGTCTGGGCAGCCCCAGAGAAAACCGCAAGAGCAAAAGCCTCCTTGTCTACTACTTGAGAACAGCTGAACGTGAATACAAAGCCACCTGGAGCCACCTTGGAGATAGCGGCAGCGTTGAGTCTCTGATAAGCCCTGAGAGCATTATCTAAAGCCCCTCTGTGCTTGGCAAAAGCTGGTGGATCCACAATTATCAAGTCATATTTGCCTTGAGGGACATTCTTCACGAAGTCTATGGCATCTGTGCAGATTCCGGTATGTGAACCTTCGGCAAAGTTGCCAAGTGCCACGTTACGCCCAGTAAGTTCCATGGCCTTGGAAGAACTGTCAACAGAGTCGACATGCACGGCTCCACCACCTAAAGCATAAACTGAGAACCCACCAGTATAGCAAAAGAGATTCAACACATTACGTCCCTTAGCATATCGTTCTACAGCTGCCCTGTTCTCCCTCTGATCAAGGAAGAATCCAGTCTTCTGCCCCTCTGTCCAGTTGACTATGAAACTGTGGGAATTCTCTTTCACAGTGATCTCGTCCGCACTGAAACCGTCTCTCTTGTAGAGGTATCCGTCGACAAGTTCGAGACCGGCCTTGAATGGAGCTGTCCCAGAACTTTTGTCGTATATTGCGTCAAGATCACCACCATATACTTTAAGAAGAGCTTCGGCAATCTGTTTCTTTGCCCTGAACATGCCGGCTGAATGAGCCTGCATGACGCAGACACGGTTGTAGTAGTCGACAATAAGTCCAGGCAAGTTATCACCCTCTCCGTGCACTAATCGGTAGCAGTTCGTTATAGGACTCTCTGTCAGACCAACAGACTGACGAAGACGATACGCGTCACCAATCCTCCTATTCCAAAATCCGGCATCAATCGCCTCATCATCGAAACTTAAGATACGCACGGCTATAGAGCCAATCTGCCAATGCCCGACACCCAAGAAAGCACCATCACTTCCAAATACCGATACAACATCACCTTCTGCAGGCTTGCCGGCAACCGAAGCCACTGCTCCTGAAAACACCCACGGGTGGAATCGCCTGAGGGAACTTTCCCTTCCTTTCTTAAGAAATACTCTTGTCATCACTTGTTCCTTCTCTCCCCTTGCGCCTGTTTCTGCGCCTGCGCATCCTGCGCCTTTTACTTGCAGAAACTTCTTTTGGGGAAATCCTGCGCCTCTTTTTCCGGCTTTCCATGATTGGGTCTGAATACTTTACGCACTGCACAGTCTCTTTGGCCGGTGACGGTTTCTCTTCTATAAGAGGATTCTTCTCTGAATCCATCAGGATACTGTACATTTCACGGCATACCCATGCATCGGTAGCCGCATACAACTGCTGCGAACCGGAAAGAGTCTCTGCTTCCCAATTGGAAAGCTGCTGGGTCTTTGAAATTCTGAATCCCAATATGATTGCAGACATTTTCTTGACGCTCTTGTCACGTATGCCATACTCCCATACTATTTTCTGGAGATCCACGAAATTACCGGGAATAAATTTGCGATACCGCTGAAGACCACGTATATCATCGCCTACAGCGGCACCGACTTTTATTATTTTGTCATCTGACAATATGCGACAGAGCCGTTCATCCATGCCAAGCAACTTTATCCTGAAAAGGAAAGCCTTTTCTGCACCTGAGAGCTGGAGTAGTGACACACCGTAATGAGGCTGCCCTGAAGAAAAAGTAGGCCTGGATTCGGTATCGAACCCTATTACCTTCTGCTTTCCAAGATAATCTATCGCCTCCTCCATCTCCTTTCCGTCATGGTCTATCACAGTGATAAGACCATTAAACGCAGCAAGTCTCAGGCCTTCTATCTCTTCAGGTGTTATGCTGGCTTGGAACATAAACTTGTACTCGTCTGCACTATTGTCTAGAAGAAAAGTAGCTCGCGATACTTAGGAAGCGGCCACAGCTCATCATCTACAAGCATCTCAAGATGGTCTGCATCGTAGCGCACCTTATCCATGGCATCCTTAACTTCGGTCGAATAGAGATACGCCCTCTCTGACATATCTTCAACCTTATTGGCTTTCTTGCGAGCTTCTACAAGTACATGCACGTTGGCTGACATGTCGTTTACATAGCCGGAAATTTTCCTGTACGTATCTATATCGGCCTTGCAGAGTGTCTTGTATTCGTCACCAAAGATATCATTACAGCCTTGAATATTCTTGACGAGAATATTCTGATAGCTTACAGCGGCCGGTATCACATGGTTCAGACAGATATCGCCAAGTAGTCTTGCCTCGATTTGAAGCTTCTTTACATAGATTTCGTTGAGTACTTCATAGCGTGATTCAGACTCAGCCTGTGAAAGGACGTGTAGTTTCTCAAACATCGATTCAGTCTCATCGCTTATAAAGACCCTGTAAGCCTCAGGCACATTCCTGACAGCTTTCAAGCCTCTTTTTGCAGACTCTTCTTCCCATTCCTTGCTGTAGCCGTTCCCCTCGAACATTATATTCTTAGACTCTGTTAAGAACTTACGTACTACAGTAAGGACTGCACTCTGGCGAGATTCTCCCTTCGCCTCAAGCGCAGCGGCTTCAGCCTTGAAGTCATTAAGGCTTTCTGCCACGATCGAATTGAGAACATATGTAGCAGAAGCTGCATTTGCTGAAGATCCTACAGCCCTGAATTCGAAGCGGTTACCTGTAAATGCGAAAGGTGATGTCCTGTTGCGGTCTGTGTTGTCCTGTTCTATCTCAGGTATGGAACTTACCATCTGGATGGACGCTTTTCCGGCCTCAGCATCGGACGGATCTGTCATATTCATGATGTGCTTGAAGATTCCCGACAGAGCTGTTCCTGAAAATACGGACATAACTGCAGGAGGTGCCTCATGTCCACCAAGCCTGTATGAGTTGTTGAGAGAGCACACGGATGTCATCAGCAGGAAATTGTGTTTATAGATGGCACGCACGATGCTGGAATAGAATGCAAGAAACTGAAGGTTCTTGACAGGTGTTTTGCCGGGAGATAGGAGATTGACCCCACCGTCTGTCTGCATTGACCAGTTGCAGTGCTTGCCACTTCCATTGACCCCGTCAAAAGGCTTCTCATGGAAGATCACTTTAAGGTGGTGCTTCTCGGCAACCTTAGGCATAAGTATCATAAGAAGCATATTCTGGTCAATGGCCTTAGTAGCCTCACAGAACACAGGTGCGCACTCGAACTGATTGGGAGCAACTTCATTGTGTCGTGTCTGCAACTGTATGCCGAGTTTGTATGCCTCAGTCTCGAAATCTTTCATGAAAGCTTCTACCCTTGAAGGTATTGCTCCGAAATAGTGATCTGACAACTGCTGATCCTTTGCAGATGTATGACCAATCACAGTCCTGTCACACAATTTCAGATCTGGCCTTGCATTATATAGGGCCTCGTCAACAAGGAAATACTCCTGTTCGAGACCCACATTTACGGTAACTGACTTTACTGACCTGTCAAACAGATTAACTACAGATGTTGCCGCTGCGCTCAAAGCTTGTATGGAGCGCAGGTTAGGGACTTTCATGTCAAGAGCCTCACCAGTATAGGAAACGAAGACTGAAGGAATACACAAGGTCTCGTCCAAAATAAATACAGGAGAGTTGGGATCCCAAGCCGAGTATCCCCGTGCTTCGAATGTATTGCGAAGTCCACCGCTTGGAAAGCTCGATGCATCAGGTTCCTGCTGGACAAGGGCATCTCCACTGAATCTCTCGAACACTTCCCCGTCCTTGACGGTGATAAAAGACTCATGCTTCTCTGCTGTGGTGCCTGTCAAAGGCTGAAAAAGATGGGTGTAGTGGGTTGCCCCTTTCTCTATAGCCCAAGTCTTCATTGCAGAAGCGATCTCGTTAGCAATAGGTCTTTCGATCTTCTTGCCGAGCTTCACCGCTGCCAGGACAGCCTCGTAGGCCGACTGGGACATGTATTTACGCATTTTTGCGAGATCGAAGACATTCTCGCTAAAAAACGCCGATACAGGCCTTTTCTCTTCAAAGAAACGCCCAGCGATATGGAGAGAAGCCTCCTCCATAGCTTTTTGTCTGAAATTTGACATAGAATTGATTTTGTTAAGCACGTCCGCAAAGGTAAAAAAAAACACTATCTTTGCTAATAAATTTTATCTGTTTTTTAATTAAAACGAAACGTAATGGCGGTTATTTCCAACAAGTCACGACTAATGCCGGCTTCTGCTATTAGGAAGCTTGTCCCACTCTCAGACGCAGCCAAAGCAGCGGGGGTCAAAGTATATCATCTCAATGTAGGACAACCGGATATAAAGTCTCCGGAGTGCGCACTGTCAGCCGTTAGGAACAACACTCTCGACCACGTGTCATACACCAATTCTGCCGGATTTGCAGAGCTTCGCACGGGACTTGTGGAGAAATATTACAGCAAGATCGGCATCAGCATAGACATGAGCGAGCTGATTGTAACTGTAGCTGGAAGCGAGAGCGTGAACCTTGCACTTCAGATTACCTGCAATGAGGGCGACGAGGTGATCGTCATGGAACCGTTCTATACCAACTACAACACTTTTGCTTATATGAATGGAATTGTCCTCAAAGCAGTTCCTACAGATATAAGGCAAGGATTCAAAGTTCCGGACATGTCCGAATTCGAGAAACTCATCACTGACAGGACCAAGGCCATCCTTATAAGCAATCCAGGCAATCCTACTGGGACTCTTTATACGAAAGAGAACATGCTTGCCCTCGGTGACTTGGCAAGAAAGCACGACCTTTTCCTTATATCCGACGAGGTATACAGAGAATTCTGCTACACGGACGAGCCTCATTTCTCGGCAATGAATATACCTAATCTTGACCAGAATGTGATTCTTGTTGATTCAGTATCAAAGAGATATAACCTGTGTGGCTGCCGTGTTGGCTGCATAGTCTCGCACAACAAAGACGTGATGACAGCTGCTATGAAATATGCCCAGGCAAGGCTTTGTCCACCTGTATTCGGCCAGATTGCCGCTATCGGTGCCCTCGACACGCCGGACAGCTATTTTGAATCTGTCAAGAAAGAATATATACGACGCAGGGATTATATGGTCGAAAGGCTCAACAAGATGGAGGATGTATTTTCTCCTCTTCCAATGGGGGCATTCTACACAATTGCAAGTATCCCAGTGGATAATGCCGAGGACTTCGCAAGATGGATGCTCACAGATTTCCGCAGAGAAGGAAGTACTACGATGGTTACCCCGGCAGCTTCGTTCTACAAGAGCCCCGGCTTTGGCAAGAATCATATTAGGATAGCCTATGTATTGGAAGTTTCCGAACTAGAGAAGGCTCTCGACAATCTTGAAGAAGGCCTAAGACAATACAGAAGCTTTCACTGACAGACCGAGCACAGCGATTATTTTCGGCATAAGCATAGTATAGAGGTACTCTTCTTCCATGAAATGAGTGCCTCTATATATATTATAGGTGTCACTGCCGAAATACTTTCTCCACGACCGAATGCTTACAACCCCACTTCGGCGGTAGCTATCATCCGTGCCGAAGAATGCATAAAACAGGTCTTTACCCCCATGCGACGGGCTGCAATCTATGACAATCTTCCTCAAGCCCCTGTAATGAGACAATATTCTACTTGTAAATTCCAAGACCTGTCTCTCCCCTGTCTTAGGCTTGAAAATATGGCGCATCAACTTGGCTGCCCCCGGAATATAACTTGCAATTGACATCCATGTAGCCGCTCCAAATGCCGGAGATACGAAAAGATGTGGAACCCCTGTGAGTCTTGCAGCATGCAGTGATCCGAGAGACTCCCCTATGACAAGATCAGGGGCAATCTCTTTGAACCAAGATGATATCTGCTCCCAGGCAATATCCGGATCTATGTCATAGGTCCTTACGATGGTTTCAATATGGCAGTCTGAGCCCTGTGGAAGGCAATTGTCAAGATGTTCTGAGAGAAAGGCCGGTATACGGCTGTCTTTGCCTCCGCCCATTCCGTGTATGTACAATATCCTGTAAGTCTTCATAATGTTTCTTTAGTTTTACTAAGAAGCTGTTTCGAAATGATTCGTCTCTTATAATCCTTTCCGTCCATTTTCATCTTTGTCATCAGCCCGGTACCTCCAGTACGCTCCTTCTTCCAAAGTCGAAACTGCTTCTAAAAATCCTCATAATAAAATTCGGGAATCATTTCAAAACAGCCTCTAATTTAGCTAAATTTGTATAAACAATTAATTCGATCAATGAAGAACAGACTCATTCCCGTGCTCTGCGCACTTTGCTGCATCGTGCCATCGGCTGCATTTGCCGCTGTGCCGGTACCCAAAACAGAAGACTACAAGTTCACGACAGTCAAGGCCAATCCCATAACTCCAGTCAAGAACCAATATAGATCAGGCACATGCTGGTGTTTCTCCACATTGGGTTTCCTCGAGTCTGAGGCTATCCGTCTCTGCAATATCACTGACACGACTCAATATCCGGATTTTGCCGAGATGTTCGTTGTAAGCCACTCTTATCAAGATAGGGCTGAGAAATATGTCAGGCTTGATGGCAATCTTACATTCTCAGCCGGAAGCGAATCCGCTGACGTCATGCACGTTGTCACCGACTACGGGCTTGTACCCCAGCAGGTGCAGCAAGGTCTCAACTATGGCACGAAGCTACCTGTTCACAATGAGCTTGATGCTGTAGCCAAAGCATATGTAGAGGCTATCGCATCCAACCCCAACAAGAAACTTTCCACTGCTTGGAAGAAGGGTTTCAAGGGCATAATGGACGCTTATCTCGGAGAATGTCCAGAGAGTTTCGAATGGAACGGACAGACCTGGACTCCGGAGGAGTATAGAGATCACTACAAGATAAACCCTGACAACTATGTATCCTTTACTTCATTCACTCACCATCCTTTCTATCACAAAGTTGTTCTTGAGGTATGCGACAACTGGAGATATGACTCAGACTGGAACATCCCTATAGATGAGTTTATGGAGGCTATCGACAATGCGATAGAGAAAGGATATACAGTCTCATGGGGTACTGATGTAAGTGAGAAGGGCTTCACGAGAGACGGTCTCGGAATCCTTGTAAAAGAGGTGGATAAGACCTCCGGATCGGATCAGGAGAAATGGGTAGGCAAAGAAGGCGAGCAACCTGAGAAGAGCGCTACTGCAATCGAGGAGATTGTCCCCACGCAGGAGTTCAGGCAGAAAGGTTATGATGAGAAGACCACTACAGACGATCATGGAATGCAGATTTTCGGCATAGCAAAAGACCAGAACGGTAACAAGTTCTATATGGTTAAGAATTCCTGGGGCAAAACTGGCGCATACGATGGCATATGGTATGTATCCGAGGCATTCGTCAAGGGTAAATCCATGTCGATAATTATGCACAAGGACGCAGTACCTTCGTCAATTATGAGGAAGCTTGGCAGATAAGCGATGCAGATAACAAAGCACATTCCCAACGCAATCACATCCATGAATCTGCTATCTGGCAGCATTGGAGTGATTTTCACAATGCAAGGGCGGCCGGACATAGCTTTCCTACTCATGCTTGCAGCCGCAGCATTCGATTTTCTGGACGGCATGTCAGCACGACTTCTCGGCAAATATTCAGACATCGGCAAGGAACTCGACTCTCTATCAGATCTTGTCAGTTTCGGACTTCTACCGTCCCTGATGCTATTCAAGAGTCTGGAAGGACAGCCGGTATACCTGCAATACATTCCTCTTGCGATAGTTGTATTCTCGGCTCTTCGTCTTGCCAAGTTCAATATAGACGAAAGGCAGCATGAGAACTTCATTGGCCTTCCTACTCCGGCCTGCGCAATGATATGTGGCTCTCTGTCATATTATATATTCATATCAGAAGCCGGTGTTGAGATGGCAACAATAGATGTATGGCTGATAGCCATTATGTCTGTCATTCTCTCTGCCCTCTTAGTCAGCGAGATTCCGATGTTCGGGATGAAATTCGGAAAGAACATCAAGACTGATGCTCATACGAAAATAATGAGAATAGGCTTTGTCAGCATCATTGTTCCTGTATTTATAGGGGTTCTGTTGTTGGGTGAGAATTGGTCTCTCGCCATATTCTCTCTTTTCTGCATATATATACTTATGAACGTAGTTTCCTGTTTTATACGCAGATAGACTGTCATTATTGCCATATCCTTCATGATACAGTAAGCCGTATCCTTCATGATATAGTAATGTGTATATGTCGATTATCGGACAGAAAAGACATCACTATCGGACAGAAAAGACATCTATGACAATAAACAGATAGCCCAAATACTACTATACAAAAAAGCCGATCCTAATATAGGACCGGCTTAATGCTTTATATAGCTGGATTACTTGGAGATAACGCGAGCCATCTCAAGAACCTTGTTAGAATAACCCCACTCGTTGTCATACCAAGAGCATACCTTTACGAATGTAGGATCGAGCTGGATACCAGCCTTCTCATCGAAGATAGAGGTATGAGAGTTGCCACGGAAGTCTGTAGAAACGACAGCCTCGTTGGTGTATCCGAGAACACCCTTAAGCTCGCCCTCAGAAGCCTCTTTCATTGCCTTGCAGATCTCCTCGTAAGTAGTAGGCTTAGCAAGCTCTACAGTAAGGTCTACGAAAGAAACATCAGATGTAGGAACACGGAGTGACATACCTGTCAACTTGCCGTTGAGCTGAGGAAGAACCTTGCCTACAGCTTTTGCTGCACCTGTTGTAGAAGGGATGATGTTCTCAAGTATACCACGGCCACCTCTCCAGTCTTTCTTTGAAGGGCCATCAACAGTCTTCTGAGTTGCTGTTGCAGCGTGTACTGTTGTCATAAGACCACGTACGATACCGAACTTCTCGTCAAGAACCTTGGAAATAGGAGCAAGACAGTTGGTTGTACAAGATGCGTTGGAGATGATATCCTGACCAGCGTATGTCTTGTCGTTTACACCGAAGACAAACATAGGAGTATCATCCTTTGAAGGAGCTGACATGATGACCTTCTTAGCACCAGCCTGGATGTGCTTGCGAGCTTTCTCGTCAGTAAGGAAAAGACCGGTTGACTCAACAACTACATCTGCACCTACTTCGTTCCATTTGAGGTTAGCCGGATCCATCTCAGCGGTAAGGCGGATCTTCTTGCCGTTTACTATAAGCGTACCGTTCTCAACAGCTACTTCGCCTTTGAATGCACCATGTACAGAATCGAACTTGAGCATGTAGGCAAGATAATCAGGATCAAGAAGATCGTTGATACCTACAACTTCGATGTCGTGAGGGAAATTCTCAACGGCAGCACGGAAAACCATACGGCCGATACGGCCAAATCCGTTAATACCAAGTTTTACCATTGTTACAAATATTTAATGAAGTTTAACTTTCTTCTCTGTGTCCAGGTACGGAAACTTGCCGTATTTCTAGACGCCATGCCCATACCTGCAAAAACGGTGCAAAAATAGGCAAAAAAATGAATATTTGCCTATCTTTGCTAGAAAATTTGATAAGATATAAACTTCTATATCGTTTAGAATCCTCAAGGTTCTAGACGGCTATACAAATTGCGACATATGGAGATTTTAATAACCAATGATGACGGCTACAAAGCCAAGGGAATCCACATTCTGGCAGGCATAATGTGCCAATTTGGCAATGTCACTGTCATTGCCCCCAAGCACCACCAGTCAGGAATGGGAATGGCCGTATCGTTGGGGCTCAAGCAGATAGCATACAAGTCCCTTCCAGATGAGAAGCCTGGACACTGGTCATATCTTGACGCCACTCCAACAAGCTGTATCAAATTCGGTCTTAACATGCAGTTCCTTCACAAGAAGCCGGACGTCATTGTAAGTGGGATAAATCATGGCTCCAACGTATCCAGCGGAGCCTGTTATTCTGGAACATTGGGTGCAGCTCAGGAGGGAGCTCTTTGCGGCATACCTTCATTCGGGGTATCCCTCTCAACTATAGATCCTGATGCGGATTTCTCAGCAGTAGAGCAGTTTTTTCCACAGATATTCCACAGCCTCATGGATTCGCGTCCAACAAGAAAGGGTATCTATTACAATATCAATTTCCCAGACATACCAGCCTGTGACATACGTGGCATAAGGGCAGGCTATCAGGGACTCGGGCATTGGGAACGCGAATTTAGAGAGTGGGATCCAAAGGTATTCAGCAAGCACGGAATCACCCCGGAAATGCTCGGACAAAGTTCAGAGCCAAAATGCGAGGCCGGAGAGAAACTCTACATGATGGTCGGTGATTTCATAGACGATGACAGAGATTCGCAGAAGGCTGACCACCATATAATCCAGAACGGATATATATCCGTGACTCCCTGCAATATAGATACGACTGACTATGCTGAACTACACAGGCTCGAAGAGAACGGGATTGAGACTGATTTCGCAGACTAAAAGACATGAAATATTATATCATTGCAGGCGAAGCCTCCGGAGATCTGCACGGCTCCAACTTAATGAAAGGACTTTACAAGGAAGATCCCAAGGCTGACATACGATTTTGGGGCGGCCGGCTGATGAACGCTGTATATAGAGCAAACCAAAGCGGTGAGGGACTCGTGCATGACTATAAGGACGGGGCTGTCATCGGCTTCGTGCAGATTGTGACCAATGCGTCTTCTTATTTGCGCAAATTCCGGGATTGCTGCCGCGACATCATGACCTGGAAGCCCGACGTCGTGATTCTCATAGATTATCCGGGATTCAATTTCAGGGTTGCCGAGTTTGCGCATAAAGAGGGCTTTAAAGTATTCTACTACATTGCACCCAAGGTATGGGCATCACGTGAGGGACGTATCCGGAAGTTAAAAAAGTATGTAGACCGGCTTTTCATCGTCTTTCCCTTCGAGATTCCTTATTTCACAAAGAAAGGAATTGACTTCATATATAAAGGTAATCCGCTTATAGATGCTGTGGACAACTCCCCTGCGATGAATGAGAGCTCAGAAAGCTTCAATTCCCTTCATAGACTGCCGGATTGCCCTAAGATCGCACTGCTTGCCGGATCCCGCAAAGGCGAGATATCGTCCATGATGCCCGTATACATGAAATTCGCCGACCTAATGCATTCCATGCCAGCATACAGCAACTACCGCTTCATTGTGGCTGGAGCTCCTTCAGCAACAGAGGAAGATTATTCTGCTTGGATGCGTGGACGCGAAGAATATGTAAGCCTCATATTCGGAGACAGTTACGGTACAATAAGACAGGCAAGGGCAGCCGTAGTCAATTCAGGGACTGCCTCATTGGAGACTGCACTCATCGGAACTCCTCAGGTTGTGGCATATAGCGGTATGATGCTTAATTTCGCAATAGCAAAGCAGATAATCAAAGTGAAATTCATAAGTCTCGGCAATCTTATACTCGGAAGACAGTGTTTTCGAGAGTTGCTGCAGTATTACTTCACCCCTGAAAATGTGCTCAATGAAGTTATACGGATACTTGAAGACAAGGAGTACCGCACTACTATGGAAGAGGGTTACAAGGAAATAAGGGAAAGCCTTGGAGGAAGAGGAGCTTCTGCAGCAGTTGCAAAGGCTATGACAGAATGCCTTGTGACGAGACAATGCCCTGCTACCCCGAATCAGGGATAGCCTTACTTCGATGTTCAAGCACTAAATACTTCAATATTCCCTCGGTCCGAAGATAAGAGTACCGATGCGGACGATTGTCGCCCCGTATTCTATAGCAATCTTGTAGTCTCCGGACATACCGATGGACAGCTCCTTGAACGAACTATCGCTTGATAGAGAGGCTGCTATATCATCTTTCAATGCTGCAATTCTTGAAAAATCCGAACGGATAATGCTCTCATCATCAGTATTGGTTGCCATGCCCATAAGACCGCATATCTCGACCCACTCGCTCCAAGACCTGTCAGCGCATACTAAGCGGATCTCATCTTCCGTCATGCCGTGCTTTGTCTCTTCGGCACCAAGATGCATCTCAAGCAGGATCTTAGGCCTTAATGCATTAGCCCTACTCCACGTGCATATTTCTTCGAGGAGATGGACAGAGTCTACTGACTCTATCATCCAGGCATAGGGAAGCACCATTTTAAGTTTGTTGGTCTGAAGGTGACCTATGAAATGCCATTTTATGTCAGAAGGCAGAGACTTGCACTTTGCCTCAAACTCCTGCGGCCGGCTTTCGCCAAAAAGACGCTGCCCTGCATCGTATGCCTGCATTATCTCTTCTGCAGGATGGAATTTTGAAACTGCCACAAGGCTTATTCCTTGTGGCAGTTCACTTTTGATCTTTGAGATTTCCTCTGCTATAGACATTATTTTCTGGCTTTATTTGCCTGCTGTCTTGCCATCTCCCGCTGCATCTTCTGTGCTTCCTCAAGTCTCTGTTGCCACTTACTCTTTGGCATAGCCTTACCTTCGGTCGCCTTTAGACGGGCAAGAATCTCTTCAGGATGAACAAAGAACTTGCGGATAATCCACGTCTCAAGCATGGTTATGATGTTGGACAACAGATAATAGTAGCTGAGTCCTGCAGACAGGCTGTTGCAGATAAAGAACATCATCACAGGCATCATCCATATGCTCATGAACCTCATTGTAGCTACATTGGGGTCATTGCCTGACATCTGTCCCTGTGCCGTTATCTTGGAATAGAAGAACATTGACACAGCCATCAGCAGGGCGAAGAGAGATATATGATCACCAAGAAGAGGTAACCTCGTACCGAAATCAACAATCGAGTCATAAGCACTCAGGTCATCTGCCCAAAGGAATGACTGCTGGCGCAACTCTATTGAAGCTGGGAAGAAACGGAACATTGCCCACAGTATAGGGAACTGCAGAAGCATCGGAAGACAGCCTCCCATAGGATTGATGCCTGCCCTTTTGTAAAGTTCCATTGTAGCCTGCTGTTTCTTGAGAGCATCTTCCTGCTTTGGATACTTGGCATTGAGCTTGTCCAATTCGGGCTTGATCGCAGCCATCTTGGCTGTAGATGAATATGACTTGTAAGCAAGCGGCAGAACCACGATCTTGATGAAAATAGTCATCAACAGGATGATGATTCCGAAATTTGAGATGAACCTGTGTAGGAAATTGAAGAGCGGAATGATTATGTACTTGGTAAACCAGCCTACCATCCATCCTCCAAGCGGAATAATCTTTTCGTATTTCCTGTCATATGACTTGAGCGTCTGGTAATGGTTGGGACCGAAATAGAATGCATTCTCGACCTTGACATCACTGTCAGCCTTGAAGTCAGACCTCATCTTTGCAGAGCAGGCCATAAGGTTGTGCCCTGGATCGTCCTCAGGAATGAATGTGATTGCAAACTCTCCTGAAGAGAATTGCTCAGCTGGATGCATGATCGCGGAGAAGAACTGCTGCTGAAAAGCGAACCATTCCATCCTGTTGTCAACCCTCTTTGAGGCATCTCGCCCTTTTCCGATCTCCTCAGGCCTCTTGTCTCCTCCGAAATAATAATCAATCTTGGAATACTGGGTCTCGTTGCGGTAACCTTTCTCCATACGGGGCACAGTAACGTCCCAATCGAAGTCATAATATGACACGTTGCGTGGGATGATACCGTTCATGCCCACAAACGATAGACAGTTCTTCATCACATAAGAACCGCCTTCAAGGGCAAATGACTGCTCTATATATCCTCCGTTACGGAAAGGAAGCCTCATCACGACAGAGGAATCGGTCTTTTCTGCCACATTGAAGACGAAATCAGCAGTATTGATACTTTCGCCTGCATATATGGAATATCCCATATGGCTCTCCCCTTCCTTGAAGAGATACAAATCCGTGCTATCATAGTTTCTGTAGCCCTTGACCTTTACAGAATACGGTTGAGCGCCTTTTGTCGTGAAGACGATGGCAACTCTATCATTCTCAATCGACAGAAGCGAAGAATCAGAGTTATATGCTCTTTCGAGAAGAGAATCCTTATATATTGCCTGTACATCAGAAGGGACAGCATTCTCATCTGTAAGAGTATCTAGTGAGAAAAGTCCTGCAGCACTGTCGGCCTTCATCTGCATAAGCCTCTCTACCCGTGCCAAGGAATCCGCTTTGGCCTGTACAGCGGCCTGCTTCTCATATTGCTTCGACTGATACCAGGTATATCCGAAGAGGATCACACCTATCAGCACAAAGCCGATCACTGTATTTTTGTTCATCTTCTATTCAGCTGAATTTAATGCCTTGATTTCTTCTTCGAGTTGACTTAGCTGCTTCTTGGAAGCGTCTATACGCTCTTGCATTTGCTCCTTGAGCTGCTGTGAATTCTTTGACTTTGCAAAAAAGCCTATATTGTTCTCATACGTATCTATGTCCTGCTGAAGCTTGCGATATCTCTGCATAAGCTTGTCCTTTGGAGACTTATTTACTGCACGGGTATTGCTAAACTTTTCCTTTATAGCCTCATCGAATGCTTTGGTCACAGCTTCTTTCTCGGACATTGGTACAAAACCTATTGCACGCCATCTGTCCTGAAACTTCCGTTTTGCATCCATATCATTGCTGTCGCCATCAAATGCGTTGATCTCCGCGATAAGAGCCTTCTTGGCTTCGAGATTGGCGGCAAAACTACTGGCATGCTTGTCTCTTTCTGCAAAGAAAGTATCGCAAGCAGAACGGAAACGCTTCCACAACTGATCGGATTTCTTGCGTGGAACGGCACCTATCTCCTTCCACTCTTTCTGCAATGCAATCAGTCTGTCGGCTGTCTTCTTCCATTCTGTACTTCCGGAAAGGGATTCAGCCTCCTTTATGATAGCCAGTTTCTTGTCAGTGTTGGCATTGAGACTGTTCTTCAATTCCTGATAATATACCCTCTTTCTGTCAAAGAACTTGTCACATGCGGCGTGGAAACGGTCATAAACCTTCTGGTTTTCTTTTCGCGACGCATATCCTATGCTTTTCCACTCTTTCTGGAAGTCTTCTATGGTCTTTGTCAGATCACTCCATTCAGAGGTAGACTTTATCTCCTTGGCAGCAATCTCCTCTATCTGGGCACAGATCTTCTCCTTGGCTGCAAGATTCTCAGCCTGAACGGCCTTCTGTTTCTCGAAAAACTCCTGATATTTCTTGTTGATAATGGCAGTTGCAGCCTTGAACCTGTCCCATATCTGCTCCCTGAACTCTTTTGCTACCGGACCGTACTCCTTCCACTGCTCGTGCAGCTTCTGAAGTTCTTTGAAAGCTTCAACTATATTGTCTTCTTTGGACAGTTTCTCTGCCTGAGCGCAGAAATCCTCTTTCGCCTCAAGGTTCTTCTTAAAATCGAGATCCCTCAAGTCTCTGTTGATCTGGACCTTGTCATAGAACTGCTCGACATAGAACTGGTAAGTATCATTAAGAGTCCTGAAATTCTGTACTGGAACTTGGCCTATGGCTCTCCAGCGAGCCTGTAATTCTTTGAATTCAGGGAAAACCGTACCAAGGTCTTCCTGCTTCTCCACCAAGGCCTTGAGATCCGCTATAACTGCCTGCTTGAGCACAAGGTTCTTCTCCCGCTCCTCATCAAGTTTCCTGTTGTACTCCGCTCTCTCTTTCTTGTATTTGAGATAAACGGCCTTGAATCCTTTCTCTATGGCTACAAACGGATTGGCTGTCTCAGTGGTATTTTCATCAGGAGTCTCGGTCGTTGCTACCTCCTCCTCTTCTGGGGAGATAACATCTTCCTTGGCTTCCAGTCCAGCTGCCGCCTTCTCTTTGGATAGTCGCTTGTAGAAAGCTGCTTTGATAGCTTCGGCTTCCTTGGACTTAGTCATGCGGTCTTCGCTCTTTGAGAATTTCTCGAAAAGCTGTGACAGCTCGGCCAACGTCATGTTGGAATAATCCTTGACATCTTCCTGAGGCTGTACTTCTTCCTGAGCCTCGGAAGCCTTTCCTGCTACATCTGGCGCAGTTTCCTGCATGCCAGGATTCATTTCATCGCTCATAATGATTCAAGAGTGTCTAAATTTTAAACAGAAATGCAAATATAATACTGTTTTCTGAAATTGCCAGTATTGACAGCTATGCGGTGAGTTTTCCGGCCATTTTCATCTTTATCATCAACCCAGTACCTCCAGTACACTCCTTATTCCAAAGTAGAGGCTGCCTCGAATAATCCTCATAATAAAATTCGGGAACCATTTCAAAACAGCTTCTAATTTTATATTCACTACAGATTGTTTTCGAGTATCTGAAAAATGAGTAACTTGCACTGACAACAGGCAGAGAAATCCACCGTCTGCCCCGTCCTTTGGAACGAGCTTCCAAGACGCAGGCCAAGTGCAAGAATCAGAAGATAATTACAATGAAAGCAAATAATATCAGATTCGGAATTGCCGGAACTGGGAAGATCTCAGGGCTAATGATTAAAGGTGCTGCAAGAGTCCCTGGCTTCGAGGCTGCTGCCGTATTCTCCAGGACCAAGGAGAGAGGGGAAGCATTTGCCTCTGAATACGGGATTCCGCATGTATATACTTCACTTGAGGAAATGGTCAGCGGAAACGATATTGACGCTGTGTATATCGCAACTCCAAACTACGCCCACTGTAGGCAAAGTATAGTATGCATGGTGCACGGAAAACATGTATTATGCGAGAAACCTCTATCAGTAACGCGCGCAGAGGCTGAAGAAATGATAAAAGTCGCAAGGGATAACGGAGTCGTACTAATGGAGGCCATGAAATCAACGCTCTCTGACGGATTCAGGGCAATAGCTGACAATCTCTGGCAGATAGGACGCCCCAGAAGATATTTCGCCTCATACTGCCAATATTCGTCAAGATACGACAGTTATAAGGAAGGAATTGTGCTCAACGCATTCCGTTCGGAGCTCGGCAACGGTGCCGCCATGGACATAGGCGTATATACGATTTATCCGATGGTAGCCCTTTTCGGAGAGCCTCAAAGCGTATATTCCTCATCCGTAATGCTTGAAAGCGGTGTTGACGGACAGGGCTCCGCAATATTTTCCTATCCCGGAATGCAGGCTGACGTGATCTATTCCAAGATAAGCGACTCTTCCCTGCCGAGTGAGATACAGGGAGAAGATGGAAGCCTGCTTATAGAGAGGATCAACACAATCGGCCGCGTTATCCTCAAAAAGCGCGGCAAGGATACATCTGTCATCTATGAAGCCGACCCTTCCATCAACGAATACGGCAAGGAAATGGAAGAATTCATAAGGCTCATAAATGAAGGAAAAAGGGAATCTGCCGTCAATTCACATGCAAATTCCCTTATAACAATCAGTCTTTTAGAGAAGATTCGCGGTCACTTTGTGCCGAAAATCCTGTCGCCAGCATCCCCAAGTCCCGGTACGATATAGGCGTCCTTGTTGAGATGATCGTCCACCGAGGCTACGAATATATCCACATCCGGATGTTCTTTCTGTACTTTCGCAATGCCTTCAGGTGCAGCTACAAGACACATTAGGCGAATATTCGTACAGCCTCTCTCCTTAAGCATGGTTAGGGCATCACACGAACTGCCTCCTGTTGCAAGCATAGGGTCTGTCACAATGACAAGTCTCTGGCTTATATCCTCTGGAAGCTTGCAATAATACACTACCGGTGTATGAGTCTTCTCGTCTCTATAAAGTCCTATATGACCTACCTTTGCGACCGGAACAAGAGTAAGGAGGCCGTCCACCATACCGAGTCCGGCCCTCAATATCGGGACAATCGCCATCTTACGTCCTGAGACTTTCTTTGCAATCATTTTACAGATAGGGGTCTCGATCTCAATATCGTCAAGCGGAAGATCTCTCGTCACCTCGTAGCCCATAAGGACTGAGATCTCTTTAAGAAGGATGCGGAAATCCTTCGATCCTGTCTCTTTTTTCCTCATTATCGTCAGCTTGTGCTGAATCATCGGATGGTCTATTACATATATTTTGCCCATAAGAAGTGTTTTTGCAAAGTTAGCAAGATTTGCGAAAAGTCAGTCTTTCTCGTACACGGCCTTGTTGTTTTCGCTCTCCCAAACTTCTACCTTGTAGCAATTGGGAGTCTCATCACAGATCCACTTGGCTATATTCTCTGCCGTAGGGCTGAAAGGAAGAACATCATTAAGATTGCGGTGGTCAATCCGCGACATTATGCCGTGCTTTATCTCAGTAAAATCAGTTACCATTCCATCCTCATTGAGTGTCATTGCCTTGCAATGGACAATGACTATCCAGTTGTGGCCGTGGAGTGCCTCACACTTGGTTCCTCTGCCAGTCGTCACATAATGTGCACCGCTGACTTCAAATCTTTTGCTTACATAGTACATATACTATCCTCTTTATATCTGTTTGAAGCTTCCTATAACGAAATAAATTTAAACAACTTCTAAGATCTCATTGACTGTCTTGGTATTTTCACAGCTCGGGGCAAAGATAGAAGATGTTTTGATAAAATACCATCACCCCGACCATCTATTCGTCTGTGACCACACAAATGTACTCCTTCAATATATACGGAACTTAAAGAAGAACAGTTAAATAACTTCAAAAGTGGCAGCCATTCTTAAGGGAAGGTCACACATTCTCAAGAGAAGGTCGATAGCAGTAAAAACCATAAGAATATCGATATTATATTGTTTCGATATGAAAATAAAGTATTAATTTTGTCTTTTGTATCGAAAGAGCAACAAATATGGCAATCAATACAGAGAAAGAATTTGACGTCATCGTCATCGGAGGAGGAATAACCGGTGCCGGCACGGCAAGAGACTGCTCAATAAGAGGACTCAAAGTCCTGCTAATCGAACGCAATGATATCGCAGACGGGGCTACAGGGCGCAATCACGGCCTACTGCATAGCGGAGCAAGATATGCAGTGACAGACAGGGAATCTGCTGCCGAATGTATCAGAGAGAACATGATACTCAAGAGGATAGCCAATCATTGTGTAGACGATACAACCGGATTTTTCATCACTCTCCCTCAAGACGACCTCGGATATCAAGCATCATTTGTCAAGGCCTGTCTTGATGCCGGCATTAAGGCGGAAATCATCGACCCAGTCGAGGCGAAACGCCTTGAACCTTCCGTCAATCCAGAAATAATCGGTGCTGTAAGGGTTCCTGATGGAGCTGTGGATCCATTCAGGCTCTGCTCCTCAAATATAATAGACGCCAAGCTTCATGGGGCCAAAGTCCTCGTATACACGGCAGTATCGCGTATCCTGACAGAAAACGGCAAGGCTACAGGTGTCGAGACCATAAACAAAAGGACAGGCGAAAAAGCTACATACAGGTCACGCATGATCGTGAATGCAGCAGGAATATGGGGACACTCGATTGCCTCTCTTGCCGGTATCAATATCAATATGTTCCCGGCCAAAGGAGCGCTCCTTATATTTGCCCACAGAGTCAACGGGATAGTACTCAACAGATGCCGCAAACCATCCAATGCCGATATCCTTGTGCCTGGGGATACGGTATCTGTCATCGGAACAACCTCTACCAGAGTATCTTATGAGGAATGCGACGACATGCATGTAACTCCCGAAGAGGTCAGCCTTCTGCTGTCTGAAGGAGCGAAGCTCGCTCCATGTCTGTCGGAGACACGTATCCTGCGTGCCTATGCCGGAGTCAGACCGTTAGTATCTGCGGAAAACGATCCAAGCGGAAGAAACATTAGCCGTGGAATTGTACTTCTTGACCATGAGAAACGGGACGGCCTGTCGGGATTCATAACGATAACGGGAGGCAAACTGATGACTTACAGATTGATGGCAGAGAAGGCCACAGACCTTGTATGCTCCAAACTATCGGTTGCCCGCAAATGCGAGACTGCTGTCACTCCCCTCCCGGGCTCAGGCGAAGGTGATGTGCAGAAAGTGGCGCGGAAGATCTGGACGAATCCTACAACTCAGCAGAAAGCCATAGCTGGACGCAATGGAGCCATGGCTAAGTCAATTGACACAGCCTCCAAATCTAATCAAAGCCTTGTGTGCGAATGCGAAGAAGTAACCGAAAGCGAGGTTGACAACGCAATACAGAATCTTGACGTGCACACTCTGGTGGATCTACGACGCCGCACCCGTGTAGGTATGGGCACATGTCAGGGAGAACTTTGCGCATGCCGCGCTGCCGGGCTTCTTTGCAAGGCTCAAGGCAATGCAACTCAGACCTTCAAAGATCTGGCAGACTTCATGAATGAAAGATGGAAAGGTATATACCCTGTTGCCTGGGACGAGAGCCTCAGAGAGGCGGATTTTACGGAATGGATATATTCGGAGTGCCTAGGTATCAATTATATCCGTCCTGAAAGTATCATTCGGAGAAATGATACGGGCGGCAAAGTAGAGATGCAAGTCGAATGCGAAAATGGACGGATCAAGGAGGAAGCGAAATGAGATATGACGTTGTTATAGCAGGTGGAGGCCTTGCCGGACTTACATGCGGAATCAGGCTTCAAAAGGCAGGCAAAAGGTGCGCCATAGTATCCACAGGACAAAATGCAATGCACTTTTTCTCCGGTGCTTTCGGACTGATCTCTAGGCTTCCAGACGGGAAAACTATCGAAAGTCCTGAAGATGCACTCGAAAGTCTTGGTAAGGATCACCCATACTCCAAGATAGGGAAATCTGCTTTCAGATCATATGCGGAGGAAGCCCGTGCTTTGCTTGGGGACTGTGGCCTCACAGTTATAGGAGACAGTTCAAGGAACGGATATACAATGACCGCGTCTGGCACACTCAAGCCGGCATGGCTCGTATTGGAGGATTTTCCGTATTTTCCTGATACTGAGCCGGAATTAGGGAAAGTTCTTATTGTGGGCATATCTGATTTCCTGGATTTCAACAGCGACTTCATTGCTACCTTTCTCTCGTCCTACGGGACAAAATGCAATGTGCGACTTATCGCAACTTCAGACACCGAGGTACTTAGGCATAGCCCCAGCGAGATGCGCTCAACCAATATTGCCAAACTTATGGACAGGCCGCAATGCCGCAAGACATTTATAGACAAGGTCAAGGTGCTGTCGCAAGGATATGACACAGTCATTCTGCCTGCCGTATTCGGACTCAGTGACAATTATGCATTCAAGCAGATCCGTGATGGTCTTGGTGGTATCAAGGTCATATTTGTCGGGACACTTCCTCCATCTGTTCCGGGAATAAGAAGTCAGATGCAGCTGAAGAGAGCATTCGAGGCTACCGGGGGCACATTCCTCATGGGAGACTCTGTAATATCATCAATGATTGACGGAGACCGGATAGTCAATGTCACGACCGGTAACTTTCCTGATATTCCTATAGAAGCCGAGTCATATGTGCTTGCCACAGGAAGCTATTTCGGTCATGGTCTTGTAGCCGGCAAAGACAGTATAGAAGAGCCAGTATTCGGCTCGGACGTAAAATATTCAACCGACAGGAACGACTGGTATGATAGGGATTTCTTTGCAAGACAGCCCTACATGGGATACGGAGTCGTGACCGACAGCAATTTCATGGTATCCAAAGGAGGCCAGACAATAGGCAACCTTTATGCGGTTGGCTCCGTACTTGGGGGCTGCAATCCACTGTATGAAGGCAGCGGTGGCGGAATAGCACTGCTTACGGCCCTCAAGGTGTCAGATACGATTCTCAAAAAATATCGTAGGAATGATTAAAGATCTAAGCGACAACAAGTTCGAGCAATGCATAAAGTGCACGATCTGCACGGTATACTGTCCTGTAGTACCGGTCAATACGAATTTCCCTGGACCAAAACAGGCAGGACCGGACGGAGAGAGGCTGAGGCTAAAGAGCAAGTATTTTTATGATGAAACTCTCAAATATTGTCTCAATTGCAAGAGGTGTGATGTCTCATGCCCTTCCGGAGTCAAGATCTCAGATATAATCCAAGAGGCAAGGCTGCAACTAAGTAGGCTCAGGCCTAAATTGCGGGACAAGATGCTGGCAAATACTGATCTTATCGGCTCACTTTCCACTCCATTTGCCCCAATTGTCAATGCCATACTGCCACTTAGGCCTGTAAAGGCGATTCTCGACAGTGTACTCTCGATAGACCACAGGCGTACTTTTCCCCAATATGCGGGAGAGACATTCGAACATTGGTTCAAGAAAAATGCGGCCGAGTCTCAACAGAAGTATAGCCAAAGGGTAGCATATTTCCATGGCTGCTATGTCAACTACAACAACCCTGAGTTGGGAAAAGACCTTGTAAGAGTCATGAATGCCCTCGGCTTCGGGGTTGAATTGGTTGAAGGTGAGAAATGTTGCGGAGTCGCAATGATAGCCAACGGCATGAGCCGACAAGCAAGAAAACATGCTGAAAACAATGTCAAGGCTTTGGAGAGAACGTCTTCGAAAGGGCTTGACATAGTTACCACCTCATCCACCTGCGTCATGACTATGAGAGACGAGTATCCTGATCTTCTTAAAGTTGACAACAGCACCATACGAGACAGACTGTCGCTTGCCACAAAGTTCATTTTCGCCCTGATAGACTCCGGCAAGGTAAGACTTGCGTTCAAGAAAGGTTTGAAGGCAAATATGGCATACCATACGCCATGTCACCTTGAGAAGCTTGGTTGGGGCATCTTCTCGACATCACTGCTCAACATGATTCCAGGATGCTCCCTCACCATCTTGGGAAGCAACTGCTGTGGAATTGCCGGCACTTATGGATTCAAAAAAGAGAATTATAACGCATCACAAGCAATCGGAAAGCCCCTCTTCGATGAGATTCGGAAGATAAACCCCGACTTTGTCGCTTGTGACTGCGAGACATGCAAATGGCAGATAGAGATGTCCACCCTCTACGAAGTCCGCAATCCTATAAGCGTCCTTGCTGAAGCCTTAGATCTAAGCGAGACAGAACGGCTCAATTCAAGAGTCTGAAGCCCTCTTATTTGCGCCGAAGCATCTTTATTTTGCAGAGTACTCTTGTATTTTCTTGCGCAGGGTCTTTGTCACAGAGAGAGGATAGTCTGCATCCGAGCTGTCAAGCCATTTGAGAGCAAGAGCCTTGTCTCCGAGCATGAAGCAGGCTACACCCAAATTGTATGCAGCGCAAGAACGCTTGATCGCATTGTTACTCTCGGCAAGTTCCATCCAGATCTCAGCAGCTTCTTTCCAATAATATTCGGATGCATAGAGTGCCGCTTCATTCCATGAGTTGCTACCTTCGAAATATATTATGGTAAACTGTTCTGTCTTCCACGAGGGCAGGAAAATAGAAGCTGACTGCTCCCCTACTTCCGTGCCTTGACTCCCCAAAGAAGACCATAGCATGGAATCATTCCACGCAGCATCGGCTTTCTGTGGCACTGATAATGTGGATGTAAGGTCTCTCTTTCCGTCCCACACTCTGACTGTATCTTTGCCACCCATAGAGTCATAGGCATAGAGCCTGAGCTTAAGAGGCAAAGTATAGGCATAGCCGTCCGAGTTGGTCTTGTCTGTCTTCTTGATATGGGAAATGACAGGAGTCCCGAAATCCGGAGCATCGAAAAGGAACACTACATCGTTGCCGGTATCCATGACTATACGGGCAAGTGTATCTTCGTCAGAATAGTCCCCTTCATTGTTTTTAGCAAGACGATACAGGCCAACTGCCTGATCTCCACCAAAATACTCTTTCTCTAATGAGGAGGCGAATCCATTGGCAAGATATTCATTGAAGACCGAATCTCTGGCAGGATCATCCTCAAGATAGACTACTGCTACGGACTTGCCGCTCAAGTCTAAGCCTGATTTAGAAGGATACCTCATCTCGACATTCATGCTGAAGGCCGACGGATCACACGAAGATAAAAGGCAGGACAAGATCACTGCAGCAGACCCGAGGGTCAACTTCCCAGTTGCTTTCATATTTCACTCCTGATATATTCTCCAACAAGGTCATATTCATCCGCTTCAGTTATACGGACGTACATAAACTTCCCCACATAGCTCTCCGGAGATCCGTCCATGCGCGTACTGTCATAGCTTACGCTAATCTCCCCATCCACTTCGGGGCTCTCATATTCGCTTCTGCAGACAAAAGTGCCATCAGCATAATCATCCACCAACACTTTGACCTCCGTTCCTATGCGGCTTTGGTTGAAAGCAAATGATATGCCGCTCTGTAACGTCATGAGAGCGTCAAGCCTCTTAGCCTTCACATCTGATGGTACATTGTCTGGGAAATGCAATGCATCATAGGTACCTTCTTCTTCAGAATATTCAAAGGCCCCGAGTCTCTCGAACTTTGCATCCTTAACGAAATCAAGAAGTTCGGCAAAGTCCTTATCGTCTTCTCCAGGATGGCCGACTATCATGGTAGTGCGGAGCACAATACCTGGGACTGCATCCCTCATCTTGCGGATAAGCGATCGTGTCCATGCCCCGTCCACATGTCTGTGCATCATATCAAGCACTTTGTCCGAGACATGTTGCAATGGTATGTCCAAGTATTTGCAGACCTTGGGATTGGTTGCCATCTGCTTAAGTACGTCCTCAGGGAAATCAGCGGGATAAGAATAATGTATACGAATCCATTCTATCCCCTCAATCGCTGAAAGCCTGCCGAGCAACTCACCCAAGGCACGTCTGTGATATAGGTCAAGCCCATAATAAGTAGTATCTTGAGCAATAAGCACAAGTTCTCTTACCCCTTCTTTTGCAAGAGAAGAGGCCTCGGACACGATATCCTCCATAGGAACTGACCTGTGAGCTCCTCTTATGAACGGAATCGCGCAATAAGAACAGCGCCTGTCGCAACCTTCAGAGATCTTGATATAAGCATATGGCAGTCTCTTGTCTATCCTGTAGCGCGAATTTACACGCTCCGGATGAACTTTACATCCAAGAGCTTTTACTACAGGAGCAAGATCCCGTGCTCCGTACCAGGCATCTACTTCTGGGATAAGTGACGGCATGTCATTAATATATCTCTGAGAGAGACAGCCGAAGACAATTACCTTTCCAGCCTTGCCCGCTTTCTTCTTCTCGACAGCCCTAAGAATTTCTTGAATTGACTGTTCTTTGGAATCTCCTATGAAGCCACAGGTATTGAGCAGAAGATAATCGATCTTGCGAGCATCTTCACCCTCGGGGATGATGGTAAAATCATCTTTTACCTGAGAGAGGAGATGCTCTGTATCGACTTCGTTCTTGGAGCACCCGAGTGTAATAATCTGAAGAGTCTTCATACTCTCTACCCAAGTTATTCGGTGCTCTCTTCCTTGGTCTGAGCAGGCTCTTCTTCTTCAAAATCAAGAGAAGCATGGTCATGAAGCTCATTGTACCACTCAACGACCTTCTTCATATGCGAAACATAGAAACGATCCTTGTCATAATCCGGTACAGCCTTGGCAAACAAAGCCTTAAGCTCTTCCGAAGATGCCTTCGGACTAGGTGCAGGGCTATCTCCAAGGACTTCCTTAAGCTTCAAGAACACGTCCTTCAGCTTCAATTCACCTTCTTCTGTAAATATGGAAATATCTGCTAACGTGGTCATCTTGCTTTTCATACCGAAGCATGTACGCTCCTTATTTGACAGAGATTCTACAATGACACCATTTCTTGACTGGGCCACATAGGTATACAGACCATGATGGCCTGACACTGACAATACTTTTGACAAATCTGTCTTCATAGTTCTAAATATTATTCTAATCTATTAATTACTTTATCCGTACAGGTTCAAAATGTCCGAACTGCCGCATATATCTGATGACAGGGACAAGTCGCTCCCTAAGTTGAGCTTGTGAACCTGAATTATCCACAATAAAGTCAGCCTTACCAGGAGAAAGAACCTGACTCCTAATCCTGGCAAGTATCTTCTCTCGTGACGACTGATCTCTGATTGCGGCTCTCTCCAACCTTACTTCCTGAGGTGCGTCAACGAAAATCACCATATCGAACAACCCCTCGAAAATTTTCTTGTCTGATGCTACAGCCGACTCCATGCCGACAATATCCGAACTCTGCAGCGAAGCCCAATGAATAAAATCATCCAAAACCAAAGGATATAAAACAGACTCTACAGCCTCTCGCTTTACCGGGTCTGAGAAGATAGACTTTGCAAGGGCTTTTGTGTCAAAACTCCCGTCCTGTGAACTTAAGCTATGCCCCACACATGACTCTATATCTGAGATAAGTGTCTTATCTTTATTATACAGACGCTTTGTCTCATTGTCAGAATCATATACAGGAAAGCCTGCATCACGAAGAATAGACGACACCACTGACTTTCCACTTCCGATACCGCCAGTCACAAGAAATACAGTCTTTCTCATTGCCCTTCATTCTCCACGCAGTCAAACACCTTTGGAATCACCTCATATTCAAGAACATCAGGAGGAAGATTTTCTACCATAGGAAGGCATTCTCCCTTGAGCGACTTGAGGAAATCCTTGTAATCGACATAAAGTCGCATATCCTTCGATGGATCATGAGTAAGAGGAAATATGCAGCGGAGGAGCACTGTCGCTGTGGAAGGATATACTGCAAGTGACTTCCCTACAGGCTCATTTCTAACTTCTACAGGCAAGACTACTGTCTCTTCCACATACCTCGACACAGATATGCTATATCTTACCGACTGGCAGGATAGCCTTATGCCCTTGATCTTATCCAGTCCGATCTCTCCATGTACCGATGCATCTACTCCTTCAAGAGTAAGAGGAGCGGTAAAGACTTTGTCTATTCCGTCAATGTGATAAGGCTCACCGTATATTACCACAGAATCAGGCTCAATCCTCATGGGTGAGATATTGGTATATTGTGGGACATACCTAATGTTATATACAGGACAGACTGGAACCTTCTTGTGGTTCTCCTCCGGAAAACGGAGCAGGAGCGTATCCGTCACAAAGCCCTCCATCTTTGTCCCGTTTCCGAATATCTGGTTGACATAGCGGTTGAGATTGTCGGAAGTTATATAATAGATGTCATCATGGTACAAATGCAGATCTTCACTGTCAAAATGCACCTGAACAGGCTTACGCTCCGACACATTCTTCATCCTTATGATGTTGTATCCCGATGCACGACATCTTCCGACAACAAGAGCCGAACCAGATGCCTCACTAGTATGCCCTTCGATAGAGCTAATCCCTTTTACCGGGATACTGACTGTCTCGGAATAGTTGAGCGAGAGATTGTGGATCAGCCATATACCATAAGCAAGCAGGAGCGATACGCAAAAGACTTTTACGTCACGCCCGCTCCTGCTCAGAATGATTTCAATCTTTTCCCGGATCTTATGCATAGCACTGACCGAGCATTAGGGCTACTGCTGCCGTGCAGAAGAGTCCATTACGATTGAATTCTTGTCGACTCTAAGCTTTGTATTGGCGTCTACCTTGATTAGGACCGTCCTCTCTTCTACTTCTTCAACCGTGCCGTAGATACCTCCTACGGTAACAACCTTGGATCCTTTGGTCAAAGAGCTACGGAATTTCTCAAGTTCCTTCTGCTGTTTGCGCTGGGGACGTATCATAAAGAACCACATCACGACAAAAACCAATGCGAGCATGATCCACATCGACCATCCGCTTCCGGCAGGAGCAGTCGGAGCTGCTTCTAATACGTAAGTAAGCATATTTTCTCTAATAAGTATATATGACAAATATAATCATAAAACCTGACAAATATGTCAGATATGCATGAAATAAATCTATGCGATTATGCGAGGCCGGCCCCGGTTTTAGCAATCTTGCCTTCTTCCGAGAGCTTGGCAATAAGTCTATCCAGAAGCCCGTTAATGAATGCGCTGCTCTTTGGGGTACAATAGAATTTGGAGATCTCGACGTATTCGTTGATCGTGACCTTGACAGGGATCTCCGGAAAAGTCTCGGCCTCGGCAAGACCAAGCGCTATAAGAGCTGTATCTGAGGCATTGAGTCTATCTGCCTCCCAATCCTTTACAGACTCTGTAATAAGCTTGAAGTACCCTTCATATCCAGCGAATGCATTTTTTAGTAAATTATGAACAAATGCCCTGTCACTCTGGACATTTGCTACTTTGCCAGGCTTCAAGGCCGTATCGCTCTGATACAGTTCAGGAAGCTTCCACGGGATACCTTCTGCGAGAGAATCCAAAGTACGACAACACCAGGTAAGCGAATACGCAAGATCGTCAATCCAGTAGATGGACTTGTCTTCCAACATTGCAGCAAGGCTTTCGTTATCAACGAATTCCTCTTCGTACATCCTCTTGAAGAGTTTACTGTCTGCTTTTATAGACGCCTCAGGAGCTGCCATATATTTACGAAAATAATCTTTCTCTTTGGCTGAATCTAGAATCCCCTGGACTATGAGAAAGTACGGCTCCCATGAGAGTCCTTTACGCGTCAGAAGTTTGTTGAAATCAACGTCATTTGCAAGAATCGGTGCTATTGCATTGTCTGCAAAGCGGGTATTGGGATTGCGTTCCTCTTCTGTCGGGTTGAATTTTGCCTTGGCAAACTCAATACGCTGCTTGGCCTCGGCTGTAAGTGCTGGTATTATTGCGAGCATGAACAGATAGAGATCCCTTGTGGCTTCGCAGGATTTGTCCAACTCTGCCATTGCATCATCTATTGTCATCTTGCCTGCCGCTGCATATCCATATAGCACTTTGAATGCTTTGATCCTCAAAATTCTCCTGCTTAGCATATAATAGAAGCCGTTTTATTTGTATGTTCAGAAGCTATTGCAATAGCTTCAAAATATTTTGCGAATTTACGCAGTTTTTTCAAAATTTTAACTAAATTTGATATATTAAATCATACTTTTGAAATGCATAATGATGTTTACGAGGGAGGACATTCCCCCAATCGGTCTAGTGGCGAGGTATTCTCCAAGCCGGTTAAGGCAGGTAAGAGGACTTATTTCTTTGATGTAAAATCCACAAAGGATGACAAGGACTTCTATCTGACCATTACCGAGAGTAAGAGAAGGACCGAGCAAGACGGAAACTTCACCTATGACAAGCACAAGATCTTCCTTTATAAAGAGGACTTCACGAAATTTGTTGAAGGCCTTGAGGAAGCTATCCAGTATATAAAGACCAACTGTCTTAATGAAGATGTAGCTGGTGATACCGCTGCCAAGGATGAAATCCACACAAAAGACACTGATATCTTCTAACAGACATACGTCATTCTGACGACTGTGCGCCAATTGGATGCACAATAGGTCACGGATCACATAGTACATATCTAGCACGAACGAAAGAGAATGGCGATGCTGACCTCATTCTCTTTCGTATTCTTATCAGCACTGATTCCAGCAGAGCCGACAAGGCTTCAAGATCCTACACTTGTGTTTCTGCTGTATTATCGAAATGACAGAGAACCTGCTGGCTCAGAAATATAAGATCAACACTAGGATACTCGATGCTTTGCGCGACACCTCTCACGCATTGTGCTGTTATATTGTCATTGCGCTCGACTTTCACTA
>DJOF01000021.1:0-159170 GCA_002439585.1 Bacteroidales bacterium UBA6445 | reverse complement strand
CGCTCGACTTTCACTATATTTGTAAAATATGAGCAGATTACTTATAAAAGACGTGATTGTAGGAGGGGTGTCTTCTTCCATTTATGTCAAGGATGGCATTATCGCGAAGATACTGCATCAAGAAGACATTGTGCCGGAGTGTGATGAGACCGTGGACGGAAAGGGAGGGACAGCTATATCCGGATTCATAAACATGCATACTCATGCAGCAATGTCTCTTATGCGCGGAATCGAAGAGGATATCCCACTTGGGGACTGGCTTGCCAAGATATGGGAAAAGGAGAGTAAGATAGACTCTGACTTCGTGTACTATGGGACTAAGATCGCCTGCATCGAGATGATACGGACCGGGACAACAACATTCAATGACCAATACTGGTTTTCTCCGGCTGCAAGGCAGGCTGCCGTAGAGACAGGCATACGGCCGGTCGTATCATATGTGGCACTTGACCGCAATCAAGCGTCAGAGACAGAGCGTCAGAAAGAGCAGTGCACTGCCATATACGAGAGGATGCAGGGCCTTAAAGACGGAGGCTTGTTCGCAATGGCGTTTCATGCTATATATTCAGTATCGGAAGAGCTGATGTTATGGTCAGCCGATTTTGCAAGAAAGCATTCACTGAAACTTCATATCCACCTTTCAGAAACAAGAAAAGAAGTCGAGGATTGCAAGCAGGCGCACGGAGGACTTACCCCAGTTGAATATCTTGATCGCCTCGGAATTCTCGGCCCGGACACTATTGCAGCGCATACACTTCACCTAAGCCCAGTTGACATAGAGATACTGGGACATCGGAGGGTCAACTGCGTGCACAATATCAATTCCAATACCAAGCTCGCCTCCGGCTATATGTTTAAGTACAACGAGTTACGTGATGCAGGGGCTAATGTATGTCTTGGAACTGACGGATGCGCTTCGTCCAACAATCTGGATATGCTTGAGACAATGAAGACTTCAGCCTTGATCCAAAAGGCCTGGAGAGAAGATGCAGGAGCGCTTCCTATCAATGAACTGTTCAGAACGGCTACGGTAAACGGTGCCAAGGCCCTCGGTCTCGATACAGGAGAGATTGCAGAAGGCAAGATAGCAGATATAGCGATAGTGGATACCGACAGCACGTTCTTCCTCTCACCAGGGAAATTCTTATCCAATCTCATTTATTCGGCTCACAGTGACTGCATTCGTACTCTCATTGCTGGAGGAAAGGTTGTAATGCGAGATAGGATTGTACCTGGAGAGCAAGAGGCTATGGAGAAGGCAAAAGTACAACTCGACAAGATAAGGTAATCCCCATATCATACAACAATATGAGAACCTAAAGAGTTGCAGACACAAGAAGTAGCATAAACAACATTTAAACCAATAACACATCATGGACCCAAGATCAGAAAGAATCCACAAGGCTGCAGAATATGTAAAGGCTGCAATAGGCGGACAGACCCCACTTTGCGGCATAGTACTTGGCAGCGGGCTCGGGAGGCTTGCCGAACAGATCCAGTCTCCAGTCACAATCCCGTACAGGGATATTCCGGGATTTCCAATATCGACAGCTACAGGGCATAAAGGTAATTTCATCTTCGGAACTCTAGGAGGCAAGCATGTAATCGCAATGCAGGGCAGGATCCATTATTACGAGGGCTACCCTATGGACATGGTCACATTGCCTATAAGAGTAATGAAAGTACTTGGTATAGAGTATTTATTCGTATCCAACGCCGCAGGTGGAATCAACTTTGATTTCAGGGTCGGCGATCTTATGATTATCAAGGATCATATCAACATGCTGCCCAATCCGCTTGTAGGACCCAACCTTGATGAGTTTGGACCTCGCTTCCCCGACATGACACATCCGTATGATATCAGATTGAGGGCCAAGGCTGAAGAGATAGCAGCCGATGAAGGAATCTTTCTTCGCAACGGGGTCTACATAGCCGGTACTGGTCCCTCATACGAGACACCTGCCGAATGGCATTTCTTTAGGACAATCGGAGCTGATGCCGTAGGTATGAGCACTGTTCCGGAAGTCATCGTAGCAAGGCACAGTAGCATAACCGTATTTGGAATGTCCGTCATTACCAATGCAGCGCAGAAAGAATTTGCCGCCGACTACAAGAATGACGGAGACGACGTAGTAAAGGCCGCAGATGCAGCAGCAGGAAAGATGACCAAAATATTCACAAGGCTTATAGAATCACTCTGACAAGGCTCGTACAAAGATGAAGGAGGATCTCGGATTTATCAGGGTTGCGGCTGCCGTTCCTCAGGTAAAGGTGGCAGATGTGGATGCCAATACGGATGCCATTATGGCTCTTATTGCCAAGGCTGAGGCTGAGAAGGTATCACTTCTTGCTTTCCCTGAACTTTGCGTTACTGGATATACCTGTGCTGATCTGTTTGCACAGGAGTTGATCGTCCGCAAGGCTGAAGAGGCAATAGTGAGGCTCAAGGAATTTTCAAAAGGTCGTAGGATCACATTTGTCACAGGTGTTCCTGTCAGGACAAGAGGACATCTGTACAATTGCGCAGCCATTATAAACAACGGCTCGCTTCGCGGCCTTGTCCCAAAGATATACCTTCCCGGATACAATGAGTTCTATGAGCCGAGATGGTTCTCCAGCGGTGCCGACTTCATTAGGGAAGAATCCGGAAAGGAGTCCTTGATGGACAATGGAAAGGACTGTTTTGCATATGGATACGGCGATGTAATCCGGTATGCCGGTGGTCGTGTAAATATCTGCCCGGACATGATCTTCACCATAGGAAATTACCGATTTGCTGTGGAAATCTGTGAAGATCTCTGGACTCCGATTCCACCGTCTTCTTTTCATGCTTTGTCCGGAGCGGAGATTATCCTCAATCTATCAGCAAGCAATGAAGTTCTATTGAAGCATTCATACCGGAAGTCTCTAGTTGCACAGCAGTCTGCAAGGACATTGTCCGCTTATGTATATTCATCCTGTGGGCACGGTGAGTCTACGCAGGACCTTGTATTTGCCGGAGTCAGCCTTATATACGAGAACGGATCCCTCCTTGCCGAAAGCAAGAGATTCGCAGATTCAGGAACTTTATGTGCAGCAGACCTTGATATGGATAAGTTGCGATCTCTGCGCCAGAAACAAGGGACTTTCCATTCTGTATCACCTGACGGAAAGACAGACAATGACTATGCTCTCAGATATCTTAATATCGTAGCCGGCAACTGTGCAGATACTGATTTCAGAAAATGTCTCTTGCGCAAGATTGACGCCCACCCGTTCGTGCCGGGCTATGAAGAGAAGAACAACTCCGGAGATGCTGCCGCCGAGAGAGACAATCGCTGCAGCGAGATAATCGACATGCAGGTAGAGGGACTCGCAACAAGACTCGCTCACATAGGTGCAAAGTCTGCCGTCATAGGAGTCTCCGGAGGATTGGACAGCACTCTCGCCCTTATAGTGACAGCTCTTGCATTTGACAGGCTGTCTCTGCCGCGCAAAGGCATTACCGCCATCACTATGCCAGGCTTCGGGACTACATCAAGGACAAAGGGCAATGCCTGGAAGTTGATGGAACTTCTTGGCACTACTGCACTTGAGATCCCGATAGAGAAAGCTGTACGCCAGCATTTCTCCGACATCGGACAAGACCCAGGCAAGACTGACACGACTTACGAGAATTCTCAGGCAAGGGAGCGCACACAGATACTCATGGACATGGCCAACAAGACCAGCGGTATAGTAATCGGTACCGGAGACCTTTCTGAGCTGGCCCTTGGTTGGGCTACATATAACGGAGACCACATGTCTATGTATGCGGTAAACGCGGGCATTCCCAAGACCCTCGTCAAGTTCATAGTCAGTTGGGCAGCGGATAATTGCTTCGAAGAAGCGGCAGTCTATTATAGGGAAGGCCCTGGGAAGATTGCCAGCGAAGGAGACGGCTCTTCCATCAGCCAGGTTCTAAAAGATATTGTTGATACTCCTATCAGTCCTGAACTTACACCTTCCGGGCCTGGCGGAGAGATCCTTCAGAAGACAGAAGATCTTGTAGGACCTTACGAGCTCCATGATTTCTTTTTGTATAACATATTCAGATTCGGATACACACCGGCAAAGATTCGCTTTCTCGCTGAGAAAGCTTTTGAGGGTCAATACCGTAAAGATACTATCGACAAATGGCTCAAGACATTCATCCGCCGCTTCTTCACGCAGCAGTTCAAGCGGTCGTGTCTACCGGACTGTCCCAAAGTCGGCTCTGTATCACTCTCCCCCAGAGGAGACTGGCGAATGCCGTCTGACGCTTATTATACAATGTTCCTGAAAGATTTGGATATGTAGAAACGGGCTCAGAAAGGATAGCCTACACCGAAATGAACGGCATATCCATCACGGGTGAGCCATGATTTGGGACCTCGCCATCTTTGTCCTTCGGGACGAGATGGGTCGCGAAGAATCATGCCCATATCTAAACGAAGGAGTATGAAGTTCATATCGAGACGAAGGCCAATACCCCAGTCAGCCGCAAGGCTCTTAAGGAAATTGTTGGCAGCGAATACCCCAGAACGGTCGCTACTTCCAGATGTCTTGTCATGGATAGTCCAGATATTGCCACAATCAAGGAATACGGCACCATTAATCTTCCAGAACATTCCAAAGCGGTATTCCACATTGGCTTCCATCTTCATGTCTCCTGTCTGGTTGGGGATCACGAACGTAGTGTCTTTCTCCGAGTTACCAGGTCCTATGCTTCTTGCTTGCCAGCCGCGCAGACTGTTTGCACCGCCGCTATAGAAATGCTGTTCGAACGGAAGAGAAGAGGAGTTGCCGTAAGCATATCCAGCACCTGCTAGAAAACGCGTTGCAAGCCCCTGTCTAATCTTGTCTCCGAACACCCATGTCTTCCCGGCAGAAAATTCGCCCCTTATGTATTGGGAATATGGGGTATTCCATATCATTGAAGAGCCTGAGGCCCCTTTGTCCATCATCGGCGAGAAAAGGCTTAGAAGATTGCCTGCCGAATTGGCCTGGAAACGGAAATAGTGGTATGTCTTCTTTGGATTGGCGTCTCTGTTAGTCGTATAATAGAGAGTCCCTCCGATACCTAAGTCAAAGTGATCCTGATAAGCATTCTTCATGAACGGATTGTCGGCAAGAGACGAATAAAAGAATGGATCCATATTGAAAAGACGTACGATATTGAGCTGTACCGGATATACTTGAAAAAACAGCTTCTTGTGCCAACCCGAATATCCGAAAGAAGTGGATATTATATTGCGTCTGTACTCAGGACGGTCCTGATAATTGTACGATGCCTTTATTTCTGTTGCTGGCACCGACTTCCGGAATCTCCGTACAGGAACAAAAAGGAATCTCGGAAATCTGAGCCCCGTTGATATTCCCAACTCAGTAGAACGGGTATCGCTATTCGGCTTGAACTGGAAATTACCCATGAAATTGAGGTTTAACACCTCTCCGCCACGGAACAGGTTGCGGTGATAGAAGGAAAGACCAGGCGATATTCCAAGAAGTCCGCTGGAGTTTGACGATCCTTCTATATTGAATTTGAAGCCCTGCCGCTTTGAGGCTGTCAAGCTGATCTTAGCATCTACCGTAGCGGAATCAACTTTTGAGACATTAATATTGACACCGCTAAGCATATTGATAGAGGACAGCCTTGTATAGGTATCAGTCACATCGGACTCAGCATACATATCTCCAGGTCGGATTGTAGTAAGGTCGCCAAGGACCTTCTCTCTTATCCGGAAACTGGCAGGATGCTCTATTTCAATATTTCCAAAACTATATTTACGGAATGGTGCAGCCGCAGAAGGGCTTTCGTTGCGAGTGTATTCATTGATTCTGTATTCGAGGATTGCCGTACCGGGGACAGACAAGGTATCGGCACGAAAGAAATAGTAATTCTTACTGAATCCGAAATACCCGCTCTGTCTGAAATAAGCCGCTCCCCTCTCGCTCTCAGCTTCCAAGACAGACTCGGAGAGGAACATTCCTTTCTTTACCGAAAGTCTCGATGTATCAGAGAGGAAAGAATCCCGCAATCCTCCAGAGGCAGGGATCTCGAAATCAATTCGCGATATAGGGTAACGCTTTCCAGGGATAACTGTATAACGGACCTTTGTGATCCTACGTTTCGTCTTGACTTCAGGAATAACCTTGGATCCGTAGTAGCCCATATATTCAAGATGCCGCTCCATATTCTCTACCGATGAGCTGACTTGATCCTGGGAGAAAACTACCGGGGCAGTCCCTATCTGACGGAAGAATCGGCTGAAGAGTCCTGTACCGTGGCCTCCCCAGTTGTATACGTTAAGAAACGGATTCCATCCGAAGATCAAGGCTGAGTTCGGTTTCTGCTTTATATAAGTATTGAGACTACCGGCCTGAAGATTACGGTCTCCCTCTATCTCGATCTTAGTCTTGGCAAGACGGCTCTCGCCTTCTGCAAGTACTCTGGTAGTGCTACATGATGGTATCATGCAGGCAAAAAGGATACAGACAGAGACTATGCTGAGCACTGTATATAAGCGAGCCCAGCCGACACGAACATTTCTTCGGCCTCTCGTTTGACAATATATATGGAGTTTTCTCATTTACGGATACAGAAATAGAAGCTGTTTAAAATTTCTAATGAAACAACTTCTTAGTAGCCTTCAAAAATAACCTGCATCATCATTCTTAAACAACTTCTTACAAATTTAAGAAGTTGTTTTGAATAAGATGAAGTTGAGCGTGCTTTTTGCTATATTGGGCTTCGCCGAATATATGCTGGCGCTCGGCAAAGCATGCAAATAAGTTTGCTGCTTTGCTCTCGACTTTTGCTATATTTGCACCTGATTTCGGAGATGAGTCGAAGTCGCGGTTACATTTTTAGAACAACTTTGTCTATTCAAGTTTAAGGATGAAGAACAAATACATCGATTTGGTCGGTCAGACCTTCGATTTCCCGCAGGATGAATTCAGGGTAGAAGACGGGAACCTGATTGTAAATGACATCAACATGATGGACATAATCAAGGAATATGGTACCCCACTGAAGATAACATTTCTGCCCAAGATTTCAAGCCAGATACAGAGAGCCAAGCGGATGTTCCGCAATGCCATGTCCAAGGTTAGCTATGACGGAGAATACCATTACTGCTACTGTACCAAGAGTTCCCAGTTTGAATTCGTGCTTGAAGAAGTCCTCAAGAACAATGTCCATATCGAGACTTCATCCGCCTATGATCTGAACCTTATCCGCAGTCTCGAAGACAAGGGACTTGTAGACAAGAACCTGATTATAATCTGCAACGGATTCAAGAGACCTCAGTATATTCAGAACATAGCTGCTTTCCTCAATTCAGGATGGCATAATCTCATACCCGTATTGGACAACAAGAACGAGCTGGAAGACCTTGACGACCTCGTGGAAGTGCCTACCAATCTCGGCATCAGGATTGCTGCTGAGGAAGAGCCATCGTTTGACTTCTATACGTCTCGTCTCGGCATAAGATACAGCGACATCATACCTTTCTACAAGAACGGGATAAGCAGAAACCCGAAGTTCAAGCTAAAGATGCTGCATTTCTTCATCAATACAGGAATAAGAGACACATCTTACTACTGGAACGAACTTTCGCGCTGCCTTAACCTGTACTGTGACCTTAGGCAGATATGCCCAGATCTGGACTCTCTCAATATAGGTGGTGGTCTACCTATAAAGACCTCTCTCACATGGGATTACGACTATAAATACATGATCGAGGAGATAGTCAACCAGATCAAGACTGTATGCGAGACCCACGGTGTTCCTGTGCCTGACATATATTCTGAGTTCGGCAATTTCACAGTAGGAGAATCCGGAGCGACAATATTCAAGGTACTGGATGTCAAGCAGCAGAACGACAGAGAGTGTTGGTATATGGTAGATAACTCTTTCATGACAACACTTCCAGATACTTGGGGACTCAACCAGAGATTCATCCTCTTCCCTATCAACAAGTGGAATGACGAGTATCACAGGGTTTTTCTCGGTGGACTCACCTGCGACAGCAAGGACTATTACAACTCTGAAGCTCATGCCAATGCTATCTTCCTTCCCATAATGAGAAGCAGAAGGGATCCTCTATACATAGGGTTCTTCCATACAGGTGCGTATCAGGAAGCCATATCAGGATACGGTGGAGTCAAACACTGCCTGCAACCGGCTCCGAAGCACATCCTTATCGACAAAGACAAAGACGGCAAGATAACGACAAGGCTCTTCGCACCTGAACAGAGCTATGAGTCAATGCTCAAGATCTTGGGATATTGATGATTTCCAATTCGGAAATAAAGAAGATAAGATCTCTCTCGGACAAGAAGTTCCGGGACAAATTGGGGCTATTTGCAGTAGAGGGACGCAAGATGGTGGCTGAAGCGGAAGCCTCCTCATTTACCGTGGAGAAAATATACACGGCAGAAAGTGTGGGGGAAGAGGCTATGGCGAGGATTTCACAATTTACCACTCCGTCACCATCTCTTGCCATAGTGCGCAAACCCAGAGATATTGTAGCCGAAGATGCACGGCCTGGTAATGGGCTGTATCTTGCGCTTGACTCCATCAGAGATCCAGGCAATCTCGGGACCATTATACGCATAGCCGACTGGTTCGGACTTGCAGGAATCTATGCTTCCCACGATACTGTAGACATTTTCAATCCCAAGACCGTGCAAGCCACGATGGGAGCAATATTCAGGGTTAAGTTCCAATATACCGACATACCTGCACTATGCCGCAATGTAAGGACGCTTGGTGGTGAGGTTTACGGCACATTTCTCGACGGGAGTGATATCTATAGATCAACGCTCCGTACCGGAGAATCAGAGCCATGTCTCATTGTAATAGGCAATGAAGCCAACGGCATATCAGTTGCGGTAGAGAGCGAGACGACTGGAAGACTGCTTATACCGTCATTCCCTCCTGGAAGCCGCAGAAGTGAATCACTTAATGCTGCTATTGCGACAGCAGTGACTGTAGCTGAATTCAGAAGAAGAACAAGATGAAGCCTTTCTCTGGCAAAGACATACTGCTTGCGCGCCTTCGTGATGGAGATCCGCTAAGCTTCGGACAGCAGACCAAGTTGGCAGGACTCATGAGCATGCCGGCAATCCTCGCACAGCTTTCATCTGTACTCATGCAACTCATTGATTCGGCTATGGTAGGCAATCTCGGAGTAAATGCCGCTGCATCTATAGGACTGATGTCCACCTGCACTTGGCTATTCGGAGGTTTATGCTCTGCAGCATCGGCCGGATTCTCGGTCCAAGCCGCACAGAGGATCGGTGCCAAAGACTATGCTGCCGCACGCAAGGTTCTTAGACAAGGAATATCCTCTCTTCTTGCATTCAGTCTCATTATAGGTCTCATAGGAATGATTTTATCCTTATTCCTGCCTGCATGGCTCGGTGGTGCGGAAGAGATAAGGACTGACGCTACAAGGTATTTCATGATAATTATGGCAGGACTTCCTGCCATCCAGTTCCAGTTCTTCGGAAGCAATATGCTTGTAGCCTGTGGCAATATGAAGATACCAAGTATGTTAGGCATCTTAATGTGCATACTTGACGTTAGCTTCAACTTCTTGCTCATATACCCATCGCGGCATATTGACTTAGCCGGGATGGACCTGTTCATTCCAGGTGCGGAACTTGGAGTGTCAGGAGCCGCGCTTGGGACATTGGCTGCCGAGATCTGCACGGTCAGTTTCCTTATGTACTATATAATATTCCACTCAAGAGAACTTACTCTGTTCGGACAAAACTCTGACGACACGGACAAAAGCTTCCGTCCTACTAGGGTCTGCCTGTCAAACGCTCTCACAATAAGCCTTCCGATGGCTCTGCAAAATATAATCATGAGAGGAGCGCATGTCTTGAGCACAGTAGTCGTTGCACCGCTTGGGACAGCATCAATTGCCGCAAACTCATTTGCCATCACGGCAGAAAGCTTCTGCTATATGCCTGGATACGGGATTGCAGATGCAGCAACCTCACTTGTAGGGCAAAGTATCGGAGCTGGAAGGAAAGACCTGGCAAAAGGATTTGCACGGATCACCATAGGGATGGGCATGACGGTGATGACTTTATTTGCCGTCATCATGTATACTGCAGCTCCAGATCTGATAGGGATCATGACAGATGACCTTACCGTCATAGACCTCGGCTCAAGAGCTCTTAGGATTGAATGCTTTGCCGAAATGATGTTTGCTGCATCGATTGTTGCCTACGGTGTCTGTGTCGGGGCAGGAGACACGCTGGTACCGAGTATTATCAATTTCGGATGCATTTGGATTTTCAGGCTGATTCCTGCAATTTTCCTAACAAAGACAATGGGCCTTGCGGGATTTTGGCTATGCATGTGCATCGAGCTGAATATCAGAGGCATACTTTTCTTATGGAGAATCAGGAGCGGCAAATGGCTTTACAAGAAGCTGAAAACTGACTCTTAAATTCTGTTTGAATTAAGAAGCTTCTTAATTTTGAGCTAAAGACAGACTGAAAGATGCAGCTTGATCTTGGGGGATAACCTTATAAGAAGATTATAGAAACATGAAATAAACGGCATTTGATTTGTCTTTGATTTTCGATGATAGAGATTTCTTTTGGAAGAAGGAGTGTACTGGATGTATACGAATGAGGAGAAATAAATATAGACCGAAAAGAATGAAAAAGATGATGCAGGTTATTTTTTGGAGATTTCGTAAATGTTACAGAATATGGAAAAGATTATCGGAAAGGAATTCGGCGGAGAAAGGCCGCTATACCGCAAACATGACCTTTATCTTGAGGACGTGAAAATCCACAGGGGTGAGTCTGCACTTAAGGAGACCGGAAACATAACTGCCGTGCGCTGCGCTTTTGAGGGGAAATACCCATTCTGGTGCTGCGATGGTTTCGTAGTAAAGGACTGCCTCTTTACAGGAGGGGCTCGGGCCGCACTCTGGTATTCGCGCAACCTTGAGATGTCCAACACATATATCGATGCTCCCAAAATGTTCCGCGAGATGGACGGCATAAAATTGGACAATGTACAGATACCCGGAGCCGCAGAGACTCTCTGGCACTGCAAGAATATAGAAATGTACAACTCCAGTGCTGATCACGCAGATTATATATTCATGCACTGCAGCAACATCAAACTCGTCAACGTGAGGATTGACGGCAACTATTCATTTCAGTGGAGCAAGAATGTTGAGATCTGCAACTCTGTCCTCAATACAAGGGATGCCTTTTGGGAGACAGAGAACGTGACAGTCTATGACTCCGAGATCAACGGGGAGTTCCTCGGATGGTACTCCAAGAATCTGAGACTTGTCAACTGTAGGATTTCCGGCACCCAGCCTCTCTGCTATGCGGAGAATCTTGTGCTTGAGAATTGCGTATTGGCCGCCGACTGTGACAGGTGCTTCGAATATTCAAGCGTCAATGCCACAATAAAAGGCCCAGTCACCTCTGTAACTAATCCTAAGACTGGCTCAATCATAGCCGAAAGCTACGGAGAAGTCATCATCAATGAAAATATCAAAGCTCCAGGCGACTGCTTGATCAAAAACTGGCAACAGATCTGATACCTGGTAGACTGGCACTTAGAAGCTGTATGATTAACAAAAACTCAAACTGATTCTTAGAATCTGCTTTGAAATGGTATCCGAATTTTATTATGAGGATTATTCGAGGCAGCCTCGACTTTGGAAGAAGGAGTGTACTGGAGGTACCGGGCTAATGACAAAGATGAAAATGGCCGGAAAGGACCATAAGAGAAGAGACGAATCATTTCAAAACAGTTTCTTAGTCAAGTCAGGGATTTCTTAAAATATACTATCATGAAAGAAAGCAGCTATTCTTTTGACGAAATAAATATAAGGCGCGGCACTGGCTGCGTTAAGTGGGACGAAGACAAGGACGGAGTTATCCCGTTGTGGGTGGCCGACATGGACTTCAAGACTGCACCTTGCATCATCAGGACACTCGAAGACAGGGTAAGACAAGGTATCTTCGGCTACACTCATATAGGAGAAGAGTACTATGAAGCCATCCGTAGCTGGTTCGGCTCAAGGCATGGCCTTAAGTTGAAGAGAGAGTGGATAATCTATACTTCTGGGGTTGTTCCGGCAATGTCTGCTGTAATCCAAGCACTTACAAAGCCAGGAGACAAAGTCTTGATACAGACTCCGGTATACAACTGTTTTTTCTCCTCTATCCGCAACAGTCGTTGCATAATAGAAGAAAATCCCCTTGTCAAGACTGATACTGATAGGAATGGAGGCCGATTCATAGGGGATTTTACCTACAAAATAGACTTTGCTGACTTGGAAGAAAAAGTGCGCGGAAGTCGCCTGTTTATCCTTTGCAATCCACACAATCCCGTCGGAAGGGTATGGACTCGGAATGAGCTGCAGATGATAGGGAAAATCTGTCTGAAATATGGTGTGCCTGTAATCAGCGATGAGATCCACTGCGAGATAGTATCCGACGGATACGAATATACTCCGATGGCATCACTCTCGGAGGAGTTCTGCCGCAATACCATCACGCTCTGCTCCCCGAGCAAGGCTTTCAACATAGCCGGACTCCAAATCGCCAATATAATTGCAGAAAGGAAGGACTGGAGGGACGCTATTAACCGACAGATCAATATCAACGAGACATGTGATGTCGGACCTTTCGGTGTGGCTGCCTTGCAGACTGCATATACTGATCCGGAGGCCGCAGAATGGCTCGGAGACCTAAACAAGTATATAGGAGAAAATTTCTCATTCTTGAAAGAAATATTCGCGGCTCAGCTGCCGTGGATTCCTGTGGCAAGTCTCGAAGGGACTTATCTCGTCTGGTGTGACTGCCGTTCGCTCGGTCTGTCTTCGGAGAAGATCTTCAATACTTTGCTCGACAATTTCTCGGTACATGTAAATGCAGGATCAATGTACGGTGAGAAAGCCGGTGAAGGATATATAAGGATCAATCTGGCAACCCAGAGAAATCGTCTTGCCGAAGGTCTCAGACGCGTGGTCGAAGGACTTAATTACCTTGGGACGAAGCAGTAATCCAAGCGAACGGCAGGTTTGAACAATGCGCAGGGACGGCTACAAGTTCTGCGAACAACATCAGAATAGCGCGAACTCGGGCGTCTTCAGACGTCGGGCGGAGCGAATGCAGCGTTGGCTTTGAGCACAGGCATGCGCGGAAGCCCTGATCGCCTCCTTGAAAAGGAGGTTGGGAGGTTTGAAACATCGTGCGCAGGCTTTGCGCGTCAGCCTTCACTTCCCCTATTAGGGGACCGGAGGGGTAATAAAAAAAGGCGGACCAATAAGCCGGTTTCTGTTTGCTCTGTCATTTATCTTCGCAGCCTACCCCTCGGCATCGGGCGAGCAGCCCTCATCTGCCGGTATATTTGGCCTTGCAGGATCCGGTAACATACCCCATAGGCATCACTACCAATGGTTGTGAGCTCTTACCTCGCATTTTCACCATCACCCCAGGAAGAACCCGAGGCAGTTGTTTTCTGTTATGTTATACGCAAGATTGCTCCTGCCTGCGATTTCCGCAGCGGATTGCCCTATCCTGTCCGGACTTTCCTCACCCGGTATCCCGAGCGCGACAGATCGGTCCGCCTTAACTTAAAAGAATGCAAATTTACATCATTATCCTCAAATCTGAAATCGTGTAATCCAGATATTCAGCTTCAAAGGCGCATATATAAGTCCGGAACAGAATAAAAAAGAGGCAGCCCTCGGGACTGCCTCCAGTATAAAAGTATATTTCAAGAATAAATTACTCTGCCTTGCCGTCAGAACCAAGGACATCCTTGATCTTGTGCTCGTAGAGTTTCTTCATTTCCTCACGTGCAGGTCCGAGATATTTTCGAGGATCGAATTCTGCCGGCTTCTCAGCAAATACCTTGCGGATAGCTGCTGTCATTGCAAGACGTGAGTCAGAGTCGATATTGATCTTGCATACTGCAGACTTGGCAGCTTCGCGGAGCTGCTCCTCAGGTATACCAACTGCATCAGGAAGCTTGCCACCGAACTTGTTGATGATGTCAACATACTCCTGAGGCACTGAAGAAGAACCGTGAAGTACGATAGGGAATCCAGGAAGCTTCTTCTCGATCTCATGAAGAACGTCGAAAGCAAGCGGCGGAGGTACAAGACGACCGGTCTTCGGGTCACGTGTGCACTGCTCGGGTTTGAACTTGTAAGCACCGTGAGAAGTACCTATTGAGATAGCAAGGCTGTCAACGCCTGTCTTGGATGTGAAGTCGATAACTTCCTCAGGCTTTGTATAGTGAGACTCCTCAGCGGATACCTCATCCTCTACACCAGCAAGTACACCAAGCTCACCTTCTACTGTAACATCGTATTTGTGAGCATAGTCTACAACCTTCTTGGTGAGGGCGACATTCTCGTCATAAGGAAGAGAAGAACCGTCGATCATCACTGAAGAGAAGCCCATGTCAACGCAGCTCTTGCAAAGTTCGAAAGAGTCGCCATGGTCGAGATGCAGTACAATCTGCGGATGCTCCCACCCGAGTTCCTTTGCATATGCGACCGCACCTTCTGCCATATAGCGGAGAAGTGTCTGGTTGGCATACTGACGTGCGCCTTTGGACACCTGAAGGATAACAGGAGACTTCATCTCTGCAGCTGCCTGTATGATAGCCTGAAGCTGCTCCATGTTGTTAAAGTTGAATGCAGGGATTGCATATCCGCCTTTAACAGCCTTTGCAAACATTTCTCTTGTGTTTACAAGGCCCAGATCTTTATAAGAAACCATATTCTATAAAATTAGAAATTATCCATTTCACGGGAAATGCTTTTGGGGCATCTCCAAGCGGCATTTGAAAGCAAATACAGTACCTAAACGCCATACCGGCCGAAGATTAATGTAGGTAAAACGTCAAAACACCATATTTCACTCAAATGCAGCGCAAAATTAATTATTTTTGCGAAAATTTGTACAGATTTCAAAGCATAAAACAATTAAGCCAGCATGAGCGAAAAGGCAATAATATTCTCGGCACCGTCAGGTTCCGGGAAAAGTACCATAGTCAGTCACATACTCAAGCTATACCCACAGCTTGAGTTTTCCATATCAGCAACTTCAAGGAAACCTCGCGGAAGCGAAAAAGATGGGGTGGAGTATAGATTCTTCACCACAGAAGAGTTCCGCAAGATGATCGGAGAAGGAGCTTTTGTCGAGTATGAGGAAGTCTATCCCGGCTCATATTACGGCACTCTCAAATCCGAAGTTCAGAGAATTTGGGACAAAGGGCACACAATCATCTTCGATGTAGATGTAAAGGGCGGAGTATCACTAAAGAAATATTTCGGTGACAAAGCCCTGTCTGTCTTTATCCAGGCTCCTTCGATCGAAGAGTTGAGGAACAGACTCGAAGCCCGAGGAACAGACAGTCCTGAAGCCATACAGAAAAGAGTCGGGAAAGCCGCAGAAGAGATGATGTACGCGGACAAATTTGACAAGATCCTTATAAATGACGATCTTCAGACTGCATATGCTCAGGCCGAGCGCATAGTCGGAGACTTCATCGTAGACGGAAGTGACGTTGAAGATAGAGACTAAGACTAGGCAAAACCTGATTTTCGCACCCTTAAGGCATTCTTTACTAATACACTAGGACATGCAGGTAGCAGCATACTCAGGATCTTTCAATCCTCTCCATATCGGGCATCTCGCAATCCTCAGAAGCCTCACCGCAATGAAAGACTTCGACATGACCTATCTGATAGTATCTCCGAAGAATCCGCTTAAAAGCGGGATTGACCCTTCCTCTGCAGCTAAGCGGTTTGAAGAGGCGCAAGAAGCTCTCTCACGACACCCTGAACTTCGGGCAAAGGCGGACGATATAGAGTTGCACATGCCCTCACCGCAATATACGATAAGGACATTAGACGCTTTAGCAAGACGAGAACCCGAGAACAGATTCACACTTGTGATCGGAGCAGACAGCCTTGCTTCTTTCAGACAATGGAGGGATTATAGGAGGATACTCATCGATTATGGCATTGCTGTATATCCCAGACGTGGATACGACCTAAAGGCATTGGGAAGAGACCTAATGGCAGAAAATCAGTTGTACAGGATAAGAGAGATAGACGCACCGGAAGTTGATGTATCCTCGACCGAGGTCCGTCAGATGGAGAGACTTGGCGAGGACGTCACTCCCCTATTGATGTAACCAAATAGCCCGAGTATGGCGGTATCGTGTGAAAGTAACTCACGACTCCGGATTACCATATAAGGTCGCCACTCAATGTCGCTACTCAATAATGCTGAGCTGTCTGATTGAGCAAAAGTCTGACGAAACAGACAGAAAAGTCCATACAGGAATTAAATAGCGTCTAAGAGGCAGAGTATTGGCGATAAAGCATATGGATGATACCGTCTGCAAGGCCCTGACGAGGCACTGCTATGGTAGTGATCCCACTCTGTTTCATAACCTCTAAAAATATCTTGAGTGCAGGGACGATTACTTCAGCCCTGCTCCTGTTCAGATAGAATTGCTCCATCCTTCTGGTGACATCCATAGAAGAAAGCCTTTCATACAACTCTGACAATTCTTTAAGTCTTACGCCCTCTTTGGACTTCTTCTCAAGCATCTTGTGGATTTTGTTGATATTGCCACCGGAGCCGATAATCCCGGCAGGATGCCACTTCCTGACGCATTCACCGAGCCAGGAAGATAAGACTTTCCATTCTTTAGGCTCAGCAGTACCGCTCAAAATACGCACTGTACCAAGTCTGAACGAACGCCTTGCTGCCTTCTTGCCCCCGGCAAACACAACAATCTCCGTACTGCCACCGCCTACATCGACATAAAGATATCCAGAAGTCTTGTCCATATAGTCTTTAAGGCCACCGGCAGCGAAAATAGTGTCCGCTTCAGTGTCACCGCTAATTATCTCTATCGGGATTCCGCTACATTCCTTCACGCGGGCAGCCACGTCAGCCCCATTGCCTGCCTCCCTCATCGCACTCGTTGCGTATGCCCTATAATCCCGCACACCATAGGCACGGAAGAGAAAAGCAAAACCCTTCATCGCTTCACAAAGCGACTCTATCTTGCCCTCGCTTATACTGCCTCGCAGGAAGACGTCATCACCCAAGCGGATAGGTACACGGACAAATGCTGCCTTCTTGTACTCGATGCGCCCGTCCTCATAAGACTCGACATTATTGACCAACATTCTTATGGCATTTGAGCCTATATCAATAGCCCCGAAAGTATCACTTTTCATCTTCCTTATCCGTTATTCAACAGTACTCCTCATTTCGGATATTCCCTTATAGTATTCATACAAAGCCACTTGACTCCTTACGATCGGATCACTGGGAAGCCTATGCACATAAGAATTACCCTCCTGATCTGCCAGATCCCTTGCCTTCACATTGTCAGACCATTGGATGGCAAACACCTTTCCAAGTAACTTGCAGATCTTCTTGTCAAGTATCGGAGCGCACACTTCAACTCTTCTGTCAAGATTGCGCCGCATCCAGTCAGCAGAACCGATGTATACACGCTCATCGCCACCATTGCAGAAAATAAACAGGCGTGCATGCTCAAGATATTTGTCCACTATACTTATTGCTTGAATATTCTCGGACATGCCGGCAACACCAGGCTTCAGACAACAGGCTCCCCTCACAATCAGGCGTATCTTCACCCCTGCTTCTGATGCCCGATAAAGCTTACGGATAATCTTCTCGTCTGTAAGGGAATTGCATTTGGCATAAATATAGGCCTGAAGACCCTTACGGGCATTGCGGGTTTCGGCATCTATCATCTCCCCGAAAGAGTTACGCATATAATAAGGAGATACAAGGAGATGCTTGTAGACATACTGTCTGTGAGTATTCATAAGGAACATGAACACGTTGCGTACGTCTTCTACGATACCTTTGTCAGCCGTGAAGAGACCGAAATCACCGTAAATACGTGCCGTATCCTCGTTGAAATTGCCTGTCCCTATATATGCATATCCGCGAAGCTCAGAGGCCTCTCGTCTCTCGACAAGCACTATCTTGCTGTGCACCTTGAGGTCTTCGAGAGAGTAGATTATTTTTACCCCTTCCTTCTGCAGCATATCTGTATTTTCTATATTCTGCTCCTCATCAAACCGTGCCTTAAGTTCAATCATAACAGAGACCTTTTTGCCGTTCTTGGCCGCATTGACAAGGGTATTAAGCACCTTGGAATGCTCAGCTGTACGGTAAAGGGTTATGAAGATACTCTCCACCCTCGGGTCTATGGCGGCTTCCCTGAGAAAGTCTATGAAATGCTGGAAAGAATGATAGGGATAGTTGAGTAGAAGATCCTTGCTCCGAATAACCTTAAGTATACTTTGAAAAGGAATAATGTCTCTGTGCTGCAGCGCCGGAGGATTGACTGTCAGAAGATCAGGCCTTACCTTGGGAAATTTCATCAGGTCCTTCATCAGATGATACCTGTCACCTGGGGAAAGCATCTCGGGGCCAGATAGACGGAGCTTACCTGCAAGGGTTGACAGAAGGTCCTCCGGCATATCCCTGTCATATATAAGACGTACAGGAAGACCGCGACGGCGGCTCTCGACACCTTCCGCTACCCTTTCAAACAGACTCTTTGACACATCATCATCCATCTCAAGTTCTGCATCACGCACTATCTTGAAAGAATGCACCGAGATGTCGTCATAGCTGAACATGAAGAAGATATCATCTATCATCAGCCTGATAATATCGTCAAGGAAAATAACATCTTTGCGTCCGTCTTCCGAGGGAAGTACTACGAAACGCGGGCAAGACGAGCTCGTCGGAATCCGGATAACGGCATACTTGACCCGACTATCGCCTTCCTTACTCATTCTGACACCAAGATAGGCATTTCCATCAGGCAGGAAAGGAATCTTCACCGACTTCCTGACTATAAGCGGAACGAGCCTCTGAGACACGACAGTAGAGAAATATTCACGGCAGAAGGCCTTCTGAGTATCGGTGAGGCTCTTCTCATTGACGACACAGATATTTTCCCTGTGCATCTCCCCGAGAATAGATGTATATGTCGATACGAAGTCCTCTCTATCCCTCTCCATTCTCTCATTTACAGCGGAAAGAAGCTCATGTGGTGTATATCCGCCAGTCAAGACAGTATCTCCAGCCTTGGCTACAAGACGCATCAGTGATGCTACCCTTACTTTAAAAAACTCATCCTGGTTGTTGGAGAATATGCCGAGGAACTGTAGCCTCGAGAGTAGCGGTACAGTCTTGTCCTTGGCTTCCTGCATCACCCTCTCATTGAAAGACAGCCAGCTAAGCTCTCGGTTGGCCAACTCGCATTTCATCATTTTTCTCTAATTTTGACTTTTTACTATTGTCGTCAGAGCCCCGTACGGCTGACATCTCAGCTGCTTTTGCTACAGTTTCTGTGCCGTTTACGGCAGGTTTACCGGATATATCCGAAATCACTGTCTCTTCTGTCGCGGTATCGCTGGATTTCACGCCTATCGCTGTTGTATTATTGTCTTCGGCTTCAGATTGCTCATAACTGAAGATATTCCAATTACCCTCATAGTCTTCTGTCAGAGCCGTCAAAGACTCAACCCAGTCACCAGAGTTGAGATACTGTATACCGTCAATCATCCTCATGTCGACTTGATGGATATGCCCGCAAATGACTCCGTCACATCCCTTGCTTCTTGCTACTTGAACAAGATGCTCCTCGAAGTCGCTTATATAAGAGACAGAAGCCTTTACCTTCTGTTTAACACGCTGTGAGACAGAATAATACGGCAGTCCTTTCTTGGCCCTTCTCTCATTGTATATACGATTGAACCACAGAAGTATCGAATAACCTATATCTCCGAGTTTGGCCAGCCACCTCATCGAAGTCGTTACCGTGTCAAAAATATCCCCATGCAGAACAAAGTATTTCTTGCCTGCACTCGTGTAAACATAGTCATTTACTATCTCCATATTGGCAAATTTCAGTGGCAGTACCGAGTTAAGGAAATCATCATGATTGCCACGGACATATACAATATGTGTGTTGTTTTGGATTTTCAGAAGACGCGCGATAAATTTGGTAAAACGGCGCTTCCACTTGTTGCCCCGTGAAAGTTCCCATCCGTCGATGATATCACCGCAGAGAATAAGTTCATCGCAAGTATTGTATTTGAGGAATCGTCCTGCTTCTTTCGCCTTTGACCATTTGGATCCGAGATGTATGTCGGACATGACTATTGTCTTGAAATGCTTTTGTTGCATCTTAGAACCTAATTAAATTTTTGCAAAAGAACGGTTCTATTCTTACCCGAATGATACAATAGTATTAATATTTTGTTACAGCGGGCGAAATTTTATTTGTTCGAATTCATTGAAAAAACAACCATATGAAACAATTAGCCATATTTCGGCCGGATATTTGATAGAAAAATTAATTTTGCTAACATATAAGACCAATGAAATTATCACCGAATCCGGTCTTGGCCGCCTTATTGTGTGCCATACCAGTCATATTATTCACCGGATGCACCGGAAGAGCGCCACAGACGCACCAAATTACCATAGTAAAGACGGATACAGTAAGGAGCTGTGACCATAAGGAAACGATAGAGTTCCCCGGACGAGTAAAGGCAGCAGAGGAGGTCAACCTTTCTTTTCAGATACCCGGAAAACTTGCAAAAGTCTATGCCGATGAAGGCATGTATGTGAGGAAAGGCAGCATCATAGCGGAGCTTGACGACAGGGATTACAAGTTACAGTTCTCTGCTGCAGAAGCAGAATACAACAGCATAAAGGCCGAAGCCGAGAGAATTATCTCCCTATATAGGGACAGCGTCACTACAGCATCAAACTACGACAAGGCCAGATACGGTCTTCAGCAGATACAGGCAAAGTACGACAATTGCCGCAACCAACTCCAAGACACTAAGATCTACGCGCCATTTTCAGGCAAAATCCAGAAAAGATTCTACGATGCGCCGGCTGTCATCGGGGCTGGAATGCCTGTAGCAAGCATGATTTCAACCGATATGACTGAGATTAGCATCAATGTGCCTGCATCCGAGTTTGCTAGACTACCCAAGGCAAATTCATATTCTGCATCTTTCGATTTCATCGGCAAGACAGACATTCCACTAACATTCATAGGTATAAGCCCGAAGGCAAATGCCAACCAGCTCTATACGGCAAGATTTGCAGTCGGCAAAGCCGAGGGCATAGCACCGGGGATGAACGCCATGGTGAAAGTGGTTTTCGACCGCAAAGGTGACGGTACGACATTGATACCGTCATCGGCACTTTTCAGCACAGATGGAAAAAGCCGTGTATGGATATGCGGCAAGGACGGTACAGTGACATCACGCGAAGTTACCATCGGGCAGTTGCACAGCAATGGCGATGCCGTCATACTGTCAGGACTTGCTTCTGGGGAATGCATAGTGACTTCCGGTGTACATACACTTAGCGAAGGTGAGAAAGTTACGATACTCAAGCCCACTTCAGCCACAAATGTAGGAGGTCTGTTATGAATATAGATTTCAGCTCTTGGGCATTCAAGAACAGCAAGCTAATCTATTTCCTTCTGGCAGTACTTCTAATTGGTGGAGGGCTGTCCATATACGACATGAGCAAGCTGGAGGATCCCGAGATCAAGGTCAAGATGGCAATGGTAGCTGCCGTCTATCCCGGAGCCTCGGCCCACGAGATAGAGTTGGAAGTGACTGACCCCATAGAGAAAAGCATCAAGTCGATGGGAGAAGTGGAGGAAGTCAGCAGTTACTCATACAATGACTTGGCTCTAATACAGGTAACCCTAAACACAACAGTTCCTGACGAGGATGTGGAGCAGTGTTGGGACATGCTCCGCCGCAAGGTGGGAGATATCAGTGCGACACTCCCCTCTGGTGTGACTGTTCAGGTGCAGGATGATTTTGCCCTCGTGTACGGAATGCTATACGCAGTAATCGGTGACGGGCTAGAAGAGAGCGAACTGTCCGACTATGCAGGACTTATAAAGAGGGAAATCGGCAACGTGGACGGTGTTGCCGGCGTATCCCTTTACGGTGAGAGAGGCGAATGCATCAACATCTCCATCCGCCCAGAGAAGCTCGCTACTCTCGGAGTATCTCCTGCAGAGATACTTGCCACACTACAAGGACAGAACAATATTTATTATGCCGGATATTACAATAGTGGAGACAATAGGATAAGAGTATCCGTAGCTGACAAGTTCCGCACGGCTGAGCAGATAGGGAGCATGTTCATTCAAGGGCACGAGGACGACCAGCTAAGACTAAGCGACATAGCCGTTGTCGAGCACGGATATGAGACTCCAGCACGCAATAGTCTGGAATTCAACGGTCAGAGGGCAATCGGACTTGCCATAGCTGCGGAATCTGGCACTGACATAGTAAAGGTGGGTGCTGCAGTCGAAAAAAGGCTTCAGGAGCTTCAAGAGGAAAGGCTTCCTGCCGGCGTCGAATACCACAAGGTTTTCTTCCAACCGGAACAGGTGACAAACTCTCTGACGACATTTGTTGTCAATCTTATAGAGTCCGTACTCATAGTCATAGCCATACTGATGCTGACAATGGGCTTCAGAAGCGGGCTTATCATAGGTATTAGCTTGATAATAATAGTAATCGGCTCGTTCCTATTCCTTTGGTCAATGGACGGTACTATGCAGAGGGTATCGCTGGCCGCCTTTATTTTCGCGATGGGAATGCTTGTGGACAATGCCATCGTCATAGTTGACGGTATCCTTGTAGCCCTTAAGACCGGCAAGCCAAGACGAGAAGCAATGACTGAGATCGGCAAGAAGACAGCCATGCCTCTCTTAGGAGCCACAATGATAGCCATTTTGTCATTCCTGCCGATATTCCTCTCGCCTGACACTGCGGGAGTGTATGTGAGGGATCTATTCATAGTGCTTGCGGTATCACTACTCCTTAGTTGGGTTCTTGCGCTTCTGCATGTCCCGCTTATGGCCAACAGGATGCTTACTGGGCCGAAATACGAGGCTTCAACAGCAAAGGGAAGTGAAGATCAGGTTCTCTACAACGGATGGCTGTACAAGGTGCTCCGTAAGTCACTTGGATTCGCGCTCCGACACAGGGTCACTACCATAGGCGTGGCTGTTGTCCTCATAGGACTTGCTATATGGGGATACAGATTCATGAAGCAGGGCTTCTTCCCCGACATGACATATAGCCAACTCTATATGGAATACAAGCTTCCCGAGGGTACTGGTCCGGACAAGGTTAAGTCTGATCTTGAGGAGATACGGCAATGGCTTCAGAAGCGTCCGGAGATCGGAGATATCACCACCTCATTGGGAGGCACGCCTGCCCGTTACAACTTAGTGCGTAGCATAGCCACTCCCTCACTTTCATACGGAGAGCTTATCATCAATTTTACAAGTCCGGAGACTCTTGAAAAAAATCTTGTAGAGATACAGGACTCCCTCTCCTCAATGTATCCTGATGCATACCTTAAGCTCAAAAGGTACAATATAATGTACAAGAAATACCCGATTGAGCTTGTATTCACAGGGCCCGATCCTGCCGTCCTGCATAGCCTTGCAGATTCTGCAATAACGATAATGAATGCAACCCCGGAGATATTCGCTATCACAACTGACTGGGAGCCGAAAGCACCTCTTATCAATGTTGACCTCGACCAATCTGCCGCACGTAGTGCGGGATTGTCACGTCAGGACGTATCATTGTCGCTTCTTTCTGCTGCAGGCGGACTGCCTGTCGGTGAGTTCTACGAAGGGACGCACAAGAACACAATATATGTAAAGTGCACCGGAGAGGAAGGAAGTCAGATCGAGAATCTGGACAATGTGCCGATTTTCACTATTCTTCCGAATATAAGCAATATCCTCACTGAAGAGAATCTGCTGAAACTTCAGGCCGGGACTCTCGACAAGGATGACCTTGTAGAGTCTGTATTGCAGACTATTCCGCTTAAGCAGGTAAGCGGTGGAGTGCAGATCAAATGGGAAGACCCTGTAGTGCCGAGACTCAACGGACAAAGAGCACAGAAAGTAATGTGCTCTCCTGTGAGCGGAGTTGAGACCGAGAAAGCCAGACAACTAATAGAAGACAAGATAGAGGCGCTTGACCTGCCTGCTGGGTATTCTTACGTATGGCAAGGAGAGAAGGGGGCAAGTGATGAGACTATGCGCTACCTGTTTGGCAATATACCGATGGCAATTGTACTTATAATCGCCATTCTGATACTGCTGTTCGGTGACTATCGCAAGCCGGCTGTCATACTATGCTGCATCCCGCTTCTGGCGGTAGGTGTTGTCGGAGCCATGCTACTGACCGGAAAGTCTTTCACTTTCTGCGCTATTGTCGGTGCACTTGGACTGATAGGCATGATGATGAAGAACTGCATTGTACTGATGGATGAGATCACGGATCAGATAGCTGCGGGCAAAGACCCAGCAGAAGCACTTATCTCAAGTTCTGAGAGTAGATTGAGAGCAGTGATGATGGCTTCCATGACTACAATTCTCGGTATGCTACCGCTTGTGGGCGATGCTATGTTTGGATCGATGGCCGTGACAATCATGGGCGGACTGCTGTTCAGTACCATTGCCACGTTATTCTTTGTACCAGTGCTCTATGCAATGTTCTTCAAGATACGCACAAGGAAATGAAATTTTTTTTGTAATTGAATTTTGATTTTCGTTATATTTGTTAAACGATTTTATTCTGAATATAGAATCTTATAATCCTAATTAGAAGTTGTTTTGAAATGGTTTCCGAATTTTATTATGAGGATTTTTCGAGACAGCCTCGACTTTGGAAGAAGGAGTGTACTGGAGGTATCGGACCGATGACAAAGATGAAATGGCCGGAAAGAACCATAAGAGAAAAGACGAATCATTTCAAACCAACTTTTTATATGAAGAAAACAATTATTATCATTGCTGCAGCCTTGTTTGGTTGCACAATGCTTGGAGCCCAGGAAAAAGGTGAGATGACAGTAGGCGGTACAATTGGCTTCAGTGGTGGAAGTTCAAAAACCAAAGTTAAAGCCGAGTCTACAATCACCAATGGGGACAAAACCCCGTCACTGCTACAGTTCGGCCTCAGTGGAGAGTTTGGATGGTTCTTCGCAGACAACTGGCGTATCGGCGCTTCCATCACTTACGGACTTACCTCACAGCCAACAGCCAATGATGACGGCAAATGGCTCAAGGACAAAACAAATCTTGTAAATATCGGACCTTCCATTTCCTACTTTCTCCGCATTGCCGACGGATTTCACTACACTCCGGAATTTGGATTATACGGTACTTTCGGCAATTACAAGACTGACCTAGACGATGACTCTTATAGCAAGTATTCAGTGTCAGGGCTATCACTTGATTTTAAGCTAGCCGCATTTGAGTTTAGGCCGCTTGATCGCATAGCTTTCACTACAAGTATTTTCAGCATCTCATACTCATATACTACCACCAATATCTCGGATGACGTGAATGCCAGGATATCTGCTACCGGCATCGACTTCAATATCCATCCTACAGTCGGTGTAAGATATTATTTCTAGCTGGATTGCAAATTCAGTCTCCTAATAAACGATTGAATTTCAATTAATCCAAGACTTATCTATATAATGTGGCTCTAAAGGGTATTTTCTCCTTTTTGAGCCACTTTTTTGTGTAGAAGCATATTATATTCAAGACTCAAGGTGGTTATCTAAAAATCTAAGTTATAGTTTTCTCTTGTCATCTGACTTTTTCATGTTCTAATGAGCTTGATCTTTACTTAAAAATACTAACCGGCTTCTGGCGTCCCTACATTAACTACCAAGGCATACTGAGTCAATACTGAAGAATATCTGTAGGTTGCGATTTTTTTAGTAAATTGGCAAAATATATGAAACCGACTGCAGAGATGAAAGAACAGGGCAACGATATGTTGGACTCCCGCTATGTCATAGACGGGATATCGTGCAAGCTAACTCCCAGGCAGATGCTATCCGGGCAGGAGAGCAGCGGAGGCAGCGGAGAGATCATTGTGGACGAGAGTGTTGACCCAGCCCCACAAGGAAGCGGCCTAAGCAGGGAACATTTGTTCGAATATATTTATAAAGTATTGCCTTTATGCAAGGACAAAGGAGAGATTCCGGCATTCTGTCCTGAATCAGCCACGCTGACTAAGATTTGCACTTGCCTATCAGCTCTTATCTGGAGGAAAGGACATTTCAGACTTGAAGACCTCTGTCTTGGACTCGATTGGGAGTGGGATTTCAGCCAGACCGGCAATGCAGCCGCATTTTACCGCTCTGTGGAAGCAGTCTGCGGATTTACAGACAGCATTGATGTAAGAATCAGCCGATACAGCCTCACGCATAGCAACAGTTGTAGCATTGAGGCCGATGCAACTCTCGATACAGACTGCTGTAATCTGCCACATCTCAAAGCCGAAGACGAATTCAGCGTATCTGAAGTAAAGTCACCGTATCTTAGCGAGGGTAGGACCTGCCTGGAGCAAGTATCGGAAGACAAGAACAACTGGATAATCTACATTCCGTTCGATACATGTGCCTGCAATCTTGGAGGATCTGCTCTTTCCGAGGCGACAGGAATCCCCTGCGGCATAGCACCGGATCTTTCCGACCCAGACTATTTCATAGATTGCTACGAAGTAGTACGGGAATTTTCGGAAGACGGGATTTTTGTCTCTGGTATTGACATCGGGAGAGGTGGTCTCGGGGCTGCACTTGCACGCCTCTGCGGACCAGACAGAGGAATGGACATTGACTTGGGATCTGTACTAAGCCTTGACAAAAGCGGAGACATTTTAAAGATACTTTTCTCCGAAATTCCCGGTGTTCTTGTCGAGATACGTGACAGCGACTTCGACTATCTTGACGCCGAGATGCTTCTTCAAGATGTGGCCTATTATCCTATAGGACATCCGGGAAAGGCAGGACTCCGAATCTCAAGCAAGGACAATCCCGGCATAGCCGGCATACTTATATCACTTATGGATAACCGTGCTCCTGAAGGAGAAGACTAACAATCAACACTATGTCAAGCAGATACGCCAACACTCCTACCAAAGGGGACAAACGTCCGAAGATCTTTGTCCTCGACACCAACATTATCCTGCACGACTTCAAGTCAATTAGGAAATTCCAGGAAAATGACATCGTCATACCGATAGCCGTACTGGAAGAACTTGACAATTTCAAGAAAGGCAACGACGCCTTGAGCTACAATGCCCGAGGCTTTATGAGAGAGATCGACAAGCTCACTCAAGGGCGGATGTTCGGGGCAAACGGTGTGCCTATAGGCAAGGGTTTCGGGAATATCAAGATAGAGCCGAATCACCCGTTCCCTAAAGGGATGGAGGACCTTTTCCACGACGACATTCCAGATCACAGGATTCTCTCCACAGCTATCTGGGTCAGGGACAACAACCCCGGAAGGTTTGTGGCTCTCGTGACCAAGGACATCAACCTTAGGATGAAATCCAAGGCTGCCGGCATGGAGGCTCAGGACTATCTTACTGACCGTATCGAGGACGAGAGAGTCGAGGTGACAAAGAAAGAAGTAAGAATCATAGAAGGAATAGACAGCACTGTCCTTCAGCAGCTTGCCTACTCAGGGGGACATTTCATCGAAAGGAAGCGTATTCTTGACACCGCTCCTCTGCCCAACCAACTTTTCAAGTTCAGGTGGGAAAGCAATACTGGTGAAAGCATCTGTGCCAAATATGATGCGGACAAAGACCTAATAAGGTTTGTACCAGTAAATATAGCCTGCGGCATACGTCCGCGCAATGACGAACAGAGATTTGCCCTAGATGCCTGCCTGGACAAAAGTATTGAGCTTGTATCACTTACCGGAGGTGCAGGCACGGGAAAGACTCTCATCGCTCTTGCAGCTGCTCTCGATCAGGAGAGGGAATTCGACCAGATAATCCTGTCAAGGCCTACCGTAATACTTGGCAATCAAGACATAGGATATCTACCTGGTGACCAGAAAAGCAAGATGAGTCCGTTCCTTATGCCTCTGATGGACAATCTCAATGTGATCAAGTCCCAGTTCCGCCCAACCAGCAAGGAATACCAGCGCATCGAGAAACTTATGAGTGATGAGAAACTGCTGATTACGCCTCTTGCATATATAAGAGGAAGGAGTCTCGGAAAGGCATTTTTCATAATTGACGAAGCTCAGAACCTTACTCCGCATGAGGTAAAGACTATCGTGACTCGTGCCGGCGAGGGGACCAAGATGGTATTTACCGGTGATATCTTCCAGATAGACCAGCCATATCTCGACCAGTGGTCCAACGGGCTTACGCATCTCGGGGAGAAGATGTACGGGCAGCGAGTATTCGAGCATGTTTGCCTGAAGAAAGGAGAAAGGAGCGAGCTGTCGGAAATTGCTGCCAAGCTTTTATAGGAATATGATGCAAAAATGATTAAATTCGCATTTTGCCACTAAGAAGCTGCCTAAATATTTACATTATAAATTTTATGACGGATTTTCTATTATGTCTCTATGACTTTTTGAAAAGGATGGATGAGCTATCCGACTGAGCAAAAGCCTGACGAGGCAGACAGAAAGGCCATAAATGTATTTTTGAATAATTTTCAAGCAGCCTCTAAAGTCATTAACATTTCCAACCTATACACTGACAAATTTAATATTTCATAATATGACAGAAACAAAGAAAAGGGTCTACCGCTTCGGCGGGAAACATGCCGAAGGCAACGGAAGCATGAGGGAGCTGCTCGGAGGCAAGGGCGCCAACCTTGCTGAGATGAGCCTCCTTGGAATGCCTGTACCAGCAGGATTTACAATTACGACAGAGTGCTGTGCAGAATACTACGCTTTGGGTGGAGGTTATTCCAAGGATCTGCAGAAAGAAGTTGCCGAGGCTATGGCTGCTACCGAGAAGATAATGGGCAAGAAATTCGGTGACGAATCTGATCCTCTTCTTGTAAGTTGCCGCTCAGGTGCGCGCAGTTCTATGCCTGGCATGATGGACACAATCCTAAATATCGGTCTCTGTTCTGCCACTATCCCCGGCATGATCAAGAAGACAGGTAACCCACGCTTCGTGTATGACGCTTACCGCCGCCTTATCATGATGTATTCGGATGTTGTGATGGAGAAGGCCGAGGGTATCGAGCCTGAAGACGGCCAAGGCATACGCCAGCAGCTTGACAGGATGATGCACGATCTCAAGGAGTCCAAGGGCTACAAGTCCGACACTGACATTACTGCTGAAGAGCTCAAGGACCTGTGCGACAAGTTCAAGGCAAAAGTACACGAAGTTCTCGGAGTTGAGTTTCCTGATACAGCCGAGGCACAGCTATGGGGTTCTATAGGAGGCGTATTCAAGTCTTGGAACGGGAAGAGGGCCATAGCTTACAGGAAGATCGAGAGGATTCCTGATGACTGGGGTACAGCTGTCAATGTACAGTCCATGGTATTTGGCAACATGGGCAACACTTCCGCTACTGGAGTAGCATTCTCCCGCAACCCTGCCAACGGTGACAACAAGTTCTATGGAGAATGGCTTATCAATGCTCAGGGCGAGGATGTTGTAGCTGGAATCCGCACTCCGAACCCTCTTAACGAGGCAACCAAGACTGAAAAGAACAAGGATCTGCAGTCGCTTGAGACTGCCATGCCTGAAGTCTACAAGGAACTCGACGATATAAGGACCAAGCTCGAGGAACATTTCCATGACATGCAGGACATAGAGTTCACTATTCAGGAAGGACATCTGTGGATGCTTCAGTGCCGTATCGGCAAACGTACCGGCCTGGCAGCCCTGCAGATGGCCACTGACATGCTCAAGGAAGGAATGATCGACGAGCAGACGGCTGTAATGAGAGTATCCCCCACCCAACTTGACGAGATTCTGCACCCGATTCTTGATCCAGAATCAGAGAAGAAAGCACAACTTATAGCAAAGGGTCTTCCGGCTTCACCTGGCGGAGCTGTAGGAACGATCGTATTTACCCCAGATGACGCTGTGAAGGCTGCGGCCGAGGGCAAGAAAACTATCCTTCTAAGGGAAGAGACATCTCCGGAAGATATCGAAGGTATGCGTGCATCAGCAGGTATCCTCACTACTAGAGGTGGAATGACATCACATGCGGCCCTTGTTGCAAGAGGTTGGGGCAAATGCTGTATTGTGGGCTGCGACGCGATGAAGATTGATCTGGAGCACAAGACTGTGACATTTGAGGGGCACGACAAAGTGTTCAAGGAGGGTGACTGGTTGAGTCTCAACGGAACAAAGGGTCTTGTCTATGATGCCAAGATCGACACGATGGATGCTTCGGAAAACCCTCTCTTCGTGCAGTTCATGACAATTGCCGACAAGTTCCGCAAACTTGGTATCCGTACCAATGCCGACACTCCTGAAGACGCTTCCAAAGCCCTTTCGTTTGGGGCAGAAGGCATCGGACTGTTCCGTCTCGAACACATGTTCTATGGCAAGAATTCCGAGACTCCCCTTGCAAAACTCCGCAAGATGATCCTCTGCGACACTGACGAGGAGAGGAAAGAGGCTCTTCAGGAACTTGAGCCTTTCATCAAGGCTTCTGTCAAGAGCACGATGAAGATAATGGATGGCAAGCCCGTTGTATTCAGGCTTCTCGATCCGCCTCTGCACGAATTTGTGCCCAAGACAGAGGAGAAGAAAGAAGAGCTTGCAAAGGAGCTCGGGGTGTCTGTGGCCGAGATTGAGAAGAGAGGCGAGGCTCTGCACGAGGTCAACCCGATGATGGGACACAGAGGTGTACGATTGCATGTATCCTACCCTCTCATTGCCGAGGTTGAATACAGGGCTATATTCACTGCGATGGCCGAGCTCATGGAGGCCGGTCTCAATCCTCAGGCTGAGATAATGATCCCTGTAACCGTATCCGCAAGGGAGCTCAGCTTCCAGAAGGCTATCTGCGAGAGAGTCAAAGCCGAGGTTGAAGGCAAGTTCGGCATCACAATCCACTACCAGTTCGGTACAATGATCGAGATTCCTCGTGCCGCTCTGACCGGAGACAGGATGGCAAGGACAGCAGAGTTCTTCTCATTCGGAACAAATGACCTTACACAGATGACGTTCGGATTCTCCCGTGATGATGTCGGGACTTTCATGGGCGACTATCTTGGCAACAAGATTCTTGACGCTGATCCATTCAAGACTATCGATACAAAGGGTGTCGGCAAGCTTGTAGAGTATGGTATCCAGGCCGGACGTTCCAAGAGGCCTGACCTCAAGTGCGGTGTCTGTGGAGAGCACGGTGGTGACCCTGACTCCATCAATTTCTTCAACAAGATCGGCATCGATTATGTCTCCTGCTCGCCTTTCCGTGTGCCAATCGCACGACTTGCTGCGGCGCAGGCTGCGATCAAAGCCGAGGCAGGGAAATAACCTTGTGTAGCACATAAAACCTGAAGATAGAATAATTCTTTAAGGGACAATCAGATAAAGGGATTTGCTCATTGAAGTGAATCCCTTATTATTTGTCTTAGAATCTGTTTTGAAATGATTTAGCGGACAGTAATATTTCTCCTTTTCAATTTTGAGCATCAAGGCATAGAGAGCGTCGAGTTCTGAGGCTTCTCCAGCGATGCGGTAAGTGCTATCACAATAAATTGACATTGTAGTGAGTTTTAGTTTGTTTGATGTTTTCTCCCTACATTTATTGAATCTTTCGATTCATCGGGAAGTCGGTCTTTCCGATTTTCAGGCAATTCAGGGTAGGCAGCAAGGGGCGATAAGGCAAGACCACACTCGGTGTGCCGCAAGGTTCAGCCTGGACATTCGCCCCGGCCTCCAACATCGCCGCAGAAAACGGAAGGCCGATTGCCCGAACAAGTCGAAGAGCGAGAATTGGCTGACAGTCTTTTCAACAGGATGAAAGAACTGAAAATCTCATTCAGAAAAACGATCACTAAGACAGGGAAAGAATTTATCGGCTGCGATGTCGATGAAAAATGGAAAATAATATATTACTGTCCGCTAAACTTTTGTCAATAAAAAACAAGCACGAAACCACAGATTCAACCTAATTAATGCTAATTTTGTATCATTCATTTTCATACTGGAAATCATGCGACTATTGAAATCATTTATCGTATGGATATGCTTCATCCCCGTGGCAATACTCAACGGTGGATTGCGTGAATATGTACTGGTCAGGCTTGTCGGAGAAAAGACGGCTTTGCCCGTAAGCGGGATATTGCTGAGCATATTTATCTTTCTATTGACATGGCTGATGCTTCCCCGCCTAGCCAAAGGCAGCAGCATGAAAGAGTGTCTGGCAATAGGTCTTTGCTGGGCACTATTGACCGTAGCTTTCGAGTCTGTCGGCGGCATTGCTGGCGGTAGTACCGTCACGGAAATTCTTGCCGCATACAATCCATTGACGGGCAATCTGTGGACGCTTGTTTTGGTGACCACCTTGCTTTCACCAGTTCTATTGAAAGTTTTCAGACGACTTTAGACGTATTGGTCCAATTACCCAAAACCGCGAAAGCACATACCGGGAAAGTACATACACAGGCGCTTCTGCATCACCGATTACCCTCAGCCAAAGCAGATAGCCCCCACCCATATACTGACTTTAGAAGCTGTTTTTGAAATGGCTCCCGAATTTTATTATGAGGATTTTTTTGAGGCAGCCTAAATTTTGGAAGAAGGAGGGTACTGGAGGTACCGGGCTGATGACAAATATGAAAATGGACGGAAAGGAGGTTTTCTTCAAGATCATTTCAAAAAAACGAAACAATATCTTAATATAATGGCAAAATAATTCATCAGAATTTTCGTAAGTTTGCATTGAGTGACAACGTTCTTGCCACACGCCGTGTATGCCTAAATATACTGAGACAGAGGATAGATATAGGAAGATAGTAGAAGATGCCCGCAAAGGCCTCTTCTCTCAGGTTTATCTTCTAATGGGTGCCGAGCCTTACTATCCAGACAAGGCCTGCGAGCAGATAATTAAGTATGCACTAAGTGACAATGAGAGGGATTTCAACCAGACAGTGCTTTTCGGCCCTGATACAGATGCAGCTGAAGTAGCCTCTTACGCAAGAAGTTATCCGATGATGTCGGAAAGAAGGCTTGTAGTGCTGAAAGAGGCACAAGGCATGAAAACGCTCGAGCAGCTCGGAACTTATGCCGCAGAGCCGACAGAAACTACTGTACTCGTGATACTAATGAGAGGAGCTACTGCAGACAAGAGGAAAGCCCTCTACAAGACCGTGTCCAAGACAGGAGTAGTTATGGACTCCCCAGCACTTCGTGACTACGAGATTCAAGGATGGATCACCTCCTACTATAAGTCTCTCGGACTCGATATCGCTCCTGATGCTGCCGTTCTGCTTGCCGAATCCGTTGGGACAAGCCTTGATACCATAGCTCTTGAGACTGGGAAACTCCGCAAAAGTCTTCCTGAAGGAACAACAAAAGTATCAGTTACTGACATCGAGAAAAATGTCGGTGTAAGCAGGCAGTTCAGCATCTTCGAACTGAACAAGGAACTCTCCTACAAGCATACTCCGGAGGCTTTCAAGATCGCAGCTTACGTCGGTTCAGCCCCAAAATTCGCCATGCCTATGGCCATAGCAGCGATCTATCAGCATTTCTACAAGATTTTCCGATACTCTCTTGCCCAACGAGCAAAACCACCAATGAGCCGACAGGAGAAGGCGGGAATCCTTGGGATCAACCCTTATTTCGTGGAAGAATTTGACGTGGCAGCAAGGAACTACCCCCCTGACAAGTGCAGATACGTCATTTCCCTTCTTGAGGAATATGACTTCAAAAGCAAAGGAGGCGGAGGAGGCGAGGCAGAAGCCGTAGAGCTGCTAACAGAACTTATTGCAAAGATACTATTATAGATATTTTCTTATATGAATCATCTTATCGAATGCAGGAATATCTGCAAGAATTTCGGGGATAAGATAGCCTTGGACAATGTCAGCCTCGATATCCCTAAAGGAAAAATCTTCGGTCTTCTCGGGCCAAACGGAGCCGGAAAGACCACAATGATACGTATCATCAACAGAATCCTCATGCCTACATCGGGGCAGGTTCTGTTTGACGGACGTCCGATAACCCAGTCAGATGTCGAGAAGATCGGATACCTTCCAGAAGAAAGAGGACTCTACCGCAAGATGGAAGTCGGAGAGCAGGCTATGTATCTTGCAAAACTCAAGGGTATGAGTGAATCAGACGCCAAGGCAGAGCTCCAGAAATGGTTCATAAAGTTCGGAATTCAAGATTGGTGGAAGAAAAAAGTCGAAGAGCTTTCCAAAGGAATGGCTCAAAAGGTGCAATTCATAATCACCGTTGTACACAAGCCTTCTCTTATGATACTTGATGAACCGTTCTCCGGATTCGACCCAGTAAACACCGAGCTCATACGCAAGGAAGTGCTCAGATTCAAGGAAGAGGGAGCGACGATAATCCTGTCCACTCACAATATGGAATCCGTGGAGGAGCTCTGCGACGAGATTGCACTTATAAACAAGTCTCATCTTGTGATCACAGGAGGCGTAGAAGAGATAAGGCGCAAATACGGCAACAACAATACGGAACTCGTATATACTGCAGACAAGGAGGTAACTCCAGTCGAGGGAGTATTTTCCGTCATCTCCGACCACAATGATGCCGGACGCCATACAGCCGTGCTCTCAGGCTGCGGAGAGGCAAAGGGCAACAAAGTATTGGAAGCAGTCCTCGGGCAAGAAGTCACAGTCAATTCGTACAAGGAACTTCTTCCTCGCATGAACGATATTTTCATCAAACTCGTAACAGGAAAAGACAGCTATGAACTTTAGAACACTCAAAATCATCATAGGACGCGAATATTCAACACGTGTCCGCAAGAAATCATTCTTGATCACTACATTTCTTGTCCCGATACTATTCGCACTGCTTTCGACCTTGCCGACCTTCATCATGATAATGAGCAAGGAAAAGACAAGCAAGGTTGCAGTCGTGGACGAATCTGGCATAGTCCTCCCCTATCTGAAGGGCAGCGAGACAGCCTCGTTCGAGTCCTTTGCAGGACAGAACCCGGAGATTATTAAGAAAAATCTCGACAGTCTCAACATGGACTTACTGCTGTGCATTTCTCCTATTGATACTGTAACAAAGAATCTGTCAGCAAGTCTCTATTCCGTAAAGCCGGCAGGAGTCGAAGTTTCGGACTACATTAAGGAGAAGATAGATGATGCACTTGAAGAATACAGGATCTCGGCATACCATATAGACGGGCTAGACAAGATAATCAAAGATGTAAGGCCTAATGTCAAGGTCGTATCATATCTTGTGGACGAGAGCGGCAATGACCGTCTGAATGAATCTGGGATATACATGTTACTTTCCATCATTCTCGGCATGATAATCTACGCTTTCATCTCTATGTTCTCCGGAGTCGTGATGTCAAGCGTAATCGAAGAGAAGTCAAGCCGTATCGTGGAGGTACTTGTATCCTCAGTGAAGGCTACAGAGCTGCTGTTCGGCAAGATTATAGGCGTATCACTTGTTGCCATGACCCAATTCTTCATGTGGATAGCTCTGACAGTCGTACTTGTAACTGGGATCGGTGCTATAACTGGATTAAGCATCAGTGAGATCAGCAAGAGCGCTACTGACTCGGCTCAAATGTCCCAAGTAGCGTCAAGCATTGGCCTATCTGAAGAACAGATTCAGGCAAGTGGGCTCTCAATGCCATCCGTATCCTTGACGGCACCGTCAGACTCTTCTGCTGTAGCCTCACAGACTGAGGCACTCCCTGAGGATATCGTCACCCTTATAGCGACACTTTCCAACATCAACTTCGCCAAGGTTCTTGTCGTATTTGTCCTGTTCTTCATATTCGGATACCTGCTATATGCGTCACTGTTTGCCGCAATCGGCTCCGCAGTGGAGAACGAGGCGGACAGCCAGCAGCTTGTACTGCCGCTTACAATCCCTCTCTTGATTGGATTCTTGATATCAATGATGGCCAGCAAGTCACCTGACAGCGGTATTGTTTTCTGGGGTTCGATGATACCTTTTACCTCTCCTATAGTAATGATGGCAAGAGTTATATTCGGTGTGCCCACATGGGAGCTGGTGCTGTCTCTATGCTTATTGATAGCAACATTTATATTCGGTGCATTGATATCTGCCAAACTCTACAGAGTAGGTATCCTCAGATACGGCACTAAGGGGACATTCAAGGATCTGTGGAAATGGATCAAATTAAAATAACTGCTGCTCTTGCGCTCCTCGCCTGCACATCCATGCTATCGGCCCAGACCCGGCTACAGGAATATGACTTTGAATGGAGCAGGACAGCGATGGACGGCAGCAGGACAGGTGTCAGGTTCGCCAAGTCAGACAGCGTTACTCAGGCGATAGGCCGGATTGAAGGAAGAAATTACATCTCACCTTCAGGCAGGTCTTTCCGAAAGCGGACAGCAACATACAAGGCTGCAACCCTTATGATTGATGCGCAGAAAGACATGTCGAGCGTCAAGCAGGTAGTAGCCGAATCATCGGCACAGATGAATGTAACACCGCCTGAATGCGCCCTTTCAGACTGGTTCATTGACCTTCTCATGGAAGAATGTTCCCAGATGACAGGCTGCAAGGTTGACGTAGGCTTTGCCAATTTCGGCGGTATTAGGACTGATATGCCGAAAGGTGAAGTCCTGCTCGATGACATAATGTCGATGTTCCCTTTCCACAACAAGCTCTGCTATCTCAGACTTAGCGGAAAAGATATCAGGGCTATACTGGAGCAGATGGCATCTCTTGGCTGGCAAGTAGTCGGAGGAGTGAGATGCATAAGCGACAGCGAGGGTAACCTTCTTTCCGCCGAGATCGGTGGAAATCCCATCTATGACAACAAGATGTATGGAGTAGCGACAATCGACTTCCTGCTTGACGGTGGTGACGGATACCATATAGGCCGCAACGCCGAAGACCTCCGCATACTTGACCCGTATATTTACGATGTAGTGCTGCCTTATGTAAGGAAACTTACAGAAGAAGGGAAGCCCATAGAATACAAGACGGACGGACGAATAATCATAAAAGATTAGAAATCAATGAGCAGAGGAATATTTACAATAGCCGTGACCCTTACCTTCCTGTGCCTGTCTGCCGGACTTGCTGGGCAGGATCTTGTCATACTGCATGTCAACGATACCCACAGTCATTTCGAACCTATAAGATCGGGACAAGACAAAGGACATGGCGGAGTCATCGAGAGGGCTGCATACATCGACAGTGTACGTTGTGCTGAAGGACGGAGAAAGGTGCTTCTTCTCCACGCCGGTGATTTCAGTCAGGGAACGTCATATTTCACGGTATTTAACGGCGACCTTGAGATTGAGATGCTGAATGCAATGGGCTATGACGCTGTCACAATAGGCAACCATGAGTTCGACAACGGAATCGACGAATTGACGAGAAGACTCTCCAACCTCAAATGTCCTGTCGTATGCGCCAACTATGACTTCTCGGCCTTTGAACTTGGCCATATCATACGCCCATATACAATAGTGCACCGCGGAGGACTCAAGATAGGCATATTTGGACTGCTTACCGATATCAGTTCCGTGGTTGCTGGAGAGACTGCCAGCAAGCTGCCCAAGTTCGACGATGTGGAGACGGCACGCAAATGGACTCGGTATCTTCGTGAAGAGAAAGGCTGCGACATGGTCATTGCCCTGACTCACATAGGATTCGACGGGACAGGATTCACCGATCCTGATCTGGTACGCAAAGTGAGCGGCCTTGATCTTGTTGTGGGCGGTCACTCTCACACTTTCCTTAAAGAAGCGGAATATTTCAAAGACCCTGACGGCAAGGAAGTTCCTATAGTTCAAGACGGGTGCTGGGGGCTTTATTTCGGAAAAATTGACGTTTATAAGGACTGACACGATGATATACACTCCTCAGGAGCATGAGTCATTGAAATCGATGGACATGCGGCACAAGACAATTCTGAACATATTGCAAGTACAGGGCAGCGTATCCGTTGCAGACCTTGCTGAAAGACTTGACGTCTCGGAAGTTACCATTCGTAAGGATCTCTCGGCACTTGAGAAGCAAAACAAGCTTTACCGCACACACGGCAAGGCAATTCCGCTCAGCCCGTATATCGGTGACAGGCATGTCCTTGAGAAAGAGAAACAGGCCGTAACCGAGAAAAGTGCCATAGGCAAGTTTGCTGCCGGACTTGTCAACCCACATGACACTGTACTGCTGGCATCGGGAACGACTATCCTCTTTGTTGCAAAAGAGCTATGCTACAAGAATGATTTTACGGCCATCACTGCATCCGTTCCCGCATCATCCATTTTGTCTCAAAACAAGGGTACAGACGTAGTACAACTCGGTGGAATTGTCCGGGAAAGTTCAGTGTCTGTTGTCGGACCCTTTGCCGAAGATATGCTGAAATACTTCAACTGCAACATTCTCTTCATGGGTGCTGACGGGGTAGATCTGGATTTTGGGGTTACAACTACCAACATGATGGAAGCCAATCTCAACCGAATGATGATGAAGAGTGCCCAGCAGACCATACTTGTGGCCGACAGCAGCAAATTCGGAAAGAAAGGTTTCAGCAAGATCTGCGATACAAAGGAGATTGACCGCATAATAACTGACGACAAGATACCGCAGATGTATCTAGAGAATCTTCAAGAGCTTGGAATAGAGGTAAATATAGTAAGCACCGAACAACGGCAGCAATAATGGCATCACAGGGGTTACCCTCGCAGGCGTATGCAACAGGCCGTAGAGGCAAGATAAGGTACAGCTCATTGTTGCATTTCAGGATCAGGCGAATCTTGATGATCTGCAGCAACTATGACGCTTTCATAATGGAGGAGGACGGGCAGATAGAGTCTCAGGTCCACAAGGAATACATAGGACTCAACATGTCTGACCCGCCTACTTTCGTATGGGCAGAATCGGCCTCTGCAGCAAGGAAGACTCTTGCTCAGGAGCCGGATATAGACATGATCATCTGCATGTACAATGAAGTCGATAGCGATATTTTCCCTCTTGCCGCTGACCTTAAACGCGAAGGCAAGATGATGCCATTCGTCCTTCTGATGCACTATTCTAAGCAGATACGCAAGAAGATCACCTCAAGACCAGATTCAGCAGTAGATTTCGTGTTCAGCTGGCACGGCAATGCAGACCTGATCCTTGCAATCATCAAACTCTTTGAAGACAAGCAGAATGCAGAAAACGATATTCTCGACATCGGAGTACAGGCAATCCTCCTTGCCGAAGATTCCATAAGGTACTACTCGACATATCTCCCTGAGCTATACAAGCTCGTGCTAACTCAGAGCAATGAGTTCCTCAAGGAGACGCTCAACGAGGACCAGCAGAAAAACCTCAAGCGTTCCAGACCTAAGATCCTGCTTGCAACCTGCTACGATGATGCCGTGAAGACATACGAGAGATACAGGGGGCATTTCCTCGGAATTATATCCGACATCGGAATGGTAGTACACCGCGGAGATTCTCCCAAGCTTGAGAGGCTTGACGCCGGTATCAACCTTGTGAAACTTATCCGCGAGGATGACCCTCGCATGCCTATACTGCTTCAGTCTGCACAGTCTGGCCTTGTAGAGACAGCCGGAAGCCTCAATGTAGGATTTCTGAAGAAATTTTCCCGTACTCTATTCCTGCAACTCTCGGACTACCTCAAGGAGGAATTCGGGTTCGGAGATTTCGTATTCACGGACAAGAGAGGTCGGGAATACGGTAGGGCTGCCAACCTTCGCGAACTTGAAGAGGTGATCAACAAAGTTCCTGACAATATCCTGGTCAGCAATACCTCGCGCAATATGTTCTCTAAATGGTTCTTTGCCCGTGGACTTTTCGAACTTGGCAATGTATTCAGGTCCGAGCACCACGAGAAGGCATCTGAGGCCAGAGAATTCCTGATCAGGGAAGTAAAGGCATATCACAAAGCCATGGGAAGAGGCATAATAGCTGAATTCTCACCGCTCAACTATGAGAGATCTGTATCATTTGCCCGTCTCGGGGACGGGTCGATGGGAGGCAAGGCAAGAGGACTTGCATTTCTCAACAAACTGATAGACAAATATTCGCTCTCGGACAAATATTCTGAAACCGAGATCTCAATACCAAGAAGTATCGTCATCACGACTGACTTCTTCGACAGTTTCATACTTGAGAATGGACTCCAGTACGTGATCGACTCCGAGCTCTCAGACGATGAGATACTGTCCGAATTTGTAGCTTCTCGTCTTCCAGAGACTCTTGTCACATACCTCAGATGCTATCTCGACACAGTGGACTCCCCTCTTGCGATAAGGTCAAGTTCATTCCTTGAGGACAGCAACTACCAGCCATTTGCTGGAGTGTATTCGACTTACATGATCCCTCTCACAGAGAATAAGGATCAGATGCTCAGAATGCTTGACAAAGCTATCAAAAGTGTCTATGCATCTGCATTCTATGCAGGAAGCCGCACATATATACAGACAACAGGAAACCTGCAAAGCGAGGAAAAGATGGCTGTAATAGTACAGGATATCTGTGGCAGCGAGCACAGTGGTTTTTTCTATCCGATGCTGTCAGGAGTGGCAAGAAGTGTCAATTTCTATCCTATCGGCAAAGAGAAAGCCTCTGAGGGGATTATCAACATTGTGGCAGGGCTCGGAAAGGGAGTCGTGGAAGGAGACAAGACCCTGAGGTTCAATCCGAGATATCCCAAGAAAATACTCCAACTCTCTCAGAGTGAACTTGCACTCAGAGACGGACAGAAAGAGTTTTTTGCACTCGACCTCAGGCCCGGAGCATTCAAGATCTCCCGAAATGAGAGCGTTAACTTCGTACGCAAAAGTATCACAGATCTTGTCAGCGAATTTCCAGACCCTGCTGCCATATTGTCTACCTACGATATGTCTGACGAGAGAATTGTGCCAGGAGTCACTGCCTGGGGGCCGAAGATTGTCACTTTCGACACTCTGCTCAAATACGGACGCTTCCCACTTGCAGATGTGCTTGTCAAGATAATGGATATCTGCCGCAATGAACTTCAGTGTGAAGTAGAGATTGAGTTCGCAGCAGATATGGGAAGTGGGGGGCAATTGTCATTCAATCTCTTGCAGGTAAGGCCAATAAGCATGTACGCGCAAAATGAGCACACTACCATCGAATCAGTCATCTCAAGAATGGAGCAGCCTCCGTTTATCTATTCATCAAAGGCGCTCGGAGTCGGATTTGTCAAAGGGATACGCAATATTGTCTTCATCTGCCCTGAAGATTTCGATTCTTCACGCAGTGTCGAGATGGCCGCAGAGATAGCAGGTATCAATGAGAGTTTCAAGGCCTCGGACGAGGGATACATTCTTATCGGACCGGGAAGATGGGGGTCATCGGATCCTAATCTCGGAATACCCGTATGCTGGAGCGATATCTCAGAGGCAAGAGCTATTGTGGAATACTCCATGCCAGGATTCAATGTTGAGCCGAGCCAGGGCACTCATTTTTTTCAGAATATAACCTCTCTCGGCATAGGCTACCTTACGGTCAATACTGTGACACGAGACGGTAGTCTGGACTTCGAAGCCATATCCTCACTCCCAGCTGTCGCACATGAAGGTTTTGCTTCCATAAGGAAAGTTCCGGACAATTTCTGCCTATATATAGACAGGGACTCAGGCAAAGCAGTCGCAGGAATCTTGAATGAAAAGGTTGCTGCTATTGTCCGCATATCTTAATAACGATCCCATCCATAGCTCCGACACGAACATGGATAGGTCGGCTATGGTTGAGTTTCGTACTCTCCGGCATCTCCATCCATTGGAAGGCATGTTGAGGGATCACTATGTCCATATCTGCTTCATGTTCAGAGAAGTTGCATACAACAAGAAGCGTCTCCTCTTCATGGTCTCTTAAGAATGCAAAATGCCTGTCCGCATCAAAACCTTTCGAGCCCATATTGCAATAACACAGGTCATACATGGTTCCATTGCTTATTGCATCGTCAGCTGATGCGAATGAAATCGCATGCCGAAATCTCTCAAGAAGGGACTTCTCGTCTTCAGTAAGGGCTTCTCGATCTCCGTGTATATGACGGTAAAGACGGCACAAAGTGTCAGGCGCCCACCAGTCAAAAATGGATGTTCTCCCGTCAATGCCGCTGAATCCTTCTCTATCCATCCCCCTCTCTCCTATCTCTTCTCCAGCATAGAGCATGAATGAGGCCCGATTGAAATACAAGGACGCATACAAGGCTGCAAAGCAGTTGTGTGCATCTCTGCCGAAGAAATCAGAGGCAAATCTCTGCTCGTCATGATTTTCAAGGAAATTGAGCATATACGGCTGAAGGTCACCGAGAGACTGCCAGTTCCACGTGAGCCGTCTTGCAGACTGCCAGTCCTCTACCGGTGTATTGGCATCCCCCACATTTTTCTCAACTATGGCTCGGAGAGCATCGTACATACCGGACTTATCATATAGCATATCGAAGCCTACATCTCGTATATACTTGGAATACAACGTTTTCTGGTATACCTCAGCCACGAACACTATCTGTGGATGCACAGCCTTCACCTTGGCGATCAACCATCTGAAGAAAGCTGGGGGGACAAGTTCGACCATATCGCACCTAAAACCGTCAACTCCCTTGTCTGCCCAGAACATCACAATATCAGCCATCTTGTCCCAAGTCATGGAACGTGAATCGCAATAATTGAGCTTGACTGTATCGTACCAATCATTGATTCCGGGAGAAGGAGTATAAGCATTGCCCGAAGCCATGGCCGGAAATTCTCTATATGTCTGGTTACGGACTGGAAGCACAAGAGGTTTCCCCGGATAGTAGAAGAAGTCATTTTCTACTTTCCAGTGTAGAGTATTGTCATCGTTGCAACCGAGAGCTGGACAACCTGTCGGTGAGGGATGCTCAGTTGTGAAAGCCTTGTAGTCACGCGCAACATGGTTGGGGACAAAATCGATTAAAACCTTGAGCCCAGCCTCGTGTGTCCTGTCGACCAAAGCCTTGAACTCTGCCATCCTGTCATTAGGGTCATCAGCAAGATACGGATTGACGTCATAATAGTCCGTTATCGAATAAGGGGATCCGGCCTTGCCCTTAACCCAGTCAGAGGAAGAAGGCTTATTGCCGTCAGAGGACTCTGTAGTGGCATGACGGATAACACCTGTATACCATACATGGGTCACTCCAAGTCCTTTGAGATAGGACAGTGTCGGTGTATCTATCCCAGAAAATCTGCCACTGCCGTTCTCTTCAAGAGTGCCGGAACGCTTCCTATCCCCACACATATTACCCCACAGACGCGGAAGCATCTGATAAATTATAGTTTTGCCCATTGTCTCGTCATCGTAAAATCGGGATGCTCATAGAATCTGAAATTTCCGAAAGCCAAATCCCGTACATCAAACTAATTTTATAGCATATTTTATGCCCGAGAGTACTGGGTAAAGGATAAATAAAATGGGAGGCTCGAAACGTAATCCGAGTCCCCCAAAGATATCTTAACATATAGCCTCTTGTTACAGCACCATGATAGCGGCTACAAGGGAAAGAATCGCATAAAGCTCAGGGAATGCTGCATAGATCATGGTATTGGTAAATACGTCATGTCCTTGAGAGATACCTACGATACCGTTTGCACATATCTGGCCCTGACGTATACCGGAAAGCATACAAGTAAGACCTACAGTCACACCGACACCGAAGAAAAGAGGTCCGTTTGTCGCCATATCAGTAAACTTATCATTGAGTATCCACATAAGGAAGGCAACAAATCCGTAAAGTCCCTGAGATGAGGGAATTGCCGAAAGTACCATGTAGTTGGCCGATTTCTCGGGCATTTTCTTCAGAGCACCTTCAGCGGCATTGCCTGAGATCGTCGTTCCGATAGCACTTCCGATTCCGGCAAGGCCGAACATCAGGCCGAGGCCGAGATAACCTAAAATTTCATTCATACTAATATTGTTAATTTATTGTTATATCCATACACCAAGCAATTCGCCTTGCCCTACATATTATTAGCCAAGGGCCTGTATCTCTTGCCTGTACCTTCATATCCGGAGTTCTTGAAATACTCTACAAACGTCAGACGGAGAGGATGCACGAAAGCCCCAAGACAAGACATCCCAATGTTCAATGCATGGCCCGCTAGCAGCACAATCACAAAAAACAGCCAATTGAGTCCCGGTACAGGGATGCCGTCAAACACGAGACCGGCTATTGTATTGAAAGCCATGCCGAGCATACCTCCAGCAAGCCCAAGGGCATAGAGTCTTATATAGCTGAGCACGTCACCCATAAGTCCGGTTGCCATATTGTAAGTATCCCAAAGTCCTGCCCCTATATTTATAAGAGGGTTGCGTCCCGGTGTATTGAATACAAAGATGCCGAGAGCGGACAAGACTCCGATGACAATTATCACAACCTTGGTTATGGAGTTGTCTATAACTCCTGCAAGTGCAAGTCCTCCTGTGCAGATGCATCCTACGATAAGGAAGATCCATGCCCAATTGCTGACTGTAGAGCGAAGACCGCCTCGTTTTGTATAGCAAAGGGCTTTCACAATCATGGCCAGACATATATGGAAGACTCCGATACCAATTGCAAGCACCATCTGCGTGCTGAATCCCATGATTGTACCGGTTATCATGCATTTCTTCATCCATGAAGGAATCCAGGCAGCGTCCGGAAGACTAATACCGAAGAACGTGCCGAGAATGAAGCCGACAACTATAGTCGCACAGCCAAGCGTGGTCACAAGTGGTGCCATCGAAGGCATTTTCTTACGAAGAAGTATCCCTGCCGCTACAAGCAACATCCCATATCCTGCATCTCCGAGACACATGGCAAAGAAGAGCAGGAAGAAAGGCCCGAGTATCGGAGTCGGGTCAAATTCGTTGTAGGCAGGAAGTCCGTACATACCCGTCAAGACCTCGAACATCCTGACAAAGCGGTTGTTGTGCAACTTGATAGGCGGATTATCCGCATCAGTAGCCTTGGACTTCAGGTAATATACATCCATAGTATCGAAAGCCTTGCACAGTCTCTCATCGTCTTGTACAGGAGCAAAGCCCTCGTATGTGACCACCATATTCTCAGAAGATTTCTCCCCTGAAACTTTGGCAAGATACATATCAAGAGCCTCTGCCAGAGACGCATATTCAGCCTCAAGCTCAGGGATAGCCGACTTCATTGTAAGCAGAGCTGCCTTGCAGCCCAATTCCTCTTCCTTAAGCGCTGCCAAGGATGCTGATACTTCTGTCACAGTACTTTGCGGCGCATCGCATTCTGAGATAGGCAAGGGACATTTCTCATCCCCATATGTGAGGGTCACGAAACGTACTATGTCGCCGTCATCGCTGACTACCTGAAGTGCCACCTGAGAAGCCCATACGGGAGAGAATTTTTTCTTCCGGACACTGAAATAATGCACATGGACGCCCTCCCCAGCCAAGGAGTCGAGCCTTGCCTTATCATACACGCCCCAAGGGCTGAGCAAAGCTACCTCCTTGCTCTTTGCAGTGATCTCGGAACGAAGTTGCTCAAGACGATCCTTAAGAGAGAACACCTCATCTGCCAATGACTCTGCATTCTTATCTTTAGCCGCACTCTTGCTTGCTTTCGCCTCTATCGCAGCGGAATCAGCGTCCTTGGAGAAATCAGTCCGTTGCAATATTGACACTGCCTTCCTTACTTTCGCAGTCTTGTCCATAATGGCTGTCGAAGAGGAATCTACTGGCTTTGCAGAGCGAGATATATCCACGACTCCGAGGTCACGGATGCGGTCCATGAACCTATTCTCGTCATCAGAAAGAAGAATGAACGAGTATTTCATCATCTGTGTGATCATACGGCAGGCTCCCCCACAGCCTCTTCTTCCTCATGACGCTGCTTCACTATCTTGGAAGCTGCTTTGCTGAGATTGTCTTCATCCTCCATGTAGCGCTTGATTTTCCTTATGGCTTCCTGATATCCTGGGATCTGGACTTTCTCATACAGATTGACTTTCTGAGTAGTCTTCTTCCTCTGATAGTCAAGGATCTTGCTCTTCTGGGCATAGATCTCGGACTCAATGCCCAACCTGGTCATTGTCTTGAGAATATCCACCCCGAGAGCATACCATGCCGGCTTGACAAAGGCATTGAAAGGACGTATCTCATAATGGATCTCCTTCAGCTCCGGAGTCTTGACTCCTGCAAGCTTCACGGTCACAAGATCCACATCTGTTATTGATACCAAACCGCTCTCAAACTCGTTCCACAGAGGAGCCATATAGTCGTACTTTCGCATGGCAGACTCAAGCTCGCTCAAGAGTGCTTCCGACTTCTCCTTGGCCTTCCGCACTTCCATGCGCAGGGCAGACTCCTTGTTCTGAAGAGTCGGGAGAGCTTTTTGGCGCATCTTTAGCTGCTTGCCGAGATTGTTGAGAGATGTCTTGTTATATTGGAATCTAATTGCCATATCAGCTCATCTTCTTGCCTTCTGCTCCAGAGGGCCAATATTTGTCGATGAATACCTGCTTGATACCTGTCTCAGCTTTAGAGAAATATTTGGCGAACAGTTCCCAGGCTGTGTCCAACATCTCATCAATAGGAATATTAACATCTATTGACAGAAGTCTCGTCGCATATTCCTTTGCATAAGCGAGACAACGGTGATCATAGTCGCTGAGGTCAAAGCCGTTCTCAAGTTTGGTCTTGGCATTCTGGGCATCGGCATAAAGCCTTACTCCGGCATTCATCACCTGACTGTGGTCTTCCCTTGTCTTCTTGCCCTGCACATGCTGCTTGAGCCTCGACAGGGAACGGAACGGGTCAATGATGACCTTACCAGAATCAGCATCAGCCCTCAGATAAAGCTGGCCTTCAGTTATATAACCGGTATTGTCCGGAATGGCGTGGGTGATGTCACCGTCGTTTAGTGTCGTAACTGCAATGATGGTAATGGAGCCGCCTGAAGGAAGTTGCACGGCCTTCTCGTAGATTTTCGCGAGGTCGGAATACAGAGAACCCGGCATGGAGTCCTTGGAAGGAATCTGATCCATACGATTGGACACTATACTCAAGGCATCCGCATACAGGGTCATATCGGTAAGAAGCACAAGGACTTTCTGATTTTTGTCAACTGCAAAATACTCTGCCGCTGCAAGTGTCATGTCCGGTATAAGAAGCCGCTCCACAGGAGGCTCTTCAGTGGTGTTGACAAAACTTATGATCCTGTCTAAGGCTCCTGCCGACTCGAAAGCGTGGCGGAAGAACAGATAGTCGTCATTGCTGAGTCCCATGCCTCCAAGTATGATCTTGTCCACATCCGCCCTCATGGCGACATCTGCCATGACCTGATTGTAAGGCTGGTCAGGGTCTGCAAAGAAAGGGATCTTCTGTCCAGAAACGATCGTATTGTTGAGGTCAATGCCGGCAATACCGGTAGGTATCAACTCCGAAGGCTGCCTTCTCTTATATGGATTGACTGACGGCCCTCCAATCTCTCTTTCCTCACCTTCTACTTCCGGTCCGCCATCTATAGGACGACCGTAAGCATTGAAGAAACGTCCTGAGAGCTGATCGCTGACCTTAAGCGTGGGTGGTGCTCCGAGAAACGATACCTCCGCGTCAGTGGCAATGCCTTCCGTTCCGGCAAACACCTGGAGGGTGACAGCATCACCTTTTGTCTTAACCACCTGGGCAAGACGCCCTCCAACGGTTGCGAGTTCATCGTTGGCAACACCGGAGACTTTCAGGGACACTGTAGCCTTGGTTATCGCATCTATATGCGTATATGTTCTTTGAAAAGCCTTATTTGCCATTTTCTTCCATCAATTTTGAAAGTTTTGCATTATATTCTCCGAATGCCTCACTTTGGAATTCGGAGTAATTCATCTGACGCATCAGGTTGATCATCTCCTTGAAGAAATCTCTGCATTTCTCGAAATCTTCGAACTCAAAATGCGTTGAGCATATGTCAAGTATGAGATTGAGCATGTATTTCTGTCTCTCAAGCGGAGTTATTGAATCTACGGCATCAAAGGCATCCTGCTGCAGGAAGACAAAATCAAGAAGCTCTGATTTCCAGAATGTCTCATGATATGACATCGGCACGCCATCATCTCCGAGGATATTGATCTGCTCGGCAGCGTCTCGTCCTTGTCTTATTATATTCTTGGCAGCCGCTACCTTGTCGGTCCAACCTTTCTCTATCTTGCTGTCAAGATAGCTGCATATTTCTGGATATTCTAGATATTTGGAATACGAGTCAATCGGGTTGACGGCCGGATACCTTTTCTGGTCTGCCCTGTTCTGCTCAAGGGCATAGAAGCACCTGGCTGCTTTCTTGGTAGACTCCGTGACAGGCTCTTTTAGGTTACCGCCGGCAGGCGATACTGTACCTATGAAAGTTACAGCACCCGTAGCACCGTTGTTGAGAACAACCTTGCCTGCCCTTGCATAGAAATTAGAAATTATGGCAGACAAATCTACCGGGAAGGCATCCGCACCGGGAAGTTCTTCCATACGGTTACTCATCTCCCTTAAGGCCTGAGCCCATCTGGATGTAGAATCCGCCAAAAGCAGACACTTAAGACCCATGGCTCTGTAATATTCGCATATTGTCATGGCCGTATAGACCGAAGCTTCACGCGCAGCGACAGGCATGTTGGAAGTATTGCAGATGATCGTGGTACGCTCCATAAGATGACGTCCTGTATGCGGATCTATCAACTCTGGGAATTCGGTGAAAATCTCCACAACCTCATTGGCTCTCTCTCCACAAGCCGCCATCACAATGACATCAGCATCACCCTGCTTTGCTATCGCATGCTGAAGCACTGTCTTGCCGCATCCGAATGGACCAGGGATAAATCCTGTTCCGCCCTCTGCAATAGGATCAAGCGTATCTATGACACGTACTCCGGTCTCCATGATCCTGTCCGGCCTCGGTTTCTCACGGTAAGTCTTGACAGCAACTTTCACCGGCCATCTCTGTACCATTGTCACCTGTACTTCATCTCCGCTCTCGTCACTCACGAGGACAGCTATCTCATGGTCTATATTGTATTGTCCGGCCGGAGCTACTGACTTGACAGTATAACTACCATTGAATGAGAAAGGAACCATTATCTTATGAGGAAGCCACCCTTCTTTCACTTCGCCGAGATAATCAGCGGCAATGACCTTGTCACCAGGCTTTGCCAGCGGGACAAAATCCCATAGTCTGGAATGATCAAGGGGCGAAGTATACTCTCCCCTCTTGAGGAAAACCCCCTCCATGGTAGCCAGATTGTTCTGCAGACCATCATATATACTGGACAGAAGACCCGGACCGAGAGACACTTCAAGCATCCTTCCCTCAAATTCCACGGAATCACCGTTCTTCAGCCCTCTGGTACTTTCAAAGACCTGCACCGAGGCATCGCTGCCCTTTACCTTGATGACTTCGGCAAGAAGCTTAGTATCGCCAAGGGAGATGTAACACAACTCATTCTCTGCAACCGGGCCGTCGACTGTGACGGTCACAAGGTTGGAAACAATGCCGGTCACCTTACCTTTAGTTTTCATTATCGTTTATTTTATATTTCATGTACAATCATTTCGCCTCTGCACAATGAATTTCTGCTTCATTCTGCTCCCAGCATATAAGCCTTGCTTATTGTCGGTTCTGGGATTATCGCCTTATCAGAAAATGCCGGATGCATCCCTGGCCGATGAATATGTGGCTGTCACTTCCTTAACTAACTTGGAGAACATCTCTTTGCCGCTCTCCGGATCAAGGGAAAGCCACCTGGATACAATATGAAGCTTTACTATGAAGCCGAGTATGGAATCAAGACTGAAATATTGGAAGACATTAATCTCGTCCACTGTCTCCCACAGAAGGGCGTCAAGACCTTTCTCAAGGGCAAGGACATCTCCACTGCCGAATAGAGCGGAAAGTCTTGAGTCTGAATCATATTCTTTACCGTCAGCCATGAAGATGTCAGTGTCATCCTTGCGCCCAAGAGCTCTGTTGACATATCTGGCTTTCATATTCCTCATATGAAGGTCGTAGGTAAAATACTGACGGACAAAGTTGTCGGATGAGTCCAAAGCTTTGCGATAGAATGCCTCACCAAGGGTTTTGTCGTCAAATCCTTCAAGAAGCAAGTTGATTGTCCCCTTGTCCTTGTCTGAGCACAAATTTGTGATATCAGCAATAATGGCTGAAGTGTCCACAGAATCCACTCCGGACCTTGACAGACTTATATCTGGGAGAGACGCGACTATATATTCGTAGTTATTCATCTGTAGCTCAGTCTATTCCCCGAAGAGAAGCCGGCGTGTTACCGGATGCAGATACGCTGAAATCAGCTGGGCAAAGGTCTCATCAGTAAAGCTTATGAAATAGCTTCCGTCGGCAGGTCCAATGGTGAATCCTCCCGATACTTTCTTTGAGAAAGATGCCTTGAATCCACTTCCGAACATGGCCGTTAGTTCCCCAGCAATGAAAGGCTGGAGTTCTGATTTCAGGCTCTCGGGAAGCACAAGTTCAAGATCGGAAGATTCCTGCGCACTGAATTTCTCCGCCACAGTACGTATAATATCCTTAAGGAAAGATGTATCTGACATGATATTACCTACAGGTTCACCTGCCATCTTGAATATGACAGCTCTCTCTATGTCGGACTTAACTGTCTGAAGACTCTGTGCGGAAGCCAACTTGATATCGCTTTCTATCTTGGCCTTGTATTCTTCCGCATCTCTCTCAGCATTGGCTCTAATCTCAGCTGCCTGACGATTCGCATTTGCCAATATCGTCGCCGCGTCTTCCTTGGCCTTGGCCAGCAAAGCCTCACCTTGGGCTTTTCCTCTGGAGAGCCCTTCGCTGTAGAGCTTGTCCGTCAATTCCTGTAGTTTGTCCTGCATATTATGATTTGTTATCTATGTATTAAAAAGCGGTTATGACTTATAACGTTTTCTGTACAAATTTAATATTTTTCAAGCGCATTACAATACAAAACAGAGCGGACATGCCGATATTTTTTAACAAAGTAGTCCAAATAACGAAAGAATTACTAAATTTGCGAAGTTATGCGGGCAAGAGTTGTACTTCCACTGACATACCGGAGTCCCATTGTACCGCAAACTATAATACTGACTCTAAACCACCACATAGATGAACACTAAATTACATTTGCCTTTGATTGCGGCCATCGGTATAGTAGCCTCATGTACCTTGTCCTTTGCCACAGAATTATCCGAATCAAGATTTTCTTCGGTTTTAAGACTGAAGTCACCGGGCAACCCGGCCATTAGTCATACACTCACGCCATGTATCATCAGCGGAGGAACGGAGGCATTAGTTGCGAAAGATGATATTCCAGTGAATGTAATAAGGAAGATCACCCGCGATGAGGGAAAGATTCGCATCAATGTGATGATTACCGCTGAAGAAGATATTTATTTTTCTTATGGCGAGCACTACCTGACAGATTTCAACCACGATAAAGGACTTTTTCTTATGCCTGGGTACTGGTATAGGAAGAACTTACGCTCACCTGAAGGAGCTCCTTCGTTCAACGTGTCTGACAGCTGGATTGTAAGAGAAGACAGATTGAGCACACCGCTTACGGCTGTGTACAGCGAAGACAGACACTCTGCACTATCCGTGATAAGGATTGACAACTACGCACATGAGTCTCTTACCCAACACCAGGCAGGAGAGGTCATCATATCAGGCCCATCTTCGGTTGGGTATACAGGATTTGAGAATGTGGACGGGTGCACAGCACTCTCATATGGATTTCCTTACAAGGAAGAGCCCAAGACATACATTCGCAAACTTACATTAGCCCCTCCTGTAGAGGCTTTCAGCCGTCTTGGCAAAGGTGAAAGCGTCAATCTTATGTGGGAGATTTCTTCCATAGAAGCTGCTGACTTCGCTGAATGCGTGAGCGATATCTGGGCATATTGCTATGACACCTACAAACCGGCGGCACCAACTGGCACATACACTACGGATTTCATGAAAGAGAAGATGAGCAACTATTTCCGCGAGGCCTATGTGGAGTCATATGTCAACTATTATGCAAGTCCCCGTATGGTAGTAGCCACATGCGACAGCCCTGACGTCGCTGAGGTAGGATTCGTAGGAAGAACGCTCCTAAATGCGTTCAATGCTCTCGAATACGGTGAGCAGATCGGTGACGAGACTCTTGCCAATCAGGCCCGGAGCATCTTCGACTCTTATCTCGCCAAGGGCATCTCCCCGAAAGGATTTCTGCACGAGGTTATAGAATGCAATAAGAATAAGACTAAGCCGTTCCATACTATAAGAAGGCAGTCAGAAGGAATATATGCTATTCTGTACTATCTTGACTATGAGAAGCGTCACGGAAGAAAGCACAAGGAATGGGAGAATAAAATCCGCAAGATGCTTGACATGTTCGTAGAGATTCAAAACCCTGACGGAAGCTTTCCGCGCAAATTTAACGAGGACTACTCCAGGGTAGATCCTACGGGTGGAAGCACACCTTCAGCTACTTTGCCTCTTGTAATGGGATATAAGTATTTCGGAGACAAGAATTACCTTGAATGCGCCAAAAGGACGATCTCATACCTCGAAACGGAGATTATCTCCAAGTCCGACTATTTCTCTTCTACCCTAGACGCCAACTGCGAAGACAAGGAAGCCTCGCTATATGCAGCTACTGCAGCATATTACATGGCATTGGCTACCAAGGGCGAGGAACAGGAGTACTACGCTTCCTTAGCACGCAAGGCAGCATATTTCGCCCTTACCTGGTATTATACCTATGATGTGCCATTTGCACGCGGGCAGATGCTTGGAGATCTCGGATTCAAGAGCAGAGGGTGGGGTAATGTCTCTGTAGAGAACAACCATATAGATGTTTTCGTCTTTGACTTTGCCGATGTTCTTGACTGGCTCGGGGCAAGATATTCGGAAGAAAGGTTTATAGGATTCGCTAATGTGATCTCAGAATCTATGCGCCAGCTTCTGCCATACGAGGGGCATCTGTGCGGTGTTGCCAAAGTTGGATATTATCCTGAAGTTGTGCAGCATACCAACTGGGATTACGGAAAGAACGGCAAGGGCTTCTACAACAACATCTTCGCACCAGGCTGGACAGTTGCCTCGCTATGGGAGTTGCTAACCCCAGGCCGCGCAGAGCACTTCCTGCAGCATTAAGATTCACTTCCACTTTTAGAGTACTGTACTGCACTCCCTAGTTTTATGTTCAACTTTGGGGTGCAGTTTATTTTGATAACATATTACTTATATCCCCATTTTGCTACAGCCTCATGCCAGTTTTCGTCTACGACAGCCATAGTGTGTGCATCATAGACGTATTTGTTCTTGTGAAAGCCACGCTTGCCGGCGATATAGGATTCCATAAGAGGACATGCTGAAGCAAAATCACCGAGCCCGAGTACAGAGTAGATTCTCCCAGCCTCGGCAATAGGGTCTTTCTCAAAATCCTCGAATCGGACCTCGATGAGATTGCCCTGTGGCACAAGAGACTTGTCGGTCTCGTATTTGTCATACATATCTTTATATGTGATAAGTATCTGCTTCTCAAGCTCTTCCTTAGACAATTCCTGCAATGCCGTAGTGCGCAAAGTATTGCCGATGAAATTCATCGTTGACTTGAATACTGTATAAGGATTCCTCACCAAGTAGATGAACTTGGCATCAGGATAGATTTCAAGCAATTCACGCACCCTAGCTGTATGTGGCGGATTCTTGCTTAGGAAACGCCTTGCTCTTTCTGGAGCAGTGTACATTGCAAGCTCCATTATCTTGTGGACATTGCGGCTGAATTCCTCTTTCTCTTCGGAAGACAGCCCACGCATAAGAAGATATTTCTCTCTGAACTCTGGGATATTCTTCGGGAAACTCCAGAAATGATAGTACGAATACGGGGTAAGGTTGGCAAGCGCAAACTCTTCCTCTTGAGGTTGGTCAGGATTGAGTTCCAGAGAATCTGCCGGCCGGGACGATGGCATAAGAGACTTCATGCACCATCTGAAGAAAGGACGTCCCCACAGCATAAGATGAGGAAATACAGTCTCATATGTGGTACAGTATCCGAACTGAGGATCTTTGGACAAGACATTGTGGACAAATGTAGTACCGCTCCGCCAATGCCCTATTATGAACACAGGAGACTCCATAGACCTTTCTGAAAGCCTACCGGAAGCTAATTTCTTCATCAAGGATGAATACTTGGCCTCGTTGATCTTGTAGAAAGGATTCATAATAGCACATACATACATAGTAAGCAGATACTTACTCCTGCATGTACGGCCTATCTCCTCTCCTCTGGAAACTTTGGAGAATGTCTTCCAGTCAGCACCGACCAAAGTATTTACCGGAAGGTTGTCGAAATTGAAAAGTCCCATCTTGTCAATAAATGAGTTTTACGTTATCTATATGAAGTTTTGCCCCGGGAGAACCCACGTAAGCACCTCCGTGTCCGGAAGAGAAACGGAGGATCATGTGCGTCGGGGTTGTATACTCCGGAGCCCATCCAATCTCCTGTATAGGTACGACTTCGCCCTTGCTGTTGCGACAATAATGAGGCTCTTCTTTCATCAGATCGAGATACTCCTTGAACGCTGGAGAGCCGGTCATATCTCCGTATACTATATCTTCCTCATGACCATACACCCATCCGGAAGTACTCTTATCATACCGCGTCCATGCTGTGCCGACCCTAAGGGCAAATACGTTACCTTCAGAGTCTTCCCAACGTTTCTGAAGCAACAGGCATACCTCAGCGCAATTCACTCCGGGTATCTCCTGCTTGCGGCTGAAGCCAGTCATCTTGATTCTCTTGCCACCAGATTCTCCCTGATGAAAACTATAGTCAAAGACAAGTCCCTTGGGATGGCCTGTAAACGGAATGCCCATCAGCAACTTCGCCTGCGGATTGCGAGTGTCTCTCACTGGTTCTTGTATCTCACCAAGAAACAAAGTCCCGGTAGCCAATACCGAAATGTTTATCAAGGACAACACTTTCACTGTCTCTATCCTTGTCTCAAGACGAGCGGCCTGACCTTGGCCATGAGGCTCCGGGAACACGGTGCAACTTCCCTTAGTCACTCCTTTCACAACTGCAAGGACACTGGAGGTTGCCCATGGACTTTTGTTCAAATCTGGTACAAACGGGACATTGCCTTTTAGGGTATCGCCATAAGCCAGCTCATATAGATATTTAGTATTTCCACCGATTATGCCAGATTCTCGGACCTCTCTTACCATCCACCTATCCATGTCTCCATATGGGATAGCCTTGATCTGAGCCAGGGCAGCCAAAGGCAGAATAGTAAGCAAAAAGCTATAGACAAACTTTCTCATCATGAACATCTGCTATACTGTCAGCCGTAATGCGCGGCCTCACTATATCGTATATTGCCTTGACGCACTCCTCCGGAGATGAGTCTTCAGTATCAACAGTTATTGACGGAGATTCAGGAATATCAAAAGGAGCGTCTATCCCTGTAAAATTCTGGATCATACCCGCTCTGGCCTTTGCATACAGTCCTTTCACATCACGCCTCTCGCATTCCTCGAGAGAAGTGGAGACCCAGACCTCAAAATAATCGTCATTGCCTATAGTCTTCCGCGCAAGAGAGCGAAGATCTTCTGTCGGGGTGACAAAGGAGGCTATAACTATGACACCAATAGAATTGAACAGACGGCATACTTCAGCTATCCTCCTTATATTCTCAATCCTATCGTCATGGGAGAAGCCAAGGTCAGAATTGAGCCCGGAGCGGATATTGTCTCCGTCCAATATCTTGCACACATATCCTTCAGACGAGAGAAGTCTCTCCAACGCTACTGCAATCGTACTCTTCCCTGACCCGGAATACCCTGTAAACCAAATTGTCATTCCCCTTTGACCGAGAAGTCGCTCTTTATCTTCGCGGCTCTGGAGCTTATCAAATATCGGATAGATGTTCTTTTCCATAAATTGCCTGTTAATGCCTCTGCAGGATCTTCCCTGCCACTGAAAACCTGTTGCCTTGATTACGAAACGGGATTGTCTGATCTGCAAAAATCAGACAAAATCCTCTTTATACACTAATTATGAACAAATTTACCGTCTTTATAGATAACTTTGATATGTTATGAACTGTAAATTTCGTAAATTGTAATGAATTTCTCATAGGAAATGAGACAAAGAAACAATGTAGATTCCAATTAAAGAAATACTTAACATGCACTCAGACCAGACTGCCGGAATAAGGCAGTATATCGAAAAGAACAAGGACCGATTCTTTGAAGAATTGTTCTCCCTCATGCGCATTCCTTCAGTAAGCGCACAAGAAAGTCACAAAGAAGACATGTACAGATGTGCTTCCCGCTATGCTGAACTCCTTCGTGAGGCCGGCGCCGATGAAGCCTCGGTACTTCCGACTGAGGGCAACCCAGTCGTATTTGCGACAAAGACTGTAGACCCTGCTGCCAAGACCGTACTTGTCTACGGGCATTACGATGTACAGCCGGCCGAGCCTCTTGACAAATGGCATTCTGACCCTTTCAGCCCTGAAATCCATGACGGGGCTATCTGGGGAAGGGGCGCAAATGATGACAAGGGACAGAGCTTCATGCACGTAAAGGCTTTTGAATACCTTCTACGCCACAAACTTTTACGCCACAATGTCAAATTCATTCTCGAGGGAGAGGAAGAGATCGGAAGCAAGCATCTTCCCAAATGGGTAGAAGATAACAAGAAACTTCTCGCCTGCGATGTGATCCTGGTATCTGATACTACCATGATCTCGGACAAGGTACCGTCGATCAACTGTGGCATGAGAGGAGTAGTGTATATGCAAGTCAACGTAAAAGGTCCTGACAAGGATCTTCACTCCGGACACTACGGAGGAGCGGTAGCCAATCCTATCAACGTACTTTGCGAGATGATAGCAAGCCTTATAGACAAAGACGGAAGAGTCACAATTCCAGGGTTCTATGACGATGTTGAGACAGTATCCGATGCCGACAGAAAGGCTCTTGCCCGTGCACCGTTCGACATAGACGAATACAAGAAAAGCATAGGCGTAGACGATGTCCGCGGAGAGAAAGGTTTCACCACGCTCGAAAGGACAGCTATCAGGCCGTGTCTTGACGTATGCGGCATCTGGGGCGGCTATACAGGACAGGGCGGCAAGACAGTGCTTCCTTCAGAAGCTCATGCCAAGATCTCGATGCGGATCGTTCCCAATCAGAAAGCCGACAAGATAATGGACATGGCAATCCGCCATATAGTGAGCCTCGCCCCAAAATGCGTACACGTCGACATAGAGAAGATGGAGGCCGGCAACGGCTTCCTCATCCCAATTACTTCGCCCGCCTATGAAGCGGCATCAAAAGCGATGAACGATGTCTATGGCATAGAACCTGTGCCCAGCAGAGGGGGTGGAAGCATCTGCGTCCTGGCCGATATGCGAGACATTCTCGGTGCAGATCCATTGCTGATGGGCTTCGGCTTAGAGAGGGATACTATACACTCCCCCAACGAAAGTTATCTGATCAAGCAGTTTTTTGCGGGAATAGAAGCTATCTCGCTGTTCTACCAATACTGGAAATAGCATTTCCAAGTGTCACGCTTTCATCGGTTCAACGGCCTGTGACAAGACTGCAGGAAAGACTTCCGGCATGACTCCAAGGTCTGCCATTCGGATTGGGGAAGGGCTGCATCACAGAACCTTCCCCATATATATTCAACTGCCTGAGCCGAAGGGTGTATCATATCTTCTGCATAGAAACGGTAATCCCGCAACTCGTCAAGCATTATCTCATAAGCTGGGAAATATGCGCAATCTTCCTTATAGCGCCCAATAACTGAATCGACAGCAAGCAGAAGAAGGCTTTTGCTTAGCTGATTTCCATGGGCACTGTCTTTAAGGTGACGTATGGGGCTGACTGTAAAGATAAATTTTTTCGGCTTCACGGGACAATCCGCTGCCGTATATCTGGATACAACAGAGTATAGCAGCAACTGGATATTCTTTAGAGAAAGTCTTTCTCGTTCAAACTCCTTGGCATCTCGCTTAAGGCAGTTGGAGACAATCTCTCCTGTCTCGACGAAGCGGTATACCCATGCCGTTCCAAGGGTGACTATAATGGTATCGGCCTCACGGAAAAATGCAGATGCGCTTTCCAAAGACAGATTTGCATCTTTAAGAAATTCTTCCTCACTCTTCCTTGCCGCAAGAGTATGGTGGCTGAACGAGCATACAAGACCGGCACCGGAGCCCATCATTCTACATTCGTCATGGGAAAACGGGATACCAGATTCCAAGCGGTGCATGGCATTGCAGACTGAAACCGGATTGTAGAGAGTTCCGAACGGATTGGCAAGGACATTGAACCCGTAATCTTTCATCTTGCTTCCGATATTGTCGACAAAGCAGCTGCCGAGAAGCATTATCTTGTCTTGATATGATATTCTCACCGGAATGGTGGGGACATCTACTGGTGTCTGTAGTTTCATGCGGCAAATTTACTCCAGCGCGCAACAATTCGCAAATCAAGTCTTAAAAGCTGTTTTGAAATGATTCGTCTCTTCTCTTATGGTCCTTTCCAGCCATTTTCATCTTTGTCATCATTCGAGTACCTCCAGTACACTCTTTCCTCCAAAGTCGTGGCTGCCTCGAATAATCCTCATAATAAAATTCGGGAACCACTTCAATACAGCTTCTTAGCCGTGGTTTCACAGAATGTATTGGCATCTCTGCAATGTTCTCGAACAAATTCGGCACATTGCGCTCGACTTTCGCTATCTTTGCTCCACATATTGAGAAATTTATGAGGAACGGATATATCGCTGCGCTGATAGTAGGATCTATACTCTATACTGCCACAATACAAAGTCTTTGTGCCCAGGAAACATCCTCGGACAAGAAAGTTAAGTTTGTGTACAACGCAGTGTTTGACTTCAATTTCGACAACAGAGAATTTGATCCCGGAAAGGAGGAGCTCGCATCTTCCGGGACAATCTTCGGCGCCAGGCTGACCCCGTCGGCTGGAATTGAGATCAAGTCAGGGTCAAGTACTCACAGGCTTATGGCTGGGATAGATGTAATGAAGGATTTCGGAAGAAGTCCGGTACTGAGAGATGGTGCCCCGGACAACGACATCCATCTTGAAAATAGCCGTCTGCTGCGAGAAGTCACGATGTATTACTCTGTCACTTCGACAATCGGCAATTGGCAGCTAAGAGGCTTTGCAGGCATACTCCCGAGATATCTCACCACTGGAGACTACTCCAAGGCTTTCTTCTCAGACTCCCTTGTATTCTACGACAATAATTTGGAAGGTGCTCTTATACAGGCGACTGGGAAAAGCACTGCAATAGAGGTTGTATTTGACTGGAATGGCAAATACGGCATCGGGAGAAGGGAACAATTTTCTGCTTTCGGCCACCTCACACACTCCTTTGCCCGCATAATGCAGGGCGGACTGTATGCCAAATACCACCATTATGCCAATACTGCGACATATGGTAGTGTAGTGGACGATGCACTTCTGATGCCCTTCGTCAAGGCAGATTTCGGTACAATGGCAGGAATACAAGAGCTTTCTGCCAAGATTGCCCTTTACTGCGGACTACAGAATGACCGTAGGGACAAAGAGAACGGCAACAAGGGCAGAACAGGTACAGAACTGACTCTGAAAGCTATGAAATGGAATATAGGCATAGACAATACCCTTTATATCGGACAAGGACTAATGCCACTCTATTCCCGCATTGACGATGGTGGATACAGATACGGCAACTCACTTTATACCGGCTCTCCTATGTATAGGCTTGATGCCAGCGATGAAGCTTCAAGAAAATGGAAAACTTACAACAGGCTTGAAGTCTTCTATCAGCCTCATATTGCCGACTTCATAGACCTGCGCCTATCGGTCATAGCACATTTCCCTGGTTCATTCGCTGGGACACAGCAGCAACTCTCGCTGTTATTTAATCTTGACAGACTGATCGGACGATAGTCCAACGATTGCCCACATAAGCAATATCGCTACTAATCTGCCCTGACTTCAGTTCAACTGTATTCAATGGCAATTAGTCACAACAGCAATATTACTGCAAATAGAAAAAAGTAATTCTGACAGAAATAGAGTCTTACGCTTTCTACCTGCCACGCTTTAGTCTTGCGGCAAGGGAACCGTCCATTGCACCCTTCATAAGTTTCCTTGTGCTGTCGAACTGTTTGAGAAGACGGTTTACCTCAGGGATGGAAGTACCGCTACCATCAGCTATCCTCTTGCGACGGCTGCCATTGATAACCTCAGGATGCTCCCTCTCATAAGGAGTCATGGACATGATGATAGCTTCTACACTCTTGAATGCATTATTATCGATATCCACGTCCTTCAATGCCTTGCCAACCCCAGGGATCATTGATGCAATATCTTTGATATTACCCATCTTCTTCACCTGCTGTATCTGGTTGTAGAAATCCATGAAAGTGAACTTGTCCTTAAGGAGTTTCTTCTTAAGTTCTCTGGCCTGCTTCTCATCATACTGTTCCTGGGCTTTCTCCACGAGGGTGACAACATCACCCATACCGAGAATTCTGTCAGCAATACGCGCAGGATGGAATACGTCAAGAGCGTCTATCTTCTCGCCCGAGGATATGAACTTGATGGGCTTTCCAACAACGGCCTTGATGGAGAGTGCGGCGCCACCTCTCGTATCTCCATCCATCTTGGTAAGTACAACGCCATCGAAATCAAGGACATCGTTGAAGGCCTTCGCAGTCTCCACCGCATCCTGTCCTGTCATTGCATCAACAACAAAGAGAGTCTCTGTAGGTGATACGGCTTTCTTGATGGCAGCAATTTCGTCCATCATTTTCTGATCAACGGCAAGACGTCCGGCAGTATCTATGATCACTGTCTGATAACCCTCTGCCCGAGCCTTGGCTACTGCATCCTTTGCTATCTTGACCGGATCCTGACAGCCGTCTTCTGAATAGACCTGAACTCCTGCCTGAGAAGCCATCACCTTGAGCTGTTCTATGGCGGCCGGTCTGTATACGTCACATGCGGCAAGAAGAACCTTCATATTCTTCTTAGTCCTGCAAAGATTGGCCAACTTGGCCGTAAAAGTCGTCTTACCTGATCCCTGCAATCCGGCTATAAGTACAATTGCAGGATTGCCCTTGAGATTGATGTCGGAGGAACCGCTGCCCATGAAATCAGCCAACTCGTCATGGACGATCTTGACCATCATCTGCTGCGGCTTCACGGCAGTGAGCACATTCTGCCCTAAGGCTTTGGTCTTGACTCTGTCACAGAACTCCTTTGCTACCTTGTAGCTAACGTCTGCATCAAGGAGTGCTTTCCTTATATCTTTTACGGTCTCGGCGACATTGATCTCTGTGATCTTGCCTTCGCCCTTGAGTATCTTGAACGATCTTTCTAATCTTTCCGATAAATTCTCGAACATATTGAGTGGAGCATTTAGAATTGCAAAAGTACTCAAAAAATCATAAATTTGCACTCATTCCGTTTGGAACCAAACAAACAAGTGTTAACATAGTTGGAAATGGAAAAAGGACCTATTTCACAATTCATCACGCACAACTACCGCCACTTCAATTCGGCAAGTCTTGTCGATGCGGCAAAAGCTTACGAAGAGCTTCTTGACAAAGGCGGAAAGATGATGCTGGCAATGGCTGGAGCCATGAGTACCGCCGAACTCGGCATTTCTCTTGCCGAGATGATCCGAAAGGACAAATTCTCGATAGTTTGCTGCTCAGCCAACAACCTTGAGGAGGACATCATGAACCTTGTAGCTCATTCACACTACTACAGGGTACCGGGATACCGCAACCTTACGGCAGAGCAGGAGCAGGAGCTTCTCAACAACCACTACAACCGTGTCACAGATACCTGCATCCCCGAAGAAGAGGCATTCAGGCGTCTTGAAGGTGCTTTGGTCGATGTATGGAACCAGGCCAAGGCAAAGGGCGAGAGGTATCTGCCTTATGAGTATATCTACCAGATACTCAGAAGCGGAGTATTGGAGAAATACTACGAGATCGACCCCAAGGACAGTTGGGTTCTGGCAGCCTGCGAGAAAAATATCCCTATCATAGTACCTGCTTGGGAAGACTGCACTACAGGCAATATCTTCGCTGCTCACTGCATCAAAGGTGAATTTACTCCTGACCTTGTAAAGAACGGCATAGAGACCATGCTCTTCCTCGTTGACTGGTACAAGAAGAACGCTACAGGAGCAGGTGTCGGATTTTTCCAGATCGGTGGCGGTACAGCAGGAGACTTCCCTATCTGCGTCGTACCTATGATGGAGCAGGACCTTGAGTGGAAAGGCACTCCGCTATGGTCATATTTCTGCCAGATCTCTGACAGCACGACTTCTTACGGCTCTTATTCAGGTGCCGTTCCTAACGAGAAGATTACTTGGGGCAAGTTGGCACCCGAGACTCCGAAATTTATTGTCGAGTCTGATGCCACCATCGTAGCTCCCTTGATCTTCGCGTATGTTCTTGGCTGGTAAGCCAATCGGAAAGCGACATAAATGAAGGGAGGGACAACGAAAGCCCCTCCCTTTTTTCATTTTTAACCACATATAACCAACACCCTATGACTTACATATTCAGGCGCACCGCACGGGACGGACGGATTCACTGCAACTTAAAGCTTTTCTTCCTCTCCATTACAGACAAATCTATCATAGATAGAAGGACCTCGGGCAATATGAGGAGGATAGGACTTGTACCGATGCTATATGACTTATACAATGAGGACAAGACAGACTACCGCACTCTCGGTGCTATGATTGACAAGTGGGTCTGCTCATGTAGCGATCTCGGGGAGAACTTCAGCCTTGAAACAATCGCGACCGAGACTGGGAACAAGCCAGAGGATATCTTCCGATATTTCAACTCATACCTACGTCAGGATTTCAGGAAGTGGAGAAGCCATACCAGACTTGAGAAAGCCAAAGAACTTATGAAAAACGATGATATGCTCAATCTCGATGAGATAGCAGCTGCCACCGGCTTCAAGCACACATCGAGCTTTCACAGGCTGTTCAAGGCCTATACCGGCATGACTCCTTCAAAATGGAGAGACAGATAATACCACCTATGACTGATGCGCCGGACGCAACAGATCCAGCACGACCTTGACCGGGTTGAATGTCTCTGAAGGAACTTCCACAAAAAGCGTATTCCAGTCACTCATAGCCCCGTTCCACAGGCCTGGAAGTTCAAGAGCCTTGAGTTCTCTCCCATGATAGCTCTTGCTGCTGATGAATCCTGCATTGTGATCCACATACTCAAGAAGATCGAACTTCCGACCGTTGTAATCATGAATACAGCATACGATGTCAACCGGGTTGAAATGAGTAGATTCTGCGAGAAGGCCGGCAGTTGCAGGATCTGACTTATCGAGTTGCACACTCTCCAGAATCTGAAGATTGGTAGAGCCATCTCTTCCTTGGACGATAAAAGGACCTCCCCCAGGCTCTCCGCTATTGCGAACCATACCGCATACCCTAATCGGCCTGTCAAGTTTCGCTCGAAGCATCGCCATCCTCTCATGCGTGCTCTCGACAAGCGGCAGACGGACACATAGACGCCCGTCAAGGAATGACTCGATCATGTCACACAGCCTTACAGCCTCTTCAGAAGTGCTGTCTGTCATATCAAGAAGCCTTATATAGTCGAAGATCTGATCACGAAGCTGGAGACATTTGCCCATAAGAGCCTTCTTTGAGGCTGAGGTCAGCGGAAGAAGACGTTCATTGGCAACATTATCTATATTCTTGATGGAAATAAGTTCTTCACTTAGAGCGTTAAGATTGTATATCAGAGAGCCGTGACCGGCAGGGCGGAATAGAAGAGCACCGTCATCAGTCCTAAAAGGCTTATTGTCGGGAGTCACTGCAATCGTATCCGTAGAAGGATCCTGATATACGAATTCAATATTGTAATGCACTCCGTAACGGGATTCGAAAACAGCTAAGACCTCATCTTTGGCTTTATCGAACAGATCCCTGTACTCGGGTGATATTGTGAATACTATGCTTGCCCTGCCGTTTTTGTCTCTCATATAGTCCTGAGCTTCGACCAGATGCTCTGCAAATGCAGTCCTTTTCTCGCCAGAGGGATAACGGTGGAATCTGATCACTCCCTTTGGCTTGGCTCCGTAACCGAGAACTGGGCCAGACAGCACTTCTCTCGCCACTTTCGCCCTGTAGTCAGACGTATCCACGGGCTTGCCGAAAAGCCCCTCATCATAGAAAGCGAACTTTTCAATCTCGGCTGCAAGCTTTCCTACAGGAGACTCCTTGCCGGGATCATGTCCTTCATCAAGTTGGCTTAATCCTGCAAATATGTCCTTGAACATTCTTGACGCGGCACCTGAAGCAGGGACAAACTTGCATTTGCCTGCGATCTCAGCGTTCTTATAATATTCGGCTGCTTCTTTTACTGCATCATCATCCAACACTTCGATTCCTCTGTGCGGTGTAGCTGGAGCCACAATATTAAGCCAGGGAAATCCTTTCTTGAAACGCTCGATCTGCCCCTCGACTGTACTTTCCGCTATTCCGTGTGCACTGATCTGCTCTCTGTCATTCTTGTCAAACATGGTATTTCGTCTTATTCTATGTAAATTTCTCGTCTGTACTTGTATTCTGCCCTTAATGTATCGAAGTTATCTGGGTTAACCCTTAACATGAAATCATCTGTAAATATAGGATAATTGTACTGGAATACAGCGGCAATCTCTCCTTGATTCATTCCTCTGAGGTCTAACTTCACAGCCTCATTTTCTTGAAGATCCGTCTTCGGGAAGAACTCGTACAGGCCGGTAAAGCCGAAATAGTGGGCCAATGCTCTCACAGCCAATGCCGTACCGTTCTGCTTGCCCTGGTATGAGTATCCTGCTATATGTGGGGTTGCAATGGCAACCATATCAAGCAGCTCCCTGTCAATCTTAGGCTCGTTGTTCCACGTATCAATGATCACAGGACCGAGACGAGGTATGGCCTCTTTCAGAGCGGCATCATCCATCACCTCTCCCCTTGAAGTATTGATAAAGAAAGCACCATCCTGCATCTTGGAGAAGAAACGACTGCCTGCCATGCCCCTTGTACTCTCGTCTAGAGGAGTATGTATAGTCACTATCTGGGAATTGGCAAGCAGATAGTCAAGGTCACAGAAGCCGAATTTTCCTTCAACTGCCTCCCTTGGAGGATCACATCTAAGGATCTTGAAGCCGAGAGCACGTCCCATCCGCTCCACCATGCTTCCCACATGGCCAACCCCGATTATACCTATAGTGTCACCGGTAAGGTTGATTGCCCTTCGGGATGCCAATCCGTAAAGTGCCGAGAATACATATTCAGCGACCCCACCGGCATTACAGCCAGGCGCATTCCGCACAATTATATGATGAGTGTTGCAATAGTCAAAATCAATATGGTCCGTACCAATAGTCGCTGTCGCAATAAATTTAACCGGAGTGCCTTCAAGCAAAGACGCATTGCATTTTGTCCTCGTCCTTATCACCAAAGCCGATACTCCGGCAAGATCTTCTTTGGTAATCTTGCTACCGTTGATATACGTCACATCTGCATAAGGCTCAAGTACACCTTTGAGAAACGGTACGGCATCGTCAGCCACAATCTTTATCCTATCCTGCATTTCCTATCTCAATACTATTGATTTAAGTTTATACTTTTCTTTGACTTCCTTTGGTAGGACCGGATCGTCCTGCATACTCTTGTTGATCGCCTCAAGCATCTCGGCACGCCTGAAATAGAGTCTGTTACGTACTATGGAAGAAGAAATGTTACAATATAGAACCCCTCCCCTGACGTATTTCGAGAGAGTGTATGCCCCTGCACCCGACACTTTGTCCCAAAGGTCAAGCACTGATTGTGATGCCAATCCTGCAGAAAGGCCAAAATACTTTATCATAAGCGGGACGATGTCCGCAAGAGGAGCCGGATCTGTCCTCTCTAGAGATACCCTTTCCTTCTTCATTCCAATTCCTTGAATGTTCCTGAGACAGCCTCGAAATAGGCCCGGTCAGTAGTTATCCCGTCAACTATGGCAGACAAACGTACCTTGTTACTGTCTGTTATGAATATCTGACCGAACTCATTTCCTGCAACCATAGAGAGCAGATTGGATGTCCTTGCCATATCAAGCTTGTCAAACACATCATCGAGTAGGAGAATCGGCGATATACCGCTTCTGTAGCGCATCATTTCGCACTGGGCAAACTTGAGGGATACAAGATACGACTTCTGCTGTCCCTGCGAGCCACATTGCCTTACAGGATAGCCGTCCATAACAAGAAGCAGATCATCGCGCTGTATGCCGACAGAGGTATAGCCGAGACGGCGGTCTCTTGAGCGCGATTGCTGAAGAAGATCTTGAAGGGAAGCCTTGTCAAGGTCTGATCGGTACTCCATACTGACATTTTCCTTACCTCCTGACAACAAAGAATAATACTTGGATATGAGTGGGGCTATTCCCGAGACGAAATTCCTGCGTTTCTCATAGATCGATGCCCCGAGGGAATCCATCTTCATATCCACGACTTCAAGAAGCGACGAATCAAAGAAGTCAGCCTTGAGCATCTGGTTGCGCTGCGCGAGAAGACGGTTGTAGGCCACCATGGAAGACATGTATTCCTTGTCTACCTGAGATATGACCATATTCATGAAACGGCGTCTTTCTTCTCCCGAGTCGCTCACCAAAGATATGTCATACGGTGAGACCATGACAACAGGAAGCTCTCCAATATGGTCTGAAATACGGGTATAGGCTTTCGCGCCTTTCTTTAGTTTCTTCTCCCCATCTGCCGTTACCGATATAGAGAAACGAGACTCGGGCAACCCGTCCATGGCATAGTCCCCAGTTATGGAGAAAGCAGTCGCTCCGTGTCTTATACTGTCTTTGTCTGAGAAACGGAACGCGCTTTTTGTCATGGACAGATAGAAGATTGAGTCTACAAGATTGGTCTTGCCTTCCCCGTTACCACCGCAAATGCAGTTGACATTACGGGCAAATGCTAGCTCCGCCATCTCTATGTTGCGATAGTTGCAGACAGTTATTTTCTTGAGGACAGCCATCCGTCATTTGCCTTTGACAGCATCTCTGACGGCTTCAAACCCTTCTTTGAAGCCTTCTTTTAGCTTCTGTCCCGAAAGATAGAACTTCGAGGGGTTGATAAGAGGGAATGTACGGCTGAAAGCCCCTGCCCAGTAATTTCTCAAGCCTAATCCTATCGGCTTGGCCGTGTATGAGAGGACTGCCACTATCTTCCTTGTCTCAAGATCAAAGAATACATAGTTGAACTTACCCTCAGGGCGGGTCTTGTCAAGATATTCAGCAAAAACAACAAGGCCGAGCCCTGTCGCCTTCGGATAGTCAAGATCAAGAAGTGCAAACTCAATATCCTTATTGTCAAGCGGAGCGGGAGTTGCTTCCACCTTCAACTCATCAGGGTCAATATCCTTTATGTGGGCAAGAGTAGGAGCGATATTGACATAGGAAATATCCTTATTGAGACGTTTTGCTATGCCATCTACATATTTTTCAGGTTCTGTAACTATGAGGCTGTCAATCTTCTCGAATGCCGCAAGAAACTCGTAAGAAGATTCCGACGCACCTATTACTTTGGTCAATGAGAAATCCACACCATAGAAATTGACTGACTCGTAGTCATCAAGGAAAGTCTTCTCATTCTGAGCATTTAGACCAAAAACTGAAATGCACGATCCTATGACCGCTGCAATTGCAAATGCTTTTTTCATATCGTTATCTTTTATCTATGAATCAAGGCGACTTACGGCTCACTGAATTTATCTGTCATCACCGAATCTGGACAGTTGCTGGGATATACGCATCCTTCACCTGCGGTTTCATCTCTAAAGTTAAGGCTTTTTTCCAAAGGTTACAAGCATCAGTCTCATTTCCCATAGCCAGACGATAAGAGGTAACAATATCGTAAGTAAGTAACACAACAGATTTAGAATATCAGACGAATCCGTCTTACCGTCAGCCGATATGAAGTCATACTTTTATTGACAACTAATATCAGACGAAGAGCATGGCGGTAAATCCTACAGCAAGAGCAAGCACTGCCTTGATAGCCTTGGCAACGAAGAAACTCTCCTTATTCTCGGCAATAAGAGGCAAGCAGGAATGTCCGTCCTGCGCGATTGAACTTGCAAGCAGCACAGGAAAAGGAAGGAGGCCATGGGCAAACATTGTGACGAAAACCATATGAGGACCCGACTCGGGGATCATACCAATAAGCACTGCGAGAATTATCATGAGTGAGGAATTGCCTCTTACCCAACTTTCAATATCGACATATTGCCCAAGGACTCCAAAAATAGCAAGTACTCCAAATGACCATGCAAATATTGTGGGCAGATGACGTCTTATCACATGATGCCATACATGTTCGCGGAGGAAATGCTTGACTTTGCCCGTGTTTCTACCATGGGCATGGCCGTGGGAATGCTCGTGCTCCCTCTCCAGCGATTCGCAGTCACAGGCGTGGATCTCATAGTTGTCGTCAACATGCATATCTCCAGATAAAGGAAGAGGCTTCTTTCTACTCATTATCCTGTCTGTCACATATCCTGCAATCACTCCCAACACATATAAGCCTGCAATCATAGCGACAGCCGTGCCGGGAAATGAAGCCAGCATCAAGAAGGCCTCATCGCCTGTCGTCGTAACAAGCAGAGCGAGAAGTGCACCAAAACTCACTATCCTATGCGAATACAGTGACACTCCGGCAAACCCCCCAATGCAGCCCGGTATCAGTCCGAGAGCCGCAGTGATGGCTATCTGTCCAAACCTATGGCGGCCTATGTCGCGGAATAGCCGTCCCTTAGTCGTGACGTTGAAGAGCTCTATCAGAACCATCATCGTCATGGCCAGTAAGCAGATATAAAAACTCTCCTCCAATGCGGCTACTATAGCGTGAGGTACACCGCCTTCAGAGCCAGAGACCCCAACAACATGCAAGACAGGTATCATATTACGTTCCCGTTAATATACAGACTTATAACTGGCCTAATCGCCGAATTAGTCGTAAGAAGGATAACCACCTCAGCATCGCCTTCAGGAAGCATTCCTGTATCAATGCCAAAAGACAGACTGCCTTCTCCTCCAGAAGGAGTATCCTCAAGACGTCCCGACAGACTCACGGCTTTGCTGTCCGTATCTACTTTATATATATGGAAAGCACTTTCCCCGGTATTCCTGTAGTCAAATGTAGCGGTAGCCATGGTCCCACGTCTTACATTACCGATATCTACGGCTGACGAAGAAAATACCGGACAAGGAGCTGCTTCTTTCTGAGCCGGTGTCAGAGATGAGAAATCCTCTTTGGTAAAGGCTCGCACTTTCAACCTGCCGCAGGGTTTACCGTTTACAACTGGCACAGCCGTATAGAAATTCTCCCCCCACCTTGCACGATCTGCTGTAACAACATAAGACAAGAGTGATTCCCCACCTGCAGGTACGGGATTGGGCTCTATATGCATAGATAGGCCTGAGGTCACATCGTAGAAACTCACACGCACAGGGGCCGATGTCAGATTGGCCACCCTTACCGCATCGCCTCGCTGCCCACCTTGAGACAAGTTGCCGGCATTGAGATCCGTACTTCTAAACCCCAGCCCACCGAGATCTATCGGATACAATTCTCTAAGGCTGAGCTTCTTGTCATGAGCAACGCCTCTGAGGCGAAGCACCACCGGCTTGCGGAGACCTGAGATATAGGCCGTAAGGGTCTTGTCGAACGGATATGGGCCTTCATCATTGGTATAAGTCGCCTTTACAAAGCCTTTTGCTCCCGGTCTTATCGGTTCTCTTGTCCAGGTCACGTCCGTGCACCCGCAAGACGAGGCAACATTGTAGATCGCAATAGGAGCAGACGATATATTCTCTACTGTAAATGTGCAAGTAAGCGGACCCTGCTTCGTAACGACGTCTCCGAAATCATGCACAACCTCACTAAGACGTACTTTTCCGTCTATTTCCGCTCCGACTCCGTCTGTCTTTATCTGCCCGAAAGCCACAAGGGAGAAAGAAAACAAAGTATATAGAGCAAATATTCTTCTTGTCATCATAGATATTTATCTATCAAAATACTGTAATACAAACCATTGCAATATCCATCTTAACCCACATCATAAGACTAAAGCCTGGTGCAGGTTGTCAAGCCTGCACGCTTAAACTGCAGAATATGCAACATTGCGTCAATCATGCAAAAATACAAAAATCTTCCGGCTTATTTACGTCCGACTCCCTGCTACTTTGTGAGGCAAGAAGGAATAGGATCATATCGCAAGGAGCGATCTGGCTAGGCTGCTTCTAAAGTGTACCTACAAGCAGGAGGACAAGACTAAGGAGGACAAGCAGCAAGTCTGTTGCCTTGGATCTGGCATTCTTCTCATGTAAGATCAAGACTCCGAAACAGAATGAGACAAGTACGCTGCTTCTTCTTATCATTGACACAACAGATATCATCGCGTCAGGCAATGTAAGAGCATAAAGGTAGAAGAGATCAGCTGCTGTAAGCGAGATGGAGATAAGGGGAATGGACCATTTCCATGAGAATAACGTGCGTGGCTTCTCCGGAAGCCATATTGTGATCACGATAGCTCCCATCATGAGGCACTGGTACACATTGTACCACCCTTGGACGAAAAGTCTGTCAAGAGCCGCGCCCCGCGATGACATCAGAAATTTGTCATACAGGCCGCTCACCGCACCTAATACTGCAGCTACTATCAGAAGCAGAACCCATACATTTGACTTAAAATCAATACCTTCTTTCTTGCCGCTCCGGCTAAGAAGATAGAATGAAAGCACAGCTGTGCAGACTCCTGCCCATTGGAGAAGATTGAGCCTCTCCCCGAAAATAAGCATTCCTCCAATAAGGGTAAGTACCGGACGCGTAGCGTTGATAGGCCCTACAATGGTAAGAGGAAGCTTCTTGATGGCATAGTAGCCGCAGATCCACGAGCCAAGCACTATCACGGACTTGAGTATCACAAGAAGATGCCCGCGCAAACCTCCACTATGCACATACATAGAACTCCCCTCACCGAAAACTCCTATGGCAGAGCCAACGATAGAGGGAGTGAAAAGAAGGGAGCAGAACAGTGTATTGAGGAAGAGGACAGGTATTACGGCATTGTCCGTAAGAGCCTCCTTTTTGAATACGTCATACAGGCCAAGAAGACAGGCAGAAGCCAAGGCATAAGCCACCCACATGACTTACAGTATATTCATTGACTGTTCCCTTATCTTCTCGAGTTCATCCTTCATCCTAACGACTATCTGCTGGATAGGAGCGAAATTGGCCTTCGACCCGGTTGTATTGATCTCTCGGCCCATCTCTTGGATAATGAAGCCAAGCTTCTTGCCAGGATAGTCCTCTCCATCGATCGTATCCATGAAATATTTGCAATGCTGGCGAAGACGCACCTTCTCTTCGTTGATGTCGAGTTTCTCAAGATAATAGATCATCTCTTCCTCGAAGCGAGCCGGATCAGTCTTGACCTGCATGTCGGCAAGAGCTTTCTCTATACGAGACCTTACCGCTGCTATCCGCTCAGGCTCAAGAGCTTCAACTTCATCTTCCATGACCAGAATGCCGGCAACCCTCCTTGTCACGTCTTTGTATAGAGCAGCACCTTCTCTCTCCCTATAGTCGCATACGGCATCTATGGCAGCCGATATGGCCGATTCTACTTCAGACCAATTGTCATCTCCTATTATCTCCTGACGTCCTCCCTCGAATATATCTGGAAATCTCAGGACTGCTTCAAGACAAGACGCACCATTGTCTTTTACACCGAGCCTCTCGCTGATTTCCCTGATCCTTGTGAAATATTCTTCGACAACTGCAGTATTTATCGTCTTTGCAGCAGAGGCGGCATTGGCATCGTAATTCATATAGAAGTCAACCGTACCTCTCGTTAGTCTCTTGGAGAGCATCTGCCTGATTACCAACTCTTTATCCTTTGGCAGAAGCGGTGTCTTTATATTGATGTCCGCTGTCTTTCCGTTCAGAGTCCTTATCTCTATGGTAATGCTCCCGCCGGCAATGGCAACGGACGCCTTGCCGTATCCTGTCATTGATTTTATCATCTGCAAAACATTTTCATACTAACGGATGCAAAGGTAGCTAAATTCCATGTTAAGACGATGCAATGTTCCGTTTTTTTCCTACTTTTGCGCATTCACAGCCTGCTTCACGTGGCGGGGATCAGCTATAATATTAGGACATGGATTGGTTGACAGACGTCTTCACCCAGAAGACATTCGTACAGGCAATTGTAGTGCTCGCACTCATAAGTGCCTTGGGACTGGCGTGCAAGAAAATCAAGATAAAAGGAGTATCGCTCGGAGTCACATTCGTATTCTTCGCAGGAATTGTTGTAGGACATCTCGGCCTGCAGATTGATCCAGCAATGCTTGCCCTCGCACAGAATTTCGGACTCATACTGTTCATATATTCTCTTGGCGTTCAAGTGGGACCGAGTTTTTTCCCCTCGCTCAAAAAAGGAGGCATGAAACTCAACTTGCTTGCAATGGGCGTCATCCTGCTCGGAATCGGAATGACAATAGGAATATGGCAGTTATTCGGCATCTCGTTCCCCGTATCAATGGGGCTTCTTTCTGGCGCGGCCACAAACACTCCGATGCTCGGTGCCGCACAGCAGTCAATGCTTGAGATAGACCCGTCGGCAAGCGACATATCCAATACCATGGCCATGGCATGTGCTGTAGGCTATCCGTTCGGAATCATAGGAGTCATCATCTGCGTAGTGATTCTAAAGGCTCTGTTCCAATCGAAATCCAGTGGGAGCGATCCTCAGGAGAATCAGACATTCATCACGGAGTTCAGGGTGACTAATCCGGGATTATTTGGCAGAACCATTAGGGACATAATGAAGGACGAGCCGATACGCATTGTAGTATCCCGTGTATGGAAATACACCGGTAAGGAAGAAGGTGTCGGGCAAGTCATCATACCGAGTGGAGACACGATTCTAGAAGAGGGAGAGCATGTTCTTGTACTCACGAAAGAGAAAGACGTTGATGCCGCCACCAGAATCTTCGGAGAAAAAGCAGACAAGGATTGGAACAAACGAGACATAGACTGGAACACCATAGACGGCACCCTTGTATCCCGACATGTTCTTGTCACCAAGCCGAATATGGATGGGTACAAACTCGGGGAACTGCATCTTCGCAATGCATACGGCATCAACATAACCAGGGTTACCAGGGCCGGCATCGACATACTTCCGTCCAGCAACCTGAGGCTTCAGCTTGGAGACAGACTCACGATCGTAGGACAGGACCAGGCAATAAGGCGCGTGGCCGAAGTCCTCGGCAACCAGGCCAAAGAACTCCGCAATCCAAACCTGTTCTCCATCTTCGTGGGCATCATCGCCGGACTTCTTCTTGGAAGCATTCCGATAGCAATCCCTGGAATAAGCGTTCCTGTCAAACTCGGTATAGCAGGTGGACCTATAATCATTGGCATCCTTATGGGAGCTTACGGCCCGCGGCTTCACATCACCACATACACGACTCACAGCGCCAATCTTATGCTTCGCCAGTTCGGTATGACAGTTTATCTCGCAGGACTTGGACTAAGCGCAGGACCAGGATTTTTCGAGACTGTATTCAGACCTGAAGGTCTTGCATGGATAGGAATAAGCCTGCTAATGGCGATTATACCGGTAATCATCATAGGGCTCATAGCCGGAAAGTTTTCAAAAGTTAAATACGCCGCAAACACAGGTATGCTATGTGGTGCAATGGCCAATCCCATAGTACTTGACTATGTACTCGGCACAGTGGACAATGATGAGCCTTCAGTAGCCTACGCCACGGTATATCCGGTATGTATGTTCGTCCGTCTCATCACAGCCCAACTGCTGATGCTTATGTTCTGTGCCTAATTAAATTAAACTTCAATCTCTGCCTTCAGTGGAAGATCGGCTGACGAAGGTCTGGCCATGATCGTAAATTTGCCCGACAGTCGAATCCGAGTCCACGACCAAGCTCAAGAAGCAGCTATTACTTACTCACTACAGGGATTATATACTCAGAAGTTTTCAAGCCTTTGGCAGCCACTTTCAACACTATGTCACCGCTCTCTTTACCGGAGCGAAGAATGACAGTCAGACGTCCGCCAAATGCATGCATCCTCGGTTCATGGAACAAATCAAGACAGGTAGGGTCACCATTTGCCGCGGCCCTATACTCCCCTGCCCCTGAAACCTCGAAATGCATCAGCCTCCCGTCTGTCGGACAGGGATTACCGTCCTTATCAACCACAGTCACTGTAACATAGGCAAGCGACTCCCCATCCGCTGGCAAAGCATCGGCTTCAGCATAAGACCACTCAAACTCAACATGATGAGGTTTTCCTGCCGTACGTACCACTTTCTCCTGCACAGCATTGCCGAGACTGTCATAGGCCACGGCCTTAAGCTCGCCTGGTTCATATGAAACAGCCGGCCACATAAGTCTATATCTCGGCTCAAGCTCTTCCCTTACACCACCGAGAGTTGGCTTTTGGGCAGAGACCTTACGCACTCTTCCGAGACTTTTGCCATTGAGGAAAAGTTCAGCTTCAGGCCAGCTTGTATAGACGAATACAGGGATAGGGCTACCCTCACGTCCTTCCCAATTCCAATGCGGCAGAATATGAAGGGTAGATTCGGCCCTATTCCATACGCTGCGGAAAAGCCAGAAACGATCCTTAGGTATGGAGGCAAGGTCTATAATCCCGAACATTGAGCTATGGTTGGGCCAAGAGTCAGTGTCATAGGGACTCGGCTCACCGAGATAGTCAAACCCTGTCCATACGAACTGTCCGAGAGTCCATGGCCAGTCCTCCGCCAAGGCAAAATCTATGTCAGGGACATTTGACCACCCACAGGCATCAAGATCGTAGGAGGAGCATTGGTGATCAGGGTCAGTCTGTCCGAATCTCTTGACAGCAGGCAGTTTGTAGACACCTCTAGAGCTTACTGTAGAGCCGGTCTCACTGCCAAGGATAAATCCCTGTGGCAGATTCTCATAGGCTTCCAGATAGCGGAAAGTCCTATAATTGAGTCCAGGCACATCAATAACGCTGGCAAAGCCGTTGGCAAGCACGCAGCTTACTTGATCCATACCGCAAGTAACCATTCTCGATGGATCTTCCCTGTGACAGATCTCCTGGAGGAATCTTGCGACTTTGAAACCTTCAGGCATACACTGAGTCGGAACCTCATTGCCGATACTCCATAGTACTACAGAAGGACTGCTGCGGAACTGGCGTATCATATTGACCATATCCTTCTCGGCCCAATCAGCAAAGAAGCGGTGATAGCCGTTGGCGCACTTTGCCACATCCCACTCGTCGAAAGCTTCTACTATAACCATGAAGCCCATCTCGTCACACAGGCGAACTAACCCGGGAGCCGGCATGTTGTGCGTTGTACGTATGGCATCACAGCCCATATCCTTGAGCATAAGAAGCTGGTGACGTATCGCTGATTCGCTGACAGCAGCACCGAGAGGACCAAGATCGTGATGGTTGCACACGCCCTGAAATTTGCGAGGCTTACCGTTGAGAAAGAAACCTTTCTCCGGAATAAACTCAACACTCCTAATGCCAAACTTAGTGGAATACTCGTCACAAAGCCTTTCTCCCGCATATACCTTTGTAACAGCACTATATAAGGATGGAGACTCTGGAGACCACAGTGAAGGACAGTCTATCGTAAAACTCTGTTCAATTAGAGCACCATCTACCTTGACGGTCTTAAGGGTCTTCTCTGCTACAGGAGTCCCGTCAGAAGCCAAGATGGCTGTAACAACAGATAGAGGAGTCCCTTCCGGAGCCTCTACTTCCGTTCTTATCTTGATAGAAGAGAAATCCTCTCCGACATGAGGAGTCGTCACATAAGTGCCCCACACAGGTACATGCACCTCATCCGTAAAAATCAGATGCACATCGCGGTAAAGCCCGGCACCCGGATACCAGCGTGAAGAAGAAGGCCTGTTCTCAAGCCTTACTTCAAGCAGATTGTCCTCCTCTGACTTGACATACTTTGTGACATCGCAATGGAAAGCATTGTAGCCATTGGGCCAGAAGCAGACTTTCGAGCCGTTGACATATACCTCGGCTTCGCTCATGGCCCCATCAAAGAGAAGTTCAGCCCTCTTGCCAGAAGGCACTGAAAAGGTCCTGCGATATCTTCCTATCCCTATATAAGGCAAGCCACCAGTCCTACCTGTCTTGAGTGTAGGGACTGTCTCAAGATTTTGGGTTACGGTGACCGTCTGCAAGTCATTGGATATGTCGAAAGGACCGTAGATAGCCCAGTCATGCGGCACACTAACGCTCTCCCATCCGGACTTCGGCACGCTGTCCCCCTTGTGGAACTCCCATCCATCACGTAGCAATATATCTTGCCTCAACGGACAAGATCCTGTCTCCACACCAAAAGCTGGAGATCTCCCAGATAAAATAAAAAAGGATATCCCCACCACAAGGGAGGATATCCGTAAAGCTAACCTTAATGCTATGTCTGACATTGTTAGTTTGTTTATCATTGCTCAAGTCAATCAATAACTTCTATTGAGACATTCTGTCCTCCGACCGTAATCCTGTACTCGCCAGCATCGACATATTTCTCGCCAGTCTCGTTCACAAAACCAAGATCCCTCAGCGGCTCGATCTCAAACTCGAAAGTACGGCTTTCACCGGCAGGTATCATAAGTTTCTCGAAATGCTTGAGTTCGCTTACAGGACGGGTTATATGGCTGTACGGGTCACATACAAACCATAGTACGGCCTCTTTTCCGTCAACGCTACTTGTATTTGTGACAGTCACACTGGCCTTGATACTGCCATCCCTTTTCACTTTGGTCGCCGAAAGCGATATAGGAGAATACTCAAACGTCGAATAACTGAGTCCGTAGCCAAAAGGATACAAAGGAGTGCTGGGTATATCCTGGTACAGACCCTGGGTACCGCGCCTTCCACTGTTACGATGATTGTAATAGATTGGGATCTGTCCTGTAGTATAAGGGAATGTCATGGCAAGCTTTCCAGAAGGATTGTAACGGCCTGACAATATTCCAGCAACAGCCTTTCCGCCCATCGTGCCAGGCTGCCATATCTCAAGGATAGAAGTAGCGTGAGACTCCATTGCAGTAAGGTCAAGAGGCCTTCCACTCGTAAGAACAAGAACCACAGGCTTTCCGGTAGCAGCTACAGCTTCAAGCAGATGCTGTTGCACTGCCGGAAGGGCAATAGTAGAACGGGAAGCATTCTCTCCGCTCCATTTGCGCTTTTCTCCAAGACAGAGGACAACCACGTCAGAAGACGATGCAGCAGATACAGCCTCTGCAAATCCGCTTTCGTCATCTCCCTCAAAATCACAACCCTTGGCATAGACCACATCACAGCCAAACTCAGCCTTGATGCCAGTCATTATGCTTACTACTTCTGAAGGCTTTCCGCGTCCGGACCAGCTGCCGAGAAGAGGTTCTCCATCAGCAGCCACAGGGCCGATAATAGCCAATCTGCCTGAGAAATTCTTCAGAGGAAGGCAATTACCATTATTTTTGAGAAGAACCATTGATTCCTGAGCCATGCTCTCAACGAGAGACAGGCTCTTGGGAAGAAGGTAACGCTGCTCATCAGGAAGCTCCTCTGTGTAAGGATTATCGAAAAGACCGAGCCTGAATTTCACGCGAAGAATCCTTCTTACAGATTCATCCACAAGCTCATGAGAGACTTTTCCTTCTGCAATGAGTTCCGGAAGGTACTTGCGATACAGATCATCTTTCATGTCCATCTCAACGCCTGCATTGAAGGCAAGCATGGCAGCCTCCTTGCCATCAGCGGCCATCCCCTGGTTGATAAGCTGCTTCACGGCATCCCAGTCAGAGACAACGAAGCCGTCGTGGCCCCATTTCTCCTTAAGCACCTCTGTAAGAGTATAATGATTGGCTGATGCTGGTGTACCGCTTATAATATTGAAAGAGCTCATGAGAGTCGCTGCTCCAGCCTTGACACCAGCCTCGAATGAAGGGAGATATGTATCCCATAGTGTCTGACGGGAAATCTCGGTAGGCACATAGTCGCGCCCTGCCTCAGAAGCTCCATAGCCAACATAATGCTTCAGACAAGCAGCTATCGTACCCTTAGCAGATAGGTCATCTCCCTGATATCCTCTGACAGCAGCGGCCGAGAACACAGAGTTGACATAAGGGTCTTCTCCGTACCCTTCTGCAACCCTTCCCCAGCGAGGATCACGGGCAACGTCCACCATAGGGCTGAATGTCCAGTCTACTCCAGTATAGTAAGCCTCAAATGCCGCGAGTGCAGAGCCTGCCTCGGAAAGGGCAGTGTTGAAAGATGCCGCCTGAGCAAGAGGTATAGGATAAATGGTCCTGAAACCATGAATCACATCAAAGCCGAATAGAATCGGAATCCCGAGACGGGATTTTTCCATCGCGAAACGCTGCATACCATTGCGAAGCTTGGCATCATCACTGTAATAGATAAGGGAGCCGATTTCAGCGGGAACATTTTTTACAACTTCACCGAGATTGTTGATATTGTCATTGCGTCCAAGGACATACTGATTGAGTTGGTAGATCTTCTCCCTTAGAGTCATGCGGGACAGCAGATCCTCGACCCTAGCATCAACTGAAGCCGAAGCGTCTTTGTACACGACAGGAAGCTCCTGAACGTCTATTTCAGTCACCTGATATGGATGAGCTACAGCCTCTTTGGCAGAAAGTTGTGCAACACGTACCACATCGGGGGTCATGCCTTCCGGATAGTAAGAATTGCCGAGCACATGGCCGAAAAGCTTCTCATACCAGGTACAGGCAGCGGTGTAGCGTCCATAAAGCAGATCAAGATGATAACCATCCCTGCATAGCCTGTCGCCAAGGAAAGAAGTCCTTGCATTCTGAATTGCCGTGCCTGAAGGTATGACAGTCTTGATCTTCACAAGAGAGGAAGCCTTCTGTACCGCATCACAGATAGCCCTATACATAGTCATCTGATCCCTGCCATAGTTTGCAAAGCCAGAATGATCGCTGTCATAGGCATAAGCCCATGTCTGGTGAAGAAGAAACTTGGCCTTTACAGGCACAATGCCCCTTACATAAGCCACAAGAGCAGGAAGGTCCGCCTCATAAGTCTCGTATTTTCCGGCGAGCGAGCTTACCTGTTGGAAACTTACATAATCCCAGGCCTCGTCTTTCAGTATACTCTCTAAAGACCGGTTCTTGTATTCGGTCCTCTTGCCGTCTACGATCTTACGGTAAGCATAGGCATCTTTGCCTGTACGCGAATTGTCAAGATGCCGCTCTATCGAACAACCTCCAATATAGGCGTCACCGATGACAAGATCGATCCCGTCAGCTGCGGCAAGTTCATACAGATTCTGTTCGATTGCATCCTGCGAGAAACTGTTGCCGACAGCAAGGATCTTAACAGTCTTTCCATCACCCGTCGCCGCATTCCCAATGATGGGCCACAGGAGGACGGTCAATAAGAAAAATATGATTTTTTTCATATAAAAAATGTTATTCTCTATAAATATCTCCGGCATCATGCAACCGCCATGAAGCAGGACTCCCAGCAGTTAATAAATAATCGGTGTAATGCTCAAGACCCAAGACTTAGACGTAATGCCAGAGAATGGAAAATATCAGACTTAGAGGCTGAGGCTATATATTCATTGGGCAAACTGCCTGATGCAAATGAGCTATTGGAGAGCACGAATGCAGTCACTACTGCAGATATTATCGACTTCATCACGAATTGAGTCACCGGTGTTAATTATGCGGATTTTGTGCAATTACATATGCAAATCTTTCAAGAATGTTACTTAGACATTTCGAAAATGATAGAGAACTATCTAACCAAAGAAAAGTCTAACGAAACAGTCAGAAAAGAGCCATAAAAGAATGATTGAATAAATATCAAACAACTTCTCATTACAAAAATAGCTTCTTTTGTTGAGATATCAACAATTTTTGCCAATCTTGGGCCAATCTTGTAAGATAATCGTGGTTTCTCATGAAGCATACTCGTGGAAAGACCAAAGAGCCACGAGGCAAAATCCGCAGCTTCTTCAAAGAGGACGATGATGTCATCTTCCGCGAGAAGATCCCCTATTATAAGGAATATATTGAGAAATAGAAATAAAAATGCCCTCCGCTAAAAGAAATCTTTCAACGGAGGGCATAAGTTATTCCGGAACTACTCCGGCAGAGCCACTATTTCAAATTCTTAACAACAAGATTAGCCTTGATGCCTGACTTGACGGTATAGTCTGCCTTGGAGATCTGCCTCAATACACCGAATGACACTGTAGAAGCAGCCTTAGTATTAGTAGTAGAAGCATCTTTAGTCATAGTCATAGGGAAGCCGGGATAATCATCAGAGAAAATACCTACCTGACTATCATTATATGCGCTTATACCCATGTTTGCAAAGGTCATAGTTGATCCGTCCTTAAATTCTACCGTCTCAGCGGTAACTGTAGCAGAATTGCCACTGATCGTGGCAGTACCGATTGGATATGTAGAGCCTCCTGGGGTAAGGATAATATAACCTTTTTGTGTAGTATCATATTCCATACCAGTGAAAGCCAACATATAAGTAACATCTTTTATGCTGACATTATTAATATCATAACCGACGAATTGAAGGTTACCGCTTGTTTCATCAAATGCGGCTTGTATCTCTATCTCCAAATCCGGTTCCCAACCACTGATGATAAATGTCTTATTGACAGTACCTTTCTGCACGTCCAAGCTGAAACTTACTGTTTCTTTGGTCGCAGGTGAAACACCTGATATAGTCCACTTTCCAATCCATTTGGTATACCCTTCGACAGGCTCTGCTTCCGTTATAGTAAATTCCTCAGACTTTGCATATTTGTAAGTCTTTGTACCGTCAGATTCGACACCTATGGCATAAGCAACATAAGTACCGGCATCAATCAGACCAAATGACCAAGAATCTTCACCAGAAGTAACATAGTTAGCCCACGTCAAATTAAACTCAGGTAATAGATCTGAGATCTCTTCAATCGCAAGGTCACATACTTGAGCATCAGTTTTACCAGATATATTAGCTACAGAAAAAAGGCCAATAAAATAAGAATCTGACTCACCTGCCTTACATGAGATATAGTCAGATGTAGAGCCATCGACATCAGTTTTCTGTCCATCATAAGCTACAGTCCAGTCACTCTGGAGTGTCCATTCGGTAAGACCTTCAAAAGCAGCCTGAGTTACCTGTACTGTTACGGGATCTACTCCGTTGGCTGACAATGTGATGGTTGAAGTCCTCTCGGATGTGACAGTATTCTTGGCAGCAGTCACATTGAGGGTAGCATCGCCTGTCCCAGAAAGATTGTCCAAAGAGAGCCAACTGTCCTTTGCGGCAACGGTCCACCTTACACCAGCTGCCTTAACATTGAGCTGAAGAGTCTCACCCTCAGCAGTGAAAGAAAGGGAAGTAGGATCGGCAGAAAGGGATTTCTCTACAGGAGACTCACCCTTGCCCCCCTCATCATCACCGCAACCTGTAGCTGTAAACATGATACCTACAGCAGCGAAGCACCAAGGCAACGCATACAAAAACGTTCGTTTCATAATTAAATTGTTAATAATAGTTGTTAATCTTGTCTAACTTAAGTGAGATTTGCGCGTCCAATCCACTATAACTTGTCGGATAAAACTTAATGCGCAATCTCGCATACCATCTAAAAACTAAAGTTAGGTAAACTATCTGGCAAAAGCAAAATATATCGATATTTTCTAATATTATATATATCTTTCCTTTGAAACCTCGTTATCAGAAATAATTCCGCTCTGACTCTATTATTATCAGAAGAGTTTTGAAGCAGCCACTGCGCAGTTAATGCCGTCTATAGCCGATGACACTATACCTCCGGAATAGCCTGCTCCTTCTCCGCATGGTATGAGGCCGGGCACCTGAGGGCAGAAATATGTATCCTCAGACCTAAGGATTCTTACCGGAGACGAGGTACGTGACTCGACACCGAGAAGCAAGGCTTCAGAGGTATAATATCCCCTCATCTTCTCTCCTGCGAGAGGAAATGCCTTCTGCAGACGAGAAGACACACATTCCGGCAGCAATTCGTGAAGAGGAGCCGACACCACACCGGGATGATATGAGGTCTGCGGAAGATCAGCAGAGAGCTCCTCCTCGCAGAAATCAGTCATCCTCTGGGCCGGTGCACACAGTTTGTTGACGATCCCGTCTTCATCAACTACCGGGTGAGCAGCAGCATATTCATACATCTTCTTCTCCACATCATGTTGGAAATTGAGCAGGGAGAACACTCCGTATTGCTTGTATTCCTCAGGCACATCCTCCGGCTCTATGGACACCACAACACCAGAATTGGCCCATTTGGAGTTCCTCGCTGAGTTGGACATGCCGTTGAGCACGGTATAACCGTCTTCAGTCGATGACGGGACAAGTATGCCTCCCGGGCACATGCAGAATGAAAATACGCCCCTTCCGTCGACCTGTTCAACAAAAGAATATTCAGCCGCAGGCATACCTTCCTCCCATCTGCCCCTGTAACGTATGCGATTGATGAGAGATTGAGGATGCTCGACCCTTACACCGAGGGCAAATCCTTTCGCCTCAAGAGACCAGCCTTTCTTGTCAAACATATAATATATGTCCCTTGCGGAGTGTCCTGTTGCCAGTATGACAGCCTTGGCCCTATAAGTTGAGACCTTTCCATCAGGCCTACTATCATCAACGGCAGTCACTGTGATAATGGAATCCCCACCTCTCTCAATGTCTGTAACTCTTGTGGAGAAATGGTATTCCCCACCATGCTCGCAGATGCACTGCCTGATATTGGAGACTAGTTTGGGAAGCTTGTCCGTACCGATATGCGGATGAGCGTCTATAAGAATCGACGGATCTGCGCCGAAATTGACAAACTGGTAGAGGACTTCCCTGTTGTCTCCGCGCTTGGAAGATCGGGTATAAAGCTTCCCGTCAGAAAATGTACCCGCACCGCCTTCTCCATAGCAGTAGTTGGAGTCCGGATTGACATTGCCCGTCCTCGAAAGCTTTGCTATATCCGGCTTGCGTCCGCTGACATCTTTACCTCTCTCAAGTATCACCGGCCTGAGTCCGAGAGTAAGCAGCTTAAGGGCAGCGAACATACCAGCGGGCCCTGAGCCGATTATGATCACTGGCTCAGCGTCATGTACGTCCTTGTATGCAGGTAAAGTATAGTCCGCATGGGGCTCGTTCTTGAGATAGGCCTCAACCCTATACCTCATTGTCACATCTCCTCTTGCGTCAATTGACCTGTGCACTATATAACACTCAGCGGCAGCGTTCTGAAGCCTCGGTTGATAAGGCTTGGTCGGATCAATGACATTGATAACAGCATTATCTTTGAGACGAAGAGCTTCAGCTGCAGCCTTCCTTATATCATCCTGCCTCGGCTCTCTGCCCATCCTGCAGGAAATCTCGAATTCTATCATATACTTTGTAAAACTTCTGCTAATAACATGCTCTGCCGCACGACAATCCTGTCTCGTTGTGAGGACTCACAACAGTCACAGGCGATACCCTCTACTAATAGTCGGCAGTCCTTGATACGGGGGCCACGTCAAGCGGAGTTCTCTCGCCTGCAAGATAATGGTAATAACCGGCGATTGCTATCATAGCCGCATTGTCCGTAGTAAACTTAAACTCAGGGAGATATGTATTCCAGCCTCGCTTACGCCCCTCTTCGGTAATCCTCTCTCTAAGACCGCTGTTAGCAGAGACGCCTCCCCCAATCGTTATCTCACGAATACCTGTCAAGGCGGCTGCCTTGACAAGCTTGTCCATCAAGATATCGATAAGTGTCTTCTGGAAACTCGCACAGATATCGGCCTTGTTCTCCTCCATAAAACGGGGATTGCGGGCGAGTTCGTCCCGCACAAAATACAGAAGCGACGTCTTGACTCCGCTGAAGCTATAATCAAGTCCTGGGATATGCGGTTTTGCGAATTTGAAGCGAAGCGGATCTCCTTCCTTGGCGAGACGATCTATCACAGGTCCGCCTGGATAGCCAAGTCCGAGCATCTTGGAACATTTGTCAAATGCCTCCCCTACTGCATCATCGATTGTCTGTCCGAGAATCTCGTAGTGAAGTCTGTCATCGACTTTGACTATCTGGGAGTTGCCACCAGAGACAAGAAGGCACAGGTAAGGGAATGAAGGGCAGGGCGTATCCTTGCCATATTGCTTCACAAAACCTGCAAGTATGTGTCCTTGAAGATGGTTCACCATGATGACTGGTATGTCAAGAGCCACACCAAGTGCCTTGGCGAAAGACGTCCCTACAAGAAGCGACCCGAGAAGTCCCGGACCACGGGTAAACGCTATGGCGGAAAGGTCCTCTTTCCTTACTCCAGCCTTGTCCAAAGCCTGGCTTACTACAGGCACGATGTTCTGCTCGTGTGCCCTTGAGGCCAACTCCGGTATCACTCCACCATAGTCCTTGTGTACCTGCTGGCTTGCTATCACATTCGACAGAAGATAGCCATCTTTGATGACTGCTGCAGATGTATCGTCACAAGAAGACTCGATCCCGAGAATTATATCCGACATTCCAAAAACTCAATTGTACGTTTGACAAAGGTACTAATTATTTAGTAAATTTGCAGGTATGTGGCCAATTAAGACAATAAGACTATAAAAAGGCTTTTAAGAATACTCTATATACTCTCAGTGATTGCCGTCTTGCTCATCATCTCGGCAATCATTGCCTTACAGTCTTCTTTCGTGCAGACACGCATTGCCGACCAGGTATTGTCCACACTTGAGAGTCATATAGACGGTACGGTAAGCATCGGGAAGATACATTTCGACCCTTTCAAGGCTCTTGTCATAAGGGACATCTCCATTATAGACCGTACTCCATATATAGACAGCGCATCACATGTGGCTCATATGTCACATATAGACGGTACTCCTCTTGCGGACTCTGCAGTGGCTGCCCCCGTAGACACAATGTTCCATGCCGAATACGTGACAGCCTCATTCAGTCTAAAGGATCTTATATCTGGCTTTCCCACTCGTCTTAAGTCCGTGGAGGTCACCGGCGGCTGGTTCACCCTCACCCTTGAACCTTATGAGGAAGGTGAAATCCCACCGTTCAATCTGAGAAGGATCTTCAGACTTGTCCCTAAGGACGGGAAGAAATCAAGGAGTAAGAAGGAAATATTCCATATCTCCGGTGTAAGTCTCGAGGACATGGCATTCAGACTGTACAACTATCGCAAGAGAATAGACAAGGAGTTCCCAGAAGGGAGCATCGACTGGACAGACCTTGAGATAGAGGACATTTCCCTGTCGGGACACAATCTGAGGATGAAGGGCCCAGTCATGTACGGAGTCTGTGACCATCTATCTTTCAGAGAGAAGAGCGGCTATACTTGCAGCAACATCTCCGGAAGTGTAAGAGCCGGAGACGGGAGCGTGCTGGTAGCGGGACTGACACTGCAGGACGGAATGTCTGACCTGAGCATTCCATCGTTTGAGATGACATACGCTGACTCTGACGCTTGGTCCGAGTTCATCACCGAAGTTCGGATGAAGGCTGACATATCAGAAAGCATAGTAAGCATGGAAAGTCTCGGCTATTTCGCCCCCTCTCTGAAGAAATTTTCAATGACTGCTTCAGTCGAAGGAGAGATGGAAGGATATGTGAACGATCTGCACTTCAAGGATATACATTTCAAGACCACTGACAAGACATCGCTTCCTATAGTTGAGAAAGACTGGTACAGAGGCATTAAGGGTACAGCAGACGGCTCTATCGTCGGCCTTCCCGACTCGAAAGCGATGCTGACTGATTTCCGTGTCAAGAATGCATCATTTACCTCATGGGGATTGGAGCGCTTTCTGAAATGTTGGAATCCGCACATAAAGCTCTCGCTCGGAGAGTATTGCAAAGGCGAAAGGCTGTATTTCACCGGACATGCAAGGGGGCCTCTCAATAGGCTTACGGCTCGTGGCATCCTACATGCAGCAGGAGGCGAGATCAAGACCGTGCTTGACATAAGGAATGTTGCAGACAAAAGGCGACCCATCGAGATGCGTGGTACACTTACAGGTAAAGGTGTAGACATAGCCAAAGCCTCAGGAAGAGACCTTCCTATCGGGCAGTGCGACATAAGGACAGGGCTGAGCGCAAAGTTGTCTGGCGGTGTCCCTGACATAGTCATTGATTCCCTTTTCATAGACCGACTCGGAGTACACGGATATGAATACACTGGCATAGCTGCAAACGGACGATACAGCGGCAATGCATTCGATGGACGCATTGTATGCAACGACCCCAACCTCAATCTTCTGTTTCAGGGAATCTTCACCCTGTCTTCCAAGACGAATAACTCTATATACAGATTCTATGCAAATGTCGGATATGCAGACCTTGGAGCTCTCGGACTTATGCACCGCAAGGAAATGGCAAAGGTAAGTTTCAGTACAAATGCTGATTTCACGAGAATACGCGGTAAGGAAATCCTGGGCAATATCGGGATTGGGAACATCCAACTTGAGGACGGCCAGGGCATCCACGATGTCGGGGACATACGCATTTCTTCCCATTCAGCCGACACTGTAAGCAGGATTAGTTTTATCTCGGGCTTTGCAGATGGGTCCTATACAGGATCCCGCTTTGTCAATTTCTTCGTAAAAGACTTGAATGCCGCTTCATCAGGACGGGCCTTGCCTTCGCTTGGATGCACAGAAAATTCCGAATATAAGCGCAACAGATACAAAGTATCGCTCCGCTTTCATGACACTATGCGGTTGCTCTCCTTCTTTGCACCAGGCTCCTACATAGCCGACAGCACCTGTCTCGACATTAATCTCGACCGAGGAGGCCATCTGGATGCAACTCTCAAATCTTCAAGGCTGGCGTACAGGGACAGATATCTAAAAGATGTCTCTGTAAAGACTAAGAACGCAGGAGACAGCCTTAGACTTTCACTGACTGCTGGGGAAATATCGGTAGGTCCAGCCTTAACAAGAGCCAACAGACTCAAGATAGACATGCACAGAGACTCTATATTTCTGTCATACAAATATGACAATGACGATGGAGGCAAGAATATGGCTTCACTCTCCATAGATGGCAATATAGGAAGAGACAGCAGCGATTCCCTCTTCCTTGGCATGAGGATAGTTCCGTCTTACATCAATCTTGACTCGAAACGATGGGATATGGAATCAGATACGATCATGCTAAGACGCGGAGCAATAGATATAAGAAAATTCTCGATAAGGAGCAGAGATGAAGTCATATCCATGCACGGAGGTTGGGCCGCGTCAGCACCTGATACCATGCAAGTTAATTTGTCGGGATATGACATCTCCACTCTAAATGCCTTTATAGGAAAGAATTATGGAATTGCAGGCAGACTGACCGGACACGCAATGATAGTGTCCCCCACTGATAGCAGAGCCGGCATTTTGATGACTATGGTATGTGACTCAGCCGCATTTGGAGGACACGGGCTCGGGACACTCAAGATTGCAGGGGTTTGGGATGAAAGTAGGAAAGGATTCAACTACGTGCTCCGCAACTCCATGGACAACATTCAGAATATCTATGCCTTCGGCAATTATTTCCCTCAGACAAAATCCATTGAGGGAAAGCTCTCGCTCAATGCTCTTGATATGGGATATGCCACCCCATTTGTGAAGAGCATCTTCGATGAATTCGGAGGAAAACTATCAGGAGACATAGCTTTCATCGGGCCGGTGGACAATGTAGACATAGCCAGCCGCGGACTGCGCATTGACGGAGGCAGACTACGGATAGGATTTACCAATGTAGCCTACAATGTGGACGGGCCATTGGATATGAATGACTTAGGACTAAATTTTAACGGCCTTTCAATTACCGATAGGTTTGGCAATAAGGGCAGCGTCAATGGTAAAATAGGATGGAAAGGCTTCCGAGATATACGCTTCGACACCGGGATCACTTTCTCTTCCCTTGAAGTAATTAACTCCTCGGAGAGTCAGAGTCCCATGTTCTACGGCAATGTGTCAGCGACAGGAAGGCTTGACATAACTGGGCCGGTGCATGCTCTATCCCTCAATGCTTCCGCAATGACTGAGAACAGAGGTTCGCTTCACATCCCGATACGAAGGACGGCTTCCGCGGCAATTTCGGATCTACTGACTTTCAAAATGCAAGAGAAAAAAGTCGTGACAGATCCTTACGAGGAAATGATGGGAAAGTTGAAGGAGAAAGAGAAGCAGTCAAGCGATCTGGCCGTACATCTTGACATAGTGGCAACTCCGGGAGTGACAGCCACGATCGAGATCGATAAGTCCACAGGCAATATCCTCACAGGCAACGGCAACGGTGTCATAACCATGGACATAAGGCCGAGCAGGGGCATCTTCAACATCGGCGGCAACTACAACATCACTGACGGTATCTACCACTTCGTAGCACTTGGCATTGCCAAGAGGGACTTCAATATCAGGGAAGGAAGTTCCATCAGGTTCAACGGAGACATCATGGACAGCGACCTCAACATCAATGCCATATACAGGACAAAGGCTTCAGTGGGAGTACTCATTGCCGACACAACTTCCACCTCTACAAGGAGGACAGTGGAATGCGGCATCTCCATCACCGACAAGATACGCAATCCCCGACTCGGATTCTCAATCAATATACCTGACCTGGATCCTACAACTCAGTCAAGGGTAGAAAGCGCACTCTCTACACAAGACAAGATCCAAAGGCAGCTTCTTGCACTTCTTGTCACCAACAGTTTCTTGCCAGACGAGCAGTCAGGAGTCACAAATACCTCATCATCAATGCTTTTCTCTAGTGTCAGCGAGATAATGTCGGGACAGCTCAATAGTATATTGCAGAAACTCGACATCCCCCTCGACCTCGGACTCGACTACCAGCAGGACATGAGGGGCAGCGACATCTTTGACGTGGCTCTGTCCACTGCACTGTTCAACAACAGAGTCATTGTCAACGGTACCATAGGCAACAGTCAGTACAACTCTGGGACTACAAGTAGCGAGATGGTGGGAGACCTCGACATCGATGTCAAGCTTGACAAGCAGGGTGCACTAAGGCTCAATATGTTCTCGCACTCGGCCGACCAGTATTCCAGCTACCTCGACAACTCTCAGCGCAACGGACTTGGTCTTACTTTCCAGAAAGAATACAACACATTCGGAGAATTTGTGAGGAGGCTGTTCATGAGCCGTTCCAGAAAAAGAGAAGAGGCTCTGAAGGAAATATCAGACGATCGCAAGGTCAAAATCAAGATTTTGGCAGATGACAGAAGAAAATACAAGAAAGACAGAAGGGCAGAAGCCCGCAAAGAGAGATAAGGGAAGACTTTTCCTTATACCATCCCCACTTGGAGACACGGCTCCGGAAGAGGTAATACCGCAGGGGACTCTTGCCCTGCTTCCAGCCATACATAAATATGTGGTAGAGGAGCTCCGGACGGCACGACGCTACTTGTCGGCAGCAGGACTCAAGGGGCAGATCGATGGCATCGAGATGTACGAACTCAACGAACATTCCACTCAGGAAGATGCCATTAGGCTTCTGTCTCTGTTTGACGAAGGCAATGATGTAGGATTGATCTCAGAGGCAGGACTTCCAGCAGTGGCAGACCCGGGTGCATCTCTCGTCGCCCTATGCCACACGCATGGCATCGAGGTCGTGCCAAAGACCGGACCTTCTTCGCTGATGATGGCTCTTATGGCATCCGGCCTCAATGGACAGTCATTCGCGTTCTGCGGCTATCTTCCATCAAAGTCAGGAGAACGCTGCCAGGCAATACGCTCTATTGAGAAAGAATCTAAAGCAATGCTCAGGACCATGCTATTTATCGAGACGCCTTACCGCAACGATACCATGCTCGAGGACATTCTTGGTACATGCTCCGAAGATACTCTTCTGTGCATAGCGGCCAACATTACGGCAGAGGACGAATATATCTCCACACGAACAATAGCCGAGTGGAGAAGCGAGAAGGATTTCAGGATCGGGAAGAGGCCTTGCGTGTTTGCACTTTATGCCGGGCATTCTAGTAACACTGCATCAGGTTCTCGGCAGAGCCACTCCTCAAAGAAATCGAGACATACAGGGAGATAAGACATGGGACTGACAGCATCATACATCACATTGGGCTGCAAGCTCAACTATTCCGAGACATCCACATACGAGAGAGGTTTGGTAAAGAAAGGCTTCGAGTCTGTGCCCTGGACCGAGAAAGCCGACCTATATATCATCAATACATGTTCGGTAACCGAGCACTCAGACAGGAAATCACGAAACATAATAAGGAAAATTCACCGTACAGCCCCAAATGCCCACATTGTGGTGACAGGCTGCTATGCTGAGCTCAAACGGGATGAGATCGAGACCATTGAAGGAGTAAGCCTTGTCATAGGGGCAAATGAGAAAGCTTCCCTCGTAGGCAGAGCGGCCTCACTGTTCGACATTGCTGCCAATAAACCCGAGATTGGAGTCGCCAGCAAAGGTGACGATGATAACGTCCCCTCACATGAAGCCGCATCAGGGACTATAGTGGGAGGCAGGACAGAGAGACAGGACAGGGAGGCAGTTGCAGACAAGACAGAAGGAACTTTCGCAGCATATTCTGACGGAGGAGAGAGGACAAGAGCTTTTCTGAAAGTGCAGGACGGGTGCGATAATTTCTGTTCATACTGCACGGTACCTTTTGCAAGGGGAAGAAGCCGGAGCATCAGTATCGATACAGCCGTCAGTGAAGCCAGGAAGATCGCCTCGACAGGAGTCAAGGAGATAGTGCTTACAGGGGTCAACACCGGAGATTTCGGCCGCAAGAGTGGGGAAAGTTTCTTCGACCTTATGAAAGCACTTGACAAGATCCCTGGTATCGAGAGATACAGGATTTCTTCTATAGAGCCCTATCTTCTCACCGATGAGATGATAGACTGGATAAGCAGCGGCACAAAGTTCCTTCCGCATTTCCACATACCGCTGCAGAGTGGTTGCGATACACTTCTGCACGACACTGGAAGAAGGTACGACACGGAATTTTTCGCGGCTAAGATAGACTATATACGGAAACGCATGAATTCCTCTCCGTCCGATGTCAATCCTGACGGCACCAGAAAGCCAGATGTATTTTTGGGCATTGATGTGATTGTAGGACTTCCTGGAGAGAGCGAGGAGATGTTCATGCAGACATATGATTTTCTCAAAGAAAGGATCAAGCCTGCATTCATTCACATTTTCCCATATTCAAGGAGGTCGGGGACAAGGGCTGCGGCAAGGAAAGACCAGGTGGCGGAAAGCATCAAAAGCGAGAGGGTAGCAAGACTTGAAGAGCTTTGCCAGAGGCTGCATGAGGAGTTCATTACCTCTCAGAAAGGGGTAAGAGAGAATGTGCTCTTCGAGAGCAAATGCAGCGATGGAATGATCGGAGGATACACCGGTAATTATATAAGAGTAGAGAGGACATGGGAGGACGGTCTTGCCGGCACAATCCAGGAGGTAATACTATGAGTGATAGAACAATACTTACTTTTCTCGGTACAGGCACATCACAGGGAGTCCCGATTATCGGATGTAGTTGCCCTGTATGCAGAAGTACGGACAAGAGGGACAAGAGATTCCGGTCTTCTGCCTACGTGCAGTACGGGGGACTTAAAATTCTTGTTGATGCTGGACCGGACTTCCGGATGCAACTGCTCGGGCAAGGAATTTCACACCTTGACGCAATTCTTCTTACTCACAGTCACAGGGATCATACCGGAGGTCTTGATGACGTGCGCTCACTCAATTATATTGACAGACGAGCCGCCGAGATCTACTGCGAGCAGAGGGTACTTGACTCATTGGAAGAAAGCTACGACTATGTGTTTGCCGAGCACAAATATCCCGGAGCCCCGGAATGGAATGTACACCTTATCGATGAGAAACCTTTCTTCGTAGAGCCTTCTGACAGCGACAGGGAGCTTGTGTGGGTACATGACTCCGGATATTGCTACAAGAATGCCGATGGGACACTCAGTCCTACTGCTGACCGCAAGGCATCTGTAGCAGCCAAGGCAGATGATCCACACTTCAAGGGCGGTTTGACTTCTCCAAGCGGACGCGGTATAGAGATAATCCCTATAAGGGGGATGCATGACAAGATGCCCGTACTGGGATTCAGATTCGGAGCTATAGCGTACATTACGGACATGAGCTTTCTTCCTGACTCTGAACTGGACAAGCTACGCGGCCTTGAACATGTCTCTCTCAACACGGTGGGCTACAAACCTCACCATTCGCACTTCTCTCTATATCAAGCTATTGACCAAGCACGAAAAATAAATGCACGACATACTTGGCTGACGCATCTCTCTCACACTTTCCCCGTGTATCCGGATTTCTCGGAGCAGCTTAGAGAGATTGCCCCGGACATTGACATAAGGCCTGCCTATGACGGCCTCACAATAGAAGGATAGGATCAGATTCACTTGCGACACAGACATCGAGCGCACATACTATTTATTAGGATTCATACGGAGGAAGTTTGCCTTCGTCTATCATAGTCCTTAGGACTTGAAGCCAGGCCTTGTCGCTGCCTGATGCCGTATTTCCCATACGGGCGGAAAGTTCTGGAAGACTGTATCTGCCCCCGAGTTCGTCACAAACAATGCGTCGTAGTTCTTCTTCCATTGATGCAGGCAATTGTCGGCGTCTTCGGCAGATGTCACAACGTCCGCAGTCTTTGGAATTCTGTTGGCCGAAATACGAGAGCAGGTAACGGGAGCGGCACACCTCCTCTTCCTGAATGTAGCTTATCATGCTTTCCATCCTCTCTGACCAGGCCTCTTTAAGCGCAGCATAGGTAAGAGGCGAGAGGGCGACATTGCCCTTTGCTAGCCTCTCTCCTGGGAAGACAAGTATATCGCATACATTTCCCGGTATATACCGTATAATATGTTGGAGTGAAAGCCGATAAAGTTCTTGACGTAAGAGTCCCACACCCACTCCGCATGAAGCGGCCACCTTCGCCTCGTCAATATAGACAGGATAGGAGAATATCGCATCATAACTCCTCATCAGCCTCACAACAATCTCGAGCTGCCTTCTTTCTTCAAAATCAACCGAATACAAGGCTTCCCTGTCTACAAGTATCTGTACTCTGGTAGGGCTGTCCAATGCCTCTGCATATACCCAGTGCCCTTCTTTCTCGATATATTTTATTGCATTGTACGCCATCGCCCTGTTAAGGGAAAATCTCTTGCAGAATTCCATGAAGTCAAAACGTGCCTGCCTCCCCTCTCCTTGGCCATACGCAATGCCAAGAAATGCGAAAACCTTATGATAAATGTCTTCTACATATTCGAGAGAGGGGAAAGACACTGTCTCTATCTGTCGCAGACGCTTTATGTCAGTAGGATTCCAAAGCAATACGGCATAGGAGTCATGCCCATCCCTGCCAGCCCTTCCGGCTTCTTGGAAATAGGCCTCCGGAGACTCCGGCACATCCATATGTACTACAAACCTTACGTCTGGCTTGTCTATACCCATACCGAAAGCGTTGGTACAGACCATCACCCTGACTTCACCGCTCTTCCACTGCTCTTGCCGGATTGTCCTCTCAGAGGGAGTAAGACCGGCATGGTAGAATGATGCGCTCACTCCGGATGACAATAGAAGTGAAGCTATCTCCTCGGTACGTGCCCGGTTCCTGACATAAACAATGCCGGTACCCTGGACTCCGTTACAGACAGCAAGCAGCTGGCCTGACTTATCTTCGCATTTCCTTACTACATAGGAGAGATTTGGGCGCTCGAATCCGCTTCTCAAGAGATTTTTCTCCTTGAAACGGAGTCTTTCCATTATGTCCTGCGCCACTTTCTCCGTAGCTGTGGCCGTCAAGGCTATTATTGGCGCGGCCGTCTTGTCTCTCAGTTGTCCGATCTTAAGGTATGCAGGCCGGAAATCATAGCCCCACTGAGAGATACAGTGCGCTTCGTCCACCACGATGAAACTTATGTCAAGCTCGCCGAGATAGGCGTTGAATAGAGGGGAAGAAAGCCTCTCTGGAGATAGATACAGGAATTTCACATCTCCGTAGGCAGCATTGTTGAAAGCAGTATCCACCTCCCGGGCCGTCATCCCCGCATAAGCAGCCACAGCCTTGATCCCCCGATCACGAAGATTCTGCACTTGGTCTTTCATCAAGGCTATAAGAGGAGTAACTACCAAGGCGACGCCTTTCTTCATTAGCCCAGGTACCTGGAAACAGACAGATTTGCCGCCACCTGTCGGCAACAGGGCAAGTACGTCCCTTCCTTCAAGGGCGGACTCTACTATCTTCTCCTGCATCGGCCTGAAAGAACTGTATCCCCAGTATTTTTCAAGCACCTGGAGAGGAGTCATTCCGGCCGTCATATGGTCTTTTTCTAACGACATTTAGAAGCTGCTTTGAAATGATTCGTCTCTTCTCTTATGGTCCTTTCCTGCCATTTTCATCTTTATCAGTCGAGTACCACCAGTACACTCCTTCTTCCAAAATCGAGGCTGCCTCGAAAAATCCTCATAATAAAATTCGGAAACCATTTCAAAACAGCTTTTAGGCAAATTTAGTAAATTTGTCTTATGAAATTCGACAAAGCAGCCCTTGCCGCCGTGATTGTGACGGCGTTTTTCATGATTTGCTCGGTACAGTCCTGCCGTGATAGAAAAGTGCACGAAGCGGCAGACAGCACTGGGGTGAGAGACACGGTATATCCGCTCGGCTTCTGCACCGACTCCTTTGATGTGGAGGAGGGTACGGTAAGAGACGGGGAGATCTTCACTTACCTGCTAACGCGTCTGGGCATGGACAATGCAGGAGCACACCTTCTCACAGCAGCGTCAGACTCGATATTTGACCCGAAGAAACTCCGCTCTGGAAACAGATGGCAGGCATATTATGAGGCAGATACCTCGGGAAGAGGGTCTCTGAGGTATCTCGTATACAATGAAGACAAAACCGGGCTTTTCGTATTCAAATGCACACCGCCATACCGGGCTATCCGCACTGAACGTCCTGTCAGCCACACCATTAAGGCAACAGAAGTGACTATCTCTTCATCACTGTGGAACGACATGAAGGCAGTAGGGGCACCGCATCTTCTGATACTCAAGCTTGAAGACATCTATGCATGGACAGTTGACTTCTTTGCCCTACAAGAAGGGGATATATTCAGGGTGCTCTATGATGAGTCAGCCTGTGAAGGCGAGTTGGTGGATATCGACACTGTTTTCTATGCTGAGTTCGCCCATGGAGGAAAGACTATGCCTGCAATAAGGTATGATCAGGGAGACGGCAGCGGTATATACTGGAATGCAGAAGGAGAAAGCATGAGAAAAGCTTTCCTCAAGGCACCTCTCCGCTTCTCGAGGATAAGTTCCGGATTCTCATACCGAAGGAAGCATCCAGTCAGCGGCAAGGTAAGGCCACATACCGGTGTAGACTATGCAGCCCCCGCAGGGACACCAGTAATGAGCATAGGAGACGGTGTAGTCATAAGCAGAGGCTGGGCAGGAGGGGGTGGCAACACTGTGAAGATACGCCACAACTCAGTATATACCACGGCCTATCTGCATCTGTCGCGTTATGCGTCCGGTCTCAAGACCGGGGACAGGGTAAGTCAAGGACAAGTGATCGGCTATGTCGGCTCGACCGGTGTATCTACAGGGCCGCATCTTGATTTCCGGGTATGGAAAGGCGGCTCACCTATCAATCCGCTCACGATGGAATCTCCGAGTGTGGAGCCTTTGAGGAAAGAGAATCTCTGTGCTCTGGACTCGGCAAGGATTGCCAGCAAGCATACACTTGACAGCCTTCTGAGCCAGAAAAGGGACACGACATCAGTCTCAATACAGGAACAACCCGAATAATGGGAACTAAAGGAGTTGACTGGGTAATGGAAATTACAGAAACAGGCCAAACGAAAGAGATCTCTCCTATAGGAGTTTTCCACTCTCCTTTTCCAGAGAAATTCGGCATTCCGCGACAGAGCGGGATTATAGAGGAGCTTGAAGGGAGGATTGTTCTGTGCAAACATTTCCGCAAAAGAGAGGCAATAGAGGGGATCGAGGACTTCAGCTACCTCTGGATCGTGTGGGGTTTTTCCATGGCTGGCTTCAACGGTAGCCTTACAGTAAGGCCTCCGAGGCTTGGTGGCAACAGGAGCATAGGGGTATTTGCCACAAGGTCACCTTTCAGACCCAACGAGCTCGGTCTCTCATGCGTCAAGCTTGTCGGGGTCGACTACGAGGGAGAAGAAGCCCCCGTCATAAGGGTCAGCGGGGCTGATCTTATGGACGGGACTCCTGTATATGACATCAAGCCGTATATTGCCTATAGCGATGCGCATCCGGATGCTCGCAGCGGTTTCGTAGACAATACCACGTGGAAAGAGTGCAATGTAGTCTTCCCTCCAGAGCTTGAAAAAAAGTTCCGTCTCGAAATAGGCAAATGCCAACAGTGGCGTCATTCAGACCCCGACATGGCGGTAAAAGCACTTCGCAAAGTGCTTGCCCAGCGACCTGTCCCAGCCTACCGGCAAGCTGACGAGGAGAGGACATACGGCATGAAGTTCATGTGCTGTGATGTGCGCTTCACCCTCGGAGAAGAATGTATCACGGTCACGGGTATAGTCCCAGACACAATCCAGGACAGAAAGTAATGAGCCCTACAACAATTGCTGCAACGATCGTAGCTTATTTTGCGGTTGTCGTAATAATATCGGCATTTACCGGCAAGAGTGATGACAATGCCGGATTCTTCAACGGAGGAAGACGCCAGAAATGGTACTTCGTGGCTTTTGCAATGATAGGATCAGCCATGTCCGGGGTCACATTTGTCTCGGTGCCTGGGATGGTTGCCGGCTCTGGATTCAGCTATATGCAGATGACTTTGGGATTCATAGCCGGACAGGCCGTAATCGCCTTTGTACTTGTACCGCTGTTCTACAGGAAAAATCTTATCTCCATCTACGGCTATCTCCAGGACAGATTGGGAGTACGATCATGGAAGACCGGAGCATGGTTCTTCTTCATATCCAAGCTTCTCGGTGCTGGGGTAAGGCTGTATCTTCTGTGCATCAGCCTTCAGGTAATGCTATTCTCCCCCATGGGGCTTCCGTTCTGGGCCAATGCCGCAATCACTGTGTCCATCCTCTTTATCTATACTTTCAGGGGCGGAATCAAGTCTGTAATAGGAATTGACTCGCTCAAGACCCTGTTCATGCTTTCGGCTATAGGTGTCTGCACATGGTGCATATGCAAGGCAATGGGGATAGGACTGACAGAGCTTCCACAATACATTGCCGGAAGCGGGATATCTAAGGTTTTCTATTTCAGCGACCCAGCAAGTCCGCTATATTTCTTCAAGCAGTTCTTCGGTGGAATGTTCATACTTATAGCAATGACAGGGCTCGACCAGGATATGATGCAGAGAAATCTATCCTGCCGGAATGCAGCTGATTCGAGCAAGAATATAATGGTCTCTTCCCTGCTGCAGACTGTCGTGATCCTTGCATTTCTCGTACTCGGGGTATTGCTTTACGGATATGCGGGAGCTACCGGGGCAGGCGGAGATGCTACTGGGGATAAGCTTTTCCCGGCAGTTGCCACATCCGGAAGCCTTCCAGTTGCGGCCGGGATTCTTTTTATTCTCGGTCTTGTATCTTCTTCATTTGCAGCCGGAGGTTCGGCTCTTACAGCTCTTACGACCTCTTTTACAGTAGATATTCTCGGCAAAGAGACTGCCCGAGAGCAGAAGTTGAAAAAGACCAGACACATTGTCCACGCATGCATGGCTACCGCTCTCGGTGCAATTGTAATAGTGTTCGGGCTTCTGTCTGGAACATCTGCAATTGATGCCGTATACAGGATTGCGAGCTACACTTACGGTCCCATTCTCGGGATGTTCGCTTTCGGGATTCTTACAAACAGGCGCGCGCCAGACTTTGCCGTGCCCGCTATCGCAATCGCAGCCCCTCTTATATGCCTTGTTTTGCAGTCAAATTCGGAAAGATGGTTTGGAGGTTATACCTTTGGATATGAGATACTTATTCTCAACGCTGGGATTACTTTCACAGCAATGCTATCCTTAAGCCGCAAAATACAGACGCCAGACGACAGCAAGCTCGATATCTGACTAAACCGATGACTAACTGAGCGCAGACCTGAGACGTAAAAGATCCATAAAAGAATTTATGAAAAATTTTTAAATATATTCTTATGGTTTTTTTGCTAAGTTTGCATATTTTGTAGACTATGGAATTATATGAATACGCCAGGCCGGATGTAATGGCTGGCAAGAAGATACTATATGTGCACGGTTTCGCTTCAAGTGGACAGAGCGGCACTGTAAGGACAATGAGGACTCTGCTTCCAAATGCGGAAGTAATCGCTCCGGACTTACCCGTAAGGCCACAGGAAGCGATGTCACTTCTTCACGCCATCTGTCAAGAGCAGAAGCCGGACCTTATAATAGGCACGTCAATGGGCGGCATGTACGCCGAGCAACTGCACGGTTTCCGTAGGATTCTTGTCAACCCGGCATTTACTCTTGCTGACACGATTCTAAAGAACAACGGACTCGGGCGTCAGGAGTTCCACAGTCCCAGGACAGACGGACAGACTTCTTTTCTCGTCAACAAGGGTCTGATAGAGGATTTCCGTGAGGTATCTTCGCTCTGTTTCGATGGAATGCAGCCTACGTCCACTCTCGCCTCCAGTCTCGGAGATAAGGAAGGTGACAAGGCAAATGTGTTCGGCATGTTTGGAAGACAGGACAATCTTGTGCATACCATGCCCCTTTTCGCCTCTTACTACCCAAATGTGATAAGTTTCGAGGGTGGGCACTATCTTGACGACAGCGTATTCCTGCACAGCGTACTTCCTATCATATCAAGGATTGACGACATGATTCAGGGACGTAGCAAACCGGTGGTCTTCATCACATTGGGAGATACTATAATGGATCTGAAAGGCGGAGAGGCACACTCTCTGTCCCTTAATGACATGCAACCCATAAACGGGGCAGCAAAAGCATTTGCAGATCTGAGCCGTCACTACAGACCATTTGTACTGATTGCTGCAGACTACAACAGGCCGGACGAAATCCCTGTAATGTGGGAATGGATAGAGAAGCATCTCGGTACTCCCGCATGGGAGAGAATCACGGTATGCGGAGATAAGTCAATGATCATAGGAGACTATCTCGTAGATGCGCACCCCAACAGACTCGGCTCCCAGGATTTCCTAGGGACTGTGATTCATTTCGGAGAGGAACCATTCAAGACCTGGGACGAGGTGAGCGAGTATTTTGGACGACTGGGCGGACAGTAACTTAACGATCTGTGGCTTACAGCCACTGCACTCAAAATGATAATAACAAAAGTTCTATAAATCAAGATGCAAAAGAAACATTATTCCGGGCTTTCTGACGCTGAGGTTCTCAAGAGCAGGGAACTTCACGGCATGAATGTTCTGACTCCTCCCAAGAAGGAGTCCATGTGGCGAAAATTCCTTGCCAGATTCCGTGACCCTATCATTAAGATACTTTTAGTCGCACTTGTGATGTCATTCGGAATATCGATATACGAATACGGCTGGTGTGGAGAAGGGGCGTCTGTATTCTTCGAGCCGAGTGGCATTTTGCTTGCCGTCCTGCTTGCCACAGTAGTCGGTTTCGTTCTTGAGATGAACAACGAGAAGACATTCCAAAGTCTTAATGAGGTAAATGACGATACTCAGGTCAAGACAATACGCAACGACAATATCTGCCTTGTTCCCCGTCGTGACATAGTTGTAGGTGACATAGTGATGATAGAGACAGGAGACGAAGTGCCGGCCGACTGCCAACTGCTCGACAGTCTCAATCTTCTTATGAATGAGTCGTCCCTTACAGGAGAGCCGCAATGCGCCAAGACAACGGATCCAGCCCATTTTGACAAAGATGCAACCTATCCATCGGATCAGATACTCAAAGGGACTACCGTAATTGAAGGATACGGCACTGCAAGAGTGATAAGGGTCGGCAACGAGACCGAGAGCGGAAAGGTCTTCCAAGCTGCTCAGGTAGAAGAAGGCGAGCCTACCCCGCTGAGTCGCAAGCTTGAGGCGCTGGCCGGTTTCATCACCAAGGCAAGCTATCTTTTTGCCGCCCTTATAATCATAGGAAGGGCTATAAAATATTTCGCTGACCCGTCCATCGCGGCCTCTGCCGACGGGACATGGATAGGAATCCTTGAATATGCCCTCAACACCGTGATGATAGCGGTTACCCTTATTGTCGTTGCCGTCCCTGAAGGACTTCCAATGAGTATCACACTCAGCCTTGCATTCAGCATGAAGAAACTGATGAAGGAGAACACCCTTCCCCGTACAATGCATGCTTGCGAGACTATGGGAGCTACTTCAGTCATCTGCACCGACAAGACCGGAACTCTTACACAGAACCAGATGACAGTGCACAAGACCGAGTTCACAGGCATCAGCGGACAGGTTCTTACAAATGACAAGGCCTCCGGTCTGATCAAGGAAGGGATAGCTGCCAATACTACGGCAAACCTTGACTTTTCGGATCCAGCCAAGATAAAAGCAATCGGCAACCCTACAGAGGGGGCCTTATTGCTGTGGCTACATAGCAACAACATCAACTACTTAACACTCAGAGAGAATGCAAGTATTATAGACAGAATCCCGTTCACGACAGAGCTCAAATACATGGCAACCGTCGTAAAGTCTGACATCACTGGAGGAAAAGTGCTGTACGTAAAGGGGGCCCCCGAGATAGTAATGGGACTTTGCGATATCTCTGAAGATGAGAAGAAAGATACGACCGAGAAGCTTCTCGGCTTCCAGTCAAAGGCTATGCGTACTCTTGGATTTGCATACAAGGAGCTGTCTGATGGCGAGATCTACGAAGAAGACGGCAAACTTACAGTTGGAGGACTTCATTTCCAGGGTATCGTGGCCATCTCCGATCCTGTACGAAAGGAGGTTCCATCTGCCATAAGGAGCTGCCTCGATGCCGGCATACAGGTCAAGATTGTAACAGGAGACACTCCCGGAACGGCAAAGGAGATAGGCCGCCAGGTTGGGCTTTGGAATGACAGCGACACTGACAGGAACATCCTTACCGGTGTAGAGTTCGCCTCAATGAGCGACGAGACCCTAAAGGAAAGGATTCCTGACATGAAGATAATGTCGAGAGCAAGGCCAAAGGACAAGGAGAGGCTTGTACGCCTGCTCAAGTCTGAAGGTATGGTTGTGGCTGTAACAGGAGACGGCACCAATGATGCTCCGGCCCTCAATGCGGCAGACGTTGGCCTGTCTATGGGTGACGGGACAGCCGTAGCCAAGGAGGCAAGCGACATGACTATCATGGACAACTCCTTCTCTACTATATCTCATGCCGTAATGTGGGGACGCTCCCTATACAAGAATATACAGAGATTCGTGATGTTCCAGATGACTATCAATGTCGTCGCCTGCATGATCGTGCTCTTCGGGGCATTCATCGGTACCACGTCCCCTCTTACAGTGACCCAGATGCTGTGGGTCAACCTTATTATGGACACATTCGCGGCTCTCGCCCTCGCTTCACTGCCACCCTCACCTGCTGTGATGAAAGAGAAACCGAGAAAGCTCGAAGACTCGATAATAAGCCGGGCAATGGCCGGGAATATATTCGGCGTCGGCGGCTTGTTCTTCGCAGGACTGATAGCTCTAGTAGTGTTCTTCCAGAGTGCAGACTTCACATCCTTGGCCCACTTCAGTTTCGAATGGAGCGGAGACAAGACTCTCTCTCCGTATGAGCTAAGCATTTTCTTCACGGTTTTTGTGATGCTTCAGTTCTGGAACATGTTCAACGCCAAGGCGTTCATGACTGGAAGGAGTGTATTCCATTCACTTGCGCACTGTGGAGGATTCCTTGCCATAGCAGCCCTTATTCTTGTGGGGCAGATACTGATAGTACAGTTTGCATATATGTTCTTCAATGTGACTCCACTGTGTCTGACCGACTGGCTTATCATCATAGGTGCAACTTCCGTTGTGCTCTGGGTCGGGGAGATAATGAGAGCCCTGACAAGAAATTTAAGGTAACTGAGAAAGCCGGCTTACTGACGCTAATTTGACAGCCTTTGACAGCCTCAAAGCCGGCTTTTGCCATATCGGATTTTATGGCTAAATTTGTAGGATTTAAAATTAAGAAAGAGATTCGAGGAGTTTGAACAATGCGCGATGGCATTGTATGATAGAGTATAACTTAAAAAATATACAACAGAATGAGTATCCAGCAGGATAATATCAAGAAGCTGGTAGAGCGCAGGGCCAAAGCGATGATGGGCGGCGGCCAGAAAAGAATAGACGCTCAGCACCAGAAAGGCAAGCTCACTGCTCGTGAGAGGATTGCTCTGCTTCTGGACGAGGGTAGTTTTGAGGAGTTCGACATGTTCGTACGCCACAGATGCACCAATTTCGGCATGGACAAGCAGCATTTCGATGGCGATGGAGTAGTTACCGGACAAGGAACAATAGACGGAAGATTAGTATATGTCTTCGCTCAAGACTTCACCGTATCGGGTGGCTCACTGTCCGAGATGATGTCAAAGAAAATCTGCAAAGTAATGGATTTGGCCTCAATGAACGGGGCGCCTTGCATAGGACTTAACGACTCTGGCGGAGCAAGAATCCAGGAAGGAATTAACTCACTTGCAGGCTTCGGAGAGATCTTCGAGAGGAATATTCTCTCTTCAGGTGTCGTACCGCAGATCTCTGGAATCTTCGGTCCATGTGCTGGAGGTGCAGTATATTCCCCTGCTCTGACTGACTTCACAGTGATGGTGAAGAACACTTCCTATATGTTCCTCACCGGACCGGCAGTCGTAAAGAGTGTTACCGGTGAGACAGTCAGCTCCGAAGACTTGGGTGGCGCAAGCGTACATGCGTCCAAGAGCGGAGTAGCGCATTTCGCTGCCGAGAATGACGAGGACGGCATAAGGATAATAAAGGAACTTCTCGGGTACATTCCTCAGAATAACATGGAAGAAGCCCCCGTTGTACCGACAAATGACCCTGTCGGCAGAGTTGACGACTCTCTCAACGAGATCATCCCCGACAATCCCAACAAGGCCTATGATATGTACAAAGTCATAGGAAGCATCGTAGACGACGGTAAATTCTTCGAGATCCATCAGGCATTTGCCAAGAACATAATAGTAGGCTTCGCCCACATGAACGGCCGAAGCGTCGGCATCGTGGCCAACCAACCCAAGTATCTGGCCGGAGTCCTCGACATCAACGCTTCACGCAAGGCTGCAAGATTCGTCCGTTTCTGTGACGCTTTCAACATCCCTCTTGTCACATTGGTAGACGTTCCGGGCTTCCTCTGCGGCACTCAGCAGGAATACGGAGCAATCATAAGCAACGGTGCCAAGTTGCTCTACGCTTACGGTGAAGCGACAGTGCCCAAAGTCACAGTATCACTCAGGAAGTCCTACGGCGGAGCACATATTGTCATGAGCTGCAAGCAGATACGAGGCGATATCAACTACGCCTGGCCTTCAGCCAACATCGCCGTAATGGGAGCCGATGGAGCTGTTGAGATCCTATACGGCAAAGAACTTAAGGCCGTCGAGAATCCCGAGGAGAAGGCAGCCCTCAAGGACGAGAAGAAAAAAGAATACGACGACCTTTTCAGCAACCCTTATCAGGCAGCACAGATGGGCTATATAGACGATGTCATCGAGCCGAGGAATACAAGATTCCGCGTGATCAGAGCTCTTGAGCAACTTTCAGGCAAGAAACAGACTTTGCCTGCCAAGAAGCACGACAACCTTCCCCTATAGAGCATGGACAACATGAAAAGATTTTCTATCATATCGGCTTTGGCCGCCTGCATGATTTCTTATGGAAATGCGGAAGCCCAGAATGTGAGCGACCTTATCATTTCCGAAATCATGGCAGACGGTGACAGCAGCGTGGTGGACGACTACGGCAACCGCGAAGGCTGGATAGAGTTGTTCAATACATCGCAGGGGACGGTCAACTACGGAGGATGCTATCTCTCGGATGACAGGTCAGACCTTAAGAAAAGCATGATCCCCAAGTCTGACGCAAGGACAAAGCTCGGACCGAGACAGGTTGTCCTTTTCCACGCAAGCGGAAAAGGCAGTCAAGGGACATATTATGCTGGATTCAAGATACGGAGAGGCTCCACGGTCTATCTTGTCAGCAATGACGGAAGGACTATAGTAGACTCGCTTGCTGTCCCAGCCAACCTACCATCTGGAAAATCGGTTGTCAAGATGGCTCATGACATCCGCGGAATGGAGTTCGTCACTGAATCCACTCCGGCAGAACCGACCCCAATGGCAGTCAACTCGGCAGGGGACGAAGAGACAGGTAGCCAGAAGATGGCTCGGGAAGACAGGTATGGCCTAGTTCTCACCGTGGTCTCAGTCGGAGTCGTATTCTCCGCCCTTATCATACTATGGTGGCTGTTCAGCCTCCTCGGACGCGTCTCACGTGAGAAATCTTCTAAGAGGAATGAGGCCAAGGGTATGAGTCCTGAGGTGGCGGCAGCCATAGGACTGGGACTCCAGAAAGAATGCTCCGATGGCACGTATGCCGCTATTGCGCTCGCTCTTGCAATGTACAATGAAGAAAGCGTACACGACAAGGAGAGTTTCGTTATAACCATAAAGCATCACGCGTCCCAATGGAACGAAAGGGAGCAGGGATTTAGGCGTCTCCCAAGATAATTTCTACACAGCTTCAAAAACAAGACAATCATGAAAGAGTATAAATTCAAAATCAACGGCAACGACTACAATGTTGCCATCAACTCGGTCAACGGAAAGACAGCCGACGTGACAGTCAATGGCACTGCATATACAGTGGAAATGGAAGGAGAGAACGCTCCAGTATCTGCACCTCAGCCCACACAAGCTTCTGTAGCAGCACCAGTTGCAGCACAGCCCCAGGCTTCAGCAGCACCCAAGGCTGCTCCTGTAGGCGCACCATCAGGAACAGGAAAGACTGTAAAGTCTCCGCTTCCGGGCGTTATAATCGAGGTCTCAGTAAAGGAAGGTGACACTGTTGCCGCCGGCCAGAAAGTAGCCGTTCTCGAAGCCATGAAGATGGAGAACGAGATCCAGGCCGAGAAAGGCGGTACCGTGACCAAGATACACGTATCCAAGGGCGACTCCGTACTCGAAGGCGCTGACATCGTAACTATCGCCTAATAGATGGAGCAGATAATCAGCAGTCTACAGCAATTCTGGGAATACACAGGATTCTGCAACATGACCTGGCAACATATAGTGATGATAGCCATAGGCATAGGCTTCATCACTATAGCCATCCTCAAGGAATGGGAGCCTCTGCTTCTTGTCCCGATCGGTTTCGGCATCATAATCGGCAATATCCCGATGTTCCCCGGACTAAATATCGGGGTTTACGAGGACGGATCTGTGCTTAACATCCTATATCAGGGAGTACGCCAGGGGTGGTATCCTCCGCTGATTTTCCTTGGTATCGGGGCAATGACTGACTTCTCTGCCCTCATATCGCAGCCAAGGCTCATACTCATCGGAGCTGCAGCGCAAATGGGAATTTTCGGAGCTTACCTTCTTGCCCTGTCAATGGGCTTCATGCCCAACGAAGCCGGTGCAATAGGCATCATCGGTGGAGCGGACGGTCCTACTGCCATCTTCCTCTCGTCGAAGCTTGCACCTGACTTTATGGGAGCTATTGCCGTATCGGCATATTCGTATATGGCACTCGTCCCGGTGATCCAGAAGCCCATAATGAAGCTTCTCACATCGCGCAAGGAAAGGCTCATCCGCATGTCCAAACCAAGAACAGTAAGCCAACGTGAGAAAATCATCTTCCCTATTGTAGGCTTCCTTACAACAGCTTTCATAGTCCCTTCAGGACTTCCTCTTCTGGGTATGCTATTCTTCGGTAATCTACTCAAGGAGAGTGGGGTTACAAGGCGTCTTGCAGAGACAGCAAGAGGACCGCTCATCGATGTGGTGACTACACTTATAGGCCTTACGGTAGGCTGCTCTACTCAGGCTGACAAGTTCCTTTCCGCAACTTCGATCAAGATCTTCGCCCTCGGTCTGCTGTCATTCATAATAGCAACGGCCTGTGGGGTTCTCTTTGTGAAGTTCATGAACCTGTTTTGCAAAGAGGGGCACAAGATCAATCCGCTCATTGGCAATGCCGGAGTGTCTGCCGTCCCTGACAGCGCAAGGGTATCGGAGATGGTAGGCCGAGAGGCAGACCCGTCCAACCACCTTCTCATGCACGCTATGGGACCGAACGTTGCCGGAGTGATCGGCTCTGCTGTTGCAGCTGGTATCCTGCTCGGTTTCTTAGGATAAACTGACAGGCTATCTGTTCTCCAGCAGTAAGGATTACTGACATTAAGAAATATCCAAATAAAAGGGGAGGCTCAAAAACAAGAGCCACCCCTTTATTCTTATTCTGTGAGGTCAACCTCAACAGACACCAAGCTCACGACCTACCTTTATAAAGGCGTCTACACACTTGTCGATCTGGGCGTGGGTATGAGCCGCTGAAAGCTGCACCCTTATTCGAGCTTGATTCTTCGGTACTACCGGATAATAGAATCCCGTGACATATATGCCTTCATCTTGCATCTTAGCGGCAAACTCCTGTGACAGTCTGGCATCGTAGAGCATCACTGCACAGATTGCGCTTTGTGTCGGCTTTATATCAAACCCTGCTGACATCATCTTACTTCTGAAATACTCCACATTGTCCACAAGCCTGTCATGAAGCTCATTGCTCTCCCCGAGTATTCTGAAGACTTCAAGACTTGCACCTATAATGCAAGGTGCCAAAGAGTTGGAGAACAGATAAGGCCGGCTTCTCTGCCTAAGTAGTTCGATTATCTCGCGACGTCCCGTAGTGAATCCGCCCATTGCTCCTCCGAATGCCTTTCCAAGTGTCCCGGTATAAATGTCTACCCTTCCGTAAGTTCCCTTGAGTTCGCTTACCCCATGACCCGTCTTGCCTACTACTCCGGCCGAATGAGACTCGTCCACCATCACGAGAGCATCGTATTGCTCAGCAAGGTCACAGATCTTGTCAAGAGGAGCAACATTACCGTCCATAGAGAAGACTCCGTCAGTGGCTATGATCCTAAACCTCTGTGCCTGAGCCTCTTGCAGACATTTCTCAAGCTCACCCATATCGGCATTGGCATAACGGTATCTCTTTGCCTTACAGAGCCTTACTCCGTCTATGATGGAAGCGTGGTTGAGAGCATCTGATATTATGGCATCCTCTTCAGTCAGAAGAGGCTCGAACACTCCTCCGTTGGCATCGAAGCAGGCAGCATACAGGATAGTGTCCTCGGTATGGAAATATTGGCTGATTGCCGCCTCCAGCTGCTTGTGTATGTCCTGAGTACCGCAGATAAAGCGAACTGAAGCCATGCCATAGCCGCGGCGCTTCATCATCTCATACGAAGCCTTCACAAGTCTGGGATCATTTGCAAGGCCGAGATAGTTGTTGGCACAGAAATTAAGGACTTCCTTGCCTCCTACATTTATGGATGAGGACTGGCTACTTTCTATCAGTCTCTCTTCTTTATACAGACCCGCTTCACGGATCTCCGACAGTACACCTTGAAGGTGCTCTTTCATTTTACCGTACATGAGAATAGAAATTTATAGCGGAAATTTACTTATTATTCTGCAAAAACTGTCTATTTTTGCAACTTAAATGAAAGAAATACGGGCAATCCAAATCTCTTTCATGACGTCAATAAATCACATGCAATGAAAAACATTCTTATAATCGGTGCGACCGGACAGATCGGATCAGAACTTACAATGGAACTTCGCAGACGTTATGGCAATAGCCACGTTGTGGCTGGGTATATCCATGGCAGCGAGCCCAAGGGAGAACTTCTCGAATCAGGTCCTGCCGAACTTGCAGATGTTACAGACGGGCAGAGACTCTCCGAGGTTGTAAGGAAATACAATATCGACACCATATACAATCTTGCAGCCCTGCTCTCGGTTGTGGCTGAGTCCAAGCCGAGACTTGCATGGAAGATCGGAATTGACGGGCTTTGGAATGTACTTGAGACAGCGAGAGAGAACGGCTGCGCCGTATTCACGCCGAGTTCCATAGGATCTTTCGGACCCGAGACCCCTCACGTCCACACTCCTCAAGACACCATTCAGAGGCCAAGGACAATGTACGGGGTTACAAAGGTGACTACCGAGCTACTAAGCGACTATTATTTCCACAAATACGGGGTTGACACACGCGCGGTAAGATTCCCAGGACTTATCTCTTACGTGACCCTTCCGGGAGGAGGCACGACAGACTATGCGGTAGACATATACTACAGCGCGGTAAGGGGTGAGAAATTCATCTGCCCTCTTAAGAAAGGCACCCTCATGGACATGATGTATATGCCGGATGCCCTGTCAGGAGCGATACATCTTATGGAGGCTGACCCGTCAAGGCTCATCCACCGCAATGCATTTAATATTGCATCCATGAGCTTTGCACCCGAGACTATATATGAGGCTATACGCAAGGAGATCCCCAATTTCGAGATGGAATACCGCCCTGACCCTCTGAAGCAAAGTATTGCGGACAGCTGGCCAGACAGCATGGATGATTCCTGCGCACGCGAGGAATGGGACTGGAAGCCTTATTATGACCTTGAGTCCATGACTAAGGACATGATAGCGAGACTTCGCGCAAAGTTGCTCTAAACGGACATGATAGCGAGACTTCGCGCAAAGTTGCTCTAAACGGTTATAGATTTCTTTTGGGTGAGAGAGTGTGTGACCAAACAGTTTCTAATACTCTTACCCTGAAAATACAATCTTTGCAAATAACTCGCTATTAGCAGCCTCTGCCTCTGCTTCTGCTAATACTCTTACTCTGCAATTACAACCTCTGCAATTACAACCTCTGCAATTACAACCTCTGCAATTACAACACAAAGAATCATTTGCATAAAAAAAAGGTGGTCGGACTTGCATTCGAACCACCTTTTATCATTAATATCTATACGGATTCCTACTCCCAGCCGAGTATTTTCTTGAAATCGTAATGCTCCGGATTGGCAACTAAAGCCTTGGCAGCTTCATAGTCCTCAGGAGTGATATAGTGCGCTATGTACTTGTAGTAATTCTGTGCAGTGCCGGCATTGATATCTACTACGCGCGGAGGGATCTTGCCTGTCTTGGGATCCTGAAGATCTGCAAGATACAGAGGAGATACATTGCCGAATGCGTCAACATATACCATACAGCCGGTCTTGCCCTCACTGAAGAGCTGGTATACACCCATTGCAAGCTCTGTGCAGTATGTAAGATCATATGCAACCGGATCCTGACAGCGGACATCATATCCGATCTCCACAGGACGGCTCTTCACCTTGAGGGAGAGTTTCTTGAACTCTTTCTCAAGAAGTTCGTTGAAGAGGACAGCTTTGGAGATCTTACCGAGCTCCGGGTGGCCGTGCTCGTCATATGTAAAATGCACACCGGCATCGGCAGCTTCCTTAGCCACTTCCTCATTGTGGAAGAGACCTTCGGCAGCTACGACTGTTCCGTAATTCACACCCATGATCTTTCTCTTGAGAATTGCAGATATAGAGAGTCTGATAATCTTGTCGAGAGTCATCTGGGTCTTGTTGAACATCTCAGGGATGATGGTCATAGGGCAATGCGTAGCCTCACCTATACCGAGAGCAAGAGAGCCGCATGTACGTCCCATAGCCGAGATCACTAGCCAATTGCCCGAAGTGCGTGCGTCCTCATAAATTGTCCTTGCGATATGCGCACCCTCGTTCTTGGCTGAGTTGTATCCAAATGTCGGAGTATTGGCCGGAAGCGGAAGGTCATTGTCGATTGTCTTGGGGCAATGTATGTTCGCGATATGGTAATTCTTGGCTGCAAGGAACTTGGAAATCCTGTTGGCTGTAGATGCCGTATCGTCACCTCCTACAGTTACAAGAAGTTTTATGTTGTTGTCCTTGAAGAGGTCAAGATTGAAGTTTTTCTCAAAATCCTCATCAGTCGGCTTGAAACGGCTCATCTCAAGATAGGAACCGCCTCTGTTGAAATAACGGTCGGCCTTGAAGAAATCCAGGTCCTCTATACGGGCATTCTTGGAGAAAAGTCCTGAATATCCGCCATGTAGGCCGATAACACGATAACCCTTTGAAAGAAAAGTCTTGGCAACGCTCATGGATACCGAATTCATACCCGGTGCCGGGCCGCCTCCGCAGAGGATGATTATTGCATCATTCTGTTTCATCTTATATAAGAAATTTAGGAATTAGCACAACTATTGTCTCCCGAGCTTCCCAAGCCAAGGCCGGCAGCTACGGAATACGCGCTGCAAAATTATCTATTTTCAAGGAATTATTCCACAAAAAAAGAACTAAATTTGTAGATTATGGATAGACAGCAAGCGGAAAAACGTATACATGAACTCAGGGAAATCCTCTGGGAGAACAGCCGTAAATACTATGTGGACAATGCACCCACGATGAGTGATTACGACTATGACCACTTGATGTACGAACTTGCCGACTTGGAAAGACAGTTCCCAGATCTAGTCACACCTGACTCCCCTACAAGGAAAGTCGGCAGCGACCTTGAGAACAGTGATCTTCAAGGACATACAATAGCTTCGGGGATAAAGGAATTTGCCCAGTATCCTCACAAATACCCGATGCTCTCCCTGGGCAACACGTACAACATCGGTGAAGTCGAAGACTTCGTGGCAAGAGCCTCCAGGCTCATAGACAAGCCATTCACGTATTCTTGCGAGCTTAAGTTCGATGGCACTGCAATCTGCCTTACCTACAGAGGCGGCAAGTTGTTCCGGGCTCTTACAAGAGGTGACGGCATCATTGGAGACGATGTTACGGCAAATGCTCTTGAGATCTCCAATATACCCCACGAGCTTCAAGGAAGCGGATATCCGGATGAATTCGAGATAAGGGGCGAGGTGCTCATGCCCTACAAGGCTTTTGATGAGCTGAACAGAATTCGGACTGACAACGAGGATCAACCATTCGCCAATCCGCGCAACGCTGCATCCGGGTCACTCAAGCTGACAGACCCCAAAGAAGTGGCAAAACGGGGGCTTTGGTGCACCCTTTACCACATACCCAGCCCTGATGCCAAATTCAGGACTCATTCCGAAGCCTTGGATGCAGCAGCGTCTTGGGGACTTCCGGTATCTGACAAGAGGAAGGTCTGCCACAATATCCAGGAGATAGAAGCTTATATCAACTATTGGGACAAAGAGAGGCACTCTCTGCCCTACCCTACTGACGGGATTGTGATCAAGATCAACGAGCTTGCCTATCAGACAGAGCTTGGATACACCGCAAAGTTCCCAAGATGGGCCGTCGCATACAAATTCAAGGCAGAACAGGCTCTTAGCGAAGTAATATCAATCGATTATCAGGTAGGAAGGACGGGAGCAGTGACACCTGTGGCCAACCTTTCACCTGTACTTCTTGCAGGCACTGTTGTCAAGAGAGCCACGCTGAACAACGCTGGCATGATGTCCCAGATGGATATAAGAGTAGGAGACTTCGTATTCGTAGAAAAAGGCGGAGAGATCATCCCCAAGATTACGGGAGTGGACCTTTCCAAGAGGCGTCCGGGATTGGTGAAGCCTGTATTTCCAAAGAACTGCCCTGACTGCGGCACCCTACTCGTAAAGGGGGAAGATGAGGCCAGATATTTCTGTCCCAATACCAAGAGCTGCCCCATGCAGGTAAAGGGAAGGCTTGTACACTTCCTCAGCCGCAAGGCCATGAACGTATTGGCTGGAGACGCGACGATAGACAAGCTGTTCAGCCTCGGACTTGTACGAGTCCCAGCTGATTTCTATGCTCTCGGACGCAACGATCTACTGCGCATAGACGGTTGGAAGGCAAAGTCTGCAGACAGATTCCTCGCCAGCCTGCATGCCAGTCTCAAGGTGACATTCGACCATGTGCTATTTGCACTTGGAATCAGGTATGTCGGAGAGTCAACAGCCAAGGCTTTGGCCATTTATTTTGGTGACATCGACAAAATTGCAGCGGCAGACAAGCAGGCTCTTCTTGCCGTACCGGACGTCGGAGATGTTATTGCAGATAGTATTTTGGACTATTTCTCCGATCCAGACAATCGGGACAATATACGTAGGCTCAAGGCCGCTGGGGTGAAGATGTCCATGGAAAGCCGTCCAGAAGCCGTATCAGACCTCTTGTCTGGTCTCAACATTGTGATTACAGGCAATTTCAGCATTTCACGTGAGGATATGAAAGATCTCATTTCTTCCAACGGTGGCCGCAATGCAAGCAGCATCAGCAGCCGTACCTCATACCTGCTTGCCGGGACAAAGCCCGGTCCCGAGAAGATCAAGAAAGCGGGAGAACTCGGCATCAAGGTCATCGGAGAAGAGGATCTGAGGAAGATGCTACACCTTCCAGAGGAGAGGATGGAAGAAGTAGAGCCAAATCTTTTCAACAATCAGGAACAATAATATGAGGGAGCCCATTCAGAGATTGCGCACTTATCTCTCGGAAGACATCTGGAATGAGAATATCAGTAGTCTTTCGATGGTAAAGGCACGGCTTGTCAAGGATCTCCGCGTGCTGATAATTACGACCAAGACATTTTCCGCACAGAAGATAGGTTTTCAGGCTGTGGCTTTGAGCTTCTTCTGCACAATGGCAGCCGTGCCGTTCATGGCCGTTGCATTCTTCATTACCGGAGGTCTCGGACTGGAGGATACGCTAAAGCAGTTCCTTGTCGAGAACATAGCCGGGAAGCAGGCCGTCGAGACCCTGTTCGGATTTGCAGAGAACATAATCAACACAGCCCAGTCAAGTCCCGTAGGGCTTGTAAGCGCCATTCTCTTCGTGGGGCTTGTATTCTGGATGATGATGTGTGTGGAGACAGTATTCAACAACGTATGGAAGGTCAACAAGTCGAGGAATATTTTCAAGAGACTCTCATTCTATATACTCATCCTCGTACTGTCGCCTTTCGTTATATTGCTGTTCTTCTCCGGTTCGATCATATACTCCAACGTCTTGGACGTACTGCTTCCTCAGGGAATGGAGGTATCGGAGGACATTAAGTCATTTCTCGGATGGGTAATCTTCGGACTCATATCCATAATGACGTTTTCTGCCATGTACAAATTCATTCCGAACTATAAAGTATTGTACAGAGATGCTTTGAAGGCAGCGGTCCTATCAGGGACAGTCTTCACGCTGATGCAGTATCTTTTCCTTGAGACCCAGATCTTCGTGAGCAGGCTCAATACAATCTACGGGGCTGTGGCTGCAATACCGCTTTTCATGTTCTGGCTCAATTTCGGATGGTTCATAATACTGATAGGGGCAGAACTTTCGTATGCGTTCCAAAACGTGAACAATTATAATCTCGAAACTTAGTGTCATGGGCAATACTGTATTTACATCTAAAGACTACGAAGTTATTGCTCGCAACTATGCAGAGTTGAAAGAAGCGGCTAGAAAGAGATGTGCGGGAGAAGATGAACTTGAAGTAGTTCAGAAAGCTTTTGAATTCGCCAACGAAGCTCACAAGAATGTGCGGCGACGCTCCGGTGAACCATATATCCTGCACCCGATAGCTGTTGCAAAGATTGTCGTCAATGACATCGGGCTCGGATACAAGTCTATTGCAGCTGCCCTTCTGCATGACGTTGTAGAAGACACTTCCTATACTGTAGATGACATCCGAAGCGAGTTCGGGGACAAGATAGCATCCCTCGTGGAAGGGCTGACCAAGATCAAGAATGTCCTTGACAATCAAGACAAGAAGAACAAGGGCAGCGTGGAAAGTCTCCAGGCCGAGAATTTCAAGCGTATCCTCCTGACTCTTAACGATGATGTAAGAGTCGTGCTTATCAAGCTTGCCGACCGGCTGCACAACTGCCGCACGATCGAGTTCATGCCCGAATACAAAAGGGACAAGATCCTGAGCGAAACAATGTTCATCTTCATACCGCTTGCCCACAGGCTCGGACTGTACGAAGTGAAGTCAGAGATGGAGAATATCTGGCTTAGATACAAGGAACCGGACGCATACAACGAGATCAGCGCCAAGATCAACAGAGACTTGTCCGATAAGGAGAAAGTCATTGACGAATTCATAGGCCCCATACGAGATGCGCTCACCGGATCGGGATTTAATTTCGAGATCCGCAAAAGAGTCAAGACACCGTATTCCATATGGCAGAAAATGACTGCCAAGCATATTACATTCGAACAGGTTTACGATCTGTATGCAGTCAGGATAGTATTCAAGCCTGACCCCGAGACCAATGAGAGCGAGAGAGACCAGTGCTACCACGTATTCTCGATCATCACCGGTCTGTACAGATACAAGCCTGACAGAGTAAGGGACTGGGTAAAGCACCCCAAGAGCAATGGTTACGAAGCTCTGCACTGTACCTTGATGAGCAACGGCGGAATGTGGATTGAAGTACAGATACGCACAAGGCGCATGGATGATATTGCGGAGAAAGGGATTGCCGCACATTGGGCCTACAAGCAAGACGGATACATTGGGGAAAATGACAGCGAGATGGACAAATGGCTCGCAAAGGTCAAGGAGATTCTCGTTAGCCCGGATGTCAACGCCCTTGAGCTTCTCGACATAATACACAACGACCTCACCACCTCATCGATAATGGTATTTACCCCTAAAGGGGAACAGAAAAGCATCCAGAAAGGAGCCACCGCCCTGGACTTTGCATACCTCATCCATACCGAGATCGGTAACAAGGCCATAGCTGCCAAGGTCAACATGAGGCTTGTGCCTCTCTCATATGTACTTAGAACAGGGGATCAGGTCGAGATCATCTCCGCCGAAGACGGACATCCGAGACGTGAATGGCTTGACTTCCTGCAGACACGTCATGCAAGGAACATAGTTCATAATTATTTTAAGGACGGAGGAGAAGAGCAGCGATACACACATGCTGAAACCTCATCGAGAGAGTATACTGTCAATCCGGGAGACGGCCGCAAATATATAATAGCATCCTGCTGTCACCCTATTCCGGGAGACCCGATCGTCGGCTTTCTGTCTTCTGATGGCACGGTAACCGTACACAAGAAGAGTTGTCCTGTTGCCGAGGACGAGGCGACAAAGCACGGAGACACGATTGTCAAAACTCAGTGGGAGACCGCCTCTGATCAGGCTTTCCCTGTAAGGATCTCCTTAAAGGGTATTGACAAACTTGGTATGCTCAACGAGATCACAAGATATATTTCCCTTGAGATGGGAGTTAATATGAGAAGGCTCAACCTGAGCACAGAAGGAGGCATATTCGAGGGATTCATAGACCTGTATGTACACGACAGGGAGGGACTCGATACCCTGATCACCAAATTAAGGGGCATACAAGGTATCCAGAGTGTGATGAGGACAGAGATGTAGAGGACTTAAGATGAAACTTAATACATTGATTCCGGCCATACCGGCCGCATTGATACTCGGAGCAGTGATGTTTACGCACTCATGCGCAAATACCACCACACCGCCGAGCGGAGGCAAGAAAGACACCATACCTCCTGTCATTGTAGGCATCAGCCCACTTCCGGGCAGTGTCAACGTACCAGTGCACAATCCGAAGATAACGATTACTTTCAATGAATACGTTACCGTGAAGGATCCAAAGTCGATATTTCTCTCGCCTCCTCTCGAAAAGAGTCCGAGGTACAAGATAAAGGGGAAGTCGATAGTCGTATATTTCGAATCCGATCTGGACTCCAACACAACATATACTCTTGACCTTACAAATGCAATAGCCGACAACAACGAGGGCAATATGTATCCCGGTTACACCCTTATGTTCTCTACCGGTGAGAAGATTGACTCTATGGCAATGACAGGAACAGTCCTCGATTGCAACACTCTGCAGCCGATAAAGGGTGCGACTGTGATGCTGTACAAGGATCTGTCTGACTCGGCCGTATTCAAGCACAGGCCGGATGCTGCAGTAAAGACCGATGAGTGGGGATATTTCGCCATGAGGAACATCGCGGATACCCTGTACAGGCTTTATGCCGTGATGGATGAGAGTTCCAACAACATATATGACCCTGACAACGATAGGATTGCATTTTGGGACAGCGTTGTAAGGCCGACAATGAGAGCTGAGGACAACATTCCGGAGCTCATGAAATATGACATGGAAGACACCCTTCACTGCATGGCAAGAAAGGCACAGTATGAGATGGTTATGTTTCGTGAACGTCCTTCAAAGCAGTTGATAGCCAACAAAGTGCGCACAGCACCAAGGGCCGCCTATATAACCTTCATGGCTCCCGACGCCAAGATCGACTCACTATGGATAAGAGGCATAAGACAGGACAGACTCATTACTCAGTTCAATATCCGCAGGGACAGTCTCGAACTTTGGATCAATGACAGAAGGAAGATGCCGGATACCCTTCACGTATTCGTGGACTATCTCAAGACTGACAGCACGGGGACTCTTCTTCCGACTACAGAACATGTCCGCCTCGCCATGGAGAAATCGGGCTCACGCTCCAAGAGCTCTAGAAGAGACATAAAACACGAGGATACAACTTGCGTAATGACGATAACGGCCGAAGCCGAGACCATCGAGCAGAACGGGTTCGGTATAGAGTTCAAGTTCCCCATAATCAATGAGCAGTTTGATTCCATATCTCTGATATCCGTCAATCCGAGACAGCAGGAAAGCAAGATGAAATTCACCGTTGTAAGGGACAGCCTAAACTTGAGGAAATATACCCTTCGCCCGCAGCAGAAAATGCTCTCTGGCTATGAATACCGACTCAAAATACCTTACAGGAAGTTCCGGGACATAAACGGCTATTATAACGACAGCTCAGATGTGAAGGTTTCTCTGCCAAAGGACGAGAAACTCAGCAGCATCACTGTAAACGCTATAAGGGTGTCGCACAAATACATTGTGGACCTTCTCAACGACAAGAGAGACAAGGTACTCCGCTCCTATATAATAGAGAATGACGGAAGGTTGGATTTCCCCTATCTCAAAGCAGGAAAATACTCTATCCGAATAACAGAGGATCTCAACAAAAACGGGATCGTCGATACCGGAGACCTTCTCTCTCACAGGCAGCCAGAGAAAGTCGTATTCTACAAGCTCCGAGACGGGGCGTATGTGATAAATGTCAAGGAAGCCACTGATATAGAGCAGACGATAGATTTCCAGTCTCTATTCGGGGAGACGGCAACCTCAAGTGACAACAAACTTTTCTGAAAATGAAGCAACTGACAGCAATACTTGTATTCATGGCAGTCACCCTGCCCAGCCTCGGCCAGGAGAGAGACACTGTAGAGACTGTCATAGCGGACTCTACGGCCATTGTAGTCGGAGACTCGACTGCATTGAGCCTCAATAAGATATATACTGATGAATACCTCGACACTGTCCAGCTCAAGAAGAAGCTGATTATCAACGATTACTCCATGATAGGAGTCCAGTACGGAGTATCCCTCAGCCAGATGATGTTCAATCCGACAAAGAGACAGACCATGCTCTACAATCCTGTCAACTTCGGCATCGTCTACACGAAATACGGAAAACTGTTCTCATACCTGCCATATTTCGGATTCCAGACCGGAGTCTTCTTCGGAAAGGAAGGGTACAAATTCAAGAAAGACAAGAAGACAGGAGAATATACAGAGTCAGTTGACGGAGCCACACAGGCCACATATTCTTATATAGAAGTTCCTCTATTGGCTCATCTGCATGTGGACGTGTGGAAATTGAAACTAATTGTCAACGGTGGCCTCTTCGGTGGTTACAGACTTGACGTTGAGAGAGAGGGAGACAATGTACCAGAGACTTACAAGACCTCATTCTACGATTATGACAGAAGATTTGAGTACGGCTGTAAAGTCGGAGGAGGTATAGGCCTCATGCTTGATCCTGTGGAGTTCCACATACAGGCAACATACCGGATATCTCTCGGAAGCTTATACAAGCCCGATTATAGCAGCGAATATTATTACAGATTCGCCTACCCGTCTGACATTGTCATTTCTGCCGGAGTTCATATCCAGCTGACAAAGAGAAGCGGAAAGACAAGGGCAGAGTTAAGGCGCGAAGCAAAAGATTTGATTTATGGAAAGGAGACTGACAACGAGGCAAGTGCGGATAGGTAATGTCACTATCGGATACGGCTGCCCCATAGCAGTGCAGACGATGTGCAATACTCATACATGCGATGAAGAAGCTACGATAAGGCAATGCGAGGAGATGTACAAGGCAGGAGCCGACATCATCCGCATCACTGTACCCGGACTTAATGACGTCCAGCACATAAGGCACATACGGGAAAGTCTTCGCGCAGAGGGGATCGAGACCCCGATAGTGGCCGACATTCATTTCTCAGCGGAAACAGCCATAGCCGTGGCTCCATTTGTAGACAAAGTAAGGATAAATCCTGGAAATTTCCATAAAGACTTCGATACGGCAGCTGCCAAACTTAAGGAACTTACAGATGTCTGCAGACGCTCCGGCACCGCAATCCGTATAGGGCTCAATCATGGCTCTCTCGGAGAAAGAATAACCAATCTGTACGGCAATACCCCCCATGCCATGTCTCAAGCTGCTATGGAATGGCTCAGATTGTGCGTAAAGGAGAATTTCTTCGATGTTGTTGTATCCCTTAAGTCAAGTAATACCTATGTGATGGTAGAAGCATACCGTGACCTTGCCGCCTCAATGCGCGAGGAAGGCCACATCTTCCCGCTTCACGTAGGAGTAACCGAAGCCGGCAACGGCGACTCAGGACGAATGAAATCATGCACTGGCATCTCGGCTCTTCTCTCCGAAGGTATTGGTGATACACTCAGGGTATCTCTTACAGAAGACCCGGTAAATGAGATCCCGGTAGGAAAATATCTTGCTCAAAGATATGAGGGCAAGATTGTATCATCATTGAGATCGATGAAACTAGAGGGACGGAGGGCCGAAGCCATTTACGAGGCACCCTCAAGGGAAAAGCTGCTTCTCGACTTCTCCTGCGATTTCGGGAAAAGGCTACTAGACAAAGATATAGACGAAGTTCACATTTCAGGGACGTACAAGGACACAGAAGGAAATACCCTATCGATACAGAAGAGCGGACTCGGAGATTATCTCGAAGATGAGCTAATGCAGGCAGCAAGAAGACGATTCTACAGACCTGAATATATAGCCTGCCCAGGTTGCGGCCGAACAATGTACAACCTTCAGAAGACATTTGAGGAAGTAAAGGCCAAGACAGCCCACCTCAAAGGTACAGTAATCGCTGTCATGGGCTGCATTGTCAATGGCCCTGGCGAGATGGCAGATGCTGACTGGGGCTATGTGGGAGAAGGCAACGGAAAAGTATCCATCTACAAAGGTAAGAATCCTGTGATGAGACACGTAGATGAGAAAGACGCTGTAGGAATCCTTGTCGAAATGATTGAGAAAGACGAGGCTGGAAAAAATAGTCACTGACAAGTTATTGACGTAACGGCAACTGGCTTGGGCAATTTCTTGACTATAAGTTTGTCTATCTTGGGGCCGTCCATATCAGCCACCTCAAACGCGAAGCCATTCCACTCTATCTTCTCTCCTGAATGAGGCACATGTTCAAGTTTGTCCAAGACAAGACCGGCAACTGTGGAGAAATCATAATCCTCCATCGTGTCCTCAAGCCCGAAATGAGAGAGGAAATCATATATGGAGCATTGTCCGTCTACAAACCAGCCGTCATTGTCTTTACGAGCTATGATATCAGGCTCGGTATGATAGCTTTGGGTATTGAGATTACCGACAAGACCATCGAAAATGTCAGAAAGGGAGATAATACCTGAAAGCCCTCCGAACTCATTGCAGACCAAAGCCCTGTTGATCCTATTCTTCTTCATGAATTCCAAGACGGAATAGACACTCATGTTCTCATGCACATAATGAGCCTCAGTCATCATATTCCTAAGATCTATCTCCTTAGACTCTCTGAGAGAACGCACATAATCCTTGATGGAAAGAACTCCCACCACATGGTCAAGGTCACCGTCCACAACAGGATACTGCTCAAATATGGTGCTCTCTACAGTCTTTGTTATCTCTTCATTGCTCATATCAAGATCAAGATACACAATATCGTCCCTAAGCGTCATAATAGTGCTCACGCTCAGATCGCCCATTGTAAAGACCCTGTCTACAATATCCTTCTCCATCGGAGAGACCTCACCTTCGTCCTTTCCTTCTTCAATCATGGACATAATCTCATCTTCCGTCACCTTGGTCTCAGGCTCATTGAGTCTTAGTATCTTGGCACAGGAAGCCGAACTTTTGGAAAGAGCCCACACTATAGGAGAAGCTATCCAACCGACAAAGCGCATCAGCCCTGATACCTTCTTGGCAACCTTCTCCGGTGCAGACATGGCAATTCTCTTTGGCACCAACTCTCCAAAAAGGATAGAGAGGAACATCACGACAAGAACTATGATCGTCTTTGAGAGTAAATTGGCAGCCACTCGAGCCATACCCCAGGACTGAAGTTCCTCAGAAAAGTTGCGGGCAAGAGAATCTCCTGAGAAAATACCGGTAAGAATCCCCACAAGCGTTACTCCCATCTGCACTGTCGACAGGAACTTGTCAGGATTGGAGGTAATCTTCAAGGCAGTCTTTGCCTTCTTGTCACCGTGCTGTGCATCGGCATTGAGCTTGGTCTTGCGGGCTGATATCATAGCAATCTCCGACATGGAGAAGATCCCATTGACCAAGATAAGACATAATATAATAAAAGCTTCCATTTACTTGACAAGTTCGGCGATTACAGTCTCACCCGCCCTCGTATGGTCTCCAACCTTTACCTTAAGATCAGCATCGAGAGGAAGGAATATATCGAACCTGGAACCGAATTTAATAATGCCACACTGAGTACCTCTCACAGGATTGGCTCCCCGCTTGGAATAACACACGATTCTACGAGCAAAAGTTCCGGCAATCTGCTTGAAGAAAATCTCTCCATGGCCTGTATCTATAGCAGTGGATGCATGCTCATTCTCGTCAGCAGCCTTTGGCTTAAATGCAAGAAGATATTTGCCAGGATGGTATTTATAATACGTTATATCGCCTGTAGCAGGCCAGAAATTGGCGTGTACATTGAAGAAATTCATATAGACAGACACCTGCATGCACTCTCTGTTGAGATACTCCTTCTCGAAGGCTTTCTTGACTATCACCACCTTACCGTCTGCTCCCGATGTCACTATCCTCTCCCCTACTGGTGTATGCCTCACGGGGACGCGGTGAAAGAATGTGACAAACACCGCAAAAAGGAAAGCCAACGAGGACAATACGAAAGTAACCGGACGGAGACTTAAGAACTTAATGCTGATGTAGATGACAGCTATACTGAAAAGCCATGCAACAGCTATTGTTCCATATGAGTTTCTATCGATCTTCATAGAATAATATCATCGAAGTGCTATATATCTTGCGTAAAGATACGCAAATATATTCAATTAGACTCGGTTTTGCAGTGAAGTTTCTCTATACACCTCATAACCCGAGCAGCACCATTAGGAGAACTCCGGCCGGCATGGCAAAAAGCGTGCTGTCAAAGCGGTCCAATATACCTCCGTGGCCGGGAATGATATTGCCCGAATCCTTCACTTCATAGCAGCGCTTCCACTGAGACTCGAAAAGATCACCATATACGGCGGCTATATTCATCACAACTCCTAACAAGACTGCCTGCCACAAAGACAGAAAGTTCAACATATTGTACTTCAATATAATAGCAGCAGCCACTGCACAAGCAAGACCACCCCAAAAACCTGCCCAAGATTTCTTGGGAGATACATCCGGAAAAAGCTTCTTTGTGAAATATCTGCCCAACGTACTGCCGAAAACGAAACCTCCTACATCAGAACTCCAAATGATAATGAAAAAAGCCAGAAGCACATGCCCACAGAACTCCCCATCCCTAAATACTACTATACACGACATTGCTATAGGGATCGCAATATACAGAAGCCCAGTATAAAGGTCAGCAAATTTGCCGAAATCTTGCTTATCCTTTACATATAAGGAGTTGCACATTATCAGAATAACGGGTACAATCGAAAGTGTAATATATTCTGATTCAAGACGCCCAGCTTGGACAAAGAAAATAAGCATGAAAAATACAATCCCCGCCAGCATAGCAAGCAGGCGGGAAAACTTGTATCTTCCGTTCATCGTTATGGTATAGAACTCATGCATCATTGCCACCATGATGAAGAGCATAAGTATTGCAAAGGCATATCTGCCTACAAGAAGGCCAGCCAACATCACAAGGATGATGACTGCGCCTGAAATTGTACGTTTTACAGTATTGTTCATCACCTATGACAAACTCATTACTTCACCTGACCAACATGCCCTTGGTCTTCCTTCGAGGCGTCCCCGGCATCTCCATCGTGACTTGCTGCATCACTTTGCTTTGACGCAAGACTTGAATCATCATCTGTCTCATCCTCAGGTGTCATATTGTCTGCAGGCGGCTTTACTTTCGGCCCGAGAATCCTCTCTACATCATCAGCAAAGATAACTTCCTTCTCAAGCAGAAGCTCTGCCATCTGAAGAAAACCTTCTTTATGATCGGAAAGAATCTTCTTTGTCCTGTCGTGAATTGTAGTGACAAGATTCTTCACTTCCTGATCGATAAGTTCAGCTGTCTTCTCACTGAAAGGCTTGGTAAGGTCATATCCGCGGGCTCCTGTGGAATCATAGAAAGACACAGCACCTACAGACTCGCTCATACCATAATATTTGACCATCCCATAGGCCATCTGGGTAAGACGCTCAAGATCATTCTGGGCTCCAGTAGAAGGCTCGCCGTTGACAATCTCCTCAGCTACACGACCTCCAATCAGTGCGCACATCTCGTCTGTCATCTGAGACTTTGTCCAGAGCTTGCGCTCCTCGGGAAGATACCACGCAGCACCAAGAGCCTGCCCCCTAGGGATAAGAGTCACCTTAAAGAGTGGATTGGCATAGGGCAGCAACCAACTTACAGTGGCATGTCCCGCTTCATGATGGGCGATAGAGCGTTTCTCGGCTGGAGTTATGATAGCAGACTTACGCTCAAGACCACCTACAATCCTGTCAACAGCATCAAGGAAATCTTGTCTGTCTATGGATTTCTTATTCTTTCTGGCTGCTGTAAGGGCTGCCTCGTTGCACACATTGGCTATATCAGCTCCTGAAAAGCCAGGAGTATGCTTGGCCATGAAATCCACATCGAAGCCTGCAATCACTTTAAGCCCTTTCATATGCACCTTGAAGATCTCTTCCCTCTCCTTGAGTTCCGGGAGATCCACATGTATCTGCCGATCGAAACGACCTGCACGAAGCAGAGCCTTGTCCAGAATATCGGCCCTGTTGGTTGCGGCCAGAACAATGACCCCTGAATTGGAGTCAAAACCGTCCATCTCCGTAAGAAGCTGGTTGAGAGTATTTTCTCTCTCATCATTGGAAGAGAAGCCAACATTCCTGCCTCTTGCTCGTCCGACTGCATCGATCTCATCAATAAAGACTATGCATGGAGCCTTATCCTTTGCCTGACGAAACAGATCCCTCACCCTTGAAGCACCGACACCTACGAACATCTCCACGAAATCAGAACCTGATATGGAGAAGAATGGGACATTGGCCTCTCCTGCAACTGCCTTTGCAAGAAGTGTCTTGCCGGTACCTGGAGGGCCTACAAGAAGGGCACCCTTTGGTATCTTGCCACCCAAAGCGGTATATTTGCGCGGATTCCTGAGGAAATCAACTATCTCCATCACTTCCTCCTTTGCACCGTACATACCTGCTACGTCCTTGAAAGTGACCTTAACTGTGTTCCTGTCGGCCAATTTTCCAGTAGACCTTCCAACATTGAAGATTCCTCCTGGACCAGCACCACCGCCACCACCCATATTGCGGTTGAATCCGCGGAACATGAAGAACCACATAAATATGAAAAGCAACGGGAAAAGCAGCCAGTTAATAATCTGACCCCACATCTTGTCGTCATTCTCTATGATGACCTTGAACTGGGATTCAGGAGAGAGAGACGCGTTCAATGCTGCGAAATCTTCTTCAGGATTGAATTTGTCCGAGACATAGAACCAGAACTGGGGTGCAGAAGACGGGACTCTGTCCTTGAAGAATTCGGACTTGTACTTCTCTACTCTGTCCGGCCTTAGCGCAATCTCACCTTTGTAGTCATTGCGTACAAAAGCTATCTCCTTGACATCTCCGGCCTTTATCATGGTCTCGACCTGAGCCCACTCTATCTTCTTGGGAGAGGAGCCAGACTCGGAAAACAGCATCCAGATGATACCACAGACTATAAGTATATATATCCAGGAAAGTCCAAGATTGAAGGTTATTACCTTCTTTTTCTGTCTATTGCTCATCTTTGCCGACAATATCTGATTCGGGAGCACGACGCGCTATCCTTCGTGCGGAAGCTCTCACCTTTGAAGCAGCCTTGGGCTTTATCCTGCCATGAACAGGCTCGACTATCGGCTCATCATTGTATTCTGTCTTAGGTGCATCAGCCCACAGATCCTCTAACCGATAGAAGTCCCTATACTGAGTAAGGAATATATGGACTACGATATCTCCATAATCGAGGATAATCCACAAGTCATTCTCAAGACCCTGCATCCTCAGCACTTTACGGCCGCATTTCTCCTGCATCCTCACTATTACATTGTCGGCAATCGCCGCAACCGCTGTTGTTGAATCCGCATTGCAGACTACGAACCAGTCGGTAATCGCCGTACCTATCGGCTTAAGGTCAAGAGAGACAACATTCTGTCCCTTTTTCTCAAGCATTGCGTCAGCTACGACCTTTACTTCGTTTTTATCCATCTAATTTCTAAATTTGCGTTTTTTAGTACACAATTTACAAATATACATCAAAAATCAGTCCGATGAAAACCAACTACCCCATAACTTGGTTTGACAGCATTGATTCCACCAACGCGGAAGCCAGAAGAGAGCTTCTAGAACTTAACAAAATGTCAGTTATCGCTGCGCGCTTTCAGAGTGCTGGAAGAGGACAGAGAGGAAACACATGGCAAAGTGCTTCCGGAGAGAACCTTACATTCACCATAGTTCTTAAATACACTGACTCTCTCAGAGTCTCATCTCAGGAGCAGTTTGTAGTAAGCGAAGTCAGCGCTCTGTCTGTCAGGAAATATCTCAAGGACGCCCATGGAATAGACTCTAAGATCAAATGGCCCAATGACATCTATGTCGGTGATAGAAAGATATGCGGAATGCTTATAGAAAATGCCTCGACAGGGACATACTTGTCCTCATCAATAATAGGTATAGGTATCAATCTCAACCAGACCGACTTCCCAGCTGGACTCCTTAACCCTACTTCAGTTGCGCTTGTTAGAGGTGGAAGCTATTCAATCGAAAGAGAGTTGGAAAGATTTATTGAGACATTCACCTCCACACTTAGAGAACTGGAAGCGGGAAATCGTGATCATTTGCGCCATGACTATCTTGAAGGGCTGTACCGCAAGGATTCCCCATGCCAATATAAGGACTACTTGTCTGATACCGAATTCACAGGTACGATAAAAGGCATCTCCGACACAGGACTGCTCCTTGTTGAGATGCCAGATGGAAAAGTCAAGAGTTTCTCATTCAAAGAGATCGGCTACATTCTATAAGTCTTTAATGCAAAGTCTCCAGCCGCAAGACCAGCAATGACAGCAGACACCCTAACAACTCCTTATGGCGGAAGCAGTTGCAGCGGGATCTGATGACTTGAAGACGGAACTACCCGCAACAAGTATGTCTGCCCCTGCTTGGGCAAGAATAGAAGCATTGGACGGGCCGATCCCTCCGTCTACCTCAATCCGGCAATCTATCTTACGTGCGAGAATCTCTTTCTTGAGAGCCTTAAGTCTGTCAATAGACTCAGGAATGAATTTCTGTCCGCCAAATCCTGCAAAGACAGACATAAGCACTACAAAATCAAAATCCCCGAGATAAGGAATCAACCTCTCTAAAGGCATATCGGGATTGACAGCAATTCCTGCCTGCATGCCTTCTGCCTTAACTGCAGCAGCAAGTGAAGAAGGATCAGAGCCGTCTGCTATAGCTGCTTCAAGATGAAAACTCAGCATATCTGCCCCTGCCGATGCGAAACGGGCGAAATATTTCTCGGGATGAACTATCATCAAATGAGCATCCAAAGGCTTCCTTGCCTTTCTGGATATAGCCTCGACAACCGGAAATCCATAGGATATGTTGGGAACAAAACTCCCGTCCATGATATCCAAATGGAAGAGATCCGCATTTGCGTTTACAAACTCCACGTCTTTCTCCAGATGGAGGAAGTCAGCGGACAACATGGAAGGGGCAAGCTGTATCATTTGAAATTGGTGACTACGTCGGTAAGAAGTTCTACAAACTTAACATTGGAAGCAAGGTCAAGTCTCTCCCCAGGAGCATGTACACCCCTAAGCGTAGGACCGAAAGATATCATATCCAGATCAGGGAACTTTGTAAGGAACAGACCGCATTCCAGACCTGCATGAATAGCCCTAACTTCAGGCTTTGTACCGAAAAGTTTCTCATAAGAAGCCTCGCAGACCCGAAGTATATGGGAGTCAAGGTTTGGTTTCCATCCCGGATAAGGGTCAGAATGGCTCACCTGAGCACCTGCAAGAAGGAAAGCAGCCTCTACCTTATCTGCAATGAACTTCTTGCGAGACTCTACCGAACTCCTCTGGCTAGTCTTGACTACAATCTCTCCGAAACGACTCATATCCACGGCTGCAAGATTGCTTGAAGTCTCGACAAGTCCCTCTATATCCTGACTCATAGCAAGCACACCATGATGAACGGCAAGAAGAGACATAACAAACGCTTTTGCAACATCATGCTCAACCGCCTTCTCTGTAAACTGATATTTACTGCACTCAAATGCAATCGAGGGATCGGATACTGCAAATTCGGCCTTCACATCTTTAGCAAAAGCCTCAAAACGAGAGCAAAACTCGCTGACCTTGTCCTTGCCTACTGCGATTATAGCCTCACACTCACGGGCGATTGCGTTGCGTTTGTTGCCTCCCATAAACAGAAGCAACTGATACCCGTGATTCAACTCCATATAGAGGAAACGTGCCATAAGCTGTACCGTATTGGCGCGTTCCTTATTGATATCGTCACCGCTATGTCCACCTATTGCATTGAATATATGCAGCTTGACGGTCTCTTTGTCAGGCATTACAGTCTCACCTTTGTAACGGAAAACAGCAGTAGTGTCGATCCCGCCTGCACACCCAACAAAAAGTTGACCCTCATCTTCAGAATCCAGATTGATAAGAGTCTTGGCTGTGAAGAATCCCGGCTTAAGTGCTTGAGCCCCGTCCATCCCAGTCTCTTCAGAAATGGTGAAGAGGCACTCGATCTTGCCCATAGGAAGATCACTCTTCAGAAGTGCGAGAGAAGCAGCCACACCAATACCGTCATCGGCACCAAGAGTGGTCTGCTTGGCAATCATCCAGCCGTCTTCAACGACATAATCTATAGGATCCTTGGAGAAATCATGGACACATCCAGAAAGCTTCTCGCATACCATATCCTGATGACTCTGGAGTACTATCGCAGGCACATTCTCCTTGCCTTTGGAAGCTTCTTTAGTAATAAGCACATTACCAATCTCGTCTGTCTTGCATGCAAGTGAATGCTCTTTGGCAAATTGCTGGAGAAAGGCGGTCATCTTCTGCTCATGACCTGACTCGCGAGGAATCCTAGTGATCTCGCGGAAAATTTCTAGAACCGAATCTGAATTCATAATTTACAGTATTGTATTACCGTACAGCTGTCAGCATCTTCTCGATATCGGTCACATACTGGCGGAAAACTTTGTCAGTATCCATAAGATCAGCGACCGTATTGCATGCATGCATCACTGTAGCATGGTTCTTCCCTCCAAGTTCCGCGCCAATAGTGGACAAGGAGCAGCCAATATGGCTTCTGCCCATATACATTGCTATCTGGCGAGCCTGCACGATCTGCCTTTTGCGAGATTTGGACACAAGCATGTCTTTGGTAATGTTGAAATAATCGCAGACAGTCTTCTTGACAGAAGCAAGGGTAACCTCGGCCTTATTGTCTCCGGCAATCTTGCCGGCAATCTTCTCTGCGAGAGAAAGGTTCATCTCCTGATGAATCAAAGTAGCATGGGCAATAAGTGATATGAGTGCTCCCTCAAGCTCTCTGAAGTTGGAAGTAATCTTGCCTGCAAGATAAGAGAGGACATCATCACTTACCTTTACTCCTTCGCGGAAGCTACGCGACTTGAGCATCTCCACTCTTGTTGTAAATGACGGCCTCTGAAGTTCGATGGACAAGCCCCACTTCAGTCGAGAAAGAAGCCTCTCCTCAAAATTCTGCAAATCCACAGGGGCGCGGTCTGATGTGAAAATCAGCTGTTTGCCATTCTCGTGCAGATGATTGAATACATTGAAGAATGCATTCTGAGAACCAGGCCCTATAAGATCCTGTATATCATCCACAATAAGGACATCTATCCTCTGGTAGAAAGCCATGAAATCTGTCAGCTTGTTCCTTACGTTCACGGCATCCATATACTGGGTCTTAAACTCATTGCCTGTAACATACAGCACAGTAAGATCAGGATATTTCTCCTTGATCGAGATGCCTATAGCCTGACACAGATGTGTCTTGCCGAGCCCCGGACCTCCGAATAGAAACAGAGGATTGTATGGAGTATTGCCCGGAGCATCGGATATATTCTCTCCGGCCGTTATACCCATCTTGTTACACTCACCCTCTACCATATTGCCGAAACAATATACCGGATTGAGCCTTGGGTTGACCTGTATCTTCCTCAGACCAGGGAAAACAAACGGCCCCGGATTGGAACCGGCAGGATATGTAGTGACAGATATAGGCTTGTTGACGGGTGTAGATGCACCAGCAGCAGGAAATGTCATCGGAGGCTGCACCCTTACAGGCGACACTGTATATACAAGCTTGGCCTCCGGACCTATAACCCTCTTGAGAGTCTTGCGTAAAACGTCAAGATACACTTCTTCAAGATATTTCCGGTAGAAGTCTGAAGGTACTTCTATTGTAATGGTTGAACCCTGCAGGGCAACGGGCTTTAGAGGCGTAAACCACTGCTTAAACTTGGACGGCTCCACTATTGAAGAGATCACGCCCAGGCATTTATCCCAAATCTCACTGTAAGTCAATTCCTTGCCCATATACCCGATAGAAAATTAGATACTTATTCAGAAGCCCTAATCATTCACCATCAAATTGTCAGATAAAATCAAACAGGCTTCAGAGTTAAAAATAGCACCGGACAGAGGTCAACCTCATTTCCGATGCTTTACAAAAGTAGATGAAAAATAGATCATAAAAAATCACAACTATTATTGCGATTTAGAAATATTTTACATCCCAATAAGTTATAAAAATCCAAAACTATAATTTCGTATCACTTTATTAATTAAGCTATTATGAAATCAAAACTCTATTACAGACGCTCTAAACTGGGTATCGATTTTATAATAATTCCAAAATAATTAAAAATGTTTAAATAATGAATACTAACGCTTTTATGGCGCCTTTACAGAGTTTTCATCAGAAAACTTTTATACGTATATATTTTTTAGGATTTTCTTCGATTTTCTTGACAAGAGTATCCGCATCATCGAGCAGCTTGCGAAGAGAATTGTAGACATCACCCTCCGAAGCAAGGCGTGCGAATGTTCCATCCGACTCGGAGAGCATATCGGCAAGTCTGCGGAATGACAGAGCGACAGAATCAATCCTCGCCACCTTGACATCTGATACGATGACACCTATATCCGACATCACAGTATCTGCCTGATCAGCAATCGAAGAGAAACGGGATGTTGCCTGCGAGAGATTAACCACAATATCGCCTATGTCGTCTCCATGTCTCTCTGCAACGTCCGTCAAGCTCCGTATATCATCAATGGAGGCTTTCAGAGAAGCAAGTGCCAATGCTACCGTATCTTCATTGACTGAAGCCAAGATCCTATTGACATGTCCTGATGATACGGTAATACTGTCAACGGCCGTTGTCAGGCGCGATATAAGCGGACTTATCTGACTTGTAAGTGACGCAACCATGTCCGGAGCGTGGAACGGCTGAAGTTCGGTGCCATTCTTGGCATACTCCGATGCTGCCCCAAGATCTATCCTAATGCCTTTCCCTCCCATAAGGTCTACACTATATATAGTCATGCGGCTATCCACTGGGATACGGAACTTCTTGTTTATAGAACATGTAACCTCGAATGAGTCTGACTCGGGATCATAGTCCACATCTGACACAGAACCTATCTTATAGCCTTTGAGATATACAGGATTGGACGGGACAAGTCCTTCTACTGTCTTGTAATGTGAGACAATATCTATCTCACTGCCGAAAAGATCCTCATTCCTTAAATAATTGATAACAAAAAAAGATGCGGTCAGCACTGCGACCACGAATATTCCGATCTTTGTTTCTCTACTGATACTCATAACGTTTCTATCTGTACGGAGTGACCGCACCGTCGTCAATCACTACAATAAAAGAGCCAGAGAATTTGCGTGACAAGGTTCGGTAATCCTGTCGTACATTCTCAAGCGATCCGTCTATACATATTATATATTTATAAATATTCCCCGAACGGTAGCGCTCGCACTTGTATCCTTTGAAAAATGGATCATTGGTCTCCTTCCTGCGAGAAGATGCAAGTACCTGAATACCGTATCGTGGGGTAGATGTCAAAGATCCTGACGCTGCGGCATCACCTGACTCACTTCCTGAACCTTGAAAGTAACCGCCTTCTGTCTTCGCGGTTGAAGTTGTAGAGGAAGATCCCGAGACAGACTCCACTCCGCTTACACTGCCGTCATATCTCTTCTTGAACACGGTAAACGCTTTGAAGATCGCATCCGCAATAGACTGACGTCCTTGAGAGGTACGCAGCTTGGCCAGGTCGGAAGAATTGGACATGAATCCAACCTCAATCAAGGCTGATGGCATGGCTGTCTTCCAAAGGACATAAAAAGGGTCCTGCCATATACCCCTGCTGCGCTTGATCGGACCGGCAGACATTGATTTCTCCACATCCTGGGCAAAAAGCAAACTCTGCTCCAGAAAAGCATTATGCATCAAGTTAAAGAAGATGAAAGACTGCGGATCATCAGGGTCAAATCCCTGATACGTAGTCGAATAGTCTTCTTCAAGAAACATCACCGCATTTTCTCGCTTGCAGACATCCATATTATACGCAAAGAGGTCTCTGTTCTTGTTGGACGAGGGGCCGAGAACATGCACGGAATATCCTGAGGCTGATGTTGATGCCGCCGTATTTACATGTATGGATATAAAAAGATCAGCTCCCGCATCATTGGCTATCTGAGCCCTGCCAGCAAGAGTGACGAAAGTGTCGGTGCTTCTTGTCATCACTACCTTTATCTCTGGACAAGACTGCCTTATCCTTTCAGCTAACTTAGATGCTATATCAAGTACTATACGACTCTCGTACGTACGTCTGTCCTTGCTGACACAGCCAGGGTCCTTGCCTCCATGCCCAGCGTCAATGCACACGGTCTTCAGGACAGGACGATCATTTCCTGTCGTGGCAAGGACAGAGAACGGCATGACCAAGATGGCCAGCAAGACAAGGAGAGTTTGTTTTTGTCTCAAAATGGCTTTATATTTGTAATCTGCTAATTTACGAAATTTTGCAGAAATTTATTTAATTGCATATATTTGATGGGTTCTGGCAATAGGTTTCGAGACTTAAGCCGGGGAGGTCTGCTTGCATTCCTCCTACTTGTATTTTCCATAACGATATCATATACTGGCAGGTCCCAGGATAATGGCAGAAGGCAGCGTCGTCAACCAAAGACAACGTTCAGTCAGGCCGTTGCCTACAACAAGGACAGTATCCCACCGATGAGCGACTCTCTAAAGGCAGTAATGGATTCTATCCACAGGGCTGACTCTCTTTTCAAGATAGACTCTGCGGCTCTCCAGCAGAAGAGTTCTCTCAAGAGACCGGCATTCTCCACTGCGAAAGATTCGGTTGTAGAAGTATTTTCGGACGGACAGCGCAAGATCTACTATTACGGTGACGTCACCGTCAAATACGACAATATGGAGCTTAGTGCCGACTATATGGAGTACGATCTTAAGACAGGTACCGTATTTGCCAAAGGCACTTTGGACACGCTCACAGGAGAAGTCAAGGGACGTCCTGTAATGAAGGAAGGAGGGGCGTCATACTCCATGGATGAGGTACGGTACAACTTCAACACAAAGAAAGCCCGTATCACGAACATGACAACGCAGCAGGATGAGGGTCTTATGCACGGAAAGGACATCAAGATGCTTCCGGACCGTTCCATCAATATAAAGAAGGCACAATATACCGTGTGCGATCTTGAGCATCCGCATTATTACCTGCATCTCACATCGGCAAAAGTCATTACCAAGCCCTCGCGAAAGACGGTTTTCGGCCCTGCATATCCTGTAATCGAAGATGTTCCACTTCCTGTTGCCCTGCCTTTCGGCTTCATTCCCAAAAGGCCTGACCGGGCTACCGGACTTCTCATGCCTACTTTCGGAGAGGAGAATTCGAGGGGTTTCTATCTGAGAGACTTGGGAATGTATTTCGTATTCGGGGATTATCTGGATCTCTCTGTTACCGGTGATATATACACTTTAGGATCATGGGGCTTGGATGTAAACTCCAGATACAAAATCAATTATAAGGCCAACGGAATGTTCTCCATGAACATTTCCAATGACCAGACAGGAGAGAAGGGCAGCTCGGACTTCTTCCAGACAAGGAACTTCGGCCTCAAATGGTCACATTCTCAGGATTCCAAGGCGCATCCCGGAACGACATTCAGTGCTTCTGTCAATTTCTCAAGCCCGTCCAACAGTAAATACAATTCGTCATCGGTACAGGACGCGTTGCAGAATCAGGCGTCTTCATCCATCTCCTATTCCAAGAACTGGAACGGGAGATTCAACCTGTCGATCAATGCCCTGCACAGCCAGAATTCAAGGGACAGTTCGTATGCTTTTACCCTTCCTAACATAACATTCTCTGTGACAAGGTTCTATCCTTTCAAGCAGAAGAACAGGGTCGGCAAGGAGAAATTCTATGAGAAATTTTCTCTCGGATACAACACAACTTTGCAGAATAAGGTCAATTTCAAGGCTTCTGAATTCATGGAAGACGGCTTCATGGACAAGTTCCAGAACGGAATGACTCACAGTTTCCAGATAGGGCTGCCTAATTTCACCATAGCGAAATATCTCAATTTCACACCGAGCGTCAGCTACGGTCAGAACTGGTTCTTCAGGAAGACGGAATATGAGTACAACCCTGAGACTGACCGAGTTGAATCAGTCGATGCCGGACAGTTCAGCACATTCGGCATAAGCCAGAATTATTCGGGAAGCGTGTCCATGAGCACGAGGCTTTACGGTATGTTCAATTTCGGCAAGGCTCACAAAATACAGGCTATAAGACATGTCGTTTCCCCTTCACTGTCACTGTCACTAAGTCCTGAGAAAGGAACTTTTGCCAACGGATACAGAACTCTGTACTATACGGACAAGAACGGTGTCGGTCACGCATACGACTACAACATTTACAGCGGGCAGCTTTATTCACCTCCCGGAAAGGGAAAGTCCGCCACGATGAGTTTCAGCCTTGGCAACAATTTCGAGGCAAAAGTCCGTGACCTCAGAGACACTACTGGGGCAGGAGTCAAGAAAGTCAAGCTTATTGACCAGCTGAATCTCAGCACTGGCTACAATTTCCTTGCAGACTCCCTGAACTTGAACAATATAGGCCTTACAATGTCCACCTCGATATTTGAGAAAATAGGAATAAGTGCCAATGCCAATTTCGATCCTTACGCAATAGACGAGCGCGGACGCAAGATCAACAAATTCAATGTCCAGACCCAAGGATGGGGAAAGCCTTTGCGGCTTACCAATGCGAGCGCATCTCTCTCTTACTCTCTGTCTGGAGACGGGGCTGTCAAAGGCAATGACGGCTCCAACGCTGGAAGCAGCGAAGGCGGTAGCGGAGGACAGTCTGCCGCTGATTATTACAGGAGAATCTATTATCACCCAATCACAGGAGAATATATTCCAGGAGGCTGGCTGTATTATACCAACCCCAATGTTCCATGGTCGGTAAACATCAATTATTCATTCTCGTATAGCAAATCATACCAATACTCCAACAATACTCTAATAACGAACAACAGGTTCACCCAGACGCTCGGGCTTTCGGGCAATATCAAACTTACACCGAAGATGACACTCAACGCCACAACTGGATTTGACTTGATGGCGATGAAGATGACTACCACACAGCTCAGCGCCACCTACGACCTGCACTGCTTTAATATTCAGGTATCATGGGTACCTACAGGTACATGGCAATCATGGAGTTTCAGGATTGCCGCCAACGCATCTGCACTGTCTGACTTGCTGAAATTCAAGAAGACAACAAGTTGGTGGGACAGGTAAGGCAATATTTTCGTGTTCAATTTGTTATTTGACATAAATATTGTACATTTGCATCATCCAATCGGGCAGAGCCCGTTATGAGAGGTTTCGCCTTTCATACAGATTTTTTCATCAAACATCTAATATTCATTGTACCTGAGAGGTGCACAAATAGATTCTATATGCCACACACGCTCAAAGAGCTGACAGCAATGTCTGAAGAGCAGCTCAGGGATCTTGGGGTCGAGTTAAATATCAAGAAGGCCAAAGATTTGGATCTCATGGATTTAAGTTTTGCCATACTTGACGAAGAGGCCAAGATAGCTTCTAAGCAGCCCGATCCAGAACCTCAGATAAAGAAAAAGCGCGGCCGTCCTCGGAAGGATGTTCAGACAAAGAACACGGAGAAGGCTCAGGAGAAAGAGACGGAAAGCACTCTGGTAAAGAATAACAGCAATAATAGAGAATCTGAAGCAGCAGAGAGTACGGTGTCCAAAAAGAGAGGCCGGCCTGCAACGGCACAGAAACCTGCAACGACACCGGAGACTGCCGAATCCACTGTTCCCCAGCCCGAAAAGAAAAGACGCGGACGCAAACCCAAAGACAATGGCGGCAAGGCAGTCTCTGCGGAGAAGCAGGTAATGGACAATAACACTGAATCCAATCTGTTCCAAAATCCAAGCACAAGGGTTGAGAATACCCTTGAAACTAGAGTTGAGAATACTGGAGATACAGCAAAGAGTCAGCAAGACGCTCAGCCACAAGGCCTCTCCAAGAATGAAAGTCAGACAGAGCGTAATAATCGCACAGCAGAAGCCAACAATGAGGTACAATACACCGACAGGCACAAGATAGTACTGCCTCCTCTCCCCCCGAGGATCAAGAAGAACGGCTGGAAGCAGCAAAATCCTCAGCAGAACAACGGACAGCAGGGACAGGAAGGCCAGAAACAGGCTCCGCAACCTAAACCCAAGATAGAATTTGAAGGCACTGTAAGGGCTACCGGGGTACTTGAGATAATGCCTGACGGATACGGTTTCCTTCGTTCTTCTGACTACAACTATCTCAATTCACCCGACGATATATACGTATCGCAAGGACAGATAAAGAACAATGCGCTGAAGAACGGTGACACTGTTACCGGAGAGATAAGACCTCCCAAGGAAGGAGACAAATATTTCCCACTCGTCAAGATTGACTACATCAATGGAAGGACGCCCGAGTTTATACGCGACAGGGTTCCGTTCGATTTTCTCACTCCCTTATTCCCGGACGAGAAATTCAATCTCCTCGGACACGGGCATGAGCATGACCTCTCTTGCAGGATTGTAGACATGTTCACCCCTATAGGCAAAGGGCAGAGAGGACTCATAGTAGCCCAGCCTAAGACAGGTAAGACAGTGTTGCTCAAGTCAATAGCAAATGCCATCGCAGACAACCACCCGGAAGTATACGAGATTGTGCTTCTTATAGACGAGCGTCCGGAGGAGGTAACCGACATGACCAGAAGCGTAAAGGCTGAGGTTGTGGCATCCACATTCGACGAGCCGGCCGAAAGGCATGTAAAGGTAGCGAACATGGTTCTTGAGAAAGCCAGGAGATTGGTAGAATGCGGCCATGACGTAGTGATCCTTCTTGACTCCATTACAAGGCTTGCAAGGGCATACAACACTGTACAACCTGCTTCTGGCAAAGTGCTTACAGGAGGTGTTGACGCCAATGCTTTGCAGAGGCCGAAGAGATTCTTCGGTGCTGCCCGCAACATCGAAGGCGGCGGCTCTCTCACAATCCTTGCCACAGCATTGACAGATACGGGTTCCAAGATGGACGATGTAATCTTCGAGGAGTTCAAAGGAACAGGCAACATGGAGCTGCAGCTTGACAGGACTCTTGCTAACAGAAGGATTTTCCCCGCCGTCAATGTGATACTGTCCAGCACAAGGCGCGATGACTTGCTCTACAGTCAGGATCAGGCTCAGCGAATATGGATACTCCGCAAGTTGCTTGCAGAGATGAATCCTACAGAGGCCATGAATTTCATGATACAGATAATGGACCAGTTCCAGACAAATGAAGATCTGTTGGAAAATATGAACAAGGTCAATCCTAAGGACGCAAAAAGCTACGACTATTAGGATCCCCTGATTGATTGCGCCATACTGTGGCGGTACAAAGGTGCGCGATTCAACGCGATTCAAAGTGATTCAAAGTGATTCAAGGTGATTCAAAGTGATTCACAGTGCAACTTTTACCGAATAGAAAACTTCCAAATAAAGCCCTGAAAGTCAATAACTTTCAGGGCTTTATTTGGATACGCAACCTCGGTGATACTTACTCTTTCTCAATCAAATCAATATTCGTCCCAGGACTTTATCTGAATATCGTCGAGACTCAGTGAGCAGAAAGCTCTTATGAAGGCTACTGCAAGTCTTGCATTGGTAAAGAGCGGAATATTGAAGTCGATGGCAGCCCTGCGGATATGATAACCGTTGGAGAGTTCCTCTTCAGTGAAATTTTCAGGAATGTTTATCACCATATCGACTTGCTTGTTCCTGATCATGTCAAGAGCTGGTACAAAATCTGCCTTGAAGTTGCTACTATCTGTCTCAGAGGGCCAAAGAACGCGAGTACATGGAATACTGTTCTCAATGAAGTATTTGTAAGTGCCGCTTGTGGCATAGAGCTCATAGCCGTGCTCGGCAAGAAGCCTGCACGCAAGGAGCATGTCTGCCTTCTGCAGGGGATCTCCCGTCGAGAGAAGTATTCTCTTCTTGGGGATATTGTTACCTACCGAGAGGACTGACTTCAGCAGAGCCTCATCCAGATCATCGCCTATACATCCTACTTCTCCGGTAGAAGACATGTCGACTCCGAGCATAGGGTCAGCTTCCTCAAGACGGGCGAAAGAGAACTGAGACGACTTCACTCCTACATAGTCAAGGTCAAAGGCACTCTTCTGCGGAGCTGCTGGATGAAGTCCGAGCATCACCTTCGTAGCCAATTCTATAAAATTGATCTTCAATATCTTGGATACAAACGGAAAGCTTCTTGAAGCCCTAAGATTGCATTCGATGACTTTGATCTTATTCTCCTTGGCAAGGAACTGTATGTTGAAAGGACCAGAGATATGCAGAGCACCGGCAATCTTCCTGGCGATTTTCTTGATCCGTCTTACAGTCTCGACATACAGCTTCTGAGGAGGGAACTGGATCGTTGCGTCTCCGGAGTGGACTCCAGCATACTCGATATGCTCCGAGATAGCGTATGCAAGGATCTCACCACCGTCCGCAACAGCATCGAATTCTATCTCCTTACATCTGTCCATAAACTTGCTTATGACAACAGGATGTTCCTGAGACACCTCGGCTGCAAGCGAAAGGAAATGAACCAGCTGGTCCTTGTCATAGCAGACATTCATAGCAGCACCGGAAAGGACATAAGACGGACGCACAAGGACTGGGAAACCAACCTTGGCAACGAACTTGTCCACATCCTCCATTGTTGTAAGCTCGCTCCACTCAGGCTGGTCAACCCCTAGTGCATCTACAATACTGGAGAACTTGTTCCTATCCTCGGCCTTATCAATATCCTTGGCCTTAGTTCCCAATATATTGACCTTTGCCTTATCAAGACGAAGTGCGAGATTGTTAGGAATCTGGCCGCCTACAGACACAACGACTCCGTGAGGATTCTCGAACTCTATGATATCCATCACTCTCTCGAAAGTGAGTTCATCGAAATAGAGTCTGTCACACATATCATAGTCCGTAGATACCGTCTCGGGGTTGTAGTTGATAAGCACTCCCCTATACCCCTCTTTCCTTATCGTCTCTATGCAATTAACTGAACACCAGTCAAATTCAACCGAACTTCCGATCCTATAGGCTCCTGAACCGAGCACTACTACAGAGCGGCCGTCATTCTCGTATCGGACATCATTGTGTGTCCCGTTGTATGTAAGATAGAGGTAATTGGTCGCTGCTGGAAATTCCGCTGCAAGGGTGTCTATCTGCTTGACAACTGGGATAATGCCGAGGCTCTTCCTGAAGATTCTCACCATCTCCTGGTTGGCAGAAGGAGAGCCGTTGTCCTTGAATACCGCCCTCTGGATCTGGAAATCGGAGAATCCCTGACACTTAGCCGTGCGTAGAAGCTCCTCAGGCATGGATTCCAGAGTATCGTACCCGGACATCTCGTTAAAGGTGGTGACTATATTCTGAAGTTTATTAAGGAACCATTTGTCAATCTTGGTAAGAGCATGTATCTGATCTACCGTGTAACCAGCTCTCATAGCCTTGGATATCACGAAGATACGCTTATCAGTAGGCTCCTTCAAGGCCTCATCCACATCTGCTACCTTGAACTCCTTGTTACCTACAAAGCCATGCGCTCCCTGGCCTATCATTCTGAGCCCCTTCTGGATAGCCTCTTCAAAAGAACGCCCTATTGCCATGACCTCTCCGACACTCTTCATGCTGGATCCGATCTTCCTCGACACTCCGTGGAACTTGGAAAGATCCCATCTCGGTATCTTGCAGACAATATAGTCAAGAGCCGGCTCGAAGAAGGCCGGTGTCGTCTTGGTGACGGAATTCTTCAGATCGAAGAGGCCGTATCCCAGACCGAGTTTGGCGGCTACGAAAGCAAGCGGATAACCTGTTGCCTTGGAAGCAAGTGCTGAAGAGCGAGAGAGACGTGCATTTACTTCGATCACCCTGTAGTCCATGGCATTAGGGTCGTATGCATACTGAACATTACACTCACCGATAATCCCTATATGGCGGACTATCCTGATGGAGAGTTCACGAAGGAAATAATAGTCCTTGTTGGTAAGGGTCTGAGATGGAGCCACAACGATACTCTCACCGGTATGAATACCGAGAGGGTCGAAATTCTCCATATTGCAGACAGTCAGGCAGTTGTCATACTTATCCCTGACAACCTCGTATTCTATCTCCTTCCAGCCTTTGAGGGATTTCTCAACCAATACCTGAGGGGAGAAAGAAAATGCCTTGTCACAAAGTTCCTCAAGAGCGCTGTCATCATCGCAGAAGCCGGACCCGAGACCTCCAAGAGCATAGGCGGCACGGACAATCAGCGGATAGCCAAGTTCGTGGGCCGCTTTACGTGCCTCGTCCATATTGGCAGCTGGGTGTGACTTGATGGTCTTCACTCCGATCTCGTCAAGCTTGCGGATAAACAGATCCCTGTCTTCAGTATCCATGATAGCCTGAACTGGGGTTCCGAGAACCTCAACTGCATATCTGTCAAGTACTCCATTTTCATAAAGTTCGACTCCGCAATTGAGAGCAGTCTGCCCTCCGAAAGAGAGAAGGATACCTTGTGGCTGCTCCTTTGCAATCACCTTCTCTACAAAGAATGGAGTTACCGGCAAGAAGTATATCTTGTCAGCCACGCCTTCTGATGTCTGTACCGTGGCTATGTTGGGATTGATCAAGACTGTCTCTATGCCTTCTTCTTTCAAGGCTTTGAGAGCTTGGGAACCGGAATAGTCAAATTCTCCGGCTTGTCCGATCTTCAATGCTCCCGACCCAAGGATCAGGACTTTGCGTATATTGGGATTTTTCATGCTTCTATCAGAGTTTTGCTATGAATTCATCGAAAAGGAACTCGGTGTCGGTAGGGCCACTCGAAGCTTCAGGATGGAACTGTACAGAGCAGAAAGGCAGTGACTTGTGGCGGATTCCCTCATTGGTCCCATCGTTCATATTGACAAACCATGGTTCCCAGTCAGAAGACAGCTTGGATGTATCAACGGCATATCCATGGTTCTGCGAAGTTATATAGCATCTGTTGGTACCTATCATCCTGACAGGCTGGTTGTGACTGCGGTGACCGTATTTGAGTTTGTATGTCGTGGCACCGGCCGCCTTGGCAAGCAACTGGTTACCCATGCAGATACCGAAGATCGGGGTATGCCTCTCCATTGCCTTGAGTAAATGTGAGACAGTGACATCGCAGAACTCGGGATTGCCGGGACCGTTGGATATAAAAAGGCCGTCATACTCCATATCCGTGAAATCATAGTCCCACGGCACTCTTACAAGGGTCACTCCCCTGTCAACAAAACAGCGAAGAATATTGTGTTTCACGCCACAGTCCACCAATACTACTTTCTTCTCTCCGCTACCGTATGTGATCGGGGATGGACAGCTGACGAGGGCAATCTGATTCTCTTTGTTGGGATCATAGGATTCTGCTGAAAGGTCATCATCAGTAATGATACGTCCAAGCATGGAACCATTGTCCCTTAGGACCTGAGTCAGATATCTCGTATCTATTCCATATATTCCTGGGATTTTCTGTTCTTTCATCCACTGATCGAGGCTCTTGACCGCGTCCCAATGACTATATGTAAACGAATACTCAGATATTACCAGTCCACGCACCCATATTTTCTCCGACTCGAAATTTTTTGATATGCCATCGGGTGCAACTCCTTCATCAGGAACTCCATAATTGCCTACCAAAGGATAAGTAACACAGAGGATCTGCCCTGAATACGATGGGTCTGTAAGGCTCTCAGGGTAGCCTACCATGGCTGTGGAGAACACTACTTCTCCGCTGCCTGCACAATCATACCCGAAAGACCAGCCGTGGAACTCCATGCCGTTGTCAAGACGCAACGTCGCTCTCAATCTTTTGTCCATCTATAATGTCGTTAGCTTGAAAAATAGACTCAATAATATAAAAAAAAACGACCCTCCCAGACGGGGACGGTCATCTGATTCTCTGAAAAAATATATATCTCTGCAGGATCGCATCTTTCTTAATAGGCCGAGCACTCCGGCCTCAATTTTTTCAGAATACAAATTTAGGCCATTTTTTGGTTCTTTGCAAGAATTTACCTTTGCTCCTTTTCATAAATGGAGTAAATTTGCCGCGATTTTACCGGATGTACAATCCCTGTTTGCGTGGAATGTACAATCCGGCATACATGTGCGAATTGGCCGCGTGAACGTGAGCCGGCAAAGTATGAACATGTAGTTGAGTTAGTAAAGTATGAGTGAATTTGTAAAAAGAAAGAAAGAGTCGTTCCTAAGGTGGCTTCCAGTAATAAGCCTTACATTTGCGGCCTTCATATTCAACACTTCTGAATTTATCCCGATAGGTCTGCTTACGGACATATCCAACGACTTCAATATCACAGAATCACATACCGGAATAATGATCACGGTATACGCCTGGGTTGTTGCATTGACTTCACTGCCCCTTATGTTGGCTTTCTCCAAGACAGAGAATAAGAAGCTGATGCTCGGAATCGTCGCGCTGTTCACCGCAAGCCACTTCCTTTCTGCTATTGCACAAGGGTTCAATATGCTGATGCTCTCACGTATCGGAGTAGCCTGCGCCCACGCAATATTTTGGTCCATTGTGACGCCTTTCGCTGTGCGCGTGGCTCCTGAGGGGAGACGTTCAACCGCGCTCGGTCTGATCATCACCGGGTCTTCGGTAGCGATGATCGTCGGCCTGCCTCTCGGAAGAGCCATAGGCATCTGGCTAGGGTGGAGGATAACTTTCCTACTGATAGGCGTGATCGCTGCAGTTATCTTCATCATACTTGCCGCTGTGCTACCTAAGACTCCGAGTGACAATAACATATCCTTCAAATCACTGCCTTCGCTGATAAAGACACCTGCACTGATGGGAATTTATATCCTTACATTGATATTCGTCACCGGACACTATACGGCTTACAGCTACATAGAGCCGTTTCTCGGCCAGATAGCAGGTTTGTCAAACGGTATGATTACTGCGGTGCTCTCTCTATTCGGGGTTGTCGGCATTGCGGGAAGTTTTGCTTTCGCCAAGTACTATGACAGGCATAGGACCGCATTCATGAAGTTTGCCGTTGTGGGGACCTGCATTTTCATATTTCTGCTGCATGCCGCCTCGTTCAGTCATGTCGCCATCATAGCCATCTGCATACTTTGGGGACTATCTATCAATAGCTACAATCTGACCTTTCAATCCGAGATAATACAGAACGCCCCTTACGGCACTGCCATAGCGATGTCTATCTATTCCGGCATATACAATATAGGCATAGGTGCGGGAGCCCTTGTCGGAGGGACGGTCTGCGCTGACCTCGGCCTTACTTACATAGGGTACGTCGGAGGAGCAATCGGAGTTGCGGCTGCCATATTCTGCTTGCGGAAATTCCTGCCTTCTCTCAGGAAAGATCAGGCTTAGTCAGCTCAGTATCCTTGCCCGTCGACCATAATCTCGTCCACGAAGATCCATGCAATTGATCCTCCGCCTGCTGCGTTACCGCGGCATTTCCTCATGATCTCGTCCACGAAGATCCATGCAATTGCTCCTGCCCGCTAGTTCCACATCGGGATCTGTGCTTTGTTTTTCGCAGCAATTTTGCGATAAATTACCCAAACCATATTGCGGTGTGAAAATTTTTTGTTAATTTTGTAACCTCAATGGTGCTATGGCCGAGTGGTTAGGCATTGGTCTGCAAAACCAAGTACAGCGGTTCAAATCCGCTTGGCACCTCCAACAAAACGGGAAGAAAACGAAATGGTTTTCTTCCCGTTTTGTTTTACGGCCTCTCTGACAGCAAGGTGACCAAAAGCGATTAGGCTTCTGCGAAGACACTCATCCAATTTCAGCAGCCTGAGCCATCGATCTTGCAGGAAGGAGCATCTCCGTGAGAATGAGACGATGCGGCCGAGCCAGACAAGGTATGACTTCTGGCGGACAAGACTTCAGAGTAGGAATGCAGCCCGACCTCGCTTGGCTCAAGAGTAACAGAACCATCTTCGCGCACAAAACACGGTATACCAAGATCGCCCTTCTTCTTGGCTTCTACCAGCACAGGCTCTTTGTCTCGAAGGGCGAGAAATTCTTTGAGAAGTTTCACGTGGCTGCCGATATCGACGATCTGGAAATTAGGATTACCCTCAACCTGCCTCTCCACATACATGCAATACGGGCACGTCGGCATACTGTATATCTTTATCATACTCTTTTGATTTAAAAGCTAACTGAGACTATCTTGATACCAGTCAAATAACCTTGAGACTCCGTCTTCTATCTCGACGCTGTGATGCCATCCGAGGGAGTGAAGCTTCGTCACGTCTATAAGCTTGCGCGGTGTCCCGTCCGGCTTCGTTGCATCGAACACAACATCGCCTGTGAAATGAACCGCCTTCACCACTAATTCCGACAACGCCTTGATCGTAAGCTCCTTACCCGTACCGACGTTGATGTGGCAGTTGCGGATCTCCCCGAGCGAAGGGATAGCCCCTCCTCTGCCCTCACTATTGTTCCTGTCCACTTTCCCGCCCGTCTTCGCTCCGTAGAATACGGAAGAGTATTTCTTGATACCTATGATGTCGCTGAAGTCCACATTCAGCAGAATGTGTACACTCGCGTCCGCCATGTCCTCGCTCCACAGGAACTCGCGAAGAGGTTGTCCTGTACCCCACAGCACGACTCGGTTGTCAGAGATACCATAGAAATCAAGGGCTTTCAGAATCCTCTCCCGTGGACTTGCCCCAACGACATTACCTTCTCCGATAATAGCGCGAAGTTTGTCGTCCGGATTGATCGGGCGTCTGTCCATGTCCGCGCAGATGGCATTCCAGTCACCCTCGTGGAGCAATTTCGCTAGATATACCTTGCGCATCATGGCAGGCATCACGTGGCTGTTCTCCAAGTGGAAGTTATCATTCGGACCGTACAGGTTTGTCGGCATCACCGCTATATAATTCGTACCATACTGTAGGTTGTAGCTCTCGCACATTTTCAGCCCTGCGATTTTCGCGATGGCATACTCCTCGTTGGTATATTCCAAAGGAGAGGTCAAGAGGGCATCCTCCTTCATAGGCTGAGGGGCATTCTTTGGATAAATACAGGTCGAGCCCAAGAAGAGGAGCTTTTTCACGCCATGAGAGTAGGCATTGCTGATGACGTTGCACTGCATCTTCATATTCTGCATGATGAAGTCTGCCCTGTATAGCGAATTGGCCATGATACCACCGACAAATGCTGCTGCCAAGACAACGGCATCTGGACGTTCTTCATCGAAGAAGCGCTGTACCGCGACTTGGTCTGTCAGGTCAAGCTCGCTGTGGCTTCGGCCTATGAGGTTAGTGTAGCCCCTTTTCTGCAGGTTATTCCATATGGCAGAGCCGACAAGACCATGGTGGCCCGCAACGTATATCTTTGAATTTCTATCTAACATGATTTTGTTTCTAAAAACAATTCGTGATCTTCGTAAAATTAGTGTTCAAGCCAAATGATCTCGAATGATGTATTCTGTTTTTAGACCACAATATTTTCGAAAACAAATAACTTGAATCTCACGAATAAAATTCCAATTCGTGAAATCTGTGAGAATCGCGTGAGAATTACTTCACGATTCCTTTCTCCAGATACTCTGCGAGGTTCGTGCGAACTTTCATACTAGCATCTTCGGCTGCAACCTTTGCCATATCGCTCTCTACCATAATCTTCACCAAATTCTCGAAGGAGGTGGCATTTGGATTCCAGCCTAACTTTGCCTTTGCCTTGGTTGGGTCACCCCAAAGGTTGACAACATCAGTTGGACGATAGAAATCAGGTGATACCTCTATGAGAGTTTTGCCAATCAATTCTTCAGGCCCCTCTACGCAGATTCCCTTTTCGTTCTCGCCTTTGCCTTCCCATTTCAGTTCGATGCCTACATCGTGGAATGCCAATTGGGCAAACTCACGTACTGAGTGCTGCTTACCTGTGGCGATGACGAAATCCTCTGGCTTCTCAGCCTGAAGGATGAGCCACATGCACTCCACGTAATCCTTGGCATATCCCCAGTCACGAAGAGAGTCGAGGTTGCCGAGATAGAGCTTGTCCTGCTTACCCTGTTTGATGCGAGCGGCAGCGAGGGTTATCTTGCGGGTTACGAAAGTCTCACCACGGCGCTCACTCTCATGGTTGAAGAGAATACCCGAACAGCAGAACATATCGTAAGCATCTCGATACTCTTTCACAATCCAAAAGCCGTACTGTTTGGCTACGGCGTATGGTGAATAAGGGTGGAAAGGGGTGTTCTCGTTCTGAGGCACTTCCTCAACCTTGCCATAAAGCTCAGAAGTGGACGCTTGGTACATTCGGCAAGTATGTGTCAATCCACATTGGCGGATAGCCTCCAAGATACGGAGAACACCAACGGCATCCACATCGGCAGTGAACTCAGGAGAGTCGAAACTCACCTGCACGTGGCTCTGTGCAGCGAGGTTATACACTTCTGTCGGTTTCACCCTGTTCATCACCTGTATAATACTCATTGAGTCACCGAGGTCGGCATAGTGAAGGTGAAAATTGGGCTTTCCCTCCAAGTGAGCGATACGCTCACGGTAGTCGGTGGATGAACGGCGTATTGTGCCATGTACATCATAACCTTTTTCCAACAACAACTCTGACAAATAAGAGCCATCTTGACCTGTTATGCCCGTAATGAGGGCTACTTTTCTTTTCTCCATAAGTAATAAGTGCAGAATTCAATTTGACAGTACAACACAATCGCGCGTAAAGTTATACAATTTTTTAATCAGAAGAACCGATTGCCAAGCACAACAACCGAAAAAACTTGTCGTAAATATCAATCACCATATAAATGAATGTGAATTACTTCTCATATTTCTTGTAGATGTCCGCCACCTCATCAGCAATCTTATCCCAGTCATACTTGCTCATATCATAGTCGATATGCTGCAAAGGTTGCTCGATAATCTTTCCAAGTTTATCAGCCAGTTCATCCACGTCGCCACAATGGAAGTAATCCTCCTTGGGCAAACCCACCTCCAAGTTGGCAGGAATATCGCTCACCACAACCTTTACGCCATAGCTCATCGCCTCCAACAAGGCAATCGGCAAGCCCTCATGTGAGGAAGGCAGACAATAACACTTGCAGTTCGTCAACAATGAGTGCAACTTCCTACCTTTGACAAAACCTGTTATTACCACGCCGTTTTTCCTTGCCATCTCTTTCAAACCTAGCGAATAGCTATCCTCGAAGTCCGTATCACCGGCTAACACCAACTTTATATCTGAAAAGGCATCTTGGGATTTACCATCACTGGCATCTGTAAAATCCGGGGAATCCGTGTGCGACTTCTTCCACTTTACGAAAGCCTCCACCAAATGATGCAGATTCTTCTCAGGCACGAATCGGCACATGCCTAAAATATACTTTCCTTTCTCTATCCCCAATTTCTCGAAATACGCAGGATAGTCGCAAATCTCTGGCTTCGACACTCCATTATAGATAAGGTGTACATTTTTCGTCCTGCCATACTTACGCGCAATGAGGTTCTTGATGACATTTGAGATGACAATGACATCATCCGCGAACATGCATCCCATCCTTTCGCCTAGCTTCAAGATAGTCTTGGCAGCAAATCCCCACTTGTCACGGTCATAGTCAGGTCCATGGTGCGTGAACACCACCTTCATGCCCAGCAATTTGGCGTATGGCACAAGCAAGGCAGGACCGATGGCATGGATATGCAGCACATCCGCTCCCAGTCGCTTCGCCTCATTAATGGCACGGAAAGTATGGATAATCGCCTCAAACGACTTGTTCTTAGGAGAAGGCAGAGTCACGAGCTTCACGCCTTTCCATTCCTTTAAATCATCCTGCACATAGTTTGAGCGGCGGACAACCGTCACATCAAAGCCACGAGACGCAATGCGAGGAAACAGTTCCTCGCAATGCGTCTCCACGCCACCCATGATATTAGGAATACCACGGGTACCAGTAACAACTATTTTCATAAACAAGATTATTTCTGTAAAAATTGATGATAAAAAGCTATCAACTTCGGATAATAGCTTTCCAAACTCAAATTCTCATGAGCAAATTTCAAGGTGCCAGCACTTAATCGAGAATATTCATCAGCAGACAACCCGTCTGCAAACAACACCTTGTCTTTCAAGTCCCGACTATCGCCACTCACAAACTGATAGCCGGTCTCTCCTTCCACCACAATCTCTGGGATACCGCCTATCTTGGCACCAATCACAGGCGTACCCACCGAATAAGCCTCGATGATGGTCATCGGATTATTCTCATACCATTCCGAAGGAACAATCACGAAATAAGCCCCAGCCACCAAGTCTTGCAGTTCCTTGCCACGCTTATAGCCTAAGAATTCCACGTTCTTCATGCCAAAAGTATGCACAAACTCCTTCAGTCCTTCTTCCTTTGGACCAGTACCCACTACCTTCAGTTGGCAATCGGGCAAATCCTTGAAAGCCTCCAACAGCGTCCGCACTCCTTTTTCATACGACAAGCGACCGAAAAACAGGAAATACTTTTCCTTTGGCATCGTCTTCACCGTCTCTGCTATCGAAGTAGAGAAGTTATAGAGTGTGATATTCGGGGTTTTCTTCACCGCTGGCATATATTTCTCCTGAATGTCCCTGGCGAAATTGCTCACATAGAGGAAGCCATCAATGTACTTGGCTGGATTGAAGAATGCATTGCGGAAATACTGTTCTGCCGCCATCACCGCACTCATCACCTTGCTTCCCTTGCAACAAGTATGTGTGAAGCACTTATAGAAATGTTTTCCCTCACAATCCTCGCAGATTCGTCCACTGCCATCACGGAAAGTATAGGCTGGGCAAACGATGCGATAATCATGCACAGTAAACAAAATCGGAATGCGGTGCCTCCTCAACACAGGAAAGATGGAAGGTGTAATCTGCCCCCACATCAGGTGAATGTGAGCGATGTCGGGCTTTTCATCCCTTATCAGCTGCTCCAATTTCTTCGCAGCCTCGAAGTGATAGAAGTAGTTCACCACGTTCTTCACTTGTCGCAAAGGGCCTTTTCGGGTCTCCTTCGACTCAGGAAAATACTTGCTATAGGGCGAAGGATTGTTTTCCTCCCATTTCAAGGTAAAATAAACCACTTGGTGTCCGTGCTCCTCCAACAGTTTGCCCGTATTGAAGCAAACCGTCTCCGCGCCACCTTTATTATAATTGTATACGTCGATTAATAGTACTTTCATCTTATTTTACAAAGTATTACTGATGTGCATAGGCTGTATCTCTTCAAAATTTCCGTCATGGTAGCAATATGCTCCCGACAGATCATATCTGTGTCCTACGCTTTGATAAGTTCCTTTCTGGGTTATATACTTTTCGCCAAGCGAGTAAAACACTAAAGCAAGATTGTTTTCAGAAAGGTATTTATCCAAATAATCCTTTCGCATAGCCAAACCGTTCATTTTCCCAATAGAAAAATTCCTCGTAACAATAGCATTGTCATTTTTGTCCCTAACAACACCACGTTCTGCTGTATATAAGTCCAACGCTTTCATCACAAGGTGATTAGGCATATTTGCTTCCTTTAAGTACATTTCAGTTTCATCCAAGCCAATCCATTCTTCCTGCAACTGAGCTTCGTATGAAAGATTGATTTTAAAGTTAGCTCCATTACCTGGATTCTCCCAATCATCGACATTTCGAAGAGTCCGCTTGTAAGTATCTGCCCATGGATATTCATTCCAAAGGTAATCTATGCTGCCGTTTCTTCTTTCAGGCATCCAACGTCCATAAAAATTCTGATTTTTAGCCCAACGCCAAAATATTTCAAGATCTGTATATTTGATAAATGCAGCATTTGAAAACAAGAATAGGTCTTTTACTGTGTTCTCTTCAGCATCCATCTTATAACCATCATAACAAGTTAATACGATCCAGTCAGAGCCATCAGTATCTTTTACAGTTAATCTTGGCTTTTGAATTGGATATTCTTCCGACATCCACTGTTCATTCGTTATCTCTTGCACATTTTCCAAATTTTCTACGAGAAAGGAAGTATAAGTTAATGTGTCAGAAGCATTCAATATGGTAGGGTCTATTCTCGAATATTCTCTTGTATGCCATGGATAAGGAATCGGTTCTACATCGTCTTCTGTCGGAGAATACAAATAGTTACAACCATCAGCTACCTTCAAATGGTCACTCAACAACGCATCTACTTTGTACAAAGCCAACCAAAGATATTTCTTCCCGAAACGTTCAGTCTGGTTATTGTACCTGCCTTCCGAATACACATAATCATCCAACTTACCTAAATCATCATTCCAGCGGAAATTATGTTTGGCAATATTGGCAACCATCAACATGATGTCTGTAAGTGGTATTGCTTGCACGCTGTCACCTTCTTGCTTCAAAAAGACATCACTATTTCCTCGATTATTTGTTCCGATGACATATCTCTTGAAATCAGAAAACCCATAAAGCGTTTCATACATTTTCCAAGAGCCTTTACTCTCACCAAAATACTTCTCAGTTATGTTTTCAGCTTTATCAACAACCAAATCATAGGGATTTTGAGAGGAAAAAGGTGGCTTTATGTCTCCAAAGTAATCATCTGTTCCATTCAGTTCATCGGCTAAAGATAAAATCATCATCGTCCATTGACGTACAAGAATATCTTCTGGTGCTTTATGGTCCTGGTAGAAATACTGCAATATCGAATCAGCAATTTTAGCAGCTTCGGTTGCATCACGTTTCCTTAGTAAGTATCCATAGATGGCACAAGTGACAACTTGCACAACGTATGGGTCATTGCAATCAAAGAACTCGCTGAGTGCGAAAAGAGCCATTTGATGCTTATTGTCAAATATCTCAACAAACTTTCTCATAATTGCTCCCCTTACATACGGATGAGGAGAGGTACACATCCAGCAAAGTAAAATAACGATTTTACTCCACCCTTCATCAGTATCTATGTTTGGTTTCATGGTTATGAAGTTTGTAAACCTTTGGGTATCAAAGCGATGAGAAAATTCTTTATTTACCATCATTGACCAAGCCTTGTCCCTATGAGCCATATCAGCCCTTTTAAGTACTTGATGGGCAGACATAAAGACTTCCAATGTTAAGTCTTGAAGGAAGTCATGCAGAATTCTTACACTGAAGACATTGTTACTTTGCATCCAATTAAAGATTGCCTGATTGCTCTTACCATGGTGGCGCAAACTGGCAAGTATCAAACTGTGTATTTTTAACGCCTCCTTCCGTTCAAGCAATTGTGCGGTAAGATTCCACTCTGACAACAAAGCAACGATGAAACGACGATAGCTTGCATATTCTCGAAGAGTGCCTTTTTCCAACACAAAGTCCACTTTGTTTTTGTCGGTCATCTTGCTGTAAGCAAATATGTCTGCCATCAGGAAATCACCCATTTTCTGATACCCAAACATAAGTGTCTCTCCATTTCGACCTGTTGACAGCATCAGGTTTTCCTTTAGAATCCAATTCAACAGATTGTTAGACCATAACCTATTTCTGCAAATCATGTCTGCATAATGTCTGGCTTTTTTACGAGGTATATCTTTGCATTTGTTGTAATACAAAGAATAATTGGCAAATTGCATGAGAGCCTTTTCCGTCACATTGCGATGTGAATCCTCATCCACGCCTTTTGAAACCATATCATTTCGGTATTTTATATACTGATGGAAAAGGTCAGAATAAGTGAAGTCGTCCATCATATATCGCAGGTCATGACTTGCCACGACACAAAACATGGTCAGAAACAGAGGCTCGCTAAATTCCGCAAAATACCTCTTTTGAATATTGCTGTCGGTATCGTCTATTTGATAATGAGCAAAATACTTTTGTACAGCTTCTTGCGTATTTTCTTCAAACCCTCTGAGTTCTATTGTGTTGCATGGAATACTCAAATCGAATTCCTCGTCATCACGATAGGTAACCAGTAGTTTTACTCTGTTATACTGCTGGAGCAAGGTTTTCATTCTTCGCATTGCCACATTCCAAAAGTTCTCCGTGGCTCCTTCATTTAAGGCATCAATGATAATGAGAGCATTTGAATCCTCGTCCACCATTTTAGCATTAAGTTTCTCAAGGTCATTGTCACCAATTCCCATCATGCCATATAGTTGGGCTTCGAAATCTTGATCTTCTGAAAATCTACTGCCAAACAACAGATAAACGTTCATCTCTTTACAAAGCCTTTCTGCAGTGGCACATACATAGTGCGTCTTTCCCATTCCCGCCTTGCCTTTGAACAACACGATTTGTTTTTGGTTTCTATGCCACTCATCTATGAGATCGGGAAGTTTTATGAAAGTTTCTTGAAAGAATTTTAGGGTAAATGAAGTGAAATTCTTTTCTTCATGTTCATTTTGCCAGCCATAAAGTCTGTCTAACAAATCATCATAATCACCTTTTTGATAGCCTTGTAAGGCATTACTGAAATCAAACTGGCAAGTTGTTGCGTCTGTCTCTATTTGCTTCAGTTCTTTCTCTGTATTAGCTTTTGATTTTCTCAAAGCAAACAGATCCAATTCTTTATCAATTTTTTTATTTCCAACATGCAAGTCTCTGTTGTATCGCAACGCAGCATAGCCAATAGCCTTCTCCACCTGTCTTTGACTTGTTCCTCTGCCACAAGGCGAGAAATCCTCACTTTGCCAATCTTTAGAAACAGTCACACTATGATTTTCCAATCGGGCAGCAAGACTTTTGATAGAAGCATACCCTAAGCTACTCCCCAATTGGTTGACGGCAATTCCTATCACCGAGCCTTTTTCATTGAGAACAGGAGAACCAGAGAATCCCTTGTATGAAGAAAATGCTAACGCATCCGTTCTTACAACAGTCGTATCATAGTCTTCTTTTCTGTTGCCAAGCCTGTCCTGCACTTCTATGCTGATGAGTTCAGTATTATTGCCAAACTCCTTCGGATAGCCAGCAATGGTAAGTTGCCTATCCTCATTAAATTCAGCTGCCAACAACTTTAGGTAATCATTCTGCTGATAATCCTTGCTTCTCAGCAGCACTACATCCACGTTGACACCTTCTTCTGCGATAAACTCCACATCACAGAGCACAGATGTGTCAGCAGAGATTATTACAGGGGCATTGCTTACGAAATGCTCCACAACCACATGTCGAGCTGTTACCAATGTGTCTGGAGCTATAAAGAAAGCTGTTCCCTTTTCATTGCCACATTCCACTGGCACAACGGATGCATAGATTACTTTTCGTGTTTCAATAGGATACTTCATACTCATTGGCATTGCCAACAATCAAATAATGATACTTCTTTTTCAAACCTTCTTGTTGGTCAAGAGTCATCAAGACATTATTTTCTCTATTGTATCTGATTTCTCTGTGTGATATTCCTTCACAAAGTGGTGCCATGACTATACGAGCCAAAGCTTGGTAGCTTGGTCTGACATTCGCACCTCCTGTCACAAAATAGCGTTCACTATCTGCAACATTTACCAATTCTTTCGAAGTACTATGTGCGCTGCCATGATGTGATACCTTGATGGCGTCAAATAAGATTGGCTTGGGTTGGTCTTCATAAAGCTCTCCCAATTTTTCAGCTACTTGCTGAGGATTGGCATCGCCCATAAACAAGATTCGATGACTATCATGTTCCCAGACAAAAGCTATGGAAGCTTCATTTGCAGGTGACAAGTTCTTCAACTTTTCATCAGCATAAGAATTCAATGCGTTTTCGTCAAGAACCTTCGAAGACACAATTTCCTCTTGTGATTCTTCATCATGTTCTTGCGTCATGACACGCATCAGAGCTTCATATATGGTTTCTTCCTTATCATAATCAAGTGTTTTGAGCTTGTATAAAGTTTTCCAAAACAGCAATCGGTATTCCTTATCCAAGTCATTCAGAGCCTTCTGGGTAGGTGACAAAAAGATAAAACGCCCCATATCATCCCTAAGGTCTATTATTGGTGTATCAACGTTGACATACTCCCTTTGCCAAGCTTTTTTCCAATTTTCATTTTCCAAAATCAAATCTGCAAGCGTTTTAGAGGCTTTAGCATCAATTTTTCCTTCCAACATATCAACGACCACTGGCAAATGACCATATACTCGTTTTACATTCTCCACCATGTTATCATCCCATGTTTGCAAATCTTCCGATGTTCGCTGATAGCAATTGTAAAGAATGTGATTGATGGTAAGGTTTGGTTTGGAAGACAACATCTCTATTAGCCCATTGATATGATCATTGTCTATATGTGTAACTATCAGATAGTCTATATGACTTTGAAATTCATTCTCTACATAGTCATTTACCTCTGACGTAAAGTTACCACAATCCACCATGACATGCATCTTCTTGTCATTATGTTCCAACAACAAGGTGATACAATCGCCTACACCTACATTGAATGTTTTTAGCTTGAACTGCATAAAACTATTTTGGGGAAATCAACATTGCAGTTTTATATATTTCTTTCCATACCCAATCTACCCCTATCGAGCTCACTACCGACACTGTCACCAGCAGCACATAGCCTACCACAGCATTGTCACTCACCATCAGCATTTCCTTTTGGAAATAGTAGTAGCAGAAGAACGAGTGTATCAGCCACATGTTCATAGAATGCTTGCCGAAGAACAGGAACACCTTGTTAGCCTTGCCTATCAATTTGAAGAATGCTACGAAGAGGTAGATGAACAAAGGAGTCATCAAGATAGTCATCTCTGTTATGTTCCATTTCTTGCGTATGACAAATGCCAATCCTGTAAGGACTATACATACTGCCACACATGCCGATTCCCTCCTCATAAAGGTTCGGAACTTCTCAAACAAAGCATACTTGCAAAAGAGCAGACCTAAAAAGAACGAGGGGTAGTAGTAGCAGAAATTATAGAGGTGCGAACTGCCCCCCCCAGAATTAATGTCTACGACATGAGACAAACCACGCAGCATGATAGCGGAAACGACAATCAAATAAGGGAAAAACTTCTTTTTCTCTGCCAACAGCACCATCGGCAACACAAGCAAAAGTTCGATATAAGTGCCCAGGAACCACCATTCATGGTTATAGCTAAACTTTAAGCAGAACAAATTTTGCAGGAACTCCCCAATGCCAAAAGGCTTGGATAGGAAGAGAAAACCTATTGGAACAAAGATGAAGAATACTTGCCAAAAACGTTTATATACGTTCCACACCCTGTGCCATACATGGATGCTCCCCTTCTTAGTGAAAGTATAATATAGTCCATAGCCACTGAGGAACATGAAGATAGACACGCAGATTTTTCCAGCCGCCCCCATCTGAATTTCTAGGTTCGACAAAGGCAGTTCTGGAATCTTTTCTGGAAATCCCCAGATATGATGCATAATCATCATGAGCACAGCCATACCCTTTACCATGTTGGAATAGTCTTTGGTCAAGACCGTCTCACATTTCATTCTATTCTCCATAACATCAGTCGATACGTTTAAGTTTGCCATCTATCAACATCCCATAGAATGTAGGCTTGCCATCTATCTCCTTGGCGAAACTTTGTTTCCAAGTCAACTTATAAAGCACGGTGTCCTTGCAAATCTGCCGCCAAAGATTCTCATCATAAGGCTGACCGAGAACCTTATACAGCTCATCACAATACTTGTTGTTGGGTTGTATCTGGGCAAAGGCATCAGCAATCTTGGCATTATGCTTCTGAGCCAAGACGACCGCATAATCCACCAAGAGATAATCAATCAACTTATCACACTCCTTCCAATAATAGAACAAGAAATCACGGATAACCTTGAACATCCATCGGTTCTCATATCCACACCCCAAGGAGTAGCCAGCGAAATACCCACTTGCAATGGAGCAATGCAGATAATCTGGACGCTTGATAGACCACAGAGGCATCTTCATGTAATTCTCAAAACTTCTGCCTGTGCAGAAGAAAGTCGAGTCTATCCAAATGCCACCATACTTGGCGAGTACACTCATTCTCAACAAATCCGAGTAATGAGTTCTGGAGAAGATTCCATTCTTTCGTTTCTCTTCCAGCCATTCAGGGAATTGCACGTAGTCCTTGCAATTATCATCCGTAATGACAATCACTTCATATTCCCCTGCATTGCGCTTGATAGACTCCACGCAATCTTTGACTATTTCAGGAGCATTCTCGATACCTTGCCACCAGCAAATCCAAATCTTATTGCGAAGCCGCTCGTCACAGTCTGGCATTGCCTCCTGAACCTGATAATGCGCCCAATAATCCTTAAACTTATCCTCCAAGAAGTCTATCATGATTTGGTGCTTCTTCATCAGTCGGTTCTTCACACTCTCAGGTTCCTTGAACCCATTGCGATTCATGATTTGAATATCAATCTTCGCCCAGAAGGTGATGACAGCCGCCTTCACGGAAATCACTCTCGCCACATCAAAAGATGCCTTCACCTCCTCCAGGCATCTGTGGAATATACGCTTAAAACTATTATGATTCATAGCTTCTGATACAACTTATAATACTTGTTGACACAAACTTCCATGGAATAATTATCACGATAATCCTTCATAATCTTTTCTCTATTAATAGTATCAACTTTATTTAAAGCTTCTTTAACCTTATTCAAGAACTCATTGTTATCAAAACCATGACAAATAAACCCGTTGACACCATCATGAATGACATCAACGATACCACCAGCTGGTGTACAAATCGGAATTACTCCCAACGACATAGCCTCTAATAATGTGAGAGGTAGTCCTTCAAAGTCAGAAGTCAAGACAAAGAAGTCAGACAGTGCCATATAATCAGCAACATTTTTACGCTCACCTAAGATATGAATTTGAGAATTATCTTTGTATAATGGCATCCAAGTCTCTTCAAATCCACTACCAATAACCATCAATTGGAATGATATCCCTTCATTTTGCAACTGATCAAAAACAGCAAACAATCGCTTTTGATTTTTTTGTGGATGACAACGAGCGACATGAATAAAGACAGGAAGTTTCTTATCACTCAAAAATGAGACATCTTTTGGTTTTACCCCTGAAGGTTTCATTGGCTCACGACCATTTGTAATACACTCTGCATTATGCAATTGAAATAAGTCCTCATAGCTTTTCAAACAAGTTTTTGAAATAGTGACTGGTTGTATTCTATGAGTATAGAACCATTTATCAATAGGCTGTAACCTTTTATTTAAAAGGCACACACTAGCCAAATTATGGAGTGTATGAACAAATTTAACTTTTTTAAGTAATAATGAAGGCAAATATAGCCATTGGATACCACAATGTCCATGCACTATTTGTGGTTTTTCTTTCATTATAAATTTCAAAAAGCGCCAATGTGAAACCAAGGAAACTCCACTACGACAACCTATATTTACATATCGAACCTTATCAGAAATGTTATTTCGATAATGATTATTTCCTGATATCGTATCATCGTTAAGAGTTACAAGAACAATCTCTAACTGAGAATTTTCAGCCAGGCGATTAGACAAATCCACAACAAATCGTTCCGCCCCTCCAGAAGAAAGGCTCCATGAAACCTGCAATATTTTTATTCTTTGCATATTCCTCTGACTTTAATAATCTTAGCAGGACATCCAGCAACGACTGCATTTTTCGTAACATCATGAATCACTACAGCTCGTGCTCCTATAGTCGAATTATCACCAATCCTTACGTTTTCCTCAATACAGCTGTGTTTACTGCCTCTTTCATACAATAAGGACAATATTAAAGCTTTAAAACAACTTGCCTAAGCATATAACAAAAACTTTATCAATAAAGTTTGTCCAAAAATTTATAGTTTATTCAGAATCCTTCTTGTTTGATATTCGCAACTAAACTCTTTCTCCGTGAGTTTATGCCCACACTTACCAATTTTTTCCGCCTCTTCAGGATGACTAAAGGCATATATTATTTTCTCAGCAATCAACTCTGGTTTGTGAGGTTCCACAATAAAGGCGTTCACACCATCTTTCAGATAGGTGTTCGCTTCGCCTACAGTAGTCGTGATGACAGGACGGGAGAAAGACAGATATTCACTCAATTTTGTTGAAAAACAGTAGCGATTCTGCTGTGTGTCATACTTGTTGATAATGGTTAGAAAGCAATTCTTTTGATATTTGCGGAGAGTGGACAAGTCAAGATAGCCCACAAATTTCACTTTATCTGCAACGCCATATTTTTTAATAATAGTTTTCAATTCTTGAGCATGTGGAGAGTCCTCCAATTTACCGGTCAAGATGTATTCTATAGGAGTATTCAACTTTAGGCATGCCATTCCGAAAGCTTCCAACATTCCACAGATGCCATCCTTCTGTTCATACAATGTACCCGAATGAAAAATATATGGAATCTTTTGCTCTGGAAAATCAGCACCCTCCAATTGTCCCTCAACCATAATTGGTACTTTTATAATATTAGCATGCGATGCATATTGCTTTGCCAATTGATAAAGAGATTCTGATATTGCCCAAACGAAATCGAACTTTGGAAATATCTTTTCAAGCATGATTTTGCGATTCTTTTTCGTCACGGCTGTCTCAACACCCGTTCCGTAAGGCAACTCATTAAGTTCCATACCGCATTTTGCGCCAGCAAAACGAATCGCTCTCACACAGTTTTTAAACCATCTCGGACTACCTTCGTATATCACGACGTAATCATCCCGTTTGCATTTTGTCAACAGTCGGAACAGAGTGGCTGTGTATCCATACATATCCTGCAACTGCCTGATGAAAATATTCCTGTTGCGTTTACTGGCTCCTGAAACATATTCATATCTCACTCCATTTTCGTCTACCCCTTTTATTATAGGGTTTATGACTTCGGTATCCTGATATCGCTGGCGAGGAACTGGCATCCACACCAAAGTCTCTATGCCATTTGCCACAAATCCCTTCCCATATTCCCTGACACGAGCGGCAGAGGCTCTACCGTTGGGATATAAGTTGTCTAATATAAATATGATACGCATAAGATTGTCATTTTCCTTTAGCAAGGCAAAAGATAAGCTTTAATGATTCCTTCAATATTATACAATAAATACGAAAATACTCTTTGGGTGAATATTTGAATATTAGTCCTCCTATATTTTTCAGTTCCCAAAATTCATTTCGCAAATACATAAGGACAACTTTTCTATCATATACATATTGCTGATTATTGCTTAATGAATTTTGTTCATAATAATAGGCTCTCAAGCAGTCATTATAACACATCACTTTATATCCCTGAATAGCTAAAGTGAACCATAATCTACTTTCTGTCCAGAAAGGTCCTTTTCCTGTTGGAAATTTGTTTTTCTTTAGCAAATCAGTTCTAACAACTCCCCAATGTTCTCCCTTAATATGGTAACGATATTGTAATTCTATATTATCACTTTCAAAGCCGTTCTGAGGATATGAAGTACCTATAATATTATTGCTTAAAGGATCATACACACATACGTTAATACCTGAAAAACGACTATTCC
>DJOF01000010.1 GCA_002439585.1 Bacteroidales bacterium UBA6445 | reverse complement strand
ATAAGCCAGAGGAAATGGACAGGACTCTAACGCCTCTTCAATTGGCAGACTGGATCAGGGAAAAGGTCTACCGACTTGAATGGGATGACAAGAACAATAACGAATAGAAGATGATGGAGAAGATAATATCCCGGGATTATCTGGTTCTTTGGCAAAATATTTACTATCCCTTTCTGTACAAACGTACTACATTTATAGAAATTTGTAGTATCTTTGTACAGAATTATTTTATGTATATGCGCAACACAGAACAATTTATATCATCATCCACCGTCAAAGGACAAGGGAGAAGCAAGTATTACAAGATGCTTGACAAGGTGAAACAGGGCGAACTGATCCAAGTCCGCCGTGGAGTCTACGCCACAGCGGAGCAACTAAGCGGCAATATGATAGACATTGATGCGATTGTAAAAGGTGGCATACTCTGTCTGTGGTCGGCCTGGAATATTCATAAGCTTACCACGTCAATGCCGCAGGCATTTCACATCGCAGTTCCAAGGGGCAGAAAAGTGACAATCCCTGCATTCCCGCAGATTGAAATTCACCATTACACAGGCAAAGTTCTCAATGTAGGCGTGATGAAGATGACCATTGACGGTTTTGCCATCAACATATATGATGTGGAGCGATGCGTCTGCGATGCGGTAAAATTCAGGAACAAAATCGGCACTGACGTATGTTCCGAGATAATCAGCAACTATCTTGAGAGGCCTGAAAGAAATATCTCGAAACTTATGGACTACGCAAAAATCCTCAGAGTACATACAACTCTTGAGAAATATCTGGAGGTCAAGCTATGAGCAAGGAGATTGTCAAAAATTACGGAAAGTCTATACGAAGCAAGCTGCTTAACATATCCAAGAACGAAAACATCTATTATCAGACCGTTCTGACGCGCTATTTTCAGGAGCGATTGATATACAGAATGTCTCAGACACCTTACCGCCAGAATTTCTATCTGAAAGGCGGCGCTTTGATGTACGCACACGAGAGATTCGCGGCCAGGCCGACATTGGACATTGACTTCCTCGGCAACGACATCAGCAACGACGGAGAAAGAATCGTTGCGGCTTTTCGCGAGATATGTTCTGTTCCTTGCGAAGAAGACGGAGCGAGATATGATGTAGAGCATATCAATTCAAAGAGCATCACTGAACTCAAGGACTACCACGGAGTACGGCTGAGCATTCCAGTATCAATGGACACAGTCGCACAAGTTCTGACAATGGATATAGGGTTCGGAGACGTAGTGACTCCGGCTCCAGTTGATCTTGACTATCCGTCCCTCCTTGGACATCTTCCTTCCGCAAATATTCTTGCATACTCTCTTGAGACCGTCGTTGCAGAAAAGATGCACGCGGTCATCGACCTTGCAGATCAGGGCAGCCGGATGAAAGATTACTACGACTTGTACCATATACTGAACACTCAGGAACTTGACACCGAGGTTCTGAAAGAAGCAATAATACGGACATTCGAGAACAGGCATACCGGCTACGACCCGAACACAATGTTTTTCAGGGAAAACTTCGGGGCGAATCCGATAATGGGGACCCGCTGGGAGTCGTTTATGAAAAAGATTACCGCCAAGCAGAGCATTCAGTTCTCAGAAGTTGCCGCATATCTGCAAGAAAGGCTCCAGCCTTATTGGGACAATCTGAATAAGTGATGAATACTCTCCATATATATACATTTCCCGAAGCCAAGAGCATCGTCATCTGCGGAGACATTCACGGAGAATTCAATTCTCTGATATACAAGATGTGCATCCAATACCAGCTGACGGACACGCTGCTCATCGTTGCCGGAGACTGCGGATTCGGCTTTGAAAAGCCCGGATATTATGAGCAGGTGTTCCACCGCAATTCCTCAAGGCTGAGCAAATCCAACAATTGGATTGTGATGATGCGCGGCAACCACGATGATCCGTCATATTTTAGCGAAGAAAAGATAACGCACCAAAGGTTCCGCACCGTCCCCGACTACAGTGTTATCCAAGCCTGCGGACACAACATATTATGCGTGGGCGGAGCCGTCAGCATTGACCGCATCTATAGGATAGATCACGATTTCAAGCATTCCGCTTCTGGCGTCGCTTACTATTGGGAAGACGAGAAGCCGATATTTGACGAAAAATCGCTGAATAACATCGGACAAAGGTTCAAGATCGACACAGTCATCACGCACACCTCACCATCATTCTGCGAGCTGATTTCAAAGTCCGGATTATCGGAATGGGCAGAACGAGACTCAACCCTTCTTGCGGACTGCGACAACGAACGAAGGACAATGGACCATATTTTCGAATATCTGAAAGCCAACAACCATCCGCTTGAACATTGGTTCTATGGTCATTTTCATCAAGGCTGGAGCTCCAGCATTGACAGCGTCCTGTTCTCAATGCTAGACATAATGGAGTTCAAGGAACTGCGTTGAAAAATTGTCCCCGTGAACAAAAAAAATCATATTTCGTGGACAGATGGTGGACAATAACGAAATGCCCAAAACGGCAACAATTTATATTTCAAACAGATATACATTTCATCTAAATTCCGCGTCGGTATCAAATGCTTCAAATCGGGCGCTTCGCACCGTGCGCGAGGAGAAATACTCAAAGCGAAGGTTCGCAGTTTTTCGCTCATTCAGGAAAACCGCGAACCGCTAATCAAAATCTATTTTTCTTTGAGACAACGGATGGGCCGCCCAGCCGAACGACTGAAGTAGTGCGCCGGATAGACAATGCCGCCATCGAAGAAGTAGAGGCCTCGCGCTCCTTTGCTGAAGTTCGGAGAGTAGGACCAATAGTAGCCTTCGCTACCTACTTTGTCCAGGACCCCCGATTTGTATTCCCGAAAACCCGATGCAGCGTACCAAATCGTCTCTGAATCACCCAATTTGCCGGAGAAATTAAAGCCCTTGTTCTTACCGTCAAAGGATGCTTGGAAATCGGAGGAGCCGAATGCTTTTGCCCAGACTCCTTCCTCATCGCCGTCAGGAACATGCCAGCCGACAGGGCAAGGGTCGTAGGCGGTCTTCTGCGACTGCCAACTTTCATTAGGAAGATAAAGAGATGTGTAGAAAGTCATCGGATTCTCCTGTGCC
>DJOF01000018.1:83414-151211 GCA_002439585.1 Bacteroidales bacterium UBA6445 | reverse complement strand
GGTTTGAGATATTATTGTGCGTGGCATTTGCGCTTGATTGGTGTCATGAGACACCGTGATGGAGCGAACGAAGTGCAGGAGGGTGGATGGCGTAAGCGGAATCACTGATCGTCCCCTTGAAAAGGGGATTCGAGGGGTTTGAGATATTATTGTGCGTTGGCATGTGCGTTGGCAAGCTGAGAGGAGAGGCTATAGGAGACGCCGGGCGCAGCAAATGAAAAAGTATATAACCCTCATAAGCATATTACTAAAAATCAGCTCTGATGCTGCATCGCGAGAACAGATCCGTGGATATGAAGCCGTCACATTCCATGCGATTTACATAACGTGCCACATCCTTGTAATCCAAGTCAGTCAAGGAACAAAGCTCTTCGGTACGGATGTCTCTATTGTCGGCTATTATCCGGATGATCCTCTCCGCTATATCAGGATCTAAACCAGAGCCGGGAACGCAATATTTGCTGTAGACCGACTCGGTGAGCGTCTTCTCCTCGCGTCCCGATACAGCCCCGAGCCCCAAGGCATCTGTCAGTTCTTCAGGACTGCATACAATCTCAGCGGCTTTCTCTTTGATAAGACGGTTGCACCCTTCTGAGGCCATATCGTCCACGCGTCCTGGCAGGGCATATACTTCTCTGTTGTAGGAGCTTGCGAGTCTGCATGTTATCATTCCTCCACCTTTAGCCTTGGACTCTATCAGGATCGTTGCTGAGCACAGTCCGGCTATGATCCGATTGCGCCGAAGGAAATTGATTGCCTTTGGAGTCGTACTGGGAGGATAGTCCGTTATAAGAGCGCAGCCTTCGCGCGTGGATATACTCTCAGCCTCTTTCCAATGTCTTGCTGGGTAGATATCGTCTATCCCAGTAGGCAGTACTGCCCAAGTGTCGAGACCTCTCTCAAGGGCGGCCGTATGCGCCGTGATGTCGGTGCCTATAGCAAGTCCGCTGACTATTACAGGCTTTACTACGGCTTTGGCTATGGCCGAGACTATACGCGAGCACCATTGCTTGCCGTACGAGGTAATATCCCTTGTACCGACAATAGCGATGCAAGGCTTCTTGGAAAAGAGTTGGTCCGGTGAAGTATCACTGTGGATATACAGCCCGAGAGGTGGATCCGGACAATCAGCCAGCATGGATGGATAGGACGGATCATCTAAGCATATGAATCTCTTGCTCTCATTCAGAAGCCCCTCAAGCTCTTCCTGGGCGGCATCAATGGCAGAGTCTGTTATCTTTGCGGCATAGGTGTGGCTGAGTCCGGGGAGCCTCATCAGCTCACGGCTTCCGACTGAGAAGACCTTGTCTGCCCCTCCGAAGCGCCGTATAAGGTCTCTGCCTACTTGTGGATTGAATCCGAAAATGGAATTGAGTGCGCACCAAGGCGCAAGCCTCTGAATCTCTAGTTGGTATGCGGACATAAAAGTAGCTTGTTAAAGTCACTTCCTGCCCCCGTTGCCAAGTTAAAAATAAATCCCGAGATAGCAATGGCTATCGACGGGATTTTGTGTCATAAAAAGATGCTGACGATGCTATTTAAATTCTAAAAAACCTGATATCCGGCTCATTGGTAATAAAGCTGAGAATAAGTGCGTTTTTTAGGAACTGCCTAAATTAAACAGCTTCTTAGACAATCAAGAGAGCGTCCCCGTAAGGCCCGAACTTGTACCCTTCCTTGAGCGCGATCTCATATGCATTCTTCACTTTCTCGAATCCGCCGAAAGCAGATACAGCCATAAGCATAGTCGAACACGGCAGATGGAAATTGGATACTATCGCGTCAGGAACGGCAAACCTATACGGTGGGAAGATGAACTTGTTGGTCCACCCGTCATAGGGCTGCACCTCATCATTGGTAGTGACATAAGTCTCAAGAGCCCTCATCACAGTGACTCCCACTGCAAGGATCTTGTGCCCTTCACGCTTGGTCTTGTTGATAGTCTCTGCTGCCTCAGGAGTTATTATGAGCCGTTCCGAGTCCATCTTGTGCTTGGACAGATCCTCGACATCAACTTTCCTGAAATACCCGATACCCATGTGCTCGGTGATGAAAGTTTTATTGATGTCTTTTAGAATCATCATATTGAAAAGCTCCCTGCTGAAATGCAATCCAGCGGCCGGAGCCGATACTGAACCTTCATGAGCGGCGAAGATCGTCTGAAAATTCTCTTTGTCCTCGGGAGTCACTTTCTCCTTGACCCACTTTGGGATAGGAGTCTCTCCGAGGCTAAACAAGGTCTTCTTGAACTCGTCATACGGGCCGTCGAAAAGGAAACGCAGAGTCCTACCTCTCGAAGTCGTATTGTCAATAACCTCCGATACGAGAGAGTCGTCGTCTCCGAAATAGAGTTTGTTTCCGATTCGTATCTTTCTAGCAGGCTCCACTATCACATCCCATAGTCTCTGCTCCTTGTTGAGTTCTCTCAGCAGAAAAACTTCTATGTCTGCACCCGTTTTCTCCTTCTTTCCGAGAAGCCTTGCCGGGAACACCTTGGTATCATTGAGGACGAACGTATCTCCCTTGCCAAAATAGTCTGTTATATTTTTGAAAATCTTATGCTCTATGTCTCCTGTATCCTTGTGCAGCACCATCATCCTGGCCTCGTCCCTCCATTTGCCCGTAGGCTCGTGTGCTATGTCGTTCTTGAGGGAAAGCGGAAACTGAAATTGCGATAACTTCATATCGTCTGTAATCCTTAACGTTAAATTGAGTCAAACTAATATATATACGGGAAAAATCGCAATTTGTTTCACAAGACCGCAAAAATTATTTCAAAAGACCATGGGAAATATTAAATTTGAATTTTACGTTGCGTCATATATCGGATTTGTGCATAATTCGGACTTGGATAGAGTTCCAGACATTTGCGCCCTTAAAGATGAGCAGATGCAACAGTTTCATCAAGCAGGTTCTTGCCTTGCCGGCATAGTTACCCGCGACATTTGACAATTCGGATGAATAAGATATTTTTCGATAGGAGAAGCATAATCATATGCCGGCCAGAGGAAGCTGCATTAGCTGATCCCAATGCCGTTGAATATTATTATGACAGTGCGCAGGCTGGTATGTCGGCCCTTGTTAGTCTGTTCGAGAGGTCTTCTGGACTTGAGAGGGTATATATTCCCTCTGACAAGCCAGAATCCGTATACGAATCCCTTTGCTCGGAATTCAAGGAGGTAAATGCCGCTGGCGGCTTGGTCTCCAATCGCCGTGGGGATTATCTTATGATACGTCGCGATGGGCTATGGGATTTACCGAAAGGCCATCAGGAGCCTGGCGAGGATATCTCCGTCACAGCTTTGCGTGAAGTGCAAGAAGAGACAGGACTCGGAGACATAGCACTCGAGGAGTTGATCTGCATCACAGACCACTGTTACAAGAGGACTGGCATCTGGCATCTGAAACACACCTGGTGGTATGCCATGGAATATCTTGCTCCCGTGGATCTTGTGCCTCAGACAGAAGAGGATATCACCAAGGCAGCATGGATACCGCGCTCCGGAGTAGCTGCATATCTAAAGAATTCTTATCCGTCTATACGGGAAGTTTTCCTTGCTGCCGCGCATACGTGATTGAACAAGACATTCAAAAAACAAAACGAACATATTTAGCAGAGGGCTTTTTAGAAGCGAATCCTATTTAGGCACACGGAAATATACCAGAATCGGATATATTAATAGGTATGCAGACTGAAGCCCTGGGCGGAAGGGAGATAGTTGACCCCCCACCAGCACATCTGGAGTAGAACGAATGAGAGTATAAGAAGGAAGAGATGGCATCTGAGAGACTTGACAGAAGAGTGGGCGGATGAATCGGCCGACATGCCTGAAGACAGAACAGAACCTTGTCCTTGGCGCAGGTGCAGGTAAAGAAGATAGCTAAGCCAAGTGGCAGCGGCCCAAACCTCTTTCGGATCCCAGGTCCAATAGTCACCCCAGGCTTGCTTGGCCCATAGAGCCCCCATTACGATACCCATCGTGAGAAAACCCCATCCAATGCGGACAAGGATATCGCAGAGACGAAGGTCGGTTTCAAGCGTTCGGAGTCGATCAGCAGTCTCTATATCCGACTGAATCGATAACGGATGCGCACTGATAGTCTCATTGGCAGACTTTGTGGCCGATGAATCCGAGCAGACAATCGTGGGAATGCGATCCAAAACCGATTTTCGAAAAAGCCAAAGGATTCTTACAGCGAGGATTGACGCGACGCCCATCACGGCGTAAGCAAACATATAGACGATAACATGTGGGACGAACCACGGACTCCGAAGAGCCGGCATAAGTTCCTCGGTGTGGATCTCTGGCTTGAAGACATTGATACAGACGAAGACGACAGACATCAAGCAAGAGAACGGCAAAATCCAACGATAGCGCCAACGAAGATAGACAACGCAACCTATCAGCGACAGGAAGACACTGAACCACAGGCGGGTCTCCCCCATCGTGCGAAGCGGAGGGTAGCCTAGCGTGACCCAAATTCCGAATATAAACGTTAAGAATATCTTGATACCTATCCCAGTAAGCAGCAGCGGCAAGACGAGCCGTTTGGCTTTCAAAGATGCCACTGCCCCCGAAATCCAAAACAGCGAAGCTGCCATTGCGAACCAAATAAAAGAATCCCAATTCATTGCCCGTCTTTCTTTTCTTTGAATATGCCAGTGGCGGAGGGATCAATTCCCAGCAAACGTAGTGATGATATCTTACGCTTCCCGAATAACGGCTTGAAGTTGGCAAAGAACACCATCGCCGCAGCGGAAATAAGCAGCAACCACAAGGAGATGCGAAAGAGCTCAGACATCGGGGAATACACGCATTTGAATATGCTCGCGTACCCTCCTCGCTCTGTATCCGGCATGGAGTCGGACTGGTAGATCCACCACGAACCTACCCTGGCAGGATGATTCACAGCAATTGTGATCTCGGAAGAGCGACCGTCAGGGAGTGTCAGGATTACATCAGAGGAATATTCAAAGATAGAAAAATCCCTGAGTATCAACTCAAAAGGCAGTTTTATGGTTGAATCATCATGTTCATTCCTCGCATAATGCGCCGGTACATCCTTAATCGCTATCATTTTCGCACTGATGGCGCTGCCTAAACCGAAGAGGCCTGCGATCAAAATCACAGACAACCCCAAATGGGCACAAGTGACCCCAATGCGATGTCTGCTGAAATGATAAATATCCTCGATCGTGTTCAGCGTCAAAGTTGTCGCAAGGAATAGCAAAGCAAGGATAAAAATCGGTGACCGACTCATATTCCGACAACCTATAATGCCAAAAAAACCGTCTCTGCTCCCATCCTGTGGGATAAGCCCAAAGATGAGAAGCAGAAACAGCACAATAGAAATCGAAACAATGCAGGCTTTCCGTCCGGATAGACGTCCATACAATGAGATACTACTACGCAACGCATATATGCCCACCAAAATGCAGACATACAGCAAGGCTGACAAAAGCCCGAACGTATGAGACAAGGCGAGCATTAAGCCTCTGCCCACTGCCTGCGAATAAGGTCTACTGCAGCGGTGACGGTCTTAGTGCGGTCACCATTCGTCCCACACTCGAAGCTAATATACTTGTCGTAACCAATTTCCTTTAGAGCTCTGAATCCGGCAACATAATTGTCCTTATCACCATCCTCACCCGGCATTAGACGGCGACCACGGCTAGCAATGTGGACGTGTTGCAGATACTCCTTACCGGCTGACATAAGAGCTCCGTAATCAGAGGTCTCCTCTGACATGTGCCAAAAATCACCCATAGCCTTGACACCTTTGCTGTCGGAATCACGGGCAATTGCGGCCGCATCTGCTACCTGACGGAGATAGAAGGCTTCATTCCTATTCAGAGGTTCAAGAATCACTGTAGTGCCATGTTCAAGAGCAAACTCTCCGAGGTCATGAAGCTGCTCGCAAAGATAATTGCGGGTATCTAACGTGTGAGGTTTGCAAGGGATCTGGCTATTGAAAGCCGGAACCATAATGACTCCTGTCGATTCAAGTTCTCCGGCAGCGGCCACGATGTCACGCATGGTCTTGTCAAACAATTCTTTAGTAGACGGATCCTCTGCCAGTATAAAACCATCGAAACCAGCACATATTGCTGATACCTTGATATTTCGACCGTTAAGGGCTTCACGAATCTCTTTCACACGAGATGATAGTCCACGCCCGCTCGGCTCAAAGCCGACCACCCCAAGGCTCTCCATAAAGTCAAGCTTCTCCGCCACACTATCACCTGGAGCTATCCAATCTTGAAACGAAATCTTCAATTCAGGGCATTTCCCTGCTTTTTTCTTGCATTCTTTTGCCGAGGCGTATCCCGGCAGCACAGAAGCCGCGGCCAATGCTGCCGACCCAACCGCTGCTGCTGAGAGAAAATCTCTTCTGTTCATATTCTGTTACTTTTCTGCACCGGGAACAGGGACTGTAAACTTGCTCATATCAACGTTGCCTAGTTCAAGCTTCTCTGGGAGGTAATTGATATCGGAGGCACTAATCTCGTCCCAAGTGATTGTCTTGCCGGTGTAGGCCGCTTCACGACCCATCACGCCAGAGAGAGAGGAGATTCCGTCCTCTATAGCTTCGATGTGAACTTCACCCTTGCGGATGTGGTTGACCCAGTCAACGTGCTCAAGAACATAAGGGTTAGTCTGCTTAAACTGAGTTTTCTCAGCCTCGGCGTCGAACTGCCAAATGACATTCCCTTTAAGGTCACGGATTGCGAAATCTTCAGAGCTCCAATAGCCCTTGGTACCACGTACATATTCACTGATATTGTTGGAGCACCCGTCAATCTGGCGACACAAGCTGTGCAGATGAACTCCGTTCTCATATTCAAAGTCGATACTGAAGTTGTCATACTGGTCACCCGTAATGCGACGCTGGCGGCTACCTATGCCTGTTGCCTTTATAGGATGCTTGCCTATCATCCAGTTGAACACATCGATGTTGTGCACGTGCTGCTCGACGATGTGGTCACCTGAGAGCCATTTCCAGTTGACCCAGTCACGGATCATCCATTCCATGTCACTCCATCCCTTCTGACGCTCCTTGTACCAGAGCATTCCTTGATTCCAATAGACGTTGCCTCCTGTGATCTCGCCTATCATGCCCTCCTGGATTCTTTTGAAAGACTCCACGTAAGATCTCTGATGGTGACGCTGAGTGCCAGTCACAACGCTGAGCCCTTTAGCCTCTGCCTGCTTGGCGGTCGCCATAATCTGACGGTAGCCCTTCGGATCTACCGCGATAGGCTTCTCAAGGAATGAATGAACTCCTTTTGCGGTGGCGTACTGGAAATGTACAGGACGGAAAACTGGAGGAGTGGCTATAATCACCATATCCACACCAGAATCAATAACCTGCTTGTACGCATCAAAGCCGATGAAGCAGTGATCCTCGGGAACTTCCTGCTTCCACTGGTTCTTTATATTCTCGCGCGTACCGTTCACTCTGTCAGCAAAGACATCACATATGGCTATGACCTTGATTCCGTTCGCTGCGTTAAGAAGGTCATTGACAGCACCGCTTCCTCGCCAACCGCAGCCAATGAGGCCAACCTTTAATTCCTTTCCGTCGATAGCCTTGTCCACAAGTTCAGGAACATAATACTCACCTGGTTGCCTAAGGGGAGTCATCTTGCCGGATTTATCTCCACCGGCACAGGCGGATAGCAAAACACTTCCGCCGACCAGACCTACACTGATCTTGGCACTCTTGCCAAGAAAGGACCTTCTGTCCATTTTATCGCCCATCCTATTAATAGTTTTTATGTTATTAAAATTTATAATCTAAGAAAACTTCAAAAAAAAATAACATTCATCATCTTTTTCATTTCATGTTTCTAAAAAAGCTGACATCAAAGTCCCTCAGGGACATCGCACACTACTCTGAAACCGATACCCTTTATGTCGGAATACCACCAGATGCTCTTCGGATTCTGTGGGTCAGTGCGAAGCCAATCATCATTCCGTGTATGGTTTCTGGCAGCGCAACGCACCAACGAAGCGTCATCTGAATATGCGCCTCCGCGAACCACGAACTCATCTCCGTTTTCTGGACCTTTTGGATCAAGAGCCCCGTCAGAGATCATTGAATATGCATCCTCGGCATATCTGTCGGAGCAATACTCCATCACGTTGCCGAGCATATTCTTAAGACCAAACTGGTTGGCTTTCACCTCGGAAGGCTCCTGCGTCTTGCCGAAACTATCCTCAGAATACACCACAAAACTTGCTATGGAGGTAGTGTCCGCCCCGAACAACTTGTTCCAAAACGTCTGCCTTGAATACTTCTTCGGACTTCCTTCGAAGAAATAGGGAGTCTGGGTGCCGCCACGGGCTGCATATTCCCACTCCGCCTCAGTCGGGAGACGATATTTGCGCCCTGTTTTTAGGGAAAGCCATTGACAGAAGGTCTCCGCTGCATAGTGTGTCATCGTGATCGCAGGCCTCTCGCCCATGCCCCAACCTTGGTCCGGAAAGCCGAACGGTGGGGTCGGGCCACTGACTGCATCAACATCAAGACGGTTGTTGTTGGCATAGATCTTCTCTGGAGGAGTTCTACCCTCGGACATCGTCTCGTTGTAGAAAGCCCAGAACTGATGCCAAGTCACCTCAACCTCACCCATAAAGAACGGGGAAATCTTAACCTTTCTTTGAGGTCCCTCATCCGCTGAGCGGAATGGCTCACTCTCGGGACTTCCAATCGTAAACTCACCTCCCGGTACAGCTATCATGTTGATTGCGGCCGTTGTCCCTGGGACGGTTTCAGTAAAATTCGTAAAAGATGTAACTACAGCCGCACTGTCGTACTTAACTCCCCCTCCCGTGTCCATCACCTTGCCTTCCAGGCTCTTGTGCTCGTACCCCGGCATATCATGACCGGTGTCCAAGTGGCAGCTAATGCACTGGAGATCCAACTGACTCGCATTTTCCTCGTAGTAGAGATGAGCCGTTATCCCATCATCTGATATTCCTGAAGGGAAAAGATTGGCATGACATTTCTCACAGGACTCGTTGTAGACTATCGTAGCCCCATGCTCAAGGGTTCTTTTTGTGTCCCAATCTATTTCATTCTTATCTTTTGTCATCTTGGACCAGAGATCCTTGGCTCCCATCCGTGCCTTTATCATGTAGTAACGTAGATAACCGTTCTCCTTTGGCGGAAGATGGCAAGCTGCACAGTCAGTAACTACACCGCTTTCGCTATTGTAATGCTCAGACTTCTTCCAGTCCGCGTCAGCCTGCTCATGGTAGTGGCAACTCATACAGTACTCATTGGTGGAAGTGTGAATCATCGCACCGCCGACCGCCATCATTGCACACACACCAATCACAAGCCCGACAAGGCCAGTAAATATGATAACTTTCCTTCTGCCGTCCATTTTATTTTTTAAAAAAAAAGTTAAAAATAAATCTTTTAAAGCTACACAAAACTTCTCATTCCGCAAAATTTTATTCAGTCGGCTCAAATCGGTTCAATCGGCTCAATCGGCTCAATCGGCAGGCAATCGGCACGGGCACGGGATCGGCACGGGATCGGCACGGGATCGGCACGGGATCGGCAAAGAACAATTTTGTGAAGAATTTGAAAATTTAGCCTTAACCTGAGGCAGACTCTTTATACCGAGAAAAAAAAGGCTGACTAAAAGCATTAGTCAACCCCTTTTCTTGTTTTACGGCGAGATCTACCTCGACCACGTTTCTGAATAATCAATTCTCAGAGAGTTATGCTATCCATTTGGGCCAGCCTCATCTGAAGCGGCATGGACAGGCAAACAGGCGTTGCCGCACAGCCGGCATACGCAATCATTATTTCCAGCTGTCGGTGCGAAAAGGCGAAGCGGGAAGCCCAGCTGCATTGACAAGGTTGCAGGGTGGATTGTTAGCCCAGCCGTAACGTACTGATACAGGGAAAGCGACTTTACGAGAAGACACCTCAACGATTTCGCCTTTGATCTTGGCCTTTGCCTTATGGAAGACCCTGTCAGGGCCGGCAATATAGAATGCCTGAAGTTCCCCACCATCACGCGAGGCAAGGCCTCCGGCATGGTCGAAAAATATCTTCACACTGCTTCCAGTAAGCTCATACCCCTTGAATATAGGGCCTGAATACACGACATCATGATCATAAGTCTTGGCCAAGGCGTTGAGTGCCAGCCTGTAGCCCACATCATACTTATTCTTGGGATGAATATCATCGGCCTCACCAATGTCTATAATCACTGCCATACCGGTATTCTCAAGAGCAAGTGTCTGAAGTTGGGCCTCACGAAGCTCAGCCCAAGAAGAATTCTCCGGACCTTCCTGCGGTTTCATAAAGTTGGCAAGCTGCACAATATAGAACGGAAAATCATAGCCCCATTTGCTTCTCCAGTCATTAATCATAAGAGGAAGCAGATCCTTGTACTGCTCGGCACGGTCTACATTTGCCTCACCTTGATACCATATAGCGCCCTTGATGGGGAAATGCACAAGTAGATTGATCTTCGTATTGTACATGAATGACGGTAAGTTAGATTCAGTTGCGAAATTTACCGGCATCTTGGGTGTATTTCCAAGAGAGAGTGACTGGCGGTAATCCCACTTGCCCGCAAGGGATATCTTGTCATCGCCACAGGATATTGATACCGTAGAAGCATCGCCGTGAATTCCGCCAAGACCGCCTATATTCATAACCCTCACAGACACTACTGCCTTGCCTGCTTTCACAGCGGAAGCCGGAATAGTATAAGTCCTTCTTGAATAAGCCCCTTCCGTATGGCCGACAAGAGTATCATTGAACCAGGTAAAGTCATTGTCATCGACAAGCCCGAGATCAAGAGTCAAGTCATGACCAGCCCATGCAACTGGCACGTCCACCTCTTTACGAAGCCAGAAGAACCCGTAGAAGCTAGTCTGATCCTGAGCATGTTCCCGTACTAATCCGGGCACAGAGACCTTTGTCCAGGAAGAAGCGTCATACGAAGGAGAAGTCCAGAAACCATAGCCCGTAGACTGCTTGCCTTCTTCTTTGTCTATGGCAGCCGCCCAGACAGCAAGATCCTTTTCAAAAATAGCCTGTCTTTCCTCCTTAGAAACGGGTAGAGCAGCTATCTTCTTCACTTCCTTCTTGAAATAAGGGATCTCCTTGAGAGCTCCGGCACTGGTCCAGGCCTCTGCAAGAGAACCTCCCCAACTGGAGTCTATAAGACCGATAGGGACATTAAGGCTATCGCTCAAGGTTGTACCGAAATAATAACCAACAGCGGAGAAATCAACTATAGTCCCGGCATTGCATTCCTGCCAACCCCCATGACGGATTACTACGTCCTCCTCGGGAGTTGAAGAGCTTGTATTCGCCACCAGGAGAAGCCTTACATTCTTGTATCGAGAAGACTCTGCAATGGTCTTATCCATACCCTTGACATTGGCCCTTATCTTCATCTCCATGTTGGACTGACCTCCGCAAAGCCACACTTCGCCTATCAGCACATTGGAGAGAGTTACAGGCTTGCCGTCAGAGACTGTGACGGTATATGGACCACCTGCCTTTGGCGTAAGCACCTTGGCAGACCAGGATCCGTCTTTCGCAGAGCGTACTGTATACACGGCCCCGTTCCATGATGTCTGAAGTGTCACTTCCTTATCAGGAGACGCTGTCCCCTTAAAGAGCACCTCCGCATTCTGCTGAAGCACCATGTTGTCCGTAAAGATCTGATGCAGCGTTACTTTAGAATTAGCCACCAGCGGCAAGAGCAATGCGGCTATGGCCACAAAATACCTATTCATTTAGCAAATTTGTTTTAGTTACAACATGACAAATCATCGTATATACCGGATTGTTAAGTTGCATTGTGATTAGTAATGCATTCTTACGAAACAGTCATTTTGTCTAGCGCAAATCCAATGACTGCGCACAAGAGCATAATAACTGTTAACAACAAATATACGATAATTTTAATTCCTTAAAGAGTTTCATGATAGCGGTAAAAAAAATTTATGCACGTTTGTTTTAACAGAGCATAATACTGTTAAAGAACAACAAGGTAGAAAGCGCGATGAAAAAATATCATAGAAGGCTGAAGGAGATTAACGAACATCAACATTAGCATCGCTGAACGTATCGTTGAACGCGCTTGAACGCAACTGTGAACGCAACTGTGAACGCAACTGTGAGATGTTTTACGGATTTGCGTGGATAATTGTTATCTTTACAAGATATACAAATTCAGACATGGAAAGACCTATATATATAGATACACATGCCCACCTGTATGACGAGGCATTCAAAGGGGATGCTCTGGATGTAGTAAGGCGTGCCAGAGATAAAGGCATAAGGCTGATACTGCAGCCCGACATAGATTCGTCAGAGAGAACGAGCATGATAGAGACAGCCTCACGATTCCCCCACATCATAAGAAATATGGCTGGTCTGTATCCTGGCTCGGTACAGAAAGACTGGGAAGAGGAGATAGATGCAGTGCGAAGATACGCAGAAGAAGGAAATGTCGTAGCTATCGGAGAGATAGGGCTTGACTATCATTACGGCAAAGAGACAGCAGAGCTTCAACAGGTCGCTCTTGCCGCGCAGTTTGATCTTGCGGCAAAGCTCGGCCTTCCGGTCAACATCCACGAGAGAGATGCCACAGAGGATTTCTTCAAGATACTTTCCGAGCATAGACACCTAGGACTGAGGGGCAATATGCATGCATTCAGTGGTAGTTACGAGACTTTTCTTAGGTTGCAGAAATACGGAGACTGGTCTGTAGGAATAGGCGGAGTCATAACTTTCAAGAAAGCCTCCATAGCAGAGACGGTAAAAAAGATTCCTCTCGAGAAAATATTGCTCGAGACAGACGCACCATATCTGACTCCTGTCCCTTACAGAGGCTCTCGCAACGAAAGTTCCTACATACCTCTCATAGCTGAGAAGATTGCGGTGCAGAAAGGCATAAGCACCGAAGAAGTGGCCGAAGTCACGACTGCCAACGCCTGTACCCTGTTCAATCTTAAACTTCCTGAAACATGACAAATAATACCGTAAACAAATCATCAATCCTGCTCGTATACACGGGCGGGACGATAGGAATGAAGCAAGACCCTGTAGACCTCACTCTTAAGCCTTTTGATTTCAGACAGATCTTGGAAGAGGTCCCAGAGATCCGCAAGTTCGCCTTCCGGATCGACAGCATAGCATTCGGCTCTCCTATTGACTCGTCAGACGTCACCCCCTCACTTTGGCAAGACTTGGCCACCCTTATATGGCAGAAATATGACGACTATGACGGATTCATAATTCTACACGGTACTGACACCATGTCATATTCAGCATCTGCCCTCAGTTTCATGCTGGAAGGCCTTACAAAGCCTGTCATCTTCACAGGGAGTCAACTTCCTATCGGTGTTCCAAGGACAGACGGTAAGGAGAATCTCATTTCTTCAGTTGAAATAGCCTCGGCAAAGACAGCCGACGGGCATCCGGCAGTCCCTGAAGTCTGCATCTGCTTCGACTCACTGCTGATGAGGGGCAACCGTACCACAAAAGTCAACTCGGAAGTATTCAGGGCATTTCAGTCGCCCAACTTTCCGCCTTTAGCTGAAGCCGGTATAAATATAAGGTACAACAGGGACTATATACTACAACCAGAAGACTGGGACAGCAAACCAAAGATTAGCACTAAATTAGATACACGAGTCGCTATATTGAAGATTCATCCAGGGATAACTCCGGGCGTCACGCGCAATATCCTTCTGGGCGACGACACGAAAGCCGTAATCATGGAGACATACGGCTCCGGAAATGCCCCTTCCTCAAGATGGTTTCTTGACATGGTGCATGACGCATCAGCACTCGGAAAGATCATAGTCAACGTCACCCAATGCCTTGCAGGCACTGTAGACATGAATCTGTACGCCAATGGCAAACTCCTTGAAAGAGAGGGAGTAGTCAACGGTTACGACAGCACTACGGAGAGCGCACTTGCCAAGCTTTTCTACCTCATGGGCAAGAGTAATGACTGCGAATGGGTAAGGGAAATGATGTGCCGTAACCTTCGCGGAGAGATAAAAAATATTGTCAAATGAAAATTAATTGCTAAATTGCAATGGTTTTTCGGGACTATGTTTTGCCCGATGACGAGTTGATATTTATAAACTATTAATATTTATTTCAAACAAACAAAAACAATTATGAAAAAGTTTTTCATGTTTTTGGCAGTTTGCGGCATTATGGCCGTGTCTGCAAATCTTGTAGCCGCTCAGGATCAGCCTGCTGAGGCTGCCGGCCAGCCCGCTACCGAAGCTGCCGCTCCCTCTTCTTCAGCAGATCTTCTGTCCGGTGCAAACAGTGAAGTTCCGCTTCACCAGCAGCTCAAGACAAAGTTCATCGAGGGTGGTCCTCTCTGGATGGCTCCTATCGCTCTGTGTCTTGTACTCGGCCTCGCCCTTTCAATAGAGAGGATTCTCTACCTCACATTCTCCAAGACCAACACTAAGAAGCTTGTTGCTACCGTTGAGGCTGCCCTTGCAGAAGGCGGTGTTGAGAAAGCAAAAGATGTATGCCGCAACACACGCGGCCCCGTTGCCAGCATCTTCTATCAGGGTCTGCTCCACTACGGAGAAGGCGTTGATGTAGTTGAGAAGACTATCGTTTCTTACGGTTCTGTACAGATGAGCCTCATGGAGAACGGCCTTACATGGATTTCACTTTTCATAGCCCTTGCACCGTCCCTCGGATTCCTTGGAACAGTTGTCGGCATGATCCAGGCCTTCGATGCCATTCAGGCAGCAGGTGATATTTCACCTAACGTCGTTGCAGGAGGTATGAAGGTCGCTCTTATCACTACCGTGTTCGGTCTTATCGTAGGTATGATTCTCCAGGTGTTCTACAACTACATCCTCACCAAGATCGAGTCACTTACCACAGATATGGAGGATTCTTCAATATCCTTCGTTGATGTATTGACCAAGTTCTCTGCAAAGACTAAATAAGGTAATCCATAATGAAAGATTTCAGTAAAATATTCAAATACCTGATGTGGCTGCTGTTTGCTGTCAGCGTGGGCATCATCGTTTGGGGCGCCTGGGTGGGCTATCCAACGACTGCCGCAGAACCCGACAAGGGGACAGTGACTGTGCTGCTGTATTGGGTCTACGCAATGATCGGACTCGGTGTATTATGCGCTGTTGTCTTCGGTCTTGCCGTAGCTATCGCCAACAACCCCAAGAGTCTTATCAATATTCTCGTCGGGATTCTTGTTGCGGTAGCAGTATGCGGCATTGCGTACTTGGTTGCACCTGCAAGCCCAGCTATCGGAATGCTCGAGCAGCCTACACATGGCATTCTGAAGCTAACAGATACGATACTCTATATCGTGGCATTCTTCGGTGTATTGGCAGTCCTTGCTATTATCTTCGGAGAGGTCTGGAATTCAGTACGTAATAAATAATTTGGGATATGGCTAATAAAAAGACACCAGCTCTTAACACGAGTTCAACGGCAGATATCGCCTTCCTGCTTCTGTGCTACTTTCTCATGACTACGACCATGGGCACACAGACAGGTCTCCAGCGCCGTCTTCCGCCTATGCCTGACCCTAACCAGAAAGTGGAAGACCAGAAGGTAAACAAGAGAAATCTCATTACCGTCAAGATCAACGCACAAGACAGGCTAATGGCAGGTAACGAACCGATGGATGTCAGCCAACTCAAAGAAAGGATCAAGATTTTTCTTACCAACCCGACAAACGACCCTAATCTACCTGAAAGGATTCCTACGGAGATCGAAGGCTATGGTACCTATCCGGTATCCAAAGGCGTGATTTCCCTTCAGAACGACCGAGGCACGAGCTATAGGGCGTATATCGAGGTTCAGAACGAGTTGGTCAAGGCTGTAAACGAGCTTCGTGACGAGTTCTCAACCGCAAATTATGGTAAGGTATTCAACAATCTTACGGCAGACCAGCAGGGTATTGTGAAGAAGTGTATTCCTCAGAATATCTCAGAGGCCGAGCCTAAGAACGTTACCAACAAATAAGGAGGAACAGGATATGTCAAAATTTCGTAAAGACACAAAGAAGGAAGTTCCGGCGCTCGCGTCAAGCTCCCTGTCAGATATCGTGTTCATGTTCCTTTTCTTCTTCATGGTGACCACACAGCTTAGGAGCACTGAAGACAAAGTCATAGTAAGACTTCCTGAAGCCTCCGAGGTTGTCAAGCTTGAAAGAAAGGATCTTGCTTCCTATATTAATGTCGGTCCTCCTACCAGGAACCTGCAGAAGCAATACGGAACAGATGCCCGTATCCAGTTGAACGATTCGTTCAAGACTGTTACAGACATTCGTGACTTCATTGCAGCAGAACGCGATGCGATGTCAGAGTCGGATCGACAGTTCATGAATACGGTTCTTAAAGTAGACCAGGACGTCAGAATGGGTATAGTAACTGACATCAAACAGGAACTAAGACGCTGCTCCGCCTTAAAGATCATGTATCAGGCAAGACGCGCAGAATAGATTCCTTCATACAAATAAACTGATTCGCAAGTTTCAGTTTGTGATAAAACCCGGAGCGATATGCCTCGGGTTTTTTTATATAGCTTCAAATGCTTAAATTTGTATGATAACGCATTCACAAAACAATCTCATATGAAGATAGGAAAGAACAAAGTAGTAGAAATTTCATATAAACTCGAGACGGACGGGAAGACAATAGACCAGTCTCCAGAGGGCAAGCCGTTGGATTACATACAGGGTACAGGGATGCTTATCCCAGGATTAGAGAAGGAGCTTGAAGGGATGGAGGCAGGAGATGAATATGACATAATCGTAGCTCCTGAAGATGCTTACGGAGCTTACAACCCCAAGCTGAAGTTCAATATCCCAATATCTTCGTTTGAAGTGGACGGCAAGATAAGATATGACTTGCTTGAGATCGGAAAGACAATTCCCCTACTCAACAGCGCAGGCAATGTTGTACAAGCAACTGTAGTTGGTGTATCTGGAGATGAAGTATGCATGGATTTCAACCACAGACTCGCCGGCAAAGACCTACATTTCACAGGGAAGATCATCTCAGTAAGAGATGCCTCTGCCAAAGAACTAGAAGAGGGGCTTCACGGAGAATTCCTACCTCATAAATGCCATTGCCACGATGGAAAGGGAAATAACGGCTGCTGTCACAGCGAAGAAAATGGAGACGGATGCAGCTGCGGACATCACAGCGAAGAAAATGGAGACGGATGCGGCTGCGGACATCATGGCGAAGAAGGACACGAGTGCAGCTGTGGCCATCATGACGGAGAAGGACACGAGTGCTGCGGCAGACACGACAGCTAAACGAGGGAGACGATTATGAGAAATACCGCAACCACTAAGGATGCGGCAAAAGAGATAAGTCAAAACGGCAGGCATAGAAATGCGAACCTCCATCATTATACTGAACTGGAATACCAGGGATCTGCTCAGAAGATTCATTCCTGGAATCCTTGACAGCATACGGGATGAGGATGCTGAACTCGTCGTTGCGGACAATGGATCAACAGACGGCTCTGTAGAGATGCTGCACGAGTCATTTCCGAAAGTCAGGGTAATGGCCTTTGACCGCAACTACGGATTTACCGGTGGATACAACAAGGCTATATCTCAGATAGAGTCAGAGTTCTGCATCATGATGAACTCCGATATAGAAGTCGGACTAGGATGGTTTAGGCCTCTGATAGAAGCTTTGTACAAGGACCCTCAGATAGGTGCCTGTGCTCCCAAACTTCATTCAATCTACGAAAGGGACAGATTTGAATACGCAGGGGCGGCCGGAGGATACATAGACCGTTTCGGATTCCCGTTCTGCAGAGGCCGCATTATGTCCATGACTGAGAATGACAATGGACAATATGATGGATGTCCTGAGGGAATACTTTGGGCCACAGGTGCATGCCTTTTAGTACGCACCGCTCTTTACAAGAGACTTGGAGGACTTGACGACAGATTCTTCGCCCACATGGAGGAGATAGACCTCTGCTGGAGACTTCAGCTTGAAGGCTACAAGATACGTATAGTACCTCAATCCATTGTATACCATCTCGGTGGGGCATCGTTGCCGAAGAGCTCCCCATTTAAACTTCAACTCAACTTCCGCAACAACCTGCTGCTCCTTTCAAACAATCTGGCAAAGACATTTGCCCTTGAAATGGCTGCAGAGGAGGACAACAGAATGATGGATGAAGCCGCCAGAGTGAAGGAGAAAAAGGATCAGACTATAGCCGACAAGGCTGTCAGGAAAGCAAGACGGGTCATATTCTTACGGAAAGTCATTGACGGACTCATAGCAGCAGCCTATCTCATTGCTCTTAAACCTGCCAGATTCAAGGCTGTACTACTCGCCCACCGACAATACGACAAGATGAAGAACCAGATAACAGTAAGCCCAGAATATATCAGAAGGATGGCAGGTCTGCAGATACGTGGAATCTACAAGGGCTTCATAGTCCTGGAGACAGTAATCTACGGCAAGCGGATATTTGATCATCTGCATGGCAAGATATGATGTATACTCAAGAAGCAGGCTCTAAAGTCAGACGGCAGAAGGTAGCACGGAAATACGGCAAATAATACACGGATAACAATGAAAATCATAATAGAAGGCGCCGGTGAAGTCGGCTCACACCTTGCAAAAATGCTCGGAGGTGCTGGAGAAATCACCGTAATAGACTGTGACGAAGAAAGGTTGGCCAAAGTCAGCAGCATGGCCGATGTCATAACCGTATGCGGGAGGACATCTTCGATCAAGGCCTTCAATCAGGCTGGGATCAGTGAAGCAGACCTTTTCGTAGGAGTCAATCCGGGAACTTCCCAACAGACAAACATTGTCAGCGCCATCCTTGCCAAGAAACTCGGATGCAAAAAGGTATGCGCCCGCATTGACTCTGAAGAATATACCTCATACGAGAACAAATACATATTCACAGATATGGGGGTCGACATGCTGTTCTATCCGGAGAAAATCGCCGCTGCCGAGATAGCCTCGCAACTAAAGCGTACAGTAGCTTCAGACTCAATGGATTTTGCCAGAGGTAAGCTACAGCTGCTCGTATTCAAACTTGAAGACGACTCCCCAGTCATAGATATGAAAATCTCGGAGTTCGCTGCAGCAGTATCATTCGGCAATCTCTTCCGGGTAATAACCATATCAAGAAACGAAAGCACAATAATCCCTGGGCCTGGGACCAAGTTCAGATACCATGACCTTGTATATATCATCACCACAAGAGAAGGGGTAGGTCCCGTGACAGCATTCCTCGGCAAGGCAAGCATAGAGATCCGCAACGTAATGATCCTCGGAGCCAGTGCAATCGGAGAACTCACAGCGAACAGTATATGCGACCATTGTGACAACGTGAAGATTATCGACCCAGACATGGACAAATGCCTCACCCTAAGGGAGAGTACCGCCGAGAACGTAGTCGTTGTCAATGGGGACGGACGCAACTCCGACTTCCTTCTTGAAGAAAAGATCAGGGAGTACGATGCATTCGTAGCTGCCACCCCCAATGACGAGGCCAACATCCTTTCCTGTGTAGTAGCCAAACGGTTCGGTGTGTTAAGGACAATAGCAGAAGTCGAAAATATCGAATATATGCACGTTGCAGAGGAGATGGGAGTGGATGCCGTCATCAACAAGAAGCTTATGACAGCGGCAAAGATCTTCAAGATGACACTCAGCAACAAAGTAAGATTCGTCAAATATATGAGCGGCACGGATGCGGAGATATTGGAGTATATAGTTGCAAAAGACAGCCTCATCACAAAACATCCGCTCAAGGAGATTGATTTTCCGAAGAACGCCATAGTAGGTGGTATAATCAGGGGAAATGACTCATTCATCGCCATCGGCGACACTCAGATCGAGGCTTATGACAGGGTAGAAGTATTCGCGCTTCCGGACGCAGTCAAGGAGATAGACAGATTATTCAGATAAAATGGCATCATACTTACAGACAGAAAATCTGTCCAAATCATACGGAGAAAAAATCCTCTTTGAACATATTTCCTTCAACATCAACGAAGGAGACAAAATAGCCTTGATCGCCCCAAACGGAGCCGGCAAATCAACCCTTCTTAGAATCCTCGCCGGTAAAGACAAATCAGACTCGGGCGGCAAAATCACCTTCATGAGACACATCGAGATAGCATTTCTCGAACAGGAATATTCATTTGACCCTAAAGCAGATATTTTGGGACAGATCCTTGCCGCGAACAAAGAGCGCATGGACAAGATGGAAGAAGGGGCAAGATTTGAATACGAGCTGAGAGTGAAGAAGTTTGTTACAGCATTGGGACTAAGCCCGGATCAGAGCATGGCCAATCTGTCAGGAGGCGAGATCAAGCGCGTAGCCTTGGCCGACATGCTGGCCAAGGATGCAGACTTCTACATAATGGACGAGCCAACGAACCACCTTGACATAGAAGCGATAGAGTATCTTGAGAATTACCTCAGTCACTCGAAATGCACCCTTCTCATGGTGACGCATGACAGGTATTTCCTTGACCACGTATGCAATACGGTGATGGAACTCGACCATGGAGCCCTGTACATTTACCATGGCGGATACGAGGACTTCATTGAGAAACGCCAGGCCAGAATCGATAGCTATAATGCAGAGACGGCCAAGGTAAACAATATCCTGAGACGAGAGCTTGAATGGATACATGCATCCCCATGCGCAAGAACCGGTAAGGCAAAATACAGAATCAACGCGTTCCATGACCTAAAGGAAAGATCAGAGCAGGTCCACCGAGACGAGTCCATTGACATGTCAGCCCTTGACAACGGAAGCCGCCTCGGCAACAAGATCATCAACTGCAAGGACGTAAGCTTCAGATACGGCAACGATATCTATCTCAAGGACTTCACCTACAATTTCAGAAGGTTTGAGAGAGTAGGCATAGTAGGCAAGAACGGTACGGGGAAATCCACATTCTTGAATCTTCTTACCGGAAATATCCCTGAAGATGGGACTATGACAGGTACAATAGAGATCGGAGCCTCACTAAAGATAGGCTACTATCGCCAGAGTGGACTCAAGTTCAATGAAGATCAAACTGTGCTTGAGACTGTAGGAGACACGAAGCTACTCAACCTGTTCCTATTCAACAGGGAGATGTTCAACGTAAAAGTAGCCAAACTCTCCGGTGGCGAGAGAAGGCGGCTTTACCTTCTCGGAATCCTGATGCAGAATCCAAACCTGCTGATCCTTGATGAGCCGACCAATGACTTGGATATCGTGACCCTCAATATCCTGGAGGAATACCTCAAGGACTTCAAGGGATCACTGATAATTGTATCACATGACAGGCATTTCCTTGACCGTCTTGTAGAGCATCTGTTCATATTCTGCGGAGATGGCATTGTAAAGGACTTCATCGGCTCATACAGCGAATACCATGAGTATATAAAGGAGTATGAGAAGGAGCAGAAAAGGGCTGCAGCACAGACACGTGGCAAAGCAACCTCCTCAAGTTCCGAATCTTCGCAGCAACAGACTGCAGGCGGACAAAGAGGAGAATCCTCGCAAAGGTCAGGAGGTGAGAGACAGCAGAGGTCGGAAGGAGATGCGTTTCAGAGACCGGCACGCAAACCTAAACTTACCTGGAAAGAGCAGAAAGAAGTAGAAAGCCTCGAAGCCGATATGGACAGTCTCGGAAAGGAAAAAGCCGGAATCGAGCAACAACTCTCATCCGGCAGTCTGCCTTATGACAAGATCGAGGAGATGTCAAGACGATTCTCAGAAGTGACAGCCCTTCTCAACGAGAAAGAGATGCGCTGGCTTGAACTACAAGAAAAGCTATAGACGTCAGACCTTAGAACAATTTTGAAGAAGTTCAAAGACCAACGTTAAACTCCCATTTCTCGCCATTCTTGCTCGTAACGACAATCTTCACCTCCTTGACTCCTTCATCTGGGACGGCCATGAAATAATGATTGTTGGTACGGGGTCTCTTGTATCTCGGTACCTTGCTGCTGTCTGGATAAGTCTCCCCTATCTTGCGTATAGTAGTCGGAGACACGTCCTCAGTCTGTGTCATTGCGCCCATCGGCTTGCCATCCTCAAACCAGGATACTGTCCACCCGTCTTCATAATCCCAAATATTAGCAACGACAGCCTCAGGATGATGCTGGCTCTCCCCGGGTTCTATAATCTCTACCTGATAGTCGTCAGGCTCTCCGATCGAGCGATAGAAATGCGTAACTCCATCTTTGCCAATGCTGAAGATTGCATAACCGGAGGGCGTCCCGTCCTTGCACCAGTCAGATGACCACCAGTCTCCGCATATACTGCCTATATTGTGGTCAACAATACTGTCACTGATCTTAAGATTATTCATTATATGCGTATGTCCTGAGATCATATCCACCTTCCTGTCACCGAAAAGGGCTACTAACGTATCGCCGCTCTTGATAAAGGTATTCTTTTCACGTCCTCTCTTGGCAATCGGAGAATGGTGTGCCACTAACACATGCGCATCTTCCGGAACCAGCTTAAGAAGGTTGCGGACAAATGTAAGCTCTTCCTCGCCATAGCCTTCTATGTATTTCCCGTCCTCAGAGTAAAGGATATTGTTGAGACCTATAACTAGATCATCCCCTGCAAAGAAAGCGTAGTCAAGAGGACCAAAATATGACTTAAAATCATCTGCATAATGACCGAATGGGACTTTCCTGTTGTAGTCATGGTTGCCAATCACTGCATACACAGGGAAGCCGAGAGAAGCAGCCTCTTTCTTGTATTTTGCCAACATCGGAGTATCGTCCCAGCAGATGTCACCTAGCATTATGCCGACAAGAGGGCCTGTACGAAGATACTTGGGGGCATTTGCCTTGATGTCTTGAAGAGGGGCGGCACAGAATTTGGCAAAATGCCTATCATGCTTGGTCTGTGGGTCAGAGATCGCAAATATAGTATAATCTCCATCTCCCAGTGAGACCAGGTCAAAGTCGAAAGTATCCTCGCCTTCAGCCTTGCGGTAGAACTCGGGAGAGCCGCTGCTGAAAGGGGCGGAATACCCTGAAGGGGTAACTATGTAGACAAACTCCGCCTCATCTGCAATGTCAAGTTTGAATTTGCCTCGCGCTGAAGTACGGGAGAAATTGACTCCGTCCGTCACAATGACACCACCAATATTCTCAGTGCCGCAGTGGACTCGTCCTTTTACTGTCCTAGCCTCTGCCGCATAGCAGAAAGCAAGGAAGATAAGGACAACAAAGAAATTTTTCTTCATATTGTATATGATTTAGAAGCCGAACCTATGCAAGCTGCTTCTCACTTCTCCAAGTAAGGGAACATAGCAATACTGCAGCAATACTAGCAAAGGCTAGCAGCATGAAAGTGACATGCCATCCTGCATTCTGCGCAACTGTACCCATAAGAAGCTTAGAGAGTATAGCATCACCGAAAAGATAGCCAAACAGGCCGACAAAACCTGCCGCCGTACCTGCCGCATTCTTAGGCACAAGATTGACAGCCTGGATGCCAAGCATGGCGACTGGACCGTAAATACAGAAGCCCACTATTATAAGTGCCGAGTACACAAGCGATTTACACAATATCGGATAGACTGCAGACCTTGCAGGAACAAAGAGAGTAGCGACATTGTCTGCCTGCCAATAAAGCAGAGTCCCGGCAAGGACCAAAATCATGAAGATTACGTTAGGAGGTGTACAACGACCTTTGAAGAAGCGGGCTGACACATATCCGCAGACGATTGTGCCGAGAATCCCGGCATAATTGTGCAGTGAAAACGCCAGATTGCTCTCCGCCGCGGTCATCATACCGCTTTCTTGAAGATAGATAGGAGCCCAGTCCCCTACCCCATAACGTACCATATACACGAAAGCATTGGCAAATGCTATTATCCACAGCAGGCGGTTCTTGAACACATAGTCAACGAAAAGGGTACGGAAAGGAATCTTCTTCGTATCGTCTTGTCTGGAACCTACTCCCGAATAGTCATGCCGGTAGTCATTTATGGATGGAAGGCCACATGACTGGGGAGTATCCCTTATAAGAAGCCAGCAGATTGCAGCAATAAATATCGCTACTATGGCGGGCAGGATAAATGCTCCTCTCCATGATTCTACGACAGGGACACCGAAAGCAACAACTGCAGTCATTCCAAGGCTTGCAAGCAGGCCGAGCGATCCGCTTCCGAATGTATGCGAGGTATTCCACACTGACATCTTGAAGCTTCTCTCATTCTGGCTGAACCAATGAGCCATGATTCTTCCGCAAGGAGGCCAACCCATACCAGAGAGCCATCCTACTATAAGCATCAGGAAGAAGACCGTTGCTACATTAAATGCCATGGATGAAGCACTATATGGGAAGACTCCCGCAACAATCATCGCCAAAGAAGAAAGCAAAAGTCCGACACACAAGAACTTGCGCGCATCAGAGCGATCAGATATGCTTCCCATGATGAACTTACTGAAAGCATACGCAATCGAGACTGCAGACATGGCGATACCGATACCAGCCTTATCCAGAAGGCCCTCATCGATCATGCCAGGAGCAGCAAGCGAGAGATTTTTCCTCACAAGATAATATCCCGCATACCCGAGAAAAGCGCCAAGGAATACCTTAAGGCGCATACTGCTATATACTTTCTTTACCTTGCTCTCCTCTACAGGAGCCTTAGGTGCCGGAGGATCAAAGAAACGTGCCATAAACTTACGATATGTAAGCAAATTTAGCATTTCTTTCTTCATTCCGCAAGTCAAAAGGAAGAACAAGAAAACATAATAAATGAAAAATCGCCGCAACTCAATGAGTTACAGCGATTTCGGTGACCCCAATAGGATTCAAACCTATAACCTTTTGATCCGTAGTCAAATGCTCTATTCAGTTAAGCTATGGGGCCATAAGGGATAAACCCTCTATATTACTTTGCAGCAGGAGCTGGAGTCTGAGTTGCACCTTCCTCTTTTAGGAATACAAGCTTCTTCTCCTTAATCCTTGCCTTCTTACCGGAGAGATTCCTTAGGTAGAAAATTCTTGCCCTACGAACCTTGCCGACTTTGTTGAGTTCTATCGAGTCAATAAAAGGTGACTGAAATGGGAAAATCCTCTCAACCCCAACACCACTTGCGATCTTACGCACTGTGAAAGTCTTTGTGTAAGGTGTAGCACCGCTTATCTGTATGACTACGCCTCTGAACTTCTGGAGTCTTTCTTTGTCTCCCTCTTTGATCCTGTAGGTAACTGTGATTGTATCACCACCCTTGAACTTAGGATATGTAGCGACTTTCTCGTTAGCAAAAGCCTGATCTACGATTTTGATCAATTCCATCTCTAAAACTAAATTAGCGCAACATTACTACAAAATACAACGATCGTAAGAGGTTGCCTCGTTAATAGGACTGCAAATTTACCAATAAAATCCTAAACCGCAAACTTTTTAGAAATTTTCTTTCATCTTATCGAATAAGTAGCGGTCCTCTCGACTTGGATCCGGGGTAAACGTATCACTGTATCTGAGACTTTCAAGAGTCTCTTTCTCACTACTCCTGAGCTTCTTAGGTATCCATACCAGATACTTTACATATAAGTCTCCGACTCCGGTACCATAACCTTTGACAGCTGGAAGTCCGCGGCCTTTCAGACGTACGACAGTTCCCGATTGGGTACCGGGATCTACCTTAACCTTATAGTTCCCGTCCAGACAAGGTATCGTCACTTCACAACCGAGTATGGCATCCATCACTGAAATAATCTTAGTATAGTAGAGATTCATCCCCTCTCTCTTGAGTTGGGAATGAGGTATCTCCTCGATCACCACAAGAAGGTCGCCATTGATCCCGCCTGCTTTTGCCGCATGTCCCTCGCCACGAATTGTTATCTGCATCCCGTCTTCTACACCTGCAGGAATCTTGACTTTTATTGTCGCTTTCTTACGGATCACTCCAGTTCCACTGCAGGAAGGGCAAGGATTGGTAACAATCTCTCCTGTGCCTCCGCAACGGGAGCATGTCGTATATGTGACAGTCTGACCGAAGATACTGTTGACCACTCTCTGTTCTTGGCCAGTGCCGTGACATACAGGACAAGGTTTCACATCCGAAGCATTGCGAGTCCCTTTGCCACCGCAATCCGGACACTGTTCGTTACGGACGATTGTAACTTCCTTCTCAACTCCAGTAGCTATCTCTTCCAATGTAAGACGGACCTTTGTACGGATGTCACGGCCTCTCATGACCGGACGAGACTGTGCAGAAGCACCTCTACTAGAGCCGAAGCCACCGAATCCTCCGAAACCGCTGAATCCTCCGAACGGGTTGCGGCCGCCGAAAAGATTATTCAGCAGATCATCTAGGTTGCCGAAGCCCCCACTAAAGTCAGGGCCGGCACTTCCGTCAACTCCTGCATGTCCAAACTGATCGTACTTTGCCCTCTTGTCTTTGTCGCTCAACACACTGTAAGCCTCTGAAGCCTCCTTGAATTTCTCTTCGGCCGTCTTCTTCTCGGCATCAGTGCCACTTACCCACCTGTCAGGATGCCATTTCAAGGCAAGTTTCCTGTAGGCGGACTTTATATCGTCCTCAGACGCATTCTTATCCACTCCAAGGACTTCATAATAATCTCTTTTCTCTGCCATATCTACGACTCCCTTAGATTCCAACTACAACCTTTGCATACCTAAGAATCTTGCCTCCATAGGTATAACCGGTCTCAACCACATCAAACACATGCCCTTTCTTGTCCTTGTCAGAGACAGGGACCTGCGCAACTGCCTCATGAAATTCAGTATCGAATTTCTTACCTTTCGCTTCGATAGGCTCCAATCCCTTGGACTTAAGATACTTGAGTAGCTTACTGTATATCAGCCCCGTACCTTCCTTTGCGGCTTCATCTGCCGAACCTCGAAGCATATCCATTGCTTTCTCGCAGTCATCCAAAACCGGAAGAAGGCCTTTAATAGTATCTGCAGAGGCAGTGCTTTCTATCTCTTTCTTCTGCTCATTTGTCCTATTACGGAAAGTCTGAAACTCTGCAAGAAGACGGATATAATCGTCCTTCTCCTTTGCAAGCTTCGACTCCAAAGATTTCTTCTCTTCTTCAAGAGACTTGCATCTAGCCTTCAACTCCTCACACGCCTTATCATCATGATGGGAACACCCGCACTTGTCAGAATGGCATTCATTGTCTGAATGTTCTCTCTCACCAGCAGCATTACCACCTTCATCTGAATTAACCTTTTCTTTCTCTATCTTGTTGCCGACCTTTCTGCTCTCTTCCGAGAACTCTTTCTCCGACTTTTCGTTTTGCTTTTGCATATCTTACCAATCTTTTATATTTCTTTGAAAACAGCCCGAATACGGTTGCTAATACTATAAGCCACAACATGGTTACAGCCGGTATTGCACACTTACCGACGTTCGCCTTACACGCAAATTGTCTGCCAAGGACAGATAATGACAATATGTCAGTTTGTAGCCTTTTGCCTTAGCTTCTTCGTTATAGCCTTGCGAAAAGCGGCTGCATTGCGCAGATGTGCGGCATATGTCGCAGCAAACAAGTGAGTCCCGTCCAAAGCAGAACTTGCACAGAAATATAGGTCACCTCCCGAGGCCGGATTAAGAACAGCATTCATGGCATCTTTGCCGGGAACACATATTGGACCGGGAGGAAGCCCTTTGTACTTATAGGTATTGTAGGGAGATTCTACCTGAAGATGCGACTTAAGTATGCGATTTGGCTCATAATCAAAGCAATAGGCAACAGTAGGATCAGCCTGCAGCTTCATTCCCCTATGAAGACGGTTGAGATACACGGCTGCTATCTTTGGATATTCGGGGACATAGTTGGACTCTCCCCTCACTATGCTGGCAAGAATCCCCACCTGCAACGGCGTGAGGCCCTGACTACTGGCTTTGGCAACATTATCTCGAGTCCAAAACCTATCATACTCAGCTTTTTGCTTATCCATTATCCTCGCCATCGAATCCGTCCAATACATCTGATATGTGTCGGGCATTATGATAGCAAATACATTCTCCGGATTCACCCCATAGGCAGAGAGGAAAGCCGTATCTGATAGAGCACTGACCACGGCAGCTGAGTCAACAAGCATCTGCCGACTTATCTTTATGGCCAGAGAGGCTTTGCTTCTAATGGAGCCGGACAAGACAAGATTGACTGGAGTCTGCCAGCCGAAACGAAGCATACGAGCTGCGTACGCACTGGTATTTGTACCATCCAACATATAATATCCAGGATGAAGACCTGCTGTATCTTCAAATTCTCGTCTCAAGACCCGCTCAAGGCTCTTGCACGACTTGACTCCCACATTCTCTTCTATCGCCGCGACAACCTGAGAGAGAGTCGCTCCAGGATACACATAGAAGCCACTTTGACCACGGAAATTAGGGATATAATTGTCATACACGTATCTTGACGCAGATACTGCCGCAACGGCAAATATGACCAAGATAACAGGAACGACAATATGTAAGTATTTATATTTTTTTCTTCTCATCTTTATCTGAGATTAATCTCGTCACCTGGAGTCGTCACATAGTCGGAATGGAATGAATTGCGCTTGCATAGATCCTTGAGTTTCACGCCAAAGCGCTGTGACAGGTCTCGCATTGTCTCACCACCGACATCGGAGATATATTTGTCCAATCCCTTTACGGCACGGGATTTTTTGGCCTGCACATACACCAGAGTGCCTGGTGTCAGATTGGTATCGGCCTTGGCATCATTGAATCGCAGTATTTCTCCAAGGAAAAGATTGTACTCGTCAGCTATGGAAGCATAGGTCTCACCCTCAACCGAATATACGAACTGTACTCCATTGTTGGAATAAAGTTGCCGCTTCAGTGCGAAAGAGATTGTCTCACGTGGGTCGTCACCGGACACCTTTGTAGGTTCCTCTATCTGCAGAGGCGGCTCTGGTATTGATTCAGACCTATTGCCATCACTTCTCTCATATTTACGGCCTTCCCTGTGATCCCCTTTACTGCTTTCTCTTTTGGATTCTTTACGCTCGCGTCTTGCAGTACGCTTATCATCCTCCTTGCGGTCTCCATACGATTTGCCAGTGCTCTCACTATGGAAATCTTCCGGCTTCATCGCATCGAAGCGGTAAAGTCTATAATCCTCTATGACCTTTATCAGTTTGGAGGCATAAGATGGGTCAGTGGCATAACCGGCCTTCTTAAGACCATGAGCCCAAGCCTTATAGTCAGTCACTGAATTGCCAAAAAGAGGCTTGTACCGATCTCTGTACCTGAGGAAATCCGAATGATCACGGAAACTCTCGTCTGGCGAGGAATAGACCCTGAAGCATTCCCCTCGCCTGTCATCATCATAGTACATCTTGCGCCCTGTCCAGTCATGGCACTTGATGCCAAAATGATTGTTGCCTTTAACAGCAAGCTCTGACTGGCCGGCTCCCGACTCGAGAAGTCCCTGAGCAAGGGTTATACTTGCCGGAACTCCCGAACGGTACATCTCCCTCACTGCCACATGAGCATATTTGGATATGTATCTCTCCTGCGGTGAGTCTTCTTCTGCACAGAGGACTACCGCTACAAACAACATTGCGACAGCTATCGCTGTCTTACGTATTAGATTCATTTATAAGCCTTTGAACTCAACATTCACTTATTGGATAACCCGGAGTGTACCGTATCCAAAGCTATGTCAAACTTACTAAGTTACGAAGATTCAAGATTATGGCCAAAATGAATGTTTTAACCGCTCACTGGGCAGAGTCAAAGTTTAACTTTTCTCTCGGCCTGGCAATCAACTCTCGGATATGCCGCACATAAAGCCGAAACCCGAAGGAAGAACAAAAAAACCGACAAGGAAATACCCTTGCCGGCTCTATTGTCCTAAAATCAGGCTATAACATCATAGTAAATCTAAGTAAGCGGCTACTTATTTTTTAACGATTACTAAACATAGAAGCCTACTCAAAAGTTTAGCTTAAACTTGAATTGGGAAGCGGACAGCCAATATACTATTAATAGTTCTCAGCCTTGATTTCAAAGAAACTCTTCGGATGCTTGCACACGGGGCAGATCTCCGGAGCCTTCTTACCAATGACGATATGACCGCAATTGGAGCATTGCCAGATCATATCCTCGTCACGTGAGAACACGATGCCTTCCTTGATATTGGCGAGAAGCTTCCTGTAACGCTCCTCATGTGTCTTCTCGATAGCGCCTACCTTTTCAAAGAGGAAAGCGAGATCATTGAAGCCCTCTTCCTTGGCAGTCTTGGCAAACTCAGCATACATATCTGTCCACTCGTAGTTCTCGCCTGCAGCTGCATCTTCAAGATTGACAGTTGTCTCGGGGATCTCCCCGCCATGAAGATACTTGAACCATATCTTGGCATGCTCTTTCTCATTCTTTGCAGTCTCCTCGAAGAGCTTGCCTATCTGTACATATCCATCTTTAATAGCTTTTGCGGCATAGTAAAGATACTTTGTGTGTGCCTGAGACTCACCTGCAAAGGCAGTCTTGAGATTCTGCTCAGTCTTTGATCCTTTTAATTCGCTCATGATTGTTGTCTTTAATTGTTGCGAGACTTGCGTTTCGCGCAAATCCGAGGCCAAATATAGAGTATTTTCAGGAAAAATTATCCTATTTCCATTATTTTATTTTTAATTATTCCAAATAAGATATTCCCATGCCCTTGGCAAGCCCTCCTTCGCTCGTCTCCTTGTACAGGGACGGGATGTCGTGGCCGGTTTGTTTCATCACCTCCACGACTTTGTCAAACGACACTCTATGCCGTCCGTCCGAGAAAGAAGCATAGAGGTTAGAGTCCAATGCACGGGTAGCGGCAAACGCATTCCTCTCGATACACGGTATCTGGACAAGGCCTCCGACTGGGTCACAGGTCATGCCAAGATGGTGTTCGAGAGCCATCTCAGCAGCATACTCAATCTGGGACGGACTTCCTCCGAACATCTGGCAAGCCGCGGCTGCAGCCATCGCACAGGCAACCCCGACCTCACCCTGACAGCCGACGTCCGCTCCGGATATGGAGGCATTCTGCTTGACGACATTGCCTATGAGTCCAGCTGTTGCCAAGGCATGGAGCATCTTGATATCACTGAATTCATGTCCTTTACACAAGTGGTACAGCACTGCAGGCACGACACCGCTCGCTCCGCAGGTAGGAGCCGTCACGATCTTGCCTCCGGAAGCATTTTCCTCACTGACAGCAAGCGCATAGGCATATACAAGGCCGCGCGTCTGGAGGGAACGCTTGTAGCCCATTGCCTTGACATAATATGTAGGAGCCTTACGGGGAAGATTAAGCGGACCGGGCAATACTCCTTCATGGTCTATGCCTCTCTCGACAGCTTGCTGCATAGTCTTCCATATTTCCATCAAATAGTCCCATATTTCTTTACCTTCACATTGCTCTACATATTCCCAATAGGTACGCCCCTTCTCATCACACCAGTTCTGTATATCAGAAAGCCTGTCGAGGTCATATACATCTTGAGTGTCGAACATATCGCCTTTGGCCTTGCCTTCAGAGAGAGCTCCACCGCCAATACTGTACACGGTCCACTCGCCGACCATATTGCCATCCGCATCCATCGCTTTGAATGTCATTCCATTGGGATGAAAAGGGAGGAAGACAGAGGGCATCCATAAGAATTCCACCGGAGCAGTCCCGGAAAGTTCGTCCCTTATGGATACATCCGTCATATGTCCCTTGCCTGTAGCTGCCAGACTGCCATAAAGGGTCACCTGGAAGGACTTTGCATCTGGGTACATGGACCGGAATATCTGCGCCGCACGCATGGGGCCCATCGTATGGCTGCTTGACGGACCGCGTCCTATCCGGTACAGTTCTTTCAATGATTTCATCTGTTATTTCCAATTCTTGGTCACAACATAGACTGTTGCTGTCATAAATTCAGAGATCTGCCTGTATGTGTCTGAGGTATAGCATTACACTCCAAAAGGCGTCTCATAAGGGTTAAGTAGCACCGATAGTTCAATGCGCACACCTAAATGCCTGGGACAAATGTCATCAGACGGAAAGACATAGCCTCACGGACAAAAAGGTCTTGCATATTCTTCCCGACACCAACTGCGTGGCCGTCTTCGAGAACTCTACGGTATCCGTACAGAACCCCTTTAAGGAGATTTTCTTCCGAAAATCCCTATTCATACAAAGATAACAGTTTTATAAATGCATTCTAAACGACGACACCAGCGTAAATCTCGGAAATGTCTATGAAACGGCCGTCGTGCTCAACAACGAGAGAAATATCCATGAAGAGAACGGAATCCTTTATATGCCTGTCTATTACATCGCCTTCCTGCTTAACGACAGGGTGTAAATGAGGTGTTGCATTCCGCAGTCCTTATTGGTCCAAAATTCGGATTTCTCGGAAATGGGATGACTCAAATCTTACAGCCGTATAATTTACCACCGTAAAAATTGCAACCTTTACTCTATGTACTTATTCTCAATCTCTTGCAGGGTCTTATCGTAGGCCTCGAGCTCTTTCTTCACGGCATTGATCTCTGGGATGCTGCAGTCAAATTCGTTCAGCTGCCGTTCTGCTCCCGCAAAGTCTGCCCGACTCTCTTGAAACTCGGAAATCACGTTCCCGATTCCAGAGGCCGCATGAAATGCCATTTTCAAGGCATAGCCTGCGGGATTTGTAAGGTCTTTTATTGAATCCGGTACAAATGCCTTGCCTATGGTCTTTATGGCCTTGTCCGCAATCTGCACATTTACACCGAAATGCTCCTTGAAGATTTTTTCTGCCTCTCCGACCTTCATGCTGGCCCTTATCTTCAGCGACCCAGCCTTTGAGTTCAGTTCTGTCTTTTTAGACAATTTATTCAACTGTGCAAGCGTCCAATCACCGTAGGCAATTGTCTGCCCCTTATAGACGCGAAGCGAAACTCCAAAATTTGCATTGAAATTCTTGAAAGGAACGTGCATTACAACATACTAACTATACCGTCCAAGAATTAGGCAAAGCAGCCAAGCATAAAAGCTCTCACGTGCGGAGAATCCGATCACTAGCCAGGGAAAGTATTACTTGCATAGAACGCTAATTCTTCGTACCTTAACGCTCAAGATAAGACTCACATAAGACACATAAGACATTCATTAATCAGCTAAAAAACGAAGGCGAAGCTTGCGCCCCGCCTTAAATGTTTTCACAACGGAATAATCCTTATTGTGATTTGCTTCAGATTGTTGCAAATCTATGAACTTTATTTGACATTGCAAAACAATTTTTGAGATATGAAGAAAGTATTGGGACTTGACCTCGGAGTTGGCTCAATAGGATGGGCTTTGGTAAATGTAGACGAGACACACGCACCTGTCAATCTTCTTGGCATGGGAAGCCGCATTGTCCCGCTCACGACAGACGATGCCAAAGAATTTACGCAAGGAAATGCTGCATCCAAGAACCAGAAACGAACACAGAAAAGAACGGCAAGAAAAGGTTACGACAGATATCAACTGAGACGTCAGCAACTGACTGACAAATTACGTTCCCTCGGGATGCTTCCTGACGAGAGGCTCATCAAGCTTCCCGTACTTGAGCTATGGGAGCTACGTGCCAATGCAGCGACTCCCAGCTACAAACTATCTCTGCCAGAGATCGGGCGTGTATTGTATCACATCAATCAGAAACGAGGTTACCGTCATTCCCGAGACGAAGATTCTGACAAGCAGCAGAGGGACTATGTAGCTGCCGTCAACAACAGGTGGAAAGAAATCCGCGAAGAAGGAAAGACTATAGGCCAGCATTTTGCCAACAAACTGAAAGAGACAGAGATCATATCAGAAAAAGGCAAATTCTACACCTATAGGATTAAAGAACAGGTATTTCCGCGAGGAGCGTACATGGAAGAATTGGACAGGATCGTTGAAGCACAGAAAGTATTCTGGCCAGATATATTTACTGACGAAAATGTCGATGAGCTAAGAAACCGGATCATTTTCTTCCAGCGTCCGCTCAAGTCTTGCAAGCATCTTGTATCGCTGTGTGATTTTGAGGTACGGGACTTTGTCAAGAAAAATCATTCCGGAAATGTAATAACAGACAGGAATGGAAACCAATGCCACATATTGGCAGGCCCTAAGGTTGCGCCTAAGTCCTCACCACTATCTCAAGAAAGCAAGCTTTGGGAAGAGATCAACAATATCCGGATAACGAATTCCAAAAATGACGAATTCTTCATTTCGCAAGAGAAAAAAGTGGAAATATACCGGTTCTTGTCAGAAAATGAAGTTATGAAAGCCAACGATCTCAAGAAGATTCTCGGCATTTCTGCCAATGACAAGGAGTGGACAATTGATAAGGCTGTCAGTAAAGGACTTACTGGGAACACTACTAGGACAAGATTGAGAAAAGCATTGTCACACTTTAAGCGTGAAGACCTTCTGAGATTTGACATGCAACTTACCGATTCTTCATTTGTAAATCCCGAGACAGGGGAAATCCTACATGAGATAGACCCGAAATGCGAGCAGGAGCCTCTATACAGGCTCTGGCATTGCATCTATTCGATTGACAATAAGGAAGATCTTGCAAAAGCGCTGGAGAATCAATTCGGGATAACCAACAAAGAGGCAATTGACAATCTCAACAAGATTGATTTCGTAAAACAAGGATACGGAAGCAAATCTGCCAAATTCATCAGAAGGATTCTCCCCTATCTTCAGAACGGAGCTATGTACAGTGAAGCCTGCGAGATTATCGGCACGAATCATTCGGGAAGTCTGACAAAGGCAGAAAATGCCGCAAGACAATTGCTTCAGAGGATACCTCAATTAAACAAGAACGAACTGCGCCAGCCTGTAGTAGAGAAGATTCTTAACCAGATGATCAATGTCGTCAATGCCATTGCAGAAAAATTCGGAAGCATTGATGAGATACGTATAGAGATGGCCAGAGAGCTGAAACTAAGTCAGGAAGCAAGGGCCACTACTGCAAAAAGTATCAGAGACAGGGAGAAGATCAATCTCGAATATGCCGGCAAGATACGGGAATTCGGAATTGTCCCGTCAAAGAACAAAATTTTAAAATACAGACTGTGGGAAGAGGCTGGGCAACGTTGCTTCTACTGCGGACAGACTATCTCAGCTCAAGAATTCCTTTCAGGATTTGACTCTGATATAGAGCACATTATCCCTAAGTCACGCCTATTTGATGATTCGTATTCCAATAAGGCATGTTCTTGCAGAAAATGCAATTCTACCAAAAACAACATGACGGCTTACGACTTCATGAAGGCACAAGGCGAAGACAAATTCAAGGATTATTGCGACAGAGTTGCCAACGCATATAAGGAAGGAAAGATCAGTAGGACTAAGCGTGACCGATTCATGACGCCGGCGGAGAAGATCCCCAAAGACTTCATATCCAGACAATTGGTTCAGACACAATATATCTCTAGGAAGGCTATGGAGATCCTCATGCAGATCTGCCATGACGTATATGCCTCCAGCGGAGATGTGACTGCATATCTAAGAAGGATATGGGGATATGATGAGATCCTCCAGCGCCTGAACATACCTCGCTACAGAGAAGGCGGGCTGACGGAGATGGTCACCTACGAGCATAATAATCAGCAACATACCGAAGAGCGGATCAAAGGATGGAGCAAAAGGCTCGATCACAGGCATCATGCCATTGACGCACTAACGATTGCATGTACAAGGCAAAACATAATCCAACGGCTGAACAATCTGAATGCTCAAGAGTCCTCAGGAGAGGACAAACTGAATCTCGACAAATGGACAATGGCACAGGCTCATTTCTCTGTAAGGGAGGTTTCTGATGCTGCGAGCAGAATTCTGATCTCATTCAAATCCGGCAAGAAAGTAGCGACCCCGGGCAAGAGATATATCTACAGGAACGGCAAACGTATTCTTGCCCAGGAGAATATCATTGTCCCCCGTGGGGCTCTATCCGAGGAAAGTGTCTATGGAAAGATCCGGACGATAGAGAAAGGCATCGCTATCAACAAACTATTCGATAGGCACGAGGATATATTCCAACCTTTGATAAAGAAAATTATCGAAGAGAGGATCAGCGAATTCGACGGAAACATAAAGGCTGCCAAAGCCTCGCTGAAGAAACGGCCTCTGTATTTGGACAAGGAGAAGACCATCGAACTGAAATACGGCAGCTGCTTCAAGTACGAATACGTCATAAAATATCCACTGAATACACTCAGAGCCAAAGATGTCGAGTATATCGTGGACGAGAATATCCGCGAGACCGTCTCAGATCGGCTAAGCCAGTTCAATGGAAATGTAAAGGAAGCATTCAAAGAGCCGCTCTATACTGACGGGACAAGTCCCGTCTTGATCAAGACAGTCAGGATGTTCACAGGGTTAGACGCTGTCGTTCCTGTCAGGAAAGACTCTGATGGTAAGAATATCGGTTTCGTAAAGACGGGCAACAATCACCATGTCGCCATCTATAAAGATAAAGAGGGCAAATACCAGGAGCATACCGTCACCTTCTGGCATGCCGTAGAGAGGAAGAAATACGGGATCCCGATAATCATCGAACATCCGGACGAGGTATGGCAGAAAGTGCTTGACTTGGACGCGCCTCAGTCATTCATCGACCAGCTGCCTTCGCCAGATTGGACATACGTCATGAGTATGCAGCAGAACGAGATGTTCATTCTCGGCATGGGAGATGACGAGTTCAACGATGCTATGTCAGCAAAGGACTACAGAACATTGGCTCAGCACCTTTACAGAGTACAGAAAGTCTGCAGCAAGGACTATTATTTTAGATACCAATATGAGACACAACTAGATGATAAAGAGGCCGCATTATCCATGAAGAAATTCTATAGAGTTACGAGTTTATCTTCGCTGCAGAGTTTAAATCCTAAAAAAGTAAGTATAAACCTATTAGGCGACATTTCACTACATAATATCATATGATAAAGAGATCCCTTTATTTCGGCAATCCTGCATACCTGTCCATTAAGATGAGACAGCTTGTAATAAATATCCCTAGGGATGAGGATAGCGGTGCGACTGAAATGGGGACAGAGAGATGTGACAAAGTTCTGAAGACCATCCCGATAGAAGATATCGGGATCATTGTGTTGGACAATCCGAGGATCACCATAACCCATGCCTTGACCGAGGCTCTGTTAGAGAACAATTGCGCTCTGATAACATGTGACAGCAGACACTTGCCAGTCGGCCTGCTATTGCCTCTGTACGGCAACAAAGTTCAAGCAGAGCGATATCAAGAGCAGATCAATGCCTCCTTACCATTGAAGAAACAGCTATGGCAGCAGACAATCCAGACAAAGATACGGAATCAAGCAGCTGTCCTTGCTTTTGTCACAGGAGAGCAGCACAAGAACATGCTTGTGTGGGCAGACTCCGTAAGAAGCGGTGACTCTGACAATCTCGAAGCAAGGGCTGCCGCTTATTATTGGAAGACAGTCTTTCCTGACATAGAATCTTTCATACGAGGTAACGAAGACATAGTAAATATATTGCTAAATTACGGATACAGTATACTGAGGGCTATGGTGGCCAGAGCACTTGTCGGAGTAGGACTTATTCCTACGTTGGGAATACACCATCATAATAGATATGATGCTTACTGTCTTGCCGATGACATAATGGAGCCATACAGACCGTATGTAGACAAACTCGTGAGCACAATCATAGGATTATGCCCCTGCGAATTAAACAGAGAGACCAAGGCTAAACTCCTCGGCATTGCGACTATGGAGGTAGTCATCGATGCTCAGCGACGTCCGCTAATGGTTGCCATAAGCCAGACTGCATCTTCACTGAGAAAATGTTTCTCGGGCGAAATCAGGAAAATCATCTATCCAGTGCTCTGAGATGGACAGATTCAGTGAATATAGGATTATGTGGGTACTGGTATTCTTCGACTTGCCGACCGATACTAAAAAGGAACGTAAGGAAGCGGCACTCTTCAGAAAGCACCTGATAGAAGATGGATTCACCATGTTCCAATTCTCGATATATATGAGACACTGCCCTTCTGTCGAGAATGCCCAAGTGCATATAAGGAGAGTAAAATCGTTCTTGCCGGACCTTGGGCAGGTAGGGATATTGTCAATTACGGACAAACAGTTCGGCAGTATGGAGCTTTTCTGTGAACATAAGCCCAAAGAAGCCGGAGAAATCGTGATACAGCTCGAACTGTTTTGAATCAAAAATATATCTTTAAAAGAAATAAAATCCGGTAGTTACCTACCGGATTTTATTTTCAAGAAACAGCTTTTAAGTAATTAGCTACCAATACTTTACACTAGTTGTGCTGTTATCTTAAATGCTAAGTTAAGAAATCTGAAAGCAAATCACAACCCCTCCTTTAAGTACATTTATGTATCTGAGCTGTTATCTTAAATGCTAAGTTAAGAAATCTGAAAGCAAATCACAACCATACGTCTAGCACGCTTTTCTGTACCTCTGCTGTTATCTTAAATGCTAAGTTAAGAAATCTGAAAGCAAATCACAACGAGCTTGTAGAATCTGATTTTAATTATAATGCTGTTATCTTAAATGCTAAGTTAAGAAATCTGAAAGCAAATCACAACTCTTCAGCAGTATATTTGTCAGTTTGCACTAGTGACTCCCCTCCATACTCTTGTCCAATCACTCACATTCGGTATAACGAAATAGTCATAAATTGTATAATAGTTTATCCTCATTTTGTATAGTATAGCTCGAAAACCATTCGTATTCAATCACTTTTTTGTAATTTTGCGCATATGACAAAATCTGCAGAAAGATGAAAGAATACAGACCTCGGATTGCCGATAGAATGTTGAGCCGCAGACTAAAGGGTGTCGGTGCGGTCTTGATACAGGGACCCAAATGGTGTGGCAAGACAACGACCGCCGAACAACAGGCAAGGAGTGTCGTGTATATGGACGACCCGGAATACATGGATCAAAACATTGAATTGGCAAATTTGTCACCTCGTAAAATTCTTGAGGGGGCAACGCCGCGCCTCATTGATGAGTGGCAGCTTGCTCCGCAACTGTGGGATGCTGCAAGGTTTGAAGTCGATCACAGAGATGATGTCGGACAGTTCATCTTTACCGGTTCTGCCGTGCCTGCCGACACCGACAAGATTCACCATTCCGGCACGGGCAGATTTGCCTGGCTCACGATGAGGACCATGAGCCTTTTTGAGTCGGGGGAGTCTTCAGGTGAAGTCTGTCTGAAAGATTTGTTTTCCAAGTCTGATTCGGAGATTTTCGGTACAAATCCTCTCAATATAGATTCAATTGCCTGGCTGATTTGCCGAGGAGGATGGCCTCGTGCCACAACGATAGACAAAGATGTGGCATTGGACATGGCATACAGGTATTATGAAGCAGTTGTAAACAGCGACATTTCACGGGTAGATAATGTCAGACGTGATGCGGAGCGTGCCAAAAGAATCTTGCGCTCTATCGCAAGGAACCAGTGTGCGCAAGTTTCTGTCAATACAATCTGTGCAGATGTCGAAGACAATGACTCAACTTCCGCCAACCGCATCACAATCACCTCTTATATTGATGCTCTGAAGAAGATTTTTGTGCTGGAGGATTCTCCGGCGTGGAATCCGAACTTACGGAGCAAAACCGCCATAAGGAGTTCCAACACCCGCTATTTTTCCGACCCGTCTATTGGCGTTGCTGCATTGGGAATAGGGCCCAATGACTTGATAAATGATATACGCACGATGGGACTATTCTTTGAATCTCTGTGTGTGAGGGATTTACGGGTTTATGCCGACTCATTGGAAGGGTCGGTATATCACTATCGCGACAGCAATGGTCTGGAATGTGACGCGGTTCTGCACCTGCGCGATGGACGCTACGGGCTGATTGAGATAAAACTGGGCGGAGAGAAAAACATTGAGGAGGCTGCGGAGAATCTGAAGCTGCTGGCATCTAAAATAGACACCGCAAAGACGAAGGCACCTTCATTCCTTATGGTACTTACCGGCACATCGAAATATGCCATACGGCGTGAAGACGGGGTCTATGTCGTGCCGGTCGGTTGCCTGAGGGATTAATGGTGTCTCCTCCGAAATACACAACGAAATGACAATGAAAAAGATACTTTTCGTCTGCCACGGGAATATCTGCCGCAGCCCGATGGTGGGGTTCATCATGAAGAAGGCTGTTGCGGATGCAGGGCTTTCGGGGGAGTATGAAATCTCCTCGGCGGCCACGTCGACCGAAGAAACAGGGAATGACATATATCCGCCGGCGAAGGAAACGCTGCGGAGGCACGAAATCCCGTTCAGGGCTCGTACAACCTTACATTGGACAGGACTAACTGGAAGTTCAGCGACACAAACATCAACATCCTTACTCTGGCATCATCTACGACGGTATCTACTACGTTAACGGACAGGCCTGTTATCTGTCCGGCTCTAAAATCAAGGACAAGGAAGGAAAACCGGAGTTACAAATCCTTGTCTCGTACTGTAATGCAGAGGAAGCTCTTGATATGTACAAACTTAGGGGGCAGGTGGAAACGATGTTTAGAGGCCTGAAACACAAGCGGAGGGCTGTAAGCCTGTTCAAATACGGACTGGACTACATCTTCCAGTGCCTTGTGAACCACACCAACCGCTATCGAATAAATGTTTCCAAATTTTTGTCATATACTTAGGTTTATAGTAATACTTCACAATCCTGAAGATTGAATATCTGTCAGCGATGTCACTATTTTATGCATCATTCCTTTTGACAACGAACATAGACTCCATTCGCACAACTCGTTAAGTATACAGAATAAAACGACCCCGACATTTTTCAATATTATCAAACCAAAAACCAATTAGGCAAGGCCGCAGCTGTTGGCGACAAAAGCTGTTATCTTAAATGCGAGGTTAAGAAATCTGAAAGCAAATCACAACCATGAGCATTTAAATGATTAAGACAGGTGTTTCTCATTATCGTAAAAAAAGAAAGAGAACCAAGTACATTGGTTCTCTCTTCATTTTCTGTCGGGATGATGCGACTCGAACGCACGACCCCCACGTCCCGAACGTGGTGCGCTAGCCAACTGCGCCACATCCCGTAAGGCTTAGGATTACGCCATCTTATTGATGAAGACAGCTATTCCGCTCTTGAGATTGGCAGCCTTGTTCTTATGTATGACTCCAATCTTGGCTAGCTTGTCAATCATTGCGTATACCTTGGGTGCTCCAGCCTCTGCCGCTTTCTTGTCGGAAGAGTTCCTTATCGCACGTATAGCATTCCTTGTAGTCTTTGCATAATACTTATTATGCAATCTGTGCCTTTCGCTCTGGCGAATGCACTTCTCAGCAGATGCGTTATTTGCCATTGTTCTTATTTTTAATATTTAGTAGTGGGTAGGAGAATCGAACTCCTATTGCGAGAATGAAAATCTCGAGTACTAACCGTTATACGAACCCACCGTCACACTCACCTCGAAACCAAAATTCGAGGGGGATTGCAAAGATATGTAATATTTTTGTCTCTGCAAAATATTTTCGCCCTATATTGAGACGGCATCACCTATATTGAGACGGGAAGTGATAGGATAAGATTACTTATTATCCTTATCATCCGTGTTATCGGCTTCCTTGTCCCACTCAAATGAATAGAGTATGGCTTCTACCTGCCTGAGATACTGGCGTTTGTCATATTTCGGAGCATATACGAACCCGTCGAGCACTATTATATCCTTGCCGTCCTTGCTGTAGAAAGAATGAGACACAAACGGTCCGCCCATATAGTCACCGTACACATCCCAAAGTCCTCTTGTCTCAGCAAACTGACGCCCGCGGAATCTTATGAACCTAACGTCCGGAGTCGCCACTTCATTGGTAATCATATACGTATTGTCACGCGGCCCAGGGACATTTGCCTTAAGGATCTCGTTGCGGTGACGTATTATATTTTCCTCAGTGAAATTCTCAATCGAGGATGCCGGATACTTGTAGACAAAGACACCCTGTATGGAATACTGCTTGTCATCAGCAATCCAGATGAAATCATCGGTAGCCTTGCGAACCTTGTACCCAGAAGGGAAATGCGGTGAACCACCAGCGAGTTTAGATACAACAGGAGGAATTGACGGCTCTTCATAACGGCGGGAATTGGTGATGATCCTATCCCTTTCTGCCTGCTCGATTGTGCTTACGATTCTCTCCGCATTGGCACTGAACACATTTGCAGCAGAGTCCGCAGAAGGAGCGGAGACTTGTATAAGACACTGGGGATAAGCCCATTTGTCATTTTGATACAACACCTGTCCCTTTGCATCTGGAGATATATCAAAGATCAGGATATTTCTGTGAATCTTGAAAAGGTCAGCAAATCCTGTCGGAGTTATGTGCACGAGGGAGAAATAAGGCTCTCTCTGAGGAAGAAACGGATAGTCGGCCGCAAGAACTTCCCTGGCCTCAGCCCCGAGATTGCCGTCCCAGTCATCCTTATCCATTATCACAAGTATCTCTCCGGCTTTACCGCTGACATTGGGCAGAAGAGGTTTATCAGACTCCTTACATGAGGAAAGCAGCAGCGCGCAAGAAGCTGCAACTACAGATATGATAGACAGTTTCGTCATGATTGAAAATGATTTGCCTAAAGTTACTAAAGTTAGGGGCTATGAACAAATTCGCACTTATATCAGAGTAAACGCGAGATGTCGTTTCCGAAAGCGAGGATCATGAGCAGCATGAGCAGGAACATACCGACAAACTGAGCTGCCACCATGAACTTGTCACTCGGTTTCTTGCCGGTCAGCATCTCATAGATGGCAAACACCATATGTCCTCCGTCAAGGGCAGGTATCGGAATCAGATTCATCACCCCGAGCATTATCGAGAGAAGTGCCAGCAGATTGACAAAGATATACCAGTTCCATGTAGATGGGAATATCTGCCCTATGGAGATGAAACTACCTACCGACTTGTAGGCACCAGTAGAAGGGGTCGCTACGAGCTTCAGATCCCGCACATAGCCGCCTATCATGCCGAATGTGTATTTCACGCCTGCAGGGATAGCTTGCGCCACTGTATAGTCTCGATGCTCAAGCCCCGGATAGTGCACGAATACTCCGATCATACCCGCCGTATCTACTTGAAGCGGTACAGCGAGGGTATCCGAGCCTCTTACGACTGAAGCTGTTACAGACTTCCCAGCAAAAGCCCTAAGTATAGGGGTCGCATCCTGACGGTACTCTACGGCTGCTGTGTCGATACGAACTATCCTGTCACCTGAGATAAGCCCAGAGTCATAGTTTATAGAGCCGGAGGGCAATGAATCCACCACAAATGGGATCGCAAGGGTAAACATGCCCGGAGTGGAGAGCACATCTCCTATCATATTGTGATCTATATAGATAGATACAGTATCACCACCTCTCAGCACCTTTGCCTCATGCACTGAGCGGCGGGCAAGATCAGCCTGCAGCATACTGAAATCCTCCGGCACATAGTCATCGAAACTCAAGATCCTGTCACCGGTACGAAAGCCCATCTCCTCGGCAAACGGATTGGCATAGATACGGCTGTCTTTATTGCTCACATAGTTGTCGCCCCATATCGCAAACATGGCCACATACACTATGATAGCAAAAAGGAAATTATTGAATACGCCCCCGAACATGACAATAAGTCTCTGCCAGGCCGGTTTGGAACGGAATTCCCATGGTTTCGGCTCACTTTTGAGTCCTTCGACGTCAAAAGACTCGTCCACCATACCGCAGATCTTGCAGTAGCCTCCAAGAGGAAGCCATCCTATACCATACTCTGTATCGGCCTCTTTCATCTTTGGGAAAAGGCGCGTAAACCATCCAGTTGTCTTGGTGCTGAAAAGCTTCACGCCCCCGGCATCGAAAAACAGGAAAAATTTATCGACCCTAATACCGAAAAACTTGGCAAATGCGAAATGCCCAAGTTCATGTATCAGTATAAGCAACGAGAGTGCAAGCAGCACTTGGATGCACTTTATAAGTACTATCATATCTATCTCTTCTTTGATATCTCCGCACATCGGAGTACCGACTTCGCGAAAGCCGTGTCGTTGGTATCAAGTATATCTTCAATCCCCGGCTCAGCAATGAAACTAATTCCGTCCATCGCTTCAGACACCACATCGGCGATATCATAGAACCCTATCTCAGATCTGAGATATGCAGCGACAGCAGCCTCATTTGCCGCATTCATCGCGCATGGGACATTGCCTCCCCTTCGGATTGCCTCGAACGCAAGAGACAGACACGGGAACTTCCCATAGTCTGGAGACTCGAACGTTAGGTTTCCCAAAGTAGCGAAATCTATCTTCTTGTTGTCCAAGGAGAGCCTTGATGGGAAAGAAAGAGCGAGCTGTATCGGCTCTCTCATATCCGGCATTCCAAGCTGGGCAAGCACGGCCCCATCCTCAAATTCTACCATCGAATGTATGACTGACTGAGGATGGACTACAATATTGATCTTCTCCGGAGCCATATCGAACAGCCACTTGGCCTCGATCATCTCGAAGCCTTTGTTCATCATGGTGGCAGAGTCTATCGTGATCTTGGCTCCCATTGTCCATCTAGGATGATGCAGGGCGGCATCCTTGGTAGCCACTGCTATCTCCTCACGCGGCCAATTACGGAAAGGGCCACCAGATGCAGTAAGATGCAGGCGGACAGCCTTATTGCCACTTGCACCGAGAAGGCACTGGAAGATTGCCGAATGCTCCGAATCCACCGGGAGTATCGGTGCCTTGTACTTCTGTGACATAGGCATCACTACGCTTCCTCCAGCCACGAGTGTCTCTTTATTTGCCAAAGCTATGACCTTTCCGGCCCGTATAGCTGAGACAGTGGGCCTCAGTCCGCTGAACCCTACGAGAGCAGTCAGTACTATGTCCACATCTTCCGCCCCTACAAGATCACAGACAGAGTCCATGCCTGCGAAGACCTTCGTATCTTCTCCAGAAAGGGCATCCCTGACATAAGAGTATTTATTCTGGTTGCAGATAACCACTGCATTGGGATGGAAACGGAGAGCCTGAGAGATGAGCAAGTCGGCATTGTTATTGGCCGTGAGAAGCTCCACCTCAAAGAGACCGTCATGCTGCGAGATCACGTCTAAAGCCTGCCTTCCGATAGATCCAGTTGAGCCAAGGATGGCCACATGTCTTTTGTCCATAATCAGAAATTAATGTATTTGGTCGGATCGACGGCCTCGCCCTTGTACCAGAGTTCAAAATGAAGATGTTCACCTGTTGTAAGCGAACCTGTATTTCCGACAAGGGCTATAGGGGTGCCTGCAAGGACTTTGTCACCGGTTTTTTTCAACAGTTTCTGGTTGTGCTTGTAGACTGACACGATATTGTCAGCATGCTGTATCTGTATGGTATAGCCGGAGTCATCACTCCAGCCCGCACCTATTACGGTACCGTCAAGAACAGACATCACCACGGAATTGGAAGGAGCCGCGATGTCCACATAGGGGTGCAAGACCTCGTCATACGGCTGCGTGACAACACCTTTAAGAGGTGTAAAGAAATGCATCCCCTCTATCGTAAGCTCCCTCGATGTCCCTTTGTCTATGGCGAACTGCTCGGCCTGCCTTACATTATCCCGCAAAAGAGAATCTTTGCCCTCAAGGGCTTTCCTGTCCACTTCATTTTCCTGACTTGCAGCAGGATGACTGCGCACTATGCTGTCTATTGCTATCGGATCCTCACCCTCAAGTACTTTCATAAGATTGTTGGTATAGAAAGTCCAGGTATAGATAATATTCTGCAGGGAATCCACCTTAAGTGCGTTGTTTAGAGTGGCCCTCTTAGTCTTGGCATCGGGATAGCCAGGGATAAATGTCCGGAGAGGTGTAAATGCTATAAGGGAGAACGAAGCGGCAAGAATGACGGTTACAACGGAGACTACAATAACGAAAAGGCTCTGCCTTGTAAATCTGACCACCCAAAGCTGCTTGTGTGTCATATCATCTACAAGGGAAATCCTGAAATGCTCTACTTTCGGCTCTTTTGATTCTCTGACCATAGCCGTCTTATCCTCTCTGTTAAATATTTTCAGTAACTTTGTACGGTTATGGACAGACTCATCGGCATAGATTACGGGCGCAAGCGCACCGGAGTGGCAGTGAGCGATCCTCTGCAGATTTTTGCATCCGCACTTGAGACCGTACAGACTGCAAATATAATAGATTATCTTCAAAAATATGCCCAAACAGAGCACATCGTAAGGTTTGTCGTGGGCTACCCTATAAACATGAACGGACAGCCTTCGGAGGCAGCCTCTGATGTAGACATCTTCCTCAAGCAACTCGCAAAGGCATTTCCAGACATTCCAGTCACATTGGAGGACGAGAGATTCACGTCCGTTCTTGCACACAGAGCCATGATTGATGGGGGCATGAAGGCATCGCAGCGCAGAGACAAGGCCTCGGTAGACAAGATCAGTGCTGCCATCATACTTCAGGGTTATCTCGATAAGAAAAGTGGCACATCTTTTGCCCTTGAAAATGATTCTGTCCCCACAACGCAGTCGAGAAGGCTGTCGGGAAAACACAGTAAGCAACAGTAGCCCTCTGAGGAGCGGCCAACAACAAAAAATCTGATATGATACAACCCATATATTTATTTGGTTCAGAAGTTCTTCGCAAGAAAGCGGAAGATGTGGACATAAGCGACAAGGACTTCATTACCAGTCTTGTACAAGATCTTAAGGATACACTCAAGGAGTCAGAAGGATGCGGTTTGGCCGCTCCTCAGATAGGCGTAAGCAAGAGGGTTCTTATAGTGGACGGCACTGGGATGACAGACGTGTACGACTATCTCAAGGATTTTCGGAGGACCATGATCAATCCTATTGTCTTGGAGGAAAGCGACAAGACAGTTGAATACTCGGAAGGATGCCTAAGCATACCGGGAATCTACTGCGATGTAAGGCGTCCTGCTTCGATGACTGTGGAGTATTACAACGAGGATGGGGAGAAAGTAGTCGAGCAATTTGACAAGTTCGCCTGCCGGATGATACAGCACGAGATGTCGCACCTTGACGGAGACTTGTTCACGGATCACGTTGCACCAATTCGCAAGAAGATCATTTCCAAGAAATTAGCTAACATCGCACAAGGCAAGGTCAGACCAAGATATATATCCAAGATAAGTAAGTAAGATAAGACATGGGAGCATTCCACGCATATGACATTCGGGGAGTCTACAATGTGGACTTCGACAAAGAGACAGCATACAAGACAGGATATTTCCTGCCGGAACTACTTAACGCTGACGAAATCCTGGTAGGACGTGACTGTCGTCTTTCGTCTGACGAGATACACGACAATCTTGTACGAGGTATCACGGACGCAGGGGCAAATGTTGCGGATGCTGGGCTTTGTACCACACCGATGGTATATTTCGGTACGGCCAGATACAGCTTCAAAGCCTCTGTACAGATAACAGCTTCCCACAACCCCAAGGAATACAACGGGATGAAGGTGTCTTGTGAAAATGCCCTTCCCGTTGGATATGACACAGGGCTTGCTACAATAGAACAATGGATACAGGAAGGACGTCCGACTCCAATAAATAGGAAGATAGGAAAGATAAGGCAGATAGACCTCCGCCCAGATTATATAGCATTTCTATCCGGATATATGACGGACCTATCGGGGCTCAAGATTGCATTTGATCTATCCAATGGCATGGCCTGCCTACTGGCACGCAAGCTCTTCGGGGACGGGCCTGAGTATATATTCGACCAGATGGACGGGAATTTCCCCAACCATGAGCCCAATCCCTTGGTAGAGAAGAATGTAGAAGTTCTGAAAGCTCTTGTCTCTAAGACTGGAGCGGATGCTGGAGTGATCTATGACGGTGACGCTGATAGGGTTATGTTCGTGGACGAGAAGGGGCATTTTGTATCCCCCGATCTTATAATAGCTCTTCTCGGGCACTATTTCATCGGTGAAAGGGATGAGAAAGGCTTCGTTCTTCAAGATATCAGAAGTTCCAAGGCTGTAGGAGAATATCTTGAGCCGATGGGTGCCAAGATGTACACATGGAAGGTAGGAAGGGCCAATGCCGCAAGGAAGCTTCGCGAGATAGACGGAGTTTGGGGAGGAGAACTTGCCGGACATTATTATTTCAGGGATTTCTTTTATTCGGACAGCGGTCTGCTTGCTTCTATTCTCGTATTGAGAGTCCTTTCTGCCATGAAGCGCAAAGGCATCTCATTCAGTACTCTTATAGGTCAGATTGCAAAATATAAGAATTCTGGGGAGATTAATTTCCGGATAGAGGACAAGGCCGGAGCCATGGAAGCTGTCAAGGAGTATTTTACTTCAAAGGAGAAGCCTACTGCTTTCATGGACTTCGATGGGTACAGGGTTGAATTCAAAGATTGGTGGTTCAATATAAGACCTTCAAATACAGAGCCTTACCTCAGATTCATCTGCGAAGCCAAGACTCAGGCGCTGCTTGATGAGAAGGTAGCGGAGACTAAGGAACTGCTTGTGAGGAGATTCGGGGCGTAAAACAAGAAACTTATTATGAGGATTAAGATTAACACGGTCCTATCCACGGCACTGTGCATACTATTGTGGGATACGGGACTCGGCGCACAGGATACACTTATCACCAAGTCAAGAGCGGAATTGCTCGTGCCAAGACCGGCACTCAAGCCGGTAAAGTCAATAGACCCGACACATTCAATGCCTATAGATACCCTTGATACAGGCAACCCTGCAGTCAAGATATTGCTCATGGATGACCAGACTTGGACTTATTACAAAGATCCAGCAAAGGCAGCCGAAGGAGAGGCATTCAAGGAATATTGGGAAGACAAGACTGCCAATCCTTACCGCAAGGATCTCAAAGATCTGTCCGATGATGTCACAATCTGGCTTGTAGACTCTCTCGGAGAGTATCACTGCCCGTACCAGACCAAGGTATACTCCCCTTTCGGGTTCAGAAGAGGGAGAAGACACACTGGAGTAGATCTTCCGCTGAAGACAGGGACACCAGTATATGCCGCTTTTTCCGGCAAAGTAAGGATATCCATGTACATGCGAGGGTATGGCAATCTCGTAGTGATCCGCCACGAGAATGGTCTGGAGACATTCTACGGGCATCTTTCCAAGAGACTGGTCAATGTAGGGGACTGGGTTCGCGCCGGGGATGTAGTTGGACTTGGCGGCTCGACCGGAAGATCTACCGGAGCTCACCTTCATTTCGAGACCAGGTATCAGGGTTTTGCATTTGACCCACAATGGATAATCGACTTTGAGAACGGGACTCTCAGACACCGGCTTTTTATCCTTAAGAAACGGCAGCTAAGTTCCGCAAGCAAATATTTTCCCGAGTCCGATGAGGAGGATTACCTTATCATGAGAGACGATTCGACTTACTATGCTGCAAGGGCAGCTGAGCAGGCCGAAAGGGAACGCGAAGAAGCCCGCAAGGCCGCAGAGCTTGCCAAGGCCCAATATTACAAGATACGCTCCGGAGATACCCTCGGGCGGATTGCCATCAAGTACGGTACCACGGTACGCAATCTTTGCAACCTTAACGGGATCACTCCCCGAACGACACTTAGAATCGGTCGGAGCATAAGAGTGAGATAATAAACTTTTCCGTCCTCCAAAACTCATAGAGAGAATCGAAGGACGGAAATGAATTTACTTTAAAAAGAGTATCAGAACGAGTAGCGGACGCTGATTGCGGGCAGGAATCCGAGGAATAGTCCGGAGTTATAGAATTTCCCGTCGCAGATACCTACAGTAGGCCTCAAGTCAGCCGAAAGTTCAAGCGGAAACCAAAACCTGTATTCGAGTCCTACTTGACCAAGCAAGCCGAAGAAGAAGTTGCCGTCATCACCCTTGAAATGAGCTGTACCAAGAGATATTCCAGGGCCGGCATACCAGGACCATTGTCCCTTCGTTGTCCAATCCGGCTGAGCAAATACGAAATTATATGTGCCGGTGAAATTGATACCCACATTCCAAAATCCTGCATTTACCTCAAGGAAATTGGGCTCTCCGATATAATGCTCATAACTGGCTACCAATCCGTAACCGAGACGAGCTCCGATAGACTTTGGCTGAGCATTGGACACAGACATGAAGCAAAGTGCCGCTGCCAATACAAGGATGATTTTCTTCATTTTTTTTATTTTTAGTGTTAAACTATAACTGCATAAGCTATACCATTCCCGAGAATCCCATGAACGCCATAGCAAGGATGCTGGCAGTAACAAGTGCAATAGGCACTCCCCTGAAAGCTTTGGGAACTGAGCTGAGGTTCAGCTGTTCTCTCATCCCAGCAAAGAGCATCATTGCAAGGCCATAGCCCACAGATGTGGCGAAAGCATACACGAGTGCCTCCCAGAGATTGAGCATATGAGCCGGAAGCCCAAAAGTAAATTCTTTGGTAACCACTGTAATAGCTACTCCGAGCACGGTACAGTTGGTGGTAATCAAAGGAAGATAGATTCCGAGAGCCTGATACATAGACGGACTCACCTTCTTAAGAACGATCTCCACCATCTGCACAAGGGCTGCAATGACAAGGATAAACGATATTGTCTGCAGGAACTCAAGCTTCAGCGGAACGAGGGCGTAGTTGTTGAGCAGGTAAGTGACAAGAGTGGCAAGAGTAATGACAAAGCATACCGCTGCCGACATTCCGGTCGCTGTAGAAAGCTTATTGGATACGCCGAGGAATGGACAGATACCGAGGAACTGTGCGAGTACTATATTGTTGACAAAGATCGCCGATATGATGATAAGGAAAATTTCCATAACGTCTCCTCCTTATTTCTTAATGAATTTATTGAACAGAACCATAAGATAGCCCAAGACAAGGAATGCGCCAGGAGCCATGACAAAGGCGAGCATACCATCTCCCTGCATAAACTTGAACCCGAAAGCCGAACCGCTGCCGAGAATCTCACGAACAAGTCCTATGACTGTCAGCGAGCAGGTAAAGCCAAGTCCGATACCGACACCGTCCATGGCTGAAGCAACGACACCGTTTTTATTGGCAAATGCTTCTGCACGCCCAAGTACGATACAGTTCACGACGATAAGGGGAATGAAAAGACCCAATGTCGCGTACATTGCAGGAGTAAATGCCTGCATGAGGAACTGAAGGATCGTCACGAAGGTAGCTATGACTACAATATAGACAGGTATATGTACCTTATCAGGCACAACAGGTGCAATGGCTGAGATTGCCATATTGGAGAGCACGAGAACGAACAGGGTCGCAAGTCCCATGCTGAGTCCGTTGATTGCGGACGTGGTAGTGGCCAGGGTAGGACACATTCCAAGAAGAAGGACAAATGTAGGATTGTCCTTGACAAGTCCGTTGGTAATGAGCTTTAATTTATCCATTTTATTTTCCTCCTTCTTTCTGTATCTCATTCAGGGCATTCACAGAGTTCTGTATTGCAAGAACGTATGCCCTCGAGGTAATCGTGGAAGCTGTGATGGCATCCACGTCTCCTCCATCCTTCTTTACTGTGAGTTTCTTGGCCTTAGGATCGAAACCTTTGAACTGGGACATGAATTTCTCGTCTGTCGTGCACTTTGCTCCAAGTCCTGGAGTCTCGCTGTGAGACATTACCGAAGTATTGTATACGGTACCGTCAGGAAGAAGGCCTACCATCATGACAAGCGGTCCACCGAAACCTATGGCTGTGGACTTAATAGCATAGGCCTGAACGCTTCCGTCCTTGGTCTGCACGTAATATTCAGAATCCTGTCCACCGACCTTTACAGGCTTGGATTCGGACAACACTCCTCCTTCGGGCAGAACTTTAGAGATAGAGGCCTTAAGGGTTGCCTTATCTGCCTGTGCGATAGGCTCTTTTGTCAGAGCATAGACACCTCCAAGAAGAGCCGAACATACGAAACAAGTCGACACAAGGCAGATTACCATGTTTTTGAGATTTGATGTGACTGCCATATTATGCCCTCCCGTATTTCTTCTGATGGAACTTCATGTTGATAAGCGGAACAGTTGCGTTCATTATAAGGATAGCGAACGACATTCCCTCTGGATATGATCCGAAATAACGTATCATCATAGTAATGAAACCGATACCGATACCGAAAATAATGCCCCCCTTTACAGACATTGGCGAGGTAGCATAGTCTGTAGCCATATAGCACGAACCGAGGATCATACCGCCTGTAAGCAGGTTAAAGACAGGGTCAGAGAAACGGTCAGGGTTGGCCAGCCAGAAAATTGTGGAGACCACTGCAACGGTTATCCATATAGACAAGGTGATATGCGGTCTGATGACTTTGCGAGCAAGCAGGTATACGAAGCCGGCAAGCAGAGCCAAGGCGGACAACTCTCCAGCGGAACCTCCTACATTGGAGAACAGCATCTGCCCGTATGAAAGTCCGCTTTCAGACATTATCTGAGGCACACTCTTGCCTGCCATAAGGCCTTCTTTGACAAGGCCGAGAGGAGTGGCTCCTGACACTGCGTCAAGTCCGAAGAGCCCTCCGGGGATTTCCCAGTTAGTCATCACTGTCGGGAAAGAGACAAGCAGGAAGACACGACCGGCCATTGCTGGATTGAAGATATTCTGTCCTACACCGCCGAATGTCATCTTGACGACACCTATAGAGAATATGGCACCTATCATGACTACCCACCAGGGAGTAGTATAGGGAAGATTGAGGGCGAGTATTATACCCGTCACTGCAGCAGACCAGTCTCCTATCGTGGAGCGACTGCGCATAAGAAACCTCTCAATAAGATACTCACACAATATGCATGTGATCACACTCACCGAAAGGACTATTATCTCGCTTATGCCATAGAACACGGCCGATACGACTACTGCCGGCAGAAGCGATATTACTACATCCCTCATAAGCGACCTCGTTGATATGGGCGCGTGTATATGGGGTGAGGGTGAAACCAAAAGATTATTCATTTATCTCTCCGTTTTGATGATTCTACTTGTTGGCCGAAGCTGCTGCGGCTGCTTTTGCCGCTGCTGCACGAGCCTTGATTATGCCCATCACATTGCCCTTGGCTATTCGTATGATGTCAAGAAGCGGTATGTGTGCAGGGCAGGAGTACAGACAACATCCGCATTCTATACAGTCCTGAACTGCATTGTCTTCCAAATCTTCTGTCATATCATGAAGGGCAAGCTTCCTCAGCAAGAAAGGCTCAAGTCCCATAGGACAGGCTTCTGCGCATTTGCCACACTTGATACAGTTGGTCTCGGGTTCTCTCTTGGTCTGTGCTTCCGTAAGGAAAAGTAGAGCCGAAGTTCCTTTCATGGTGACAGCCTCAACATTAGCAATAGCCTTTCCCATCATCGGGCCACCGCTTATGATCTTGGCAGCGGCATCAGGAACACCTCCTATCTTGTCGATAATATAGGAGATTGGGGTGCCGACTCTTATGATGAAATTGTGCTGTCTGTCTGCAGGAAGGCAGTTCCCGGTGATTGTAACAGAGTTCTCAATAAGAGGCTTATTCTTCTGAACTGCCTCATATACTGCAAGCGCGGTGCATGCGTTCTGCACAACTGCTCCTACATCGATAGGGATCGCACCTGACGGCACTTGACGATGCATCACGGCATCTATCAGTTGCTTCTCACCGCCCTCCGGATATTTCTTCATCAGACTCATGACACTGATACCAGAGAACTTCGGGGAAATACCCTTGTATTTCTCAAGCAGGCTGCCTATATGGTCGATTGCTTCTTGCTTGTTGTCTTCTATGGCGATTGTAGCCTTGTCGACTCCGAGCACTTGCTTGATGATTGCAGTACCGATTATCACTTGATCGCCTTTCTCAAGAAGTGTGCGGAAATCGGACGTAAGATAAGGCTCGCACTCGCATCCGTTGATGATAAGCATCTCACATTTCTTGCCTGGAGGAGGAGTAAGCTTCACATGTGTGGGGAATGTCGCACCGCCGAGTCCTACTACTCCTGCAAGCTTTATCTTGTCGAGTATTGCCTTGTTGTCATCGGTAAAGTCTGCCACGATATCGGTGCTAAGGTCTATGCCCTCGGCCCACTCATCTCCCTCTACCTGGATCTCTATACAAGTCTGCCAATTGCCTGCAAGATCCTTTCTCGGGGCGATGGACTTTACTGTTCCTGATACGGACGAATGTATATATGCAGAGACAAAGCCGCCCGGTTCTGCTATTGGCTGACCGGTCTTGACCTTGTCACCGACAGCTACTATAGGCTTCGCTGGAGCGCCTATATGCTGTGCTACAGGGATATACACGGTAGCAGGCACTGGAAGGGTCTCCAATGCGCAACCTCTTGATATCTTGTTGTCAGACGGATGAACTCCGCCGATTGAAAATGTTCTTTTCATATTAATCCTCCTTGTTGCTTAGAAGATTCTCCTTTGCATCCGGTGCTGTAGTGGTAACGGTAGCCGTAGTCGTAGTAGTCGTAACGGTAGCCGTAGTCGTAGTAGTCGTAACGGTAGCGGTAGTCGTGCCGACAGGAGTCGATGCTACCGGCTTTGCCGCAGGTGCAGTGGACTTAGCGGGACCGGCTGCAGGGGTAGGTTTCTTGGTCCTGTCTACAGGCTTCGGGAAATTGACATCATGAATGGCACCTGTAGGACAAACGACAACACATTTCCGACAGGCCTTGCATTTTGTATAGTCAATATATGCCACATTGCTCTCAACGGTTATGGCACCGAAAGGACAGGTCTTGGCACACAGTCCGCAACCTATGCAGGCAGCCTTGCAGGCTTTTCGGGCAACAGCGCCTTTGTCCTTGTTGACACATGAGACATATACCCTCATACCACGAGGACCTTTGTTCCGCAGCTCAATTATCTGCTTGGGGCAAGCCTTTGTACATGCACCGCAGGCAACGCACTTGGACTCGTCCACCTCCGGAAGCCCGGTCTCTTGATTGAGATGTAGAGCATCGAATGTACATGCTCTCTCACAGTCCCCGCAGCCGAGACAGCCGAAAGAACAGCCAGTGTCTCCGGCATATAGAGCAGCCTTGACCTTACACGAGGCATAACCGTCGTAGTCATTGATACGAGGCCTATTGGCACAGGTTCCGTTGCACCTTACGACAGCTACCATAGGTGCCTTCTCCTTGATTTCATAGCCGAGGATTGCAGCAACCTTCTGCATCACAGCATTGCCTCCGACCGGACAGTAAATTTTGTCCAGATTGGAAGCCTTGACAGCAGCTTCTGCAAACGCACGGCATCCGGCAAATCCGCAGCCACCACAATTGGCTCCAGGCATGACCTTCTCTACCTCATCGATTCTAGGATCCTCCACTACCTTGAACTTTTCAGCAACAAAGTAAAGGACTACCGACAGAATCGCACCAAGAAGAACGATGGTCACAATTGTCCAAATAATCGTCGATAACATCATTTTATGAATTGAGATTGTTGTCTTTAACTATACTGAAAGAATAATCGCGTTCGATTCTTCCCCTGAAAATATACAATACGATATAATACAACACCACCGAGGCACATCCTGCCAGACCGGACCAAAGTTCCCCAACTCCAGCAAAAGACAAAGACAAGGTTACCGCAAGCAGGAAAAAGAGTGATCCTACATACGCCAGAACAGTGGCCTTGAGCCCCATAGAAAGCCTCATCGTCACCCGCACTTTGTCCCCGACCTTATATTCGGAAGCAAAGCTTGTCATCACATCTACTGTCTTCTTCACAGCCTCGGCCATAGTGCACAGACCAGCTGCATGGCAGGACGAGCAGGCTGAGCGGGAGACTATCTCAACGCTTACCGTGTCGCCCGTGACCTTTGTCACAACACCTGTATGTGAGATTTCCTTTGCCATACTACTCTGTAATAATAGAATCAAAGTCGTACTTCAGACCTTTCCAACCTGTAATTCTACCTGTAACCACCCCAGACCTCAGAGGAGCCTCAAAGCACAGAGGTATCCTATTCTTATCCTCGGTAATCCATATATTCATATCAGCCCCCGAGGCAAAGACATCTCCTGCAAGAAGCTTTGCAGCAAATTTCATCGTCCTTACCTTGCCTACTCCGCTTACATACTTATTCTCTCTACCGAGCCATATGAAATAGACATTGTTGACACTGTTGTCCACGACAAAGGTCATGGGATATTTTATATTCGGACGAACCCTGTTGAAATTGATATTTCTTGCCATGAAATAAAGTGCAGGAAGATCGTAAGTACAACCGTCAAGAGTCAATTCACAGCTTATATTCCCCTTGTGAGATGTCTCTACCTCGGCCGCTATATAGGGCTTCCTGTCAGAAGGCCATTTGTAACTGTACTTGTTGACAGAGTAATACCTACCTTCTCGGGAAGAACGCTCGAATCGTATTGGTACGAGTCCGTCTCGCGTAAACCACGACTGGAAATCCTCCCTTACTTTAAAGAAAAGGTCATAGAACTTGGCTGTCTTGCCTGCAATACGGCAATGGAAGAGTTCCATGCCATCGACAAAGGCTGTATCAAGGTCAATTGTAGCCGTACCGACATCAGTATTGATCGCACCCCATTTGTAATGAAGGACATAGTCAATGTGCTCGCCATTCTTGAAAGCAAGATCCTCTTCCGCAAGACTGCTTACGGGTATACAGTTTGGCCCTTTGAGGGGAGCTACTGCATATACTGACACGAATGCGCAGACAAGCATCAGAAATATTGTGATATAGGCCGACCGCTTCATCATTATTCAAAAGGATTCTGGTCGAAGTCACCTCCACCATACGAAGAGTATGAGTCACTGCCATATGGCGGTATAGAGGCATCGTCTGCCCCAGAAGGCGTATCACTGTTCATCGCTGACTCGAAAGTAGGCGAGAGCGTATCGGATTCTTCTACGAAACGGAGCTGGCTGCCTTTGAACCTCATCGGGATGGTGCCTATCTGTCCGTTCCTGTTCTTTGCAATAATGATCTCCGTGTACTCCTTGTCCTCTACAGTATCGCCAAGGCCAACGGCATCAGGCCTGTGCACAAACATGACAATATCAGCGTCCTGCTCGATGGAACCGGACTCACGAAGGTCACTAAGCATGGGTTTGTTGTTGCTATTGCCTCTCTGAACTGCATTACGGGAGAGCTGGGACAAAGCCATGATTGGGATCTCAAGTTCCTTTGCCGTTGCCTTGAGGCTTCTGGATATGGCAGCAACCTCCTGCTCTCTCATCCCTCCTCGGAGATCCGGCGGACCCTGCATCAACTGTAGATAATCAACGACTATGAACCTTACGCCTTTGGACTTCACAAGACGCTTGGCTTTTGTACGGAACTCGTTTATACTGATACTCGGTGTATCATCAATATATATCGGCGCTTTTGAGAGAGGTTTGAGACTAAAATGAAGCTGCTCCCAATCTGTCTGCTGGAGTTTGGAGCCACCCTTTATCTTGTCAGCATCAAGGCCGGACTCCGAAGTCATAAGCCTCTTGACCAACTCTATGGCAGCCATCTCAAGAGAGAAAATGGCTACCGGCATATTGTGATCAACAGCGGCATTGCGGATAATATTCAGCGCGAAAGCTGTTTTTCCTACAGAAGGTCTTGCACCAAGAATTATAAGATTTGACTTCTGCCAACCGAGAGTATATTTGTCAAGGGAGATATAGCCGGATGGCACTCCGCTGATACCTGACTGCCCCTGCATCTCCTCGATTTCATCCATCGCCACCTTGATGACAGAACCGACATCCTGCACATCTTTCTTGATATTGTTCTGGATGGCGCCGAAAATCTTGGACTGGGACTCGTCTATCAACTCCTCTACATTCTGAGAGTCATCATATGACATCTTCAGTATGTCATACGATGCAGTAATCAGATCTCTCTGTATGCATTTCTGCTTGAGGACCTTGATATAATATTCGACATGGGCGGCTGCTCCGATCTTCTGCGATAATGCAGCCAGAGTCACTGAGCCTCCTATATCGGCAAGATGCTTCTGAGCCTGAAGTTTCTGAGATACAGACAGCAAGTCTATGGCCACCTGCTCGTTGACAAGCGATACCATAGCTTCGAAGATCATCCTGTGCCGTGGATCATAGAAACAACTCGGCGAGAGCTCTTCCATTGCCTCGTCTACACATGCTGGCTCTATCAGCAGGGCACCAAGAACAGCCTCCTCGACATCTACTGCCTGAGGAGGCTTGTTGCCCATTTCCGCACTGATGACGTCGAGCTCAACCTTCTTCTCCGCGTTCCTTGCGGAAGTCTTTCTCTGCTCGGGCATAATCTAATCCGGAAAGTCCGTCAGGCCTTGCCTTCTTCGATATCTTCGCTGACGATAATACGTCCGCAGTGCTCGCAGATGACTAGCTTGTTGTTGGACGCTATATCTATAAGGCGCTGTGGAATAATCGTGCTGAAGCAACCTCCGCATGCATTGCCATTGTACACGCTGACTACAGCAAGATGGTTTCTCTCGCTCTTGCGTATACGCTCATAGGCACTCATCGTCCTTGCATCAATCTTGGAGGCATAAGCCTTCCTGTCTGCCTGAAGTTTCTCTTCTTCCTTGGCGGTAGACTCAACGATACCTGCAAGCTCCTCTTTCTTGGCCTTCAGATCCTCGTTGCGGACATTTGTATCCTCCTTCAGGTCAAGAAGTTCATTCTTCTTCTCGAGAATAGCGTCCTTGGTATCGGACACATTCTTCTGAGCAATCTTCTTCAGAAGTTCCTGATTTTCAACTTCCTTGGACAGGGAGTCATATTCGCGGCTGTTCGTCACGCTCTCCATCTGAGTCTTGTATTTGGCAATATTAGTATCGCATTCTACAATCTCATGCTTGTAATTGGTGATAGCTGCATTGGACGCCTCAATCTCAGCATTTATAGCAGCTGCCTTGGCCTTCATGTCAGCCACCTCATGTTCGAGAGCCTCAACCTCGACCGGGAGCTCACCTCGTAGCTGGAGTATCTTGTCGATGGCAGAATCCGTCTTCTGGAGCGCATACAATGTCCTCAGGATATCTTCAATGCTGAGTTCCGAATCAGCGAAGTTCTTCTGGATGGATACGAATGTCTCTCTCGCATCGATCGGAGTCTCGACTTTCTTTAGTTTCTTGGCCATATATGTTACAATTTTATATCTGTCTTAAAGCCGGCTGTCAGGCAGCTCGCGGCTGTCACAAATAATGCACCGGATTGCTTTCTCGCAACCGGCTGCTTATTTGGATTGCAAAGTTAGGAAAATTTTTCGTTAACAATGAAAATAATACGCCAGTGATATCCACCTCACTCTCGAAGTGCCCGATATCAATAACCATGAAGGTTGGAGTGGTGAAAAAATGATGGTAAGAGATATCACCACTTATATAAAGGTCTGCACCACTGGCCATCGCCCTATCAATCAAGGAGGAGCCACTGCCTCCGCACATTGCTACTCGCGACAGCGGACCGTCTATTGGCCTTGAACATCGTACATATTTGAGAGCAAATTTCTTCTTGACATACTCCACGGCCTCTATTGCAGTCATCGACTCGCGGAACTGTCCTATGACTCCAAGACCAACATCACCGTTCCCATCAGGTTCTAGAATGGAGACATTCACGAGATCCATACGCTTTGCCATGGCACCACTGACACCGGAGATCACCTTGTCTGCAGTCGTGTGCGCGGCATAGACACAGATGCCGGCCTTAATTGCCTTGATGACCGCAAGTCCGACAGAATCTTCTGGAGTGATCCTTTTAAGGCCACCGAATATGAGCGGATGATGGGTAACTATCATGTCAGCTCCCTCCGATACCGCCTCGTCTACAAGCTCCGGCGTGCAGTCAAATCCTATCAGAACCTTGTGCACATCGGCATCGGGAGAACCGACAGCCAGACCGCTATTGTCCCACTTTTCCTGTATCGAGAGAGGGGCAAATTCTTCTATAGCCCCGACTATATCGGCTACTTTCATAATGACAACTTTACTTCCACAAGCTGTTTGCGTATGGCCTTAAGGCATTCTATCGCCTTCACCCGGCTTTCTACACTCCTTCTGTCTTCACTCATGACTTTCTTGGCACCATCAAGAGTCAGTCCCCTATCCTTCACTAGAAAATGTATCTGGCGTAGAGTATCTATGTCTTCAGCACTGTATTTACGGTCTCCCTTACCTGTGCGTACGGGCTTTACAAATCGGCTGAAATTGTCAGACCAATATCTTATCAGCGACACACTCTCACCAAGCTCTCTAGCTACATCACCTATACTGTAATACATTTTCTCCATAATCAGTCTAGGCTTTGTCCAGTCGTGGCAGCCATATAGGCAACCTTCATATATTCATCTGGAGAAAATGACGCAAAGAGATAATTGACAGGATCCATGACCTTTCCGTCCTTATGTACTTCATAATGCAGGTGGGGAGCGAATGTATTGCCAGAAATACCAATATTGGCAATTCGCCGTCCTCGCTGCACCCTCTCTCCTTTCCGCACTCGCATATCTTCAAGCAAGGCATAGACAGTGACATATCCACCCTCATGTGTTATCTCTACAATATTGCCAAGCCCTTTACCTGAGCGTGTCACGGCAGTGACAACCCCATTAGCAGATGCAACTACGGGTGTCCCTTGCCCAGCCATAATGTCAATTCCGGAATGATAGGAATCAACCTTGTAGAACGGGCTGTATTTATTGCCTATCGAAGCCCCTATTTGGGCAAAACTAATGTCTGTGACCGGAGATGACATCGGAGGTATAGTCACTCCTGCAGCTGCGTCCGAAAAAATCTTCATATAATTGGAGGTGACCACCTGCGCCATTTTCAGCAAATGATCCGCCTTGGAAGCCGTATATTCCGCTATCTTGCTGTCCGGTATGGAGTCCCCAACCATCAGAAGAGACATCGCCCCAGCCATATCGGATACCGGTGCCGGAGAATGAAAAATCTGCTTGTATATCGCATTGTCTCTCATCTGAAGGTCTTTCACCACATCTCCGAGAAGAGCAGCCTTTTCCTTCATATCGGGATAGAGCTTCTCATACATACGATTCTCTCTCTTGAGCGCACGCTCCTCATCCGTATTTATGAAAAATGAGAATATAACATAATAGAATGCTGCAAGAGAGACTGTTGCAATACCCCATTTCAATACTGTAACCACCACATCCTTTACAGAACGGGTGGCTTTACGAAGATTGAAATACTTGTCAAACTCGTAGCTATTCTTCATTATTTTTTATCCCGGGTTGTTGAACCTGGCTGGCCATATATTAGGCCGCCATTTTTGGACACTGCATTACCTACCATCGAAGAATACTCATCCACTGGCATCTCCATGTCCATGAAATTGGCAGGATTGACATAACTGCCTTTATACATGATCTCATAATGTAGATGCGGACCAGTAGACTTGCCTGAGTTGCCGATAGTGGCAATATTCTGTCCCCTGCGAACTCGCATCCCTTCCGTGACCAATATATCTCTTAGATGGCCATATCTGGTCTTGTAACCGAAGCCATGATCGATGACCACGGAATTGCCGTAGCCGAAAATACTGAAACTTACTGACTCCACAACACCGTCACCAGGAGCGTATACTGGAGTTCCCTGATGGGCAGCGAAGTCAAGCCCTGTATGCATCCTTGACACTCCGGATATAGGATCTGATCTGTAGCCAAATCGGCTTGATAGTCTGTATTGCGACTTGTCAGGCAAAATCGGAGGTACTACTGGACGACATGAAGCCATATCACCAGCCCTTTGAGAGAGAGCCTCGACGTCATCATACGACCGACTCTGAACAAATGCCTTCTTTGTCAGCACATCGATACGCTTCTCCGTCTTTTTGAGGACAGACTTGTCAGATATATTGTCTAGATAGGAATAACGATCCACTCCACCAAACCCGGCATTGCGCACCTCAGTAGGGATACGGTTCATTCCGAATATATTTCTGTAGATCTCATCATCCCTAAGCCCGAGTCCTTCAAGAGCCTCATCATAGCTGTCAAGTTGACGGTTCATAAGATCCATATCCGAGATCCACCTCTCATTGACTGACTTTAGGAGGATTGTCTTGGGTAGCTCAAATCCAAATACTGCTGTGAAGAGCCAAAAAAATACGAAAGAAAGGGCAGCACTTGCTACTACAAATGCCACCGCCTTCATAAATCTCGAGCGCCTTGATACTTCCTGTATCTCGTACAACAGAGTCTCGGGATTGAGCTTGTATTTCTCAAATTTGGACATATAAGCAAATATAGAGATTTTTTGAGAAATTTGTTATAATTTTGTTGTTTAATTCTAACGGCAATGGGCATCGCTCCTTGCAGAGTGCGGTCATGCCGCGCAAAAAAGATTGTAAAAATACAGTCATGATGACATCTAACGAAATACGACAGACTTTCCTGGACTTCTTTGCGTCCAAGGGACATACCATTGTACCATCTGCGCCAATGGTGGTAAAGAACGACCCAACCCTTATGTTCACCAACGCCGGGATGAACCAGTTCAAGGACATATTTCTCGGCAATGTAACCCCCAAGATGCACAGAGCCACTGACTCACAGAAGTGTCTGAGAGTAAGCGGCAAGCACAACGATCTCGAGGAAGTGGGACACGACTCTTATCATCACACTATGTTCGAGATGCTCGGCAACTGGAGTTTTGGCGACTATTTCAAGACAGAGGCCATCAGCTGGGCATGGGAACTCTTGACAGAAGTATACAAGATTGACAAGACTAAGTTGTACGCGACCGTTTTCCAGGGAGATGAGAAAGATGGGACTATTCTTGACGAGGAGGCACACAAGACGTGGGCGAAGTTTCTTCCGGAGAACCACATTCTTCTCGGTGACAAGCATGACAATTTCTGGGAAATGGGAGACACCGGCCCTTGCGGACCGTGCAGCGAGATCCATATTGATCTCAGAAGTGATGACGAGATTGCAAAGATACCCGGCAGCGAGCTAGTCAACAAGAGCAATCCTTTAGTCATAGAGATCTGGAACTTAGTCTTCATGCAATATAACCGCAAGGCCAACGGAGAACTTGAGCCGCTTCCCAACCACAATATAGATACAGGCATGGGATTCGAGAGACTATGCATGGTACTCCAGGGCAAGACGAGCAGCTACGACACCGATATATTCACAGGAATGATTGGCAGGATAGAGGAGCTTTCAGGGCACAAATACCATGAGTCCCACGATACGGAAGTAGCCATGAGGGTCATTGCGGATCATATAAGAGCCATCAGCTTCTCCATTGCCGACGGCCAGCTACCTTCCAATGTAAAAGCAGGCTACGTGATCAGAAGGATTCTGCGCCGTGCCGTCCGTTATGGCTATACCTTCCTCGGATTCAGTGAGCCATTCCTTTGCAGGTTGGTATCAAGGCTTGCAGAAGATATGGGAGGTGCATATCCCGAACTTAAGGAGCAGCAGAAACTCATAGAGAATGTTATTCGCGAAGAGGAATTTGCATTCCTAAGGACTCTTGACAGAGGCATAAGGCTCATGGATGAGTATCTCGCCAAGACTGACAATGGAAAGGTCATGTCAGGCAAGGACGCTTTCGTTCTGTACGACACTTACGGCTTCCCTATCGACCTTACGGAGCTCATAGCTTCAGAGAAAGGATTTACCGTTGATTACGAGGAGTTCAAGGCGGAGCTGGCCAAGCAGAAAGAGCGTGCAAGACAGGCCACTGCAAATGAATTCGGAGACTGGATTCAGTATCATAGCGGAGAGGAGGAGGAATTCCTCGGCTACGAGTACACTGAGATTGACGGGGCAAGCCTTATCAAGCAGCGTACCGTCAAACAGAAGAACAAGACGATGTTCCAGCTTGTATTCGACAGGACGCCTTTCTACGCAGAGATGGGAGGCCAGGTCGGAGACACAGGCTATATCGAGTCCGAGAGCGGTGAGAGGATCAGGATTCTCAACACCATCAAGGAAAATAATCTGACAATACATATTGCAGAGCGCATACCGACCGACTGCACAGAGTCATTTACACTACATGTAGATGCCGAAAGAAGGCTGAAAATAACGAACAACCATACAGCCACGCACCTTCTCGACAAAGTACTGAAAGATGTTCTCGGTGACCATGTCGAGCAGAAAGGCTCGTATGTAGGCCCGGACTATTTCAGGTTTGATTTCTCTCATTTCGCCAAGATGACAGACGAGGAGCTCGCTCTTACAGAGAAGAAAGTCAATGAGATGATAATGGCCAACTATCCTCGTGAAGAGATGCGCGATGTACCCATGGACAAAGCCAAGGAGATGGGAGCAGTAGCCCTGTTCGGTGAGAAATACGGAGACAGCGTAAGAGTAATAAAATTCGGAGAATCTATCGAGTTGTGTGGAGGTACTCATGCCGATGCTACAGGCCAGATAGGAATGTTCTCAATCGTATCTGAAGGAGCCGTTGCTGCGGGAATCAGGAGAATAGAAGCTGTGACTGGGGAAGCGGCATGGGAGCGCTACCATATTCTCACACAGACTCTTAAGGAGGCCAAGTCGTTCTTTAACAACGCTCCCGACCTCGGTGAATCCATTCACAAGTTGATTGATGAGAATGCTGGCCTAAAGAAAGAGATAGACGGTTTCATCCAGGAGAAGACAGCTCGCCTCGCTTCCGCGCTTAAAGAAAAGGCGACTGAGAGAGACGGTGTCAGGATTGTTGAAGTCACCGCCTCAGAAGATCCGGTCATTGTAAGGAACATTGCGGCCCTGCTGCAGAAGGAGACCGACAATTTCGTTCTCGCAGCCGCATTTGAATATGAGGGCAAACCAAATCTCGTACTGATGTACTCCGCTGACCTAGTTGCCAAAGGCAAGAATGCTGGCAAGGACATAAGGGAGGCGGCAAAATGCATCCTTGGAGGCGGAGGTGGACAGAGCGGCCTTGCAACTGCAGGCGGCAAGGATACCGCAGGTCTCGGAAAGGCTCTTGCCAAGATGATTGAACTGGCAACTGCCTGATGATGAAGAAGCTCGACCAGTTTATAGTCAAGTCTTTCTTAGGACCGTTTTTCGCCATATTGTTGGTAGTCATCTTCATATTGATGCTCCAATTCTTATGGTTGTATATTGACGAGCTGGTCGGCAAGGGTCTTGGCCTGAAGATCATCTTGGAATTCCTTGGTTGGGGAAGCGCTACCATGCTTCCGCTTTCCCTGCCTCTTGCTACCCTTCTTGCCTCAGTGATGACTGTTGGGCAGATGGGCGAGAATAATGAGTTGATCGCGATGAAAGCGGCCGGGATCTCCCTCAACAGGGTATTTCGTCCGCTTGTAATATGTGCTGCAATCATAAGTATCCTCACCTTTTTTGCTGTCAATAACCTTGTACCTGTCGCATACAACAAGATTTTCACTTTGCGCGACGATATAGGAAGAACCAAGGATGAGATCAATATCCCAACCGGGACTTTCTACGACGGTATTGACGGCTATGTACTGAGGATTGACTCAAAGGATAACAAGAGCAACATGATGCACGGTGTCCTTGTCTATGATCATACTGCCGGTAAAGGTAACACTAGTCTCACCATCGCAGACTCGGCCATATTGAAGATGTCCAAAGCCAAGGATTATCTTACTTTCCAACTGTTCAGCGGGATCAACTACCAGGAGACAAACAAGATGTCTTACAGGGACACTTCCCTGCAGTTGCAAAAGATCACATTCGCAAGACAGGATATGATAATCCCGCTTGAGAACTATGCCTTCAAGAAATCCGAAGAATCGAAGTTCGGAGATCAAGTAAGGGCGATGAACTTGGTACAGCTTGAGCACGGAAAGGATTCACTGACAAGGCTCAACGACTCTGCAAGAGTACACAATACTGGAGCTTTCCTTGCAAGGCGCATACTAAGACACGGGAATCAGCTAGATACTGCAGTCTCATTCAAGAGCAGCACTCCATTTGACTACAGCAAAGTAAAGAAATGGGATGACATCCAGGATGAAATAAAGGCATATGAGAATGCCGCAGCCGCTGCAGACGAATACCGTACAACCGTCAACAGCTACAGCAATGACGTATACAGCTATGTCTTCATTCTCCGCAGGACGGATGTAGAGCTGCTGAAGAAATTTGCGGAGGCACTTGCATGCTTTATCCTATTCTTTATCGGGGCTCCTTTGGGCGCATTTATACGTAAAGGAGGGCTTGGGATATCGGCCATAATTGCCGTCCTATTCTTTGTCTTGTATTGGGTAATCGACATTACAGGAACGAAGCTTGCCAAAGACGGGGCCGTATCAGCAGCCGTAGGAGTATTCGTGTCGACAGTGGTTCTATTTCCTCTCGGAATGTATTTCACATGGAAAGCTGTCAACGACTCGGCTCTTATCAATACCGAGAATTTCAGCACATGGTGGAGAAAAATCAAAAGCAAAGCTATCAGTATGTTCAGAAAGACCAGAATCGTATATATGGGAACTCCGGAGTTTGCCGTTGCTCCGCTCAAGGCACTGCTTGACGGAGGATACAATGTTGTCGGAGTGGTTACAGTTGCAGACAAGCCAAGCGGTCGCGGACTGAAGGTCAACGAGAGCGCGGTAAAGAAATTTGCCGTGGAGAAAGGCTTGCCGATATTGCAACCTGTGAAGTTGAAGGATTCTGAGTTCCTTAAAGCCCTTGCGGCTTGGAAAGCGGACATCTTCGTCGTAGTGGCGTTCCGCATGCTTCCTGAAGAGGTATGGTCCATGCCTAAAGATGGCACATTCAATCTGCATGCGGCCCTGCTGCCACAGTATCGCGGTGCGGCTCCTATCAACTGGGCAGTAATCAACGGTGAGAATATGACCGGAGTGACTACATTCATGATTGATAAGGACATAGATACAGGTGGCATCATCCTGAGGCAGGAGTGTAGAATCTCCCCTACTGACACGGCAGGAGATGTACATGACAAGCTTATGCCTATCGGAGCAGAGCTGGTAGTGCAGACTGTGGAGGGTATCATCGAGAAAAGCATTGAGACAAGGGTTCAGCGAAGCTTTATCCAAGGCTCGGAAGTACTGAAGCCGGCACCGAAGCTATCACGCGCCTTGTGCCATATTGATTGGAGTGACTCTACCCGCAATATATACAATCTTATACGAGGTCTGAGCCCGTATCCTACAGCATTCACAGAACTCGTGAGAAAGGACAGGAAAGAGAATTCTCCACATGGGAATGAGGCTTCTCTGCAGTTGAAGATTTTCTTCGGAGAACCTGTAACCGGTGACGAATATTCCAAGCTTGTTGCGGCCTGCAGCGCACATGGGCATGACAACGGAATGAAATCAAGTATTACAGGGGCATCCTCAAGCAATATGGACGCTATATCCAAGGCGGCAGAAGGCAAGAGCATTGAGCCAGGCACTATCCTCAGCGACGGAAAGAGTATATTTGCAATCACAACGGCAGACGGGGCAATCAGACTCTCTGATGTCCAACTCTCAGGCAAGAAGCGCATGGATATCAAGGCATTCCTTGCAGGATTTCGCTCGCCTTGCGACTGGACTACCACTAAGGGGACTTCCAAGGAAGAAATCGCCAAGACAAGGCCAGCCTTGATATAGTTTCTTACATCACATAGGCACCGTCCTTTAACTTACCGTAGGCAGCCCCATTTCTCCTTACATAGAATTCATGGCCTACTTACATAGAATTCATGGCCTCCTTACATAGAATTCATGGCCTAAAGGAAGTGTCACAATTCTCATAAAATTTACGTGATTTACGTGATTTAATTTGCAATTTGAGCAAAAAGCCGTATATTTGCAGAACAAACATCGCGGGGTAGAGCAGTTGGTAGCTCGTC
>DJOF01000018.1:0-83372 GCA_002439585.1 Bacteroidales bacterium UBA6445 | reverse complement strand
CGTCGGGCTCATAACCCGGAGGCCGGAGGTTCGAGTCCTTCCCCCGCTACTATAACGGACATTGAGATTTCAGTGTCCGTTTTTTTATATCCTTGTCCGCATGGCACGAAGTGCATTAAGGACGGCAAGGAGTGTAACTCCTACATCAGCAAAGACAGCCTCCCACATATTCGCAAGGCCTAATGAGGCGAGAAGCAGGAACAACAACTTGATACCGAGAGCGAAGATTATATTCTGCCATACTATCTTCATTGTCTTGGAAGAAATCGATATTGCGGTGGCTACTTTCTCGGGATTGTCGTCCATAAGAACGACATCTGCAGCCTCGATTGCCGCATCGCTTCCGATACCACCCATGGCTATACCCACATCAGAAAGCTTCAATACTGGAGCATCATTTATTCCGTCCCCGACAAATGCAAGCTTGTACCCAGACGGTTCTGAAGCTATCATATGCTCGACACGGGCAACCTTGTCTGCAGGAAGAAGTCCTGCATGTACTTCATCTATACCTACTTCATGGGCTACCAAATTTGCGACTTGGCTTCTGTCTCCGGTAAGCATCACAGTCTTGTCTATTCCGCATTCATGAAGCATCTTCACGGCAGAAGCCGATTCAGGCTTGACAGTATCACTTATTACTATATATCCGAGATAATGTCCGTCTTCTGCTACATACACTATTGTCCCGGCATCATCAGACTTGGTACAAGCCACGCCTGCTCTCAACATAAGACGTTCATTACCAACATATACAATACGGCCTTTCACAAGCGCACGGACTCCTTCACCGGCAAAATTTTCTACTTCTGTCACTGAATCTTTGTCGAGAACTCCAGAAACGGCTTTACGCAAAGAAACGGCTACAGGATGGTCGGAATACACTTCGGCAAGAGCGGCCGTCTTGAGAAGGCTGTCGGAGGTACAGTTCCCAGACGGCACAGTCCTGGATACGGCAAAGTTTCCTTTTGTCAATGTCCCAGTCTTGTCGAAAACTACTGTCTTAAGCTTCGAAAGGGTCTCAAGGTAGTCCGATCCTTTGATAAGAATACCGCAACGGGAAGCTCCACCTATCCCTGCAAAGAAAGTAAGAGGTATTGAGACGACAAGTGCACACGGACAAGAGATAACAAGAAATATCAATGCTCTGTGAAGCCATTCGTTCCACTCTCCTCCGGCAAGAAGAGGTGGAATGATGGCAAGAAGGGCAGCAGCACCGACTACTGCTGGGGTATAATACCTGGCGAACTTGGTTATGAATTTCTCCGTCTTGGCTTTGCCGGTATCGGCATTTTCCACAAGATTGAGGATCCTAGCTACCGTAGACTCACCGTATACTCCGGAAGTACGGACTTTAAGAAGCCCTGTCATATTGACCGAACCACTAAGCACCAAATCTCCTTCATTCACTTCCTTTGGCAGGCTTTCTCCAGTGAGAGCTGCCATATCAAGAGATGATGAACCGGATATCACTGAGCCATCAAGTGGAATCTTCTCTCCAGGTAGCACCTCAATGACCGAACCTGACGGCACTTTATCGGGGGATACTTTGTGCACACCTCCAGTTGCTGATACAATATTGGCAAAATCAGGCCTTATATCCATAAGGGATGAGATCGAAGCCTTGCTCTTGTCAACTGCCATATCCTGAAGCGTCTCCCCTATCTGGTAGAAAAGCATCACAGCCACCGCCTCCGGATATTCACCTGTAGCAAAAGCACCGAGGGTGGCGACCACCATAAGCAGATTTTCGTCAAAAGGCTTACCATGCATCAAGTTGCGGATGGCATTACAGATAATATCTCCACCGACAATCACGTATGCTGCGAGAAGGATAGCAATCCTTGCAATTCCGCCTGTCGGAACAAAATAAGAGACAGCAAGCAGGACTCCGCTTACTGTCACACGTATCAATATAAGTTTCTGTTCTCTATCCATAGCAATATCCTAAGCTCTTATGAACTCAAGGACATTGCAAAATTAGACAATCACTCACGCAACCGAGTTGCAGATATTATTGCTTGTCAGACTCAGCTGCCTTGATCTCCTTGTGGATGTAGTGCAACCGGAAAGCTATCATTATGAGCACTATTCCAAGCAGAAGCATTGAGAATGCTATAAGCCATACCACTGCGGCTGCACCGAATGACAACGGGTCGAAGAGCATCAGTATAGAGAGTATGATAAGAAGCACTGCCGAGGCTATCATCCAACCATAGCCTCTTACTTTGAACGAAGCCATATCTGATGCCAAAGCAATATACATAAACCCGTGATACATAATCCACATTCCTGCAAATACGGGAAGAGCCACAAGTTCGATGCGAGGACTACACATAAGGAACATGCCTATTAGCAGATCAAGCACGCCTCCGGCTATATTCCATCCTCTTGTCATGAAATAGTTGCGGCTTGTACATGCCGCCACAATCTCAACTATTCCGGTAGCGGCCATCACTGCTCCAAGCACAAGGCTGAAAGTTAGATACGACTCTATCGGGTCAGCAAGTACTGCTATACCGGCAAGCAGCGACAATATACCGCACACGAGAAACAGCCACCAGTTTTTTATGACCCTTGCGGCTTTGACGGTCAGTCTTTCTAAAATATTTTCCATAACAAATCACCGGACTTATGGCCGGCATCTAAATATTATGGCAAATGGTATTCCGAATCAGAAAGAATGACATTTTGTCCACCTGAAGAAAAATCACTTACAGAATTGTCATGGGCATAGCCGCCTACAGTCAAGCAGGGGAAGGGTTCAACACTCGTGCGTTGGCCTCACTTTATACTCGCCTTTCAATGTGCGCTGGCATTCCGGACAGATCCCTTTCATAAGATACTCAATGGAATGCAATTCGTATCCTTCAGGGTATTTCACTGCTGGAATATGGGTATGGTCAAGACAGAATGTCTTGTGACAGGACTCGCAGTAGAAATGACAATGCATCTCCTCTGGGCCACATGATTCACCATGACGGCATACGCAATATTTCTTAGCTCCACTCCCATCCTCTATCTCATGAAGCAGATGATGCTCCGCAAACAAAGTCAGTGTCCTAAAAATCGTTGACTTGTCCACAGTATCGAGAGTATCCTCAATATCAGCAAGACTGAATGTATTCTCAAATCCGAGCATAGTCCTGTAAATCATAAGGCGTACTGCCGTAGGACGTACTCCATGGTGCTGCAATATCTCTTCTGCCTCTCCCATCTAGCGAATTATTGTATAATAATTCTTCTTTCTTGACTTTGGCTCCGGCTCAGGGCCTTCCGCATATCCGAGTGCTAAAGAACCAAGTCCGACATATTCGGTAGGAATCCCGAGCTCTCTTTTTAGCCTTTCACCGTCCGGGGTCAAGAACATTTCTTTCACCCTGTTGATCCAGCAAGAAGCAAGTCCGAGGGCATGGGCAGCAAGCATCATATTGCCAAGAACCAGACTTCCATCCTGTATGGAGTTGGGATTGGAAGAAGGATTAGGTATGAACACGAGCACGATTACAGGCGCTCCGTAATAAGGATCGCTCTTTGTGCCAAGAATCAAAGCATTGAGATCTGACAGACGACTGCGTATATCGGGCCTTGTGACGGCTACTATCAGAGGATCTTGAAGATTCATGGCCGTGGGTGCATATATACCTGCTTCCAGCACCGTCTTCAGGTCCTTGTCACTTACTGACTTGTCTGAATACTGCCTTATGCTCCGCCTCGAGAGTATGGCATCTATTACCGCATTTACCATAATAACACTATTACTAACCTTCTTGTTTCACTTGATTTCCCTTGCCTTGGCTGCAAATACCATCACTATACGACTATCTATAAAAACAGCGAGCATACAGTATCCCAAAGCTTCCAGCCGTAAACGTACGGGATCACAAAGGACACCATAAGGGATCACAAAGGACATCATAAAGAAGCCTTTAATTTGGAGCAAAAATCAGGCCCCAGTAGAGATTCTATAGAAAAACAACAGTATCCTTATGGAGGAACTTCTTATTCTATATAACATAGAATTTCGGAACATTCTCGCGCCCTGACATAAATAAAGGCAGAAAGCCTAATGATTGGGTTCATTAATTTACGAATAACAATTTTCAGCAGCTATATTTGCACTTGTGGAAATGCAAGTCCGAATCTTTGCTTATAAGAAGTTGCCCTTTCAGCGACAACTGACATCTGCCTATGAAAAGACACTGGAAATGAAAGCATTACATAAAAAAGAGAATCGGCCTAAATATATGAGACAGAATTGGAAAGACAGATTGGTGCTTCTGCGGGAGGCCAACAACAATGCCGCTTGGGCGATATCGGAGTATATAGACAACAGTCCGAGGGCTATCACATCCGACCTAATCCGAGAGGCTGATCCTGAAGGAATTCTTCCTGAAGAGGCTATGTATGCAGCACTTATGGCTGGATTGTGCGGCATTGCCCCATCAAGCAACGACACACAGGAGACAGGTTATGCTCACAACAGTCACTTGGACCAAGATTCGGAAGCCTCAGAGACAAGCACGGACTCCGCTGCCTATACAGCAAAGCCAGACGCAATGAAGGACGACAAGCCAGACGCGACGAAGAACGACAAGCCAGATGCGACGAAGGACGAAAATAACGATGGGACTGACCTCAACGAATATTTCCGGCTCTCGGTAAGGCGGCTTGACTCAGACACATTCACTTCCAATCCATATTTCGAGAACATACATTTCCCCGAGATCACATATAAAGGCTGGAGACTGACACACTACACATACGCACCTTACGAAGCCTTCATATGCAATGATCTCATCACAGAAAGTTCACTGATGGAGATACCTCCTGTCGGATATTTCCGCAAGCCATACACGTATCCAGCTATAGAACAGGAAGGCCGAGAATGGATGGCAGTCAAACCAAGCGAGATAGCATCCATGCAGCCACATATTGACATAGCGGCTGGAGACATAGTGACATTCGGCCTTGGGTTAGGCTACTACACTTTCATGGCCGCTTCAAAGCCAGAGGTACGGTCAGTCACAATCGTAGAGCGGGATCGGGACGTAATAAGCCTATTCGAGAAGATCTTACTTCCTCAGTTTCCCTGCAAAGAAAAGATCACGGTTGTACACGAGGATGCCTTTAATTACATGGAAAGGGAAATAGTCGGAAATAAACGGGACTTCAACTACGCTTTCGTTGATCTCTGGCACGACAACTCCGATGGCCTTGAGCTGTACCTGCGTTCCAAGAAATACGAAAAAGAGGCAAAATCCAATGGCAACGAATGCAAATTTTCCTATTGGGTAGAACATTTCCTGCTATCGGCTCTCCGCTGGCAGTTGTTTGACCGCATTGTGGGTACTTGCACAAGTGAGGCACAAGCTCTCCAAATGCTTTCTGATCAGGGCCTTCTCGCATTGATTGACGCTTCTTCGCATTGATTGACGCTTCCTCGCAGCATCCGCTCAACGAAGCAGTCACACTGATAAAATGAGAATCAATCCCCCTTTCGGAGAATACTTCAGATTTATTCTGAGAGAGATGAAGTAGGAGATTTTATGAAAATTTCTTAAGATCAATCGTTCGTTAAAAATTCGAGGCCGAATAAATTTAGACTGCGACTAAATAATCTAGCTGTTTTGTCGTAACTTTGTACCTGGCTGTCGGGACACTCGGGCATAGAACTTGGCAAAAGTGGGGTATGCTCATGAAAACGCAAGCAGAAACGCTCTTGAAGATTCAACACTTGAAAGAGGTATCGCAGCCGACTAACTTTCACAGACACACAATGAAGAATTTTGTAGAGGAACTCAAATGGAGAGGTATGATTCAGGATATCATGCCAGGCACGGAAGAGAAACTGATGGAAGGTCCGACAACAGCATATGTCGGCATTGATCCTACAGCCGATTCACTGCATATAGGCCATCTTGTCAGCATCATGATACTCAAGCATTTCCAGGAATGCGGGCACAAACCCATAGCCTTGGTAGGCGGAGCAACCGGCATGATTGGAGACCCCTCCATGAAATCTCAGGAACGCAATCTGCTTGACGAAGAGACTCTCGCTCACAATATTGCCGGCATCAAGAATCAACTTTCACGTTTCCTCGACTTCGACTCTGATGCCACCAACCGGGCCGAGCTTGTCAACAACTATGACTGGATGAAAGGATATTCCTTCCTGAACTTCATAAGGGATATCGGCAAGCATATCACGGTCAACTACATGATGGCCAAAGATTCTGTAAAGATGAGGCTCTCGAGTGAATCCCGCGAGGGCATGTCATTTACAGAATTCAGCTACCAGCTTCTGCAGGGATACGATTTCCTGTGGCTATATGAGCACAAAGGCTGTCGTCTGCAGATGGGTGGAAGCGACCAGTGGGGCAACATCACCACAGGAACTGAACTTATAAGAAGGACTCTCGGCAAGACGGATGCCTATGCACTTACTTGCCCTCTAATCAGGAAAGCAGACGGAAAGAAATTCGGCAAGACCGAGAAAGGCAATATCTGGCTTGATCCAGAGAGGACCTCTCCATACGAATTCTACCAGTTCTGGCTTAACGTATCAGATGAAGACGCTGTCAGATATATAAAGATCTTCACTCTCTTAGGCAAAGAAGACATAGACGCTGCCATAGCCGAACATACAGAGGATCCAGGCAGAAGGACGCTTCAGAAACTTCTTGCGAAAGAGGTCACCACCCTTGTTCACGGTGCTATAGAATATGAGAATGCCCTTGCAGCGTCCAAGATGCTATTCGGCAACTCCACATCTGAGGAACTCAGGAAACTGGATGAAAGGACATTCCTCGCCGTCTTTTCCGGAGTACCGACCTTCGACATACGCAAGGAAGATCTTCCATGCGACATAGTGGAGCTCCTCTCCGTCAAGACTTCAGTATTCCCGTCCAAGGGTGAATGCCGCAAGATGGTACAAGGCGGTGGTGTAAGTATCAACAAAGACAAAGTCCTGGCCACAGACCACCAGATCGGAGAATCCGATATAATGGATGGCAAATATATTCTAGTGCAGAAAGGGAAGAAGAACTATTTCATAATCAACATACTCTAAGCTATGGAACACAACGGCACCAGCACAAGGCAGCTAAAGGTTGCCAAAGAGCTGCAGAAAGATCTTGCAGAGATCATCAGGAGCAAGGGTATGGCCGCATTCGGTGGAGCCATGGTCTCTGTAACCGAGGTAAGAATCAGCCCGGACCTTTCTTTTGCCAAGGTATACGTCAGCATTTTCCCTTCTTCCAAAGCTGAAGAGGTAATGACGATCATACATGACAACGCGAGGGCTCTGCGCGGAGAGCTTGGGAGAGTTGTCGGCAAACAGCTTAGGATAGTACCGGAGTTGGCATTTTTCCTCGACACTACCCTCGACTATGCCGAACACATCGACGAATTGCTCAAGAAATGAATCTTGAGTTCAGATTTGCCTTCCGTTACTTATTTGCCCGCAAGTCGCACAATGTAATCAACATAATATCAGCGATCAGTGCGGCAGGGATAGCTATCGGATCCGCTGCCCTTGTCATCATCCTTTCAATTTACAATGGATTCGACTCGCTTGTAAGGGACTCTCTCGGCAATATAGAGCCGGACATCTTGGTCAAGCCCGCCAAAGGCAAGACATTTGTCCCAGACAGCCCTGCTTTCGATTGGGCATATTCCTGCCCCGACGTACTCAACATGAGCAGCGTATTGGAGGAAAATGTCTTCATAATGTACGAAGGAAGAAGCGGAGTATTGAAGGCAAAGGGCGTAGACAAGGTATACGAAGAAGAATCCCCTATAAGAGACCATATCAAGGACGGAAGTTTCTCCCTCCACAAAGGGGACATTCCGCAGGCTGTCATCGGGGCCGGTGTGGCTTACAAGATGGGCATCAACCCAAGATTCGTAGCTCCGGTAGAAATCTATTTCCCAGCACGAGACCGAGCCTTATCCGTAGTCAACCCGGCAGCTTCCATAGAGATGGTAAAAGTCTATCCTTCAGGCATTTTCTCCATAAATGCAGACATAGATTCGGGACTGATGATCGTACCTATAGAGAAAATGAGGGAGCTACTCGGATACACTGATGAAGTCTCAGGCATCGAGATCAGGATCACTCCTGAAAGTGGAGCGGCAGGACTTTCTGCTGTAATCCAAGGACTCCGTGAGAGGCTCTCGGACGGATACCGCGTAGAAGACCGCTTCATGCAGAACGAATCCCTCTACAAGATGATGCGTTATGAGAAAGCCGCCATATTCATGATTCTCATCTTCATAATCATTATCATGGCTTTCAGTATATTCGGTTGCCTTTCCATGCTTATCATCGAGAAGAAGGAAGACATATTTACGTTGAGAAGCCTCGGGGCAAAAGATAGGACGGTCAACGGCATTTTCATAACAGAAGGCTGGCTGATAACTATAATTGGCCTTGTAGCAGGAATAGCTGTCGGGATCGGGTTTGTGTTGCTTCAGAGACATTTCGGATTCATTAGGATGCCGTCAGGATTTGCCTCTGCTATCTACCCGGTAATCCTCGAATGGAAAGATGTAGCAGCAACGGTAATCAGCATAGCCATTATCGGGCTTGTCATGGCTATAATACCTGTAAGAATGAACATAGGAAGACAAAACAGATAATATAATGGAGCAGACTCTCATCATCATCGCTGCAATGCTGGCACTGGCTGCCATTGCTGTTGCATTCTCTTTCTACAGAAGATACGAGGCAGCACGAAAGGATACTGACGACTGCCGGCAGGAGATATCCGGACTTGGGACAAAGATAGCCAGGTTAGAAGCCTCACTCAGTGCATCAGAGAGCAGATGCGAGATGATAGAGAAGAGTGGCAGAGATGCTCTTAATACAGCCGCAAGAGAAAGAGCTGCAGAGGTTGCAGCACTCAAAGAGCAGAGGGACAAGCAACTTAAGTCACTTCAAGAAGAGCGTGCCAACGAATTAGCGAGTGCAAAAGCACAGAGAGACAAGGATGTTGCCGAGTTGACTGACAGACACGGCAAGGAATTGGCTGATATGAAAGAGCGATTGGAAAAGAGCATTGCAGATCTCAAAGAGCAGAGGGACAAGGATATGTCCGAGGCTAAAGCGGAGAGGGACAGAGAGGTTGCGGAGCTTAAGGAGAGACACGAGAAGGAGCTCAATGATTTCAAGACCCAGAGGGACAGGGAGATCGAGACCCTTAATGGAGAGCGGGAGAAAGACCGCAAGGACGCTCACGATCTCAGGGAGAAGGAACTTGCTGCTCTCAAGGAACAATTTGCCGTGCTGAGCAATCGCAACAGTGAGGATTTCAAGGAACGAAGCGGCAAGACAATCGAAGAACTACTCAAGCCTGTTCAGGAGAAATTCGCTGAATTCAGCGAGACTGTACGAACCTCACAGAAAGAATCCGTCGCACGGCATTCAATGCTTGAGCAGAAGATCAAGGACCTTGACGACAGATCGCGAAATGTCGGTGACGAGGCACGCAACCTCGCCAACGCCCTTCTCGGATATTCCAAGATACAGGGAGATTTCGGGGAAATGCTTCTAAGCGATATTCTCACCAATGCAGGATTTGAAGAAGGCGTAGAGTTCCGCACCCAGAGCGTGATCACAGACGAGGACGGACACGAGATAAAGAGCGACAGCGGACGCAGAATGATCCCGGACGTGACCGTCTACTATCCTGACAACACTGTCGTCATCATAGACGCAAAGCTCAGTCTGACTGCATATTACGAGTTTATGAATGCTGACACGGCCGAGCAGAGGAAGAAATTTGCCCTGCAGCATGTGGACAGCGTGCGCAGCCATATATCAGAGCTCAAGACCAAGGACTACAACTCCTATGTACCTGAAGGCATGAGACGGGTGGATTACACTATAATGTTCATACCTACCGAAGGCGCATTTAGGCTAATGCTTGAGCAGGCTCCGACACTCTGGCAGGAGGCCAAGGACTCCGGAGTGCTCATTGTCAGTCAGATGACCTTGATAATAGTCTTGAACATGATCCAGATGAGCTGGAATCAGCACCGCCAGGAGAAAAATATAGCCAACGTATACTCAAGTGCCACTACCCTCATGTCTCAGCTACGCGGCTGGCTTGAAGAATATGTAAAGGTAGGAGAAAGTCTTGACAAGGCTGTGGGCGCATACAATGCATCAAGGACCAAACTCACAGGACGACAGGGTGCACTGAAGAAAGGAGATTCTGTCATAAGCAACATCCGCAAGCTTGAAGATGCAGGGCTGAACGCACCGCCTCAACGAGGACGCCTCTCTACAAGGGTATCGGCAACGCCTGGCACGATCATCCCGCAGAGCATACTTTCCGAAAGTAAAAAGCAAGACGAGGAAGAATAAAAATCCGATTTTTGCGTACCTTTGTGAAGCTCACATAAACAACCATAATCATGGCACAAGCCGAAGAATTGAAAAAGATAGCCACCCAGGTCAGAAGAGACATCCTAAGGATGGTTACCGGAGCCAAATCCGGACATCCGGGCGGTTCTCTTAGCAGCGCGGACATCCTTACCGAACTGTATTTCCAGACAATGGACATTGATCCCAAGCATTGGAGTCGCGAAGGCCATGGACAGGACGTATTTATCCTGTCTGCCGGCCACCTTACCCCTGTGTACTACTCCGTTCTCGCAAGACGAGGTTATTTCCCGGTCAGCGAGCTTGGAACATTCAGGGCCTTGGGCACAAGGCTTCAGGGACACCCTTGCATAGATCATGGGCTTCCCGGAGTCACTCAGGTATCAGGGTCACTTGGACAGGGTCTGTCGGCAGCAGCTGGTATAGCCCTCGGCAAGAGACTCGACAAAGACGACAAGCTCACCTATGTCCTTTGTGGAGATGGTGAAAGCCAGGAAGGCCAGATTTGGGAGGCCGCAATGTTCGCTGCGCACATGAGACTCGACAATCTCATAGCGATGACAGACTGGAACAGGCAGCAGATAGACGGTACAGTAGAAGAGGTGGCAGGACTCGGAGACCTCGAAAGCAAATGGAAAGCATTCGGTTGGAGGACTATCATAGCAGACGGACACGATTTCGATGCAATTGCAGCAGCTTTCTCAGAAGCAAAGGCAGGACGCGACGGACGTCCGGTGATGATACTTTTCAATACTGAGATGGGCCACGGAATCGACTTCATGGCAGGCACATGCAAATGGCATGGAAAGGCTCCTTCGCAAGAGCAGTGTACCGAAGCATTGTCACAGCTTGAGGAGACATTGGGTGACTATTAACCGATTACCGTTATGAAGAAATATACAGATACCGGCCGCAAGGATACCAGAAGCGGATTCGGAGCAGGCCTTTACGAGGCCGGCTGCAAGGATGATAGGATAGTGGCACTGGCCGCTGACCTTAAGAGTTCAGTAAAGATCGATGCATTTGCAGACAAGTTTCCCGAGAGGTTCTTCCAGTGTGGGATAGCCGAGGCCAACATGATAGGCGTGGCCGCAGGACTTGCAATCACCGGCAAGGTTGCATTTGCAGGCTCATTCGCGGAGTTTGTTACAGGAAGGGTATACGATCAGATACGTCAGGAAGTCTCATACGGCCACACTAACGTGAAGATAGCAGCCTCCCACTCTGGGCTCACTTTAGGCGAGGACGGAGCCACACACCAGACTATGGAAGACATAGGGCTGATGCGTGCCCTGCCCGGCATGGTAGTTATCAACCCTTGCGACTACAACCAGACAAAGGCAGCCACTTTGGCCGCGGCAAAATACGAAGGGCCTGTTTATCTGCGTTTCGGCCGTCCTTCAGTTCCTAATTTCACCCCTGAAGACTGGGATTTCGAGATAGGCAAAGCATACTTGCTCAATGAAGGCAAGGACGTCACCTTGTTCGCTACCGGCCACATGGTATGGGAGACCCTACAGGCAGCGGATCTATTGGAGAAAGACGGAATCTGCGCGGAAGTCATCGACATCGCAACCATAAAACCGCTTGATGAAGAGGCAGTTGTACGCTCAATACTCAAGACCGGTGCTGCCGTAGTATCTGAAGAGCACAATATGGCAGGAGGACTCGGTGAGCTGATCGCCGGAGTATTGGCAGCAAAGGCACCTGTACCTGTGGAATTTATCAACGGAGGAGATCGGTTCGGACAGTCTGGAACCCCGTCAGAGCTTCTCAAGGCATACGGGCTTGACGCCATCCATATAGCAGAGGCTGCAAAGCGCGCGGTCGAAAGAAAATAAGCAGATTGGCAAGCGATTCGGAAATACTCGGACTGTACCGCTCAGGGCAGAGAGAGCAAGCATTCTCTCTCCTTGTCAAGGCATACAGCGAAAGGATCTATTGGAACGTCCGCAACCTTGTGGGAACACACGAGGATGCGGACGATCTTGTACAGGACATTTTCATAAAGATTTGGAATTTCCTGCCTTCCTTCCGGGAAGAATCAGGCCTGTTCACTTGGATTTACAGAATCGCGACCAATGAGTCCCTTAATTTTCTACGGAAAAAACGGGTACGCGATGCTTTTAGGCTTGTCAGCACCTCATCAGACGTCAGACAAGATGCGCGGAGCGGGACTCCTGAGGCGAGTGCACAGGACATTGAGACGGCAGTCATGGCTGCCATGCAGAAACTTCCACCGAAACAGCGGCTCGTTTTCTCATTAAGATACTTCGAAGAGCTGTCGTATGAGCAGATATCAAGAATAACCGGCACAGCAATCGGCTCGCTTAAAGCCTCTTTTCATGTCGCAAGCCAGAAGATCAGAGATGAGATAAAGAGGAAATTCTGATTTTTTTGCGGTTTTGCTAAAATATCGTAAAAAAAGAATGCCTCCTAAATATACATTTACTTACAGAAAGTGTCTAAAAATAGAATTTATTTAAATTTATTTCATTATAGATTTTATGAGAATTTTTCTTGGATGTTTCTATGACTTTTTGAAGAGGGTAGCCGAGATATATGACTGAGCAGAAGTCTGACGAAACAGGCAGAAAATGTCCATGGCATAAAGCGCAAGATAAAGTTGACAGCACACGAGCAACGGCAAACTCCTGCACTTCTGCGAGTAGGGTAATACAACAGATGCATGGATACCTCAAAATAAAGTGACGATGAAAGGAAATGTTAGATACCACAGAATCCATGAAGTGCCCGAAGGGTATTTCGATGGACTAGAGAAGAGGCTTATGAGCATTCCGAATGAATCTCAGAAAAAGAAAAAGATCTGGGCATTCATGCCGGAAAAGAACAATATACGTAGGCTCACACCATACATTGGACTCGTGGCTGGGTTCGCTCTTATCGCTGGCATAGGTACTATCCTTCTCCGAATGACAACAAGCCCCTTACTCAATGAATATGAGGAGATGCAGTACGCAGATATCATTCCTTTAGGCTATCCATATCTTCCTACGGAGGAGGAATATACATCGTCCGAGGCCTCTAGTGAAGATGATATTGAGACATATCTTATAGACAACAATATAAGCATAGAACAGATAGAATATTATGAGAACGAGAAATAAACTTGCAACTATAGTTACGGTATTCCTGTTAGCCTTAGCTTCAGGGACATCGGAAGGTAGCAGTCTGTGCAACGACCAGTGGGGAGAGAGGATGCAGGCCGAGAAGATAGCATATCTCACTTCGGCAATGGATCTTACGCCTTCTGAGGCCGAGAAATTCTGGCCCGTCTACAACAGCCTTGAGAAAGAGCGGAGAATGGCATTCGGCAAGATGATAAAGAGCTACAATGCCCTCAAAGAGAGCCTTGATGCCGGACGTCCTGAGCATGAGATCTCTACATTGCTCGACAACTACCTCAAAGCCGTCAGCGAGTCTCGGGAGGCAGAGCTGAAATTCGCACCTAAGCTGCGTGAGATTCTCTCTACTGAAAAGGTAGCACGTCTGTTTATTGGAGAAGAGGAGTTCCGTCGCGCCCAAATCGGCAAATGGCATGACAGGGAAAAATAATTTTGCAAGGAAATATTTTTCGTTATAACTTTGTAAGGATTCATTTGCCCGAATGGCGGAATTGGTAGACGCGTTGGACTCAAAATCCAATGTCCCTCAAAAGACGTGCCGGTTCGAGCCCGGCTTTGGGCACAACTTATTGGACAACACGGGGATAACTTCGATTAGGCATCGTAAGTTATCCTTTTTTATATAAGGAAAGCCATTATCCACACTCACAAGATTGACAACATGCAGAAAGTTATACTTACAGGCGACAGGCCTACCGGGAGACTCCACTTGGGGCACTATGTAGGCTCGCTCAAGAGAAGGGTCGAGCTACAGAACGCAGGCGACTATGACAAGATGTTCGTATTCATCGCGGATGCACAGGCTCTCACCGACAATGCGGACAATCCTGAGAAAATCAGGCAGAATATCATCGAAGTTGCCTTGGACTATCTCTCTTGCGGTATCGACCCAGGCAAATGTACGCTGTTCATACAGTCCATGATACCCGAACTTGCGGAGCTGACTTTCTACTACATGAACCTTGTTACTGTCTCACGCCTGCAGCGCAACCCAACGGTCAAGGCTGAGATCCAGATGAGGGATTTCGAAAAGACCTTGCCTGTAGGATTCTTCTGCTACCCAATAAGCCAGGCTGCCGACATCACAGCTTTCAAAGGCACAATAGTTCCTGCCGGTGAAGATCAAGAACCGATGATAGAGCAGACTCGTGAGATAGTGCGCAAATTCAACAGCATATATGGAGACGTACTTGTAGAGCCAGAGATACTCCTGCCAGAGAATAGCGTATGTCTTAGGCTGCCAGGAACTGACGGGAAAGCCAAGATGAGCAAATCTCTCGGCAACTGCATCTACTTGTCAGACACCCCGGAAGAGGTACGCAAGAAGGTAATGGGGATGTTCACCGACCCTGATCATCTCAAGGTAAGCGATCCCGGGAAGGTAGAAGGAAATACGGTATTTACCTATCTTGATGCCTTCTCGACAAAGGAGGATTTTGCAGAATTTGCCCCTGATTATTCAAGCCTCGATGAGATGAAAGACCACTACCGGAGAGGCGGACTCGGTGATGTGAAGGTAAAGAAACTCCTGTATGCGGTATTGGAGAAGACCCTCGCGCCCATAAGGGAGAGAAGGCATGAGTTCGAGAAAGATATCCCAGCCGTATTCGAGATTCTGAGAAAAGGTACGGAATCTGCTCGCGAGACGGCGTCGAAGACCATGTCTGAAGTCCGCAAAGCCATGAAGATCGACTATTTTGACGATGCGCAGCTGATAGCCGATCAGGCGAGAAAATACAGCCGAGAGTAGCACTACTCCTCGTCATCGTCCTCGTCATCGTCATCAAAGTCCGAGCTCTCATCATCCAACAGCTCTAACATCATGACATTCATAACACGCCGGTCTTTCTTTGTGGGACGTCCCGTACCACGGTCTCGTGTAACGAAGAAAGTCTCAACCGGAGAAACAAGTTTATCTTTCTCCGACTGTGGAGTAAGATCTTCAGCATACTCTGGTACAAGAGCCGCCCCTACCCTGCTACCAAGCATGGCTTTTACCCTATAAGTAAAGTGTACAGCAGCCTTCCGCACCTCGATCTTATCTCCGGGCTTTATGAGCCTTGACGGTTTTGCGTCAGAGCCATTGACTTTGACTCTGTTATTCTTGCAGGCATCGGCTGCCTCACTACGAGTCTTGAAGACCCTTATAGCCCACAGATACTTATCTATTCTTACATCCTGTTCCATCCCAATATCTCTGCTTAAGACTCCCTTGTCTTGCCCCTGAGAAGGCTCTCAAGCGCACCTTCTCCCTGTCCTTCCTGTGCCTCTGGTAGGGTAGCTTCAGCCTCGGGGTCTATGTACCCGTCTGTGGCTTCATGCGGCTCAAGTGTGGCTTCAAGCAATGCCGAGCCATGTGCCAACGGCATTATCGAGAAGTCCTCCAAAGAAGCAGGAACAAGGACACATTCTCCAGTCCCGAACTTTACTCCTTCTCCTCCAGAGGGAATTATCTCGGCCGCTCCGGAGACACATACATAGATTGTAAATACGTCTGTATCACCCATATTTACATGCAGTGGAGTTTTCAGATCTATCGCGGATACTGAGAGGTCATTACGCTTTACAATGGTTGTCTCCGCAGACTTCATCAGATCCGAAAGCATTCCTAAGCGGCATGTCTGTCCATCTCCCTTGAAATCGATGAAGTCAAATGCGGCTTCAAGAGAAAGCTCTTCTACAGCCGCTGTTCCGCCTTTCCCCGCGGGGCTGTAAGAAAATGACACATGGCTATCAGTCACTTTCTTCCCCCAGCCGTATATACTGAAATCCAGGTCCGACGACTCAGTTATCTCGGCAATCAGCACTCCGGAAGAAGCAGCATGTACCATCCCAGGAGGAATAAGGAAGAGCTCCCCAGAGTGCGGAGTCACCTTAAAAAGTACTTCTTCAAGAGTCCCGTCAATAGCTTTGGCATAGAATTCAGAAGCTGTCAAAGTCCGAGAGAGACCAAGATACAGAGACGATCCCTCGTCTGCATGCATCACGTACCAGAGTTTAGCCTTGCCGAGAGTGTCATATCGCTGTCTGGCGATCTCATCATCGGGACATACCACCAGAGGCGTCCGTCCTTCCACATCAAGCAGCCTCACCATAAGCGGGAACTGCCTTCCGTAACAGGAATAGCTATACTCCCCTACCATATTCTCCAGATATGTCTCCATAATCTCGCTCATGGTACAGTCCTTAAGCCAACCGTCTGCAACTGCCGAGTCTTTGTCACCGAGATCGGCAATCTCATAACTTACTCCGAGACGGTCATCTATTGTCAGCGGAACTTCCTTATATGAAGGTTTGCCTGTAGAGGAGGTAGTACGTATTTTTTCTGTATAAGATTTGCCAAAGACATTTATGAAGCGGTCTCCGCCCCACTCGGTTCTTGCCGCCAACGGGACAAACTTCAACGGATATAATTTCTTTTCTGCCATAATCTTAGTAATATCGCAGCGCCATTGCCGTCAGAAGCCACAGCCTCCGAATAATACGACTTCGGAAGGGGCAATGATGGCCAACACTGCATCACGACAAATTTAGTTCATTTGACGCGGAAATAAAAAAACTGGCAGGATATGCTACAAAACGCCACACTCTCGCCTTGCTGGAAATACAGGCATGACAATTTGTCACAAATATGAGATGGCACGTCTATTGAATAAAAATGTCACGGCTTCAGTAGGGTAACATTCCCGAAGAGGCCGATATAAATTTTTAACGAATATATATTAATAACGTATAAATCATGATCAAACCATTAGCAGACAGAGTGGTCATAGAACCCAAAGAAGCTGAGACAAAGACAGCTGCAGGGCTTTATATCCCCGACACAGCAAAAGAGAAACCGCAGCAGGGCAAAGTAATTGCCTGTGGCCCCGGCAAGAAAGATGAGCCGATGGAGGTAAAGGTCGGTGACGATGTTCTCTATGGCAAATACGCGGGAACTGAAGTGACCGTGGAAGATAAGAAATATCTTATCGTCCGTCAGTCAGACATTTTGGCAATATTATAATTTATAAGGAGATACAATTATGGCAAAAGATATCAGATTCGATACAGAGGTCCGTTCCAAGATGAAGGAAGGGGCAGACGCACTTGCAGATGCAGTGAAGGTCACCTTGGGTCCGAAAGGACGCAACGTTGTCATTGACAAGAAGTTCGGTGCACCTCAGGTAACAAAGGACGGTGTCACTGTAGCTAAAGAGGTTGAGCTTAAGGACAAATTCGCCAACATGGGCGCACAGATGGTCAAGGAAGTCGCTTCCAAGACCAATGAGCAGGCCGGTGACGGTACAACAACCGCTACCGTACTTGCACAAGCCATCATCAATGTAGGTCTTAAGAATGTTACCGCTGGCGCAAGCCCGATGGATCTTAAGAAAGGTATTGACAAGGCTGTCAGTGCAGTTGTAGCCAACCTCAAGGAGCAGAGTCAGCAGGTCGGTGATGACTACTCCAAGATAGAGCAGGTCGGCACAGTATCCGCAAATAACGATGCAACTATCGGAAAACTTATCGCTGACGCAATGTCAAAGGTAAAGAAGGACGGTGTCATCACTGTTGAAGAGGCAAAAGGTACCGAGACAGAGGTTAAGGTTGTCGAGGGAATGCAGTTCGACAGAGGATATATCTCTCCTTACTTCATGACTGATTCAGACAAGATGGAGGCTCGTCTTGACAATCCTCTTATCCTCATCACAGATAAGAAGATATCCTCAATGAAAGACCTTCTTCCTATTCTTGAGCCGATAGCAAGAGACGGCAAGTCACTATTCATCATAGCTGAGGATGTTGACGGTGAGGCTCTTACAACACTTGTTGTCAACAGGCTTCGTGGCACAATCAAGGTAGCCGCTGTAAAGGCTCCTGGATTTGGAGACCGCCGCAAGGAGATGCTTCAGGATATAGCAACTCTTACAGGTGCAACCCTTATCTCCGAGGAGAGAGGATTCACTCTTGAGAACACTACTCCTGAGATGCTTGGTAAGGCGGAGAAAGTCACTATCAGCAAGGAGAATACTACAATCGTAGGCGGTGCAGGCAATAAGGATGACATTGCAGAGCGCGTTGAGCTTATCCGCAAGCAGATCTCTACGACTACTTCTGACTATGACAAGGAGAAACTTCAGGAACGTCTCGGAAAGCTCGCTGGTGGTGTTGCAGTCCTTTATGTAGGCGCAAAGACCGAGGTTGAGATGAAAGAGAAGAAAGACCGTGTAGAGGATGCCCTCAACGCCACACGTGCAGCAGTTGAGGAGGGTTACCTTCCTGGCGGTGGTGTAGCTTACATCCGCGCAGCTGAGGCTCTCAAGAACCTCAAGGGTGAAAATGAAGATGAGACCACTGGTATACACATTATCTCACGCGCAATTGAGGAGCCTCTTCGTCAGATAGCGCACAATGCAGGTGTAGACGGCAGCGTTATCATACAGAAGATCCGTGAAGGCAAAGGCGACTTCGGTTACAATGCCCGCACTGACGAATATGTCAACATGTTCGAGGCCGGTGTCATTGATCCTACCAAGGTAAGCCGTGTAGCTCTTGAGAATGCAGCATCAGTAGCAGGCATGTTCCTGACTACAGAGTGCGGTATCGTAGACATACCGGAACCGACTCCTGCAGCTCCTGCAATGCCAGATGGCGGCATGATGTAGTTCAAAGGGTATGATAATACCTAATTTAGAACATAATAACGCTTGATTTGGAAGCAGTTTAATTCTTCAAGCCGCTTCAATAGACAAGCACAAGCATAAGGACAGTACAAGAGAGATCTTGCGCTGTCCTTTTTTTGTATGCCATAATAAAAGATTATATTTGCTGATAGATTTGCATGAACTTACAAATACTATAGAATGAAGAGAATCATTACAATCGCAACCGCTGCCCTTATAGCATATGGGGTGGCATTTGCTCAGGAGACCCCCAAATGGATTAGGAAGAATGATATTTCCCCTGACGGAAGCAAGATTGCATTCAGCTACAAGGGTGACATCTTTGTAGTACCAGCCACCGGAGGCCGGGCTTTACAGATAACTACAAATGAGTCCTATGATTCGGAGCCTATATGGACCGCTGACAGCAAGAGCATAGTTTTCACATCTTACAGGGAAGGAAGCAAGGACATCTTTGTGACTACGGCAGAAGGCGGTACTCCAAAGAGACTTACCTTCCACCCAGGCAATGAGACATTGAGAGCAGTACTTCCCGACGGCAAGGTCATCTTCTCCGCCAATATTGAGCTGGATACCGATTTTGACGGATTTCCAGGAGAAGCCCAACTGTATTTCACTGATCTCGATGGAAGGCGTCCGGAGAGGATCACTTCACTGCCTATCTCGGCAATAAGTTTTGCCAAAGACGGCACGATAATCTATGAGGATTGGAAAGGCTACGAGGATCCTATGAGGAAGCACCACACTTCGGCAGTCACCAAGGATATCTGGGCATACAAGCCGATCAGTGGCAGCTCGAAGCTTAGAATCAGCGCAGAAGGCACATTCACCAAACTTTCAGATTATATCGGGGAAGACCGGAATCCGGTATTTGCCTCTGACGGAGATACTTTCTACTACTTGAGCGAGCGTGACGGCAAGGCCATGAACATATACAAGAGTTCGGTATCCTCGCCTTCAGAAGTAAAGCAGCTTACTTTCGAGACCAAAAACCCTGTCAGGTACATTTCAGTATCAGACAACGGCACTATAGCATTTTCCTACAACGGTGATCTTTACACTCTTAAGGAAGGTGGAGAGCCTGAGAAAGTGGAGATCTCTATTTTCTCTGACCAGAAAGAGAAGGACATCGAGAAATATATCCTCAACGGAGGAGCGAATGCTATCGATATTTCCCCTGATGGAAAGGAACTTGCCCTCATCATAAGAGGCGAGGTATTCGTCACTTCAGCCGATTACAAGACCACAAAGCGTATCACAAATACTGCGACACAAGAGAGAAATGTAAGTTTCTCTGAAGACGGGCGCACTCTCTACTACTCTGCTGAGAGAGACGGCAATTGGGGTATATGGCGCACTTCCCTGGTCAACAAGGATGACAAATATTTCACCTATGCCACAGAGTTCAAGGAAGAGCTTTTCTCCGACGAGGGCGAGACATGTTTCCAGCCTTCGGTATCCCCTGACGGGAAATATGTAGCATACCTAAGGGACAGAACAGAGCTTGTTATCAAACCCACAAAGGGTGGTAAGACCATTTCCCTTCTCAAAGGAGCGAATTACTCCTATATAGATGGCGATCTCTCTTTTGAGTGGAGTCCGGACAGCCATTATCTTCTCACGACTTATCAAGCCAATGGTGGTTGGAACAATGAGGATATAGCTGTCATTGACATCGACACTAAGGAGATTACAGATCTTACCTTAAGCGGATACTCAGACTCCGCTTTCAGATGGGCTCTTGGAGGAAAGGCCATGACATGGGAGTCCGACAAAGACGGTTACAGAAGCCACGGAAGTTGGGGCGCAGAAGGTGACGTGTACATCATGTTCTTCGACGGAGAGACTATGACAAAATTCCTCCGCGACAAGGAAGATGCTGAGATTGCGAAGCTTCTCGACGGCTCTGACAAGAAAGAGGAGGAGAAGAAAGACAAGAAGGACAGCACCGACAAGAAGAAGCCTGAGAAACTAAAGCTCGACCTTGAGAATAGGGCCGACAGGATAATAAGGCTCACAGGTTTCTCCGGCAGGCTTGGGGATCATTATCTTACTGAGGACGGAACCAAACTCTACTATGAAGTAAGGCTTGAGAGCAGCTACGATCTCTGTGTCAGAGACATGAAAGAAGGAAATGTTACTGTCCTGAAGAAGGGCGTAGCAGGAAGCATTATACCTTCACGAGATGGGAAGTATATATACATTGCTTCCGGCAGAGGCATCTCCCGTATCGGCATTGCAGGCGGAGACACCAAGTCCATAAGCTACTCTGGAGAATATGAGTTCAAGCCTATGGCCGAGAGACAGTACATCTTCGACCATATGTGGAAACAGGTAAAGGAGAAATTCTACGATCCGAACCTTCACGGAGTTGACTGGGATTACTACAAGCAGAATTATAGCCAGTTCTTACCTTATATCAACAACAATTTCGACTTCCAGGAGCTTCTCTCAGAGATTCTCGGTGAACTGAATGCCTCACATACTGGAGGAAGGTATTACTACAGGTCCGGCCTCAATCTCGGCACTCTCGGAGTAATATATGACGAAGATTACGAGGGAGACGGGCTCAAGATCAAGGAAGTGCTACCCGATGGTCCTCTTCAGCTCGCGTATCCTGAGGTCAAGGCTGGTGACGTTGTCTATTCCATTGAAGGAAAGGTGATCAAGGCGGGTGAAGACTGGTACAGCATTCTGACTGGCAAAGCTGGCAAGAAGACTGCCGTCACACTGAAGAAAGGAGGAAAGAAAGAGGTTGAGCTCTATCTTGAACCTGGTTATTCCGACTATGCCCTTCTGTACAACAGGTGGGTTCGCCAGCGTGAGGAGAAAGTAAAAGAACTCTCAAACGGAAAGATCGGATATGTGCATGTTGAGGGTATGAACTCGCCGAGTTTCCGTGAGGTATATTCCAAAGCTCTCGGCAAGTACCGCAATACGGATGCCCTTATCGTGGACACCCGACACAACGGAGGAGGCTGGCTTCACGATGACCTTGTCACCTTCCTCAGCGGCAAGGTTTACGTTGATTACAAACCTCGCGGACAGTATATCGGCCATGACCCTTACAGCAAATGGACCAAGCCTTCCTGCGTTCTCGTGTGCGAGGACAACTACTCTGACGCTTGTGGCTTCCCCTACGCTTATCAGGCACTCGGAATCGGCAAACTTATAGGTACTCCTGTTGCCGGTACAATGACAGCCGTATGGTGGGAGTCTCAGATCAACTCTACTATAATATTTGGCATTCCTCAAGTAGGCTCGTGGTGCGTTGACAAGGGTTATTACAGTGAGAATCATCAGGTAGAGCCTGATATCCTCGTCTACAATGATCCTGCGTCTGTCCTCAAAGGAGAGGATAAGCAGCTTGAGGCTGCAGTAAAGGAGATGCTTGCAGAGACGAAGGCTGATGAGGCGAAATAATTAGGACAAGAACATATATGATTACGGGTGGGCCGCTTGGCCTGCCCGTTTTTTTGTACCTTTGTAAAATGCATCGGATCAAGGCAACAGCCATAAGGGCAAGGAATATACTGCGCGACATGTCGGAGAAGAAGAAGCTTCTCCTACTGTCGCTTTTGGTAGGCATATCAAGTGGCCTTGCAGCTGTACTGCTTGAGGTCTTGATACATGCCATACATTCGGCTCTCACATCCTGGTTCTCCGGGATAGCAGACAATTACCTTTATCTGATCTATCCTGGGATCGGCATGCTCCTGTCAATGCTGCTTCTGAAATACGTCATCAAGGACAACATCGGACACGGGGTAACAAAAGTACTGCTCGCGATATCCCGTAACGAATCGCGCATACGACCTCACAACATGTGGTCATCCCTACTGACAAGTTCCCTGACTATCGGGTTTGGAGGTTCTGTAGGAGCTGAAGCCCCGATAGTATACACAGGTGCTGCGATAGGGTCCAATTTCGCCAGATACCTCGGGATGTCATATCGAAGTATAACCATCTTGCTTGGCTGTGGTGCGGCAGGCGCTGTGGCAGGGATATTCAAGGCACCCCTCGCCGGAGTCCTATTCACATTGGAAATTCTGCTTTTCAATATCTCCATGACGTCCATGATGCCGCTGCTCATCTCCACGGTATCGGCCACCATGGTCTCATACATTTTCCTCGGAGATTCTCTTCCGTTTGAGTGCACGCTTACTCCTTTTGCCATAAGGAACGTACCGTTCTACATACTTCTCGGCGGCTTCTGCGGCCTGTGTTCACTCTATTTCCTGCGGACTACTCTATGGCTGGAAGACAGGCTTAGCAAAGTCAGAAGCCCCTACACCAAATGGGCATTCTGTGCTGTAGGGCTCGGACTCCTCATATTTCTTTTCCCACCACTCTACGGTGAAGGCTATGATGCTCTCTCTCCCCTTCTCAACGGCCAGGATATATCCTATCGTGGGGATACAATACTCGCATTCATGCTTGAGAGCCCCCATCTAGTACCTGTATTCTTTGCTCTGATCTTGCTGCTGAAAGTATTCTCTATGACTCTGACCAATTCAGGAGGAGGTGTAGGAGGTACTTTCGGACCTACTCTTTTCGTCGGGGCTCTTGCAGGATTTATCTTAGCAAGGGTTACTAACTTGACTATGGCAGGGACACAGTTTACAGTGCCGGAGCAGAATTTCGTACTTGTCGGGATGGCCGGTCTTATGGCCGGAGTAATGCAGGCACCGATGACAGCAATCTTCCTTATAGCTGAAATTTCCGGCGGTTATGAACTTTTCATACCGCTCATCATCACAGCAACAATCGCCTTCGGTACGATGAGGATTTTCGAGAAATATTCCATATACACAAAGCGAATAGCCAAGAGTGGAGACCTGCTGACCCACGACAGCGACCAGGCAGTGCTTACCCTGCTGAAGACTACCGATCTTATAGAGACCAACTTCAGTCCTGTCAAGATAGATGCAACGCTGGGCGAATTCGTGCAAGTCATTTCCAAGTCATCAAGGAATATTTTCCCTGTTGTAGACAGCAAGAATCATTTCCAGGGATATGTGTCGCTTGAATGCGTGAGAGGCGACATGTTCAGGACATCCCTATACAATACAATGCATGTATACAACTATATGAAATCTTCTCCGGCATACGTGTATGAAGACGAGAAGATGGACAGCGTCATGGCCAAGTTCGAATCTACTGACGCATGGAATCTACCTGTCATCAAGAAAGACCGCACATATATGGGATTCGTATCCAAATCCAAGATCTTCTCAGCATACCGCAATGAATTAAAGGAACTCTCACAAGATTAAATAACATGAAAAACCAGTATATCCAGTACATATCAGGCCTGCTCGGCATCAAGGACTGGCAGGTGGAGAACTGCGCTGCACTCATTGAGGAAGGGGCGACCATACCTTTTATTAGCCGTTACAGAAAAGAGCGAACGGGCGGACTAGACGACGAACAGGTAGCTGAGATCCAGCATTGGACCGATACCTTCGCTGAGATGGAGAAACGGAAAGAGACTATACTCGCCACTATCGAGTCTCTCGGCAAGCTTACCCCTGAGCTTAGAGAAGAAATAGAATCGTGCGTGAGCTCTACTGCATTGGAAGACCTTTACCTGCCTTTCCGGCCAAAGAGGAGGACAAGGGCTACGGCAGCAAAGGAAGCTGGACTTGGACCGCTGGCAGACGCCATCTACAATCACAGTACAAGAGATCCTTACAGGGAAGCCGCGAAATATACAGGAGACAAAGTCCCAGATGCAGAGGCTGCACTCTCCGGGGCAAGGGACATCATAGCGGAGCGTATCTCCGATTCCGCCATTGCAAGAGAGGCTCTCAGAACCATCTTCAGGACAAAAAGGCTCACCTCCAAGGTCACCAAGGCCGGAACCACCTCTCAGGACGCACAGAAATTCAGAACCTATTTTGACTACAGCGAGCCACTCTCTCGGATGGCTTCACACCGCCTTCTTGCTATCCTTAGGGGAGTGTCAGAAGGTTGGCTTTCGGTAAAGATAGATGCAGATGCCGAGAAATGCGGCAACAAGCTCTACTATGACTATTGCCAGCAGGTTGGATACCCCCAGCCTGAGACAGGCAAACAGATGAGAGCGGCCATAGATGATGCATACAAACGTCTACTTGAGCCATCCATAAGCACTGAGATTTTGAAGGAGTACAAGGCAAAGGCTGACAAGGAATCGATCTCTGTTTTCGGAGAGAATCTAAGGCAGCTTCTTCTTGCCCCTCCTGTCGGGCAGAAACGTACTATGGCAATTGATCCTGGATTCCGCAACGGCTGCAAGATAGTCTGTCTCGATGAGCACGGAGCCCTACTTCACCATGAGATAATCTATCCACATCCGCCCCTCAACCAGAAAATCAAAGCAATATCGGCCCTGAGCCGCATGATCGATGAATTTTCAATCGAAGCAATCGCCATCGGCAACGGGACAGCAAGCCGTGAGACAGAAGATTTCGTCAAGAGAATTCACCTTCCGGAGAACTGTAAGGTATATATGGTAAGTGAAAGTGGCGCCTCGATATACTCGGCTTCGGAAGTGGCAAGGCAGGAGTTCCCGGACGAAGACGTCACGGTAAGAGGTGCAGTATCAATCGGGAGAAGGCTTATGGACCCTCTGTCAGAGCTTGTGAAGATAGATCCAAAGTCCATTGGAGTAGGCCAGTACCAGTACGACGTTGACCAGACTCTTCTAAAGGAGAAACTTGACAATACTGTGACAATATGCGTCAACAGCGTTGGCGTAGACCTCAACACAGCAAGTCCCTATCTTCTTGCTTACGTATCCGGTATCGGGCCGTCACTTGCAGGTGCTATAATCAAATACCGCACCGACAATGGAGGCTTCCATTCAAGGCAGGAGCTGCTCAAAGTTCCAAGACTCGGGGCAAAGGCCTTCGAGCAGGCTGCCGGATTCCTTCGCATACGCGGAGGCAGCAATCCATTGGACAATTCGGCCGTTCATCCTGAGTCATATCATATAGTAGACCGAATGGCAACGGACCTCGGTATCCCTGCATCGTCACTGGCAGGCAATGCCACCCTCTGTGCAAAGATTGACCCTGAGAAATATATTGAAGAGGATTTCGGACTTCCTACCGTACGTGATATCCTCAAGGAACTTGCAAAACCTGGACGTGATCCAAGGGAAAGCGCGACAGAATTTTCATTTGCAGAAGACATCCATGACATAGAGGACCTGTCTGAAGGAATGGAGATACCTGGAATTGTGACAAATATTACCGATTTCGGAGCCTTTGTCGACATAGGCATACACGAGAACGGTCTCATACACATATCCAAGATGGGAGAAGGCAACAAAGGCAAGATCCCTCTCAAGCTCCACCAGCACATCAAGGTGCAGGTTATAGGAGTAGACTTAGACAGAAGACGAATTTCTTTAAAACTTATAAGTTAAAATCTAAAAATCACTATAAAAGGAAACTTATCTTGGCCATTTGCTTAATAAAAATTATATTTGCAGTATAATCCGGAATAGCCATGAGAAGTAATTCTGCCGCAAAGCACCAGATAACAGCCTTGACATATATACTTTCATTACTCTCAATCATCTTGTGGGGAATGTCATATATATGGAGCAACTCGCTGCTGTCCAAAGGTATACCTGTGGAATACATAGTCTTTGTCAGGATTCTTCTGGCCGGAATCGTCTTACTTGTGCTTAATGCATTCACCGGCAAGAAGATGGCTATCCAGAAGAATGATCTGCCGAGATTCCTTTTACTTGCCCTGTTCGAGCCTTTAATCTATTTCATCTGCGAGACTTACGGGATAAGATTTACAGAGTCTCCGACTTACAGTTCAATGATCATAGCCTCAAGCCCTATCTTCTCTGTGGCCGCGGGAGTCATGCTTTTCAAGGAGAAGATATCACTGCTCAATATGGCGGGGATTCTTATATGCATAGGTGGGATTATAATGGTAACACTTTGTGCAGGCACAGTAGGCTCAGCTTTCTGGTTAGGCATGGCACTTCTGCTTATTGCTGTACTTGCTGAAGTTGGACATGCCACTTTTACCAAATGCCTCTCATCGAGATACGAGCCGACAGTCATTGTGATGTACCAGTTCCTTTTCGGATCGATCTATCTGTTTCCTCTGTTTGCAAGCCGCGGCCTCGCAGACTTCAACGCCGAGATTTACATGTCCTGGGACGTCTGGAATCCGATCCTTTGCCTCGCCGTTCTCTGCTCGAGCATCGCTTTCTCGCTATGGGCCAATACGATCAAGATGCTTGGAGTCGCAAAATCAAGCATCTTCTTAGCTACGATACCGGTGTTTACGGCAATTGCCGGATGGATATTGGGACACGAATACCTTACAAAGCTGCAGTGGACAGGGATTCTGTTCTCATGCATTGGGGTCTTTCTCTCGCAACACGCTGCAAAGCGGCCTTTATTTGCTAAACACAAGCCTTCGGCCGGAAGCGCAAATGTCGTTGCCGAAGAGAGGTAAGCCCTTGCTTACTACCTGTACGCCCCCTACAAACACGTCTTCCACATTGCCCCTAAGGGTCTCGCCTTCATATGGAGACCAGCCACACTTATAATCTATCCTTCCGCAGCCCTTGTCAGTCTTCCCTACCGTACACTCCTGCTCAGGATCTATGATGACTATGTCAGCGGCCTTCCCTTTTGCTACATGGCCTCGATCTCGGATACCGAACATCTCTGCTGCGCGCTCGGAAAATACGGAAGATAGCCTCGTGTATGGAATATTTTCCTGCCGGCATACTGTCAGAAGTACCGCAAGTGTCTGCTCTATCGAAGGCATACCCGAGGGACATGAGAGATAAGGGCGGTCTTTCTCTGACCTGAGATGAGGTGCATGATCCGAGCCTATGGTATCTATGATACCGTCCTTAAGGGCTTTTCTCAGAGCCTCCCTGTCTGAAGGTGACTTTATGGCAGGATTGCATTTGACAAGGGGACCGAGACGGTCATAGTCCTCGTCACAGAACCACAGGTAATTGGCCGAGGTCTCGGCCGTAATCTCCGGATTGTATCCTTTTGCGGTATGGATCATCTCTATCTCCTCAGCAGTCGTCACATGGAGCACATGCAGGCGGGTACCGAGACGCATTGCCATCTCCAAGGCCTTGGCTGTGCTCCTTATGCAGGCTTGACGGCTTCTTATCAAGGGGTGCATCCTCATGGGGATATTCTCCCCGTACCTGGACTTCGCTTCGGCTATATTTGCACGGATAATCTGTTCGTCTTCGCTGTGTATGAGGATTCTTGCTCCCTGTATAGAGAATAGTTTCTCAAGAGCCTGTCCCCTGTCCACGAGCATATTTCCTGTCGAAGAACCCATGAAAACTTTAATGCCGGCAAACCTGTCGCCGCTGCCTTGTTTAAGATACTCTTCCAGAAGAGCCGGGTTGGTATTGTCAGCACCAATATGGAATCCAAAATTGGCGATAGAGCCTGCCGCCAAGTGGCATTTGTCCTCTATTCTCTCAAGGCTTGTAGCCGGTGGGACAGTATTTGGCATATCTATAAATGAGGTAACGCCGCCTATTACTGCAGCACGTGACTCCGAATGAAGGTCAGCCTTTGCAGTCATGCCAGGTTCGCGGAAATGCACATGGGCGTCTATTCCTCCAGCCATCAGGAGTTTACCTGAAGCATCAATTGTAATGGTATCAGAAGAAGTATCTATCTCCTTAGATCTAAATACTTTATAGTCTTGGAGCTTTTGCTCGGCCTCCTCTCCTTCTGTCTTCCAGATCTCCGATATTATACCTTCGGAGATATAAATATTGCCACGAAAAGCAGCCTTGCCGGTCACTATCGTGGCATTCTCGATAAAATACTTTCTACCCATATCCAAATCTAACACCTATCTTCCCTTTCCTGAGGGTAAAATATTGGAGCTGCGAGGTGATATCTTTCTCATCTTAAGCTTCAACACTCCCCAAAAGGCCTCACCGAAGATTCCTCCGCTCATCTTGGAGGTACCAGCCTTACGGTTGACAAAGATGATGGGCACCTCCACTATCTTGAATCCGAGTTTCATCGTAGTGTATTTCATCTCTATCTGAAAGCCGTACCCCTTCATATGTATCTTGTCGAGGTCTATTGTCTCAAGAACTCTGCGCCTATAGCATTTGAATCCTGCTGTACAGTCATATACATGCATTCCAAGCACGGTCCTCACATAGACTGATGCATAGTAAGACATGATGATCCTTCCAATCGGCCAGTTGATCACGCTTATCCCATCACAGTATCTCGACCCTATGGCAAGATCTGCTCCATTCTTACAGGCCTCATACAGTCTCACAAGGTCATCAGGATTGTGGGAGAAATCAGCATCCATCTCAAATATGTAGTCATAGCCTTTCTCTATCGCCCACTTGAATCCTGCGATATAAGCCGTGCCGAGTCCCTGCTTGCCGGAGCGTTCTATTATATGAAGACGCTTCGGGAACTCTCTCTGCAAAGACTTGACAATGCCTGCAGTTCCGTCAGGAGACCCGTCATCGATGACAAGGATCTGATACTCCCCTTCAAGAGAAAATACCTTACGGACTATCTTCTCAATATTTTCCTTCTCGTTGTACGTCGGGATTATAACTATCTTACTGTCTTCCATATAGAAGCTTATTTACTGATTTATCTTATCGTCTAACGGTGATATCCGCACACAGTCCAGCCGTCCTCATGCAGGATAATCACCCTCACCATCAGATCGCCTTGCAAATATAGCGTTTTTGAATCTGAAAACCCTTAGAAGCTGTTTTGAAATGCCTCCTTCTTCCAAAGTAGAGGCCGCCTCGAATAATCCTTCTATTAAAATTCGGGAATCATTTCAAAGCAGTTTCTTATAATTGGAAGATCAAGGTATAACCGGAAGATTAGATGCCCAACCTCCACAATGTAGATATACAAGGAGCAAGTTATCCTGATTAGGGATATGGGCGTAATTTAAATAATTTCTAAACATTTTCTAACCACAGAATTACAGACAAAAAAACTCCAAGCCGCGAATAACAGCCTGGAGAGATTGGATATATGAGGGGATTATTTATTAGTCTTTACCTAAATTCGTTGTACTCGTCTTTCTTCCACTGGATATACTTGCTTACGTCAGCTTGCATGTAATCAGTCTCGTTGTCACACCTTGTAGTGTTGCTAAAATCGATCGTCCCGAGAGAAGCCTTACCGGCTTTATGTGAAGATGGGGTGACAGTAATGTTCTGAGCATATCCTCCAGCGGTCGAAAAGGCGAACCCTGCCACACACAGGCAGAATACCGCAAGGCATTTCATCATACCGCCTAAACAGTTATGTTTCAATAACATTTCCTAAAATAATTGGATTAATAATAAACTATCTTATCGCATCAAACTCCGAAATTCCGTATGTCTGGGAATTGGTGCGCAACGGTACTAATTTGAGGTATCGGCACCAGACCGGCTTCGGAAACATAACCGTCTGCCGAACAGGGTTGTTGACTATATTGTCAAACATATCATCCGATATGACTTTCTTCCAGTGCTTGCCATCTTCACTTGTCTCAAGGTTATATGTGATGATACATCCGAACTCGCCGTTTGGCACTGGGGCATATACAAATCCTGAGACAAATGCCTCTCTTCCAAGGTCTATAATCCGATGCTCTTCCGATAGCGATATAGTCCATTCGGGATTTACGACCTTCTCCTTTGGAGGATCAGGAAGGATTCTGTCCATATACAGCGAAAAGTTATTTAGTACAGGGCAGGCATGGGAGGATTCTATATTGATCCTTACGGCATCAGATAGAGTCTTTGGCACGAGAACAATCCTCTTGTAACCTATTGTAGTCTCTGATGCTATTCTATTCCACATTCCGGAAGAATCCCTTGCGTCAATGCTGAAAGAGCTGACCCTCTGTCCGAGTGGGATGTATTCCTGGAGACATACACGGTTGAATTCCACAAGAGAGTCGAGCCACACTGTCACCGATGCCTGCCTTGTATCGTCTTTGACGGTCCAATATGTATCATAGTCCCCGTCAGTTAGATTGCCGGGACGAAATTTCCATCCTCTGCTTTCTGTTGCCGAAGTCCTGATTCCGGCAGCAAGATCCAGTGAAGTTATAGAATCTATGGCAGCACGAAGCCCTACCACAGCAGCAGAATCCACGCTGCACAGTTGTCCTCTCTTGTCTGGAGGCACATTGAGAAGAAGCAGAGAATTGCGTCCGACGCTCTCATACCATATCATAAGGAGTTCCTCAACAGACTTCACGCTTGCATCTTCAGACTGCTTGTAGAACCATCCTGGTCTCACAGACACGTCCGTCTCTGCAGGAATCCACTGCGTCCCATGGACATTGCCCTGATTGAGGGTATCAAGGTCAGGAGCATGCCCTGGAGAAAAGCCTTCAACATCAAGAGTGCTCCAACAAGTACGCCCGGCACTCCCCCTTTCGTTGCCTACCCATCTGCACCCCGGCCCTATATCACTGAATATAATTGCATCTGGCTGATGTTTATACACTTCCTCATGGTAAAGAGGCCAGTCGTATATCTGACGCTTACCGTTGGGACCTTCTCCGCACGCACCGTCAAACCACTGCTCGAATACTTGGCCATAATTGCCGAGAGCACTTGCGAGAGTCTGGCGAAATTTCTCATTGTATCTGTCCGAGCCATAGTCTGGGTCATTCCTGTCCCATGGAGAGACGTATACGCCGAACTTCAGTCCATATTCTCGGCATGCTTCGGACAAGTCTTTCAAGACATCACCCTTTCCGCCTCTCCATGAACTCTCGGCCACAGTATGTGAGCTTGCGGGATTGGGCCACAGACAAAAGCCGTCATGATGCTTGGCTGTGATGATAATGCCTTTCATACCTGCAGCCTTGGCAATTCTTGCCCACTGGCGACAATCCATGTCTGTAGGATTGAATATGTCAGCATCCTCGCTTCCGTCTCCCCATTCTGCACTTGTGAACGTATTAGGACCGAAGTGACAGAACATATTCGTCTCCATCTTCTGCCACTCTATCTGCTGCGATGTCGGCACAGGTCCGTATGGCTCCGGAGCTCGCGCACAGGAGAAAATCGTTACAAGAATGGATGCTATTGATAGCTTTTGCTTACAGAATATTGTACAGACGTGCCTCATATCCATTTCGTTGATATTAGTTATGATTGACATTTGCCCACCTCGAAAAAGACAAGTGTCAACCGTTCTCAGGGAAGGTCAAATAGAATTTCGCTCTACAAATGTTCGGCTCAAATATAAAATATAATATTTCAATCTTGCAAATTAAACATACACGCACTTGCGACATTTTCCGCATACTCTGCACAGACCGCAGAGACAATGCTCTGTCTCACTCCATTATCGAAGACATGACTAAGGACAAAGCATATGCAGATTCGCTACAGCGTCTCCGCGATGGCGTGACACTGCCGTGGCCATCGAGATGCTCGCTCCGCGACCGACAGAGGGCAAATGACCTATATTACCTATAAATATTCTTAATATCGCATTTATCGCCTGACTCTTGAATATTTTGTTTAATAATTATAAATTTATAAGTGGTATATAGCAATAGCTATCCCGCCTTTTCCTTATTTTTAACATTAAACCATTGCGAAATGAAAAAGGCAATCATTACAGCGATCCTTCTTTTAGGATTTATCACGAGTGCTTTAGCAGCAACGCACCATTACGGCTTTATTCTTAGCTGCGGTGAAGTACGCTACCAATCATTCGACCACGAATTATCTACAACTGAATTAAACGAGTGGACAGAGTTTTATGAAAAGACGGTTTGTGGAGATTCAGAGATCAAAGATGGCGACATCGACAAATTCAATCCAAATTGGTAAAAGAATCATGGCCTGAGGGCAATACTTTAGGCCAAACATTAACGAATTAAGAAACATCCCCACGTTTGCCGGGGTGATGATAATCTAATGTAAAGTCGTAGAATAACCTAGGAAAACAATGAGCAAGAATACAACCATAATAGCAGGCCCGACAAAACGACAGTGGTCAAGAAGCATCACGACCTGCTTTGCTGCCTTGACGGCATGGCTACTGTGCATCGAGACACACTCTCAGACATTGAACGCATACTATACCTTTCTTTACAAGAGTTCGCCATCTGACGCATCATACAAAAAGCACGGAGACATGAGGCTCGATTTTGACGGGAAAAGGAGCGTATACTACAGCGAAAGCAATTTTCTCGCCGATTCTCTCAGAAAATATGCGTATGATGACAACGGAGACATAATAGAAGGACCTGCATACGAAGAGCTGACGAGATTGCGCCCCTCTACGGGAGACATCACATTCATTGACTTCTCATCTGAAAACGTCATTCAAAGATACCGTAACGCAGCCGGAGACATCATCGGCAAAGGGAGTCTGCAGCAGCCAAGTTGGATTATAACGGACACGACCACGACATATAATGGATACACCATGCGCAAGGCGACCGGCAACTATCTCGGGAGGAAATGGATCATCGGATACACTGAAGAGATCCCTGCAAGTGTGGGGCCGTGGATGCTCTGGGGCGCACCTGGACTTATACTGTACGCAAAAGACTCCGAGGGGCTGTTCTTTTTCTCTTGTAGCTTCATCGAAGAGACAAGTAGGCCGTCAAGATACGACAGCAGGATGGAATCACTATATCTTAGGAAAAAGAGAAAACACCACTTCATATTCGAGGAACTTCCTATGCAAAAGGCAGAAAGCCTTAACCTCCAGATACGAACAGACATGAAACTCGAGATGCAGCTAACCGGAACGCTCGCAATAAGAGGAACCGACAAGAACGGAAAAGAAGTCGACATGTCCAAATACTACAAGTATATCCCGCTTATCCCAGCTAATTACTGGAAATAAAGACTATGAAACGCCTTGCGGCATATATCATAGACATGGCATTTGTCATGACTATGGCTTTACCGGCTACCGCTGCAGACAAACTGTCCGGCAAGGTAATCGAGCGCAAAAGCAGAGAGCCCATCGCAGGAGCCTTTATATCGCTCATTCGCGACAGCTCAATTATTTCCAATACATTTTCCAAGGAAGACGGTACATTTACCATCTTCTGGACAGGAGAAGCCCCTCAGCTCATATCCATATCCATGATGGGATACGCCCCGGTCAAAACGGCTTTCAACAACGCACCTGTGACGATAGAGCTCGAAGAAAAGAAGATGAGGCTTGTCGCATCGAAAGCAGTGTCAAAGACGATTGAGAGGAAAGGAGACACTACCGTATTCAATGTCGGGGCATTCAGGGACAAGGATGACAAGGTGCTCGGAGACCTGCTGAAAAAGCTTCCCGGCTTCGCAGTGACCCCAAGCGGGGGGATCGTCTACAACGGTGCTCACATCAACAAATTCTATATCGAAGGGCTCGATCTCCTCGGCAACCGGTACGGACTGGCTACCTCCAACCTACCGTCAGACAAGATTACCAAGATCGAGGTATATGACAGGCATCAGCCTGTCAAGGCCCTTAAGGGCATCCAGAGGAGCAACAGGAGTGCGGTAAACATCGTGCTCAAGGAAGACGCGAAAGGATCGTGGATCTTATCAGGAGACCTTTCCGCAGGATATCCTCCCCTGCCGCTGTTCGATGCCAAGGCGATGCTCACTAAGTTCGCCAAGAAAAGCCAGGACATAATGCTACTCAAAGGCAACAATATCGGCACAGACATTTCACTTGCGCTTAAGGAGCAGGAATACATCGGCAAGACCGGTGCCTTTCTCATCAAAGACAACAGTTTCAGTGAGGGGCTGGAATCAACACTGACTCCGTCACGCCCTCGCTTGGATCTTCCTGCGGAATACTGGTATGACAACACCTCCGGTCTCGCCTCCGTACATCATCTTGCGAAATTAAAAGACGACCTGCAGACAAGATTCTCAATAAATGCAGCCGCCGAAAAATTCCGCTTCACAAGCGATGCCGTTCAGACCATGACTTTCGAGAATGGAGAGAAGCTGACCATCAGGGATGCCTCGGACATGACGGACAGGAAATATTTTGTCACAGCCAAGAGCGAGACAGAGAGAAACAGCCCGACCTTTTTCCTCTCGGACGCATTCTCGGTATCGGGACAATTTGTAAGAAGGAATTCCTCCATATCAAGCGGAGACAATTACTGGGAGCATTATCATCTTCCCTCTCTTAAGGCTGAAAACAGTCTGAAAGCCACGGTAAGACTAAAAGGCAGAAAAGCCCTTGACATTACAAGTGATATCAGATATGCCAGTAATGACCACGATGCCTACTACTCTCATTCCGGCATAACCGCGCAACAGAGCTTGTCAGAGCACAAGTTCACCGCTGACAACAAGGTGTCTTTCACCTCAAGGATACGAAGGTTTTCAATTGAGATATCGACCGGTCTGAGAGCCATGCATTATGCTCCGGAATTCAAGCTGATCGGTATCTCAGAATACACAGGAGGAGACGAGTCGGCAAATGTTTCGGACTACAAGATTTCTCCGGACATAACATCGGTTTCGGCATTCGCATCGGCCAACGGAGGATTATCATTCGGGAGAAGCAGCATAGGCATAAATATCCCTCTGTCCATGAACTTTGACTGGAGTCCTTATGAGAGTCTTGCATATCCCGTACTGTCACCATCGGCATGGATAAGCACATCCCTTGGATCAAGATGGAGTTCCTCTCTGCACGTGCAGAGCAGCAGTTTCCGATCTGCCCCCGAAGCTCTTGCAAAAGGATTTGTAATGACAGGTTACAGGACACTGCAAGGATTCGAGGGCAATGCAAGAAAGAGCAGCTGCTCGGCACACGGACAACTCAAATACAGCGACTATGCCAACATGTTTTTCGGCACGGCAACTGTATCCTGGCGCATATACCAGACAGACAGGACGGCATCGGGACACTACACACAGAGGCTGTCATTAATGTCATACTATGACAGGCCGGCATCAAACGAGACCCTGTCGGCAAGGATAGCTCTTGACAAATATTTCGGGATCAAGACATTCTACATCAGAATAGAGAGCTCGTACAGCAGGACGGCATCGGATGAGTTTGTCCAAGGTAGTATGGAGCATTTTCTGTCACACACTTTTCTCAACGAGGTCTCCATAAGGTTCAATCCCGCCAGATGGCTGAACATCACTGCAAAAGGCCAATATGACATAACGCAGCACATCGGCACTGTTTCTGGCATGACCCACAATTTCTCGACAGAGGGCAGCATCGGGCTATATCCAGTAAAACAACTTGCGGTCAAGGCATCCGGCTACTACAAATACTGGAAGATCCCCGGAATAAGCCTTCAGCTGCAACCAGTCATTAAGACAAGGGCTGAATGGACATTTCGCAAAACTGCCATATTCATAGAATGCCGCAATATTCTCGGGGCTGACAAACTCGAAGAATCTTCAATCAGTTCATACAGGTCATCCACTTCTGTCTCGCGGCTGCGCGGCCGTGAAGTAATTGTCGGCCTCTCGCTCTCACTTTGAATATTAGGAAAGCTGGTTCTAACTTTGCAGCCGGAAAACCTGCACCACCTTGTGCAGCAGAAGAGACTGGTTATGAACGAAGCAACGAAGTTGACTGCAGAGATACCGGCAGAAGAGAATTTTCTTCGTATTTATAACAAAAGTCCTTGCCAGGTCGGAATTTATGACTAACTTTGCAACCGTTTTGTCCGTGAGGGATAAAAGATAAACAATTTAAACAAAATTTTTTGCGAAATGGCTGAGTATTTGGAAGCTGAAAAGAAGCAGGAGATTTTCGCGAAGTACGGGAAGTCTAATAAGGACACCGGCTCTCCTGAGAGTCAAGTAGCTCTATTTTCCTACCGTATCAATCACCTCACAGAGCATGTGAAGAAGAACAAAAAGGACGTTGTAACACGCCGTTCACTTCTCAAACTCGTAGGTAAAAGACGTCAGTTGCTGGATTACCTCCAGAGGATTGATATCGAGAGATACAGAAATATCGTAAAGGAGCTTGGTCTCCGCCGATAACCGATAGGAAACAAACTGGGGCTGTGCCGAAACGCTGATTTCAGGCACAGTCCTTTTTGCTATTTGTATTGGCTGTCAAAAGTCAAAGCTGCCCCGCTTAATTAACTGACCTGCGGCGGTGCAGTCCAATATATGAAACAAAATACACTTCCATAGGGGAAGGCAGGTCCGGAAACCACTAATGAACGTTATCAACAAGAAAATCGAGCTATCCGACGGTCGGGTAATCGAGATCGAGACCGGCAAGTTGGCCAAACAGGCAGACGGGTCGGCCGTCGTGAGATTGGGAGGCACAATGTTGCTTGCCACAGTCACATGTGCAAAAGAAGTAAAGGAAGGCACTGATTTCATGCCTCTCCAGGTAGACTACAAGGAGAAATTCTACTCAGCGGGAAGATTTCCCGGAGGTTTCATGAAGAGGGAGGGAAAGGCGTCTGACTATGAGATCCTCATATCGAGGCTCGTGGACAGGGCTCTCAGGCCTTTGTTCCCAGAGGATTTCCATCTTGAGGTATTTGTAAATGTCAACCTCATCTCAGCAGACGGTGACACTCAGCCCGATGCTCTTGCAGGACTTGCCGCATCTGCAGCCCTTGCTTGCAGCGACATTCCTTTTGAGGGACCTATCTCAGAGGTAAGAGTAGCACGTATAGGCGGTGAATTTAAGATCAACCCTCCTTTCAGCGAGATGGCAAATGCAGACCTTGACCTCATGGTAGCAGCCACTTACGACAATATCATGATGGTAGAGGGCGAGATGAATGAGGTAAGCGAGCAGGATATGCTCGATGCCATCAAGTTTGCCCACGAAGAGATACGCAAGCACTGCGCTGTCCAGATAGAGCTGAACAAGGAGCTCGGCAAGGATGTAAAGAGAGACTATCCCCACGATGAAGAGGACGAGGAGCTAAAGAAAGCCGTACACGATTTCTGCTATGACAAGTGCTATGCCCTTGCCAAATCAGCGAAACCTAAGCACGAGCGTTCTGAAGGCTTCGAAAAGATAAAGGAAGACTTCCTTGCAACCCTGTCCGAAGAAGATCAGGAGGCCAAGGCCGCTATGGTCAACAGGTACTACAACAATGAGGAGAAGGCTGCCATGAGGAACATGATCCTCGATGAAGGAATCCGTCTTGATGGCCGTAGCACCACTCAGGTAAGACCTATATGGTGCGAAGTTGGCTATCTTCCTTGTGCCCACGGCTCAGCCATATTCACGCGTGGAGAGACTCAAGCACTTGCCAGTGTCACTCTGGGTACCAAACTTGACATGAAGGAGATGGATGAAGTACTTATCCAGTCTACTCAGCAATTTGTACTACACTACAACTTCCCTCCTTTCGCAACCGGAGAAGCAAAGGCTCAGAGAGGAGTAGGCAGACGCGAGATCGGACACGGCAACCTTGCGATGAGGGCTCTAAAGCCTGTAATACCAATGGCTCCGGAAAATCCTTACGCCATCCGTGTAGTATCCGATATCCTCGAGTCAAATGGTTCATCTTCGATGGCTTCTGTATGCGGAGGCTGCCTCGCGCTTATGGATGCAGGTGTACAGATACGCAAGCCTGTTGCCGGAGTAGCAATGGGACTTATCACTGATAAGGACAGACCCAATGAGAGATACGCAATCCTCACCGACATTCTTGGAGACGAGGATCATCTCGGGGACATGGACTTCAAAGTGACAGGTACAAAGGACGGCATCACTGCGACTCAGATGGATATCAAGGTTGACGGCTTGTCTTATGATGTACTTGCAAAAGCTCTTGAGCAGGCACGTCAGGGACGTCTCCATATAATGGGTGAGATGATGAAGTGTATTAGCGAACCACGCGCTGACTACAAGCCTTTCGTACCTCGCCTCAGACAGATCGAGATAGCATCAGACTTTATCGGTACTGTCATCGGAAAGGGAGGAGAGACTATCCAGAAAATCCAGAAAGAGACCGGCACCACTATCACAATCACCGAGGACTCCGAGAGGGGCAAGGGTATTGTGGATATATTCAGCACCGACAAGGCTTCCCTCGATAAGGCTCTTGCATGGATAGAAGGCATCTGCGCTGTGCCTGAAGTCGGCAAGACTTACCACGGAAAAGTTGTATCGATCCTTGACTTCGGTGCCTTCGTGGAGATCCTTCCCGGCAAAGAAGGCCTGCTTCACGTATCGGAGATAGCTTGGAACAAGACCGAGAATGTAGCTGACGTGCTCAAAGTCGGTGATGAAGTAGACGTCAAGCTTCTCGAGATAGACGAGAAGACCGGCAAGATGAGGCTGTCAATGAGGGCTCTTCAAGAGAAGCCTGAAGGATATGTAGAGCCGGAGAGACGTCCAAGGCCGCAGAGAGATGATCGTAGAGGGCCAAGGGACGAGCGGAGAGGCGGACGCGATGACCGCAGAGGTCCGAGAGATGACAGGCGTCATGATGACAGAAGAGGATTCAGGGACGACCGCAGAAAACCTTACGGCCCCAAGAAAGAAGAGCAGTCTGCACAGGACAACTCCAACAGTTCCTATGACACTCCTGACTTCAACGTGTCTGAGGACGACACCAACGAGGAGATCTTCTAGTCGGAAATAATATTATTTTAATATGTAGATGGGGAAGGCATTACGCAAGTGTGCCTTCCCCATTTGCATGCATATCAGATTCAATAAATAGTCTTGTGACGCTTAAATATAAGACGCGGGCGGACTTGGCAAGATGAAAGTCGGAACAAATCAAGAAGGGATAAATACCTGCACAATACAAAACAGGGCAGCAAAATAATCTGCCGCCCTGCAATTAACGATGTCCATTCAAACAGATCTTACTTCCAAGGAGTCGCCTCGTCTTCAGTAGAGATGTTCTCATTCCAAACGAAGGACTTGGAGGTAGTCATCGGATGTCCCTTGCCTGTCAGGTCAGCAAACTCCTTTTTCTCTTCATCATAAGTCGACTTGCTTACCCTCCAGTAGCCTTCAAGACCCTTAGTATCAGGCACTACCGACTGCATATTCTTGGCAATCTGGTCTGCTGTCCTGGCCACAGACCAGATACGGCATTCTGTCACCATAATATTGCAGCCTATCCACCAACTGTCACCAGGAGCCCAAGTGCCGTTAGAGCCGCCTATACCACCGTAAGTGAGGTATTTGAAATATCCATCCTTCACGACTTTTGATGTGATGGCCTTATCCCCGGCAAATACACCATTGACATAGATAGCGATCTTGTTCCCGTCATAAGTAACGGCATAGTGCTGCCATTTGTTGACATTGATATGACATCCGGATGAGGGGTTGAGATAGTCTCCTACACCCTGGAATTGCACGAGCGAATGGGCAGGGTCAGTACTGGTACTGCTTTGCGGATCCTCAAAGCGGAACATAAGTTCGCCATCATTCACGGTACAGAAGATGTCCCTGTTCCTGTTGTAAGTATTGGCCACCTGAATGCGCATCTCGATTGTAAACGCACTGAAAGTCTGCTCAAAATCATTTACCCACAATCCTGCCGCACCATTGAACTGTGCGATGTCATTGACCATGGGGGAGGTGATGATGAAGACATAGCACGAGGTCTTGGCTGTAGTCTCGACATCACCGCCAATCTTTTGAAGCCTTACCGGCAATGCAATCGGAAGGCCGGAGAGGGATGCTGGGATCTTGTCGAACGATATCACGATCGCTCCTGCAGAATATTCACCGGCTTTGATGGTTATCTCACCGCCCAAGTCCACAAAATTCTCGTCAAAAATCTGGTATCCCGTACCTTCAGCAGCATTGTATGCATCAAGAACAGTCTCGTCTATTTCGAGTTTGAAAGAGCAGTCAGAGTCAGCCTTGCCAGTCAGAGAAGGAGTCAGTACCACTTTCGCGCCTTCATTCACAGTCAGTTTGATAGTAGAGCTTGCTATTCCGGAGTTGTTGATACTCTCTGCAAAGAAAGCATGTACGCCAAGTTTGTCGCCTTCTTTGCCTCCTTCTCCGTACTCGGCATTGTCACACCCGAAGGCACACAAAGCGGCCGAGGCGAGCAGGAGCATTTCAAATATATTTTTCATATTCATAGTTTCTTGTATTACTGGTGACAGTCTTCTTTTTTAAGTACTGTGTAGCCTGGAGCAGGATTCTGTTGCTGAATTGCCTTGCGCATCCATTTATAGCGAGGATTATTGATTTTCTCGTTGGAGAAACGGAATGCTCCGAAACCTCCTTTGCGGAATCCGTTGTCAGGTTGCCAGCTTGCATATCCGAGAAGACCTGGGAATTTATTCCGGTCAAGAAGCGATCCATCGTCATCTCTCCACAAATAACCTCCAGCAAGACAGTCAAGAGCCGATTCGAGATTTTCCGTAACCACAAGACGGTTGGTAAATTCTTCCAGAGAATATATAGAAGAATAAACATTGTAGTATCTACTGAGACGCCCCTCAAGACTTGAATCCGACATAGTGCTACCCCAACTGTAGGCCTGTGTCACAAAATAGTCGAAATAAACGCCAAGTTTAGCCGGCTCGGGGATACTTTCAAGATATCCGTCAAGTATAAAGAGCCTGTCAGTCCCAGACTTCGGGCCGATGTATTTGCCCATCTCCTCAACAAACCAAGAAAAATACTGGGAGTTACGGCAAAGGCTTCCTCCATATTCACCAGGCTCATAATCTATATCGATACCACAGAAGCCGTTTGCATACAAAGAGTCGGAAACGGCCTTTGTCCACTTGATTATAGAATTGTGGATTGCCTCGGCGTCACCGTCTACCCAACCCCAGTAGGCTTTCTGCTTCTCTCCGCCATCGGCATGCTCCTTGGGAGTAAACAAGCAACCTACCTCAGATACAAATGAGCATAGCAGGACTTTAGTACCCTTGACCTTAGTCACAAACTCAAGGTCAGCCCGCTTCTTGGGAGTAAGCTCAAAACTGTTCCACAATGAGATAATGTCCATTGAGTCAGGAACTGCCTGAAGCATATTTGTCGTGGCAGCATTTCCTTCGTCCCACTCGCTGAACCAGCCGAATGCTATGGAATGATCGCTTTCCTTGTATGCCCTGAGGGCAGCATAGTAGGCGTCATCTTTTGCTATCTCGGTAAGAGGGGTGTCGTGGATTTCAGGCTCCGGCGTCGTCCAGTCGCTACACGAAGGTAGGGCAAGAACTGCCGCCATCACCGAGACACAGACTTTCAATGTATTTATTTTCATATCAAATCTCATAAATAATTAATTCTTCTTTGCCCAGAAAAGGTCAGTTGCCTCATTGTCGGCACCGCCAAGCATCTGTACGGCAGCCGGATAATTGTCCTTATTGAGTCTTGGCTCATTGAACGAATAACGAAGCCTGCGCATGCCGCGACTCATATCAGGGATACTGGACTTGTTGTCTATTGCAGGAGTAAGTTCAGGATAGCCAGTACGCCTCCATTCCGACCATGCCTCGATACCCATAGGGTAGTTGGCAATCCATTTCTGGGTAATGATCTGCTCCCTATGACTTTCATCCGTTGTCTCGGCATCCCAGGATACCTTCACAGTCGTTGCCCTGTCATAATTGGGGAAACCGGCAGGGTCATTCATATGGTCACCTGGTACTGATTGAGAATCGGCTATATAAGCATCGACTCCTGAAGTTACGCCCCACTGCTCCATTGAAAGCCTTATGCCTTCTTTGTAGTAGTCAGCTGCATTCCCTGATATCCATCCGTTGAGAGCAGCCTCAGCGAGCAGGAACTGAGTCTCGGCAGCCACGAATACAGGCAACTTCGATGTCTCTTCGAAATTGGTCATAGAGAATTTGCCGATGACGACAGATTTGTCGAACTCGGCTTTGCCCGAACGCATGCCGATATATTGGCTTCCGACCTGAGAGAAATATTTTGCCCGCCTGGGGTCATTGTACCCGTTCATATAGTCAACGATGGAAGCATTGGCCCTCAAGTCTCCCCAGCTCTCAGAAGCAAGATCATAAGGGTTGCGCTGAGCTTTGGGATCCATCATGGCATTGTCAGCATTTGTATTGATGAATCCATAAGGAGACTCATATGCAAGAAGGAATTGCTCCTTGCTTCCCATACGCATTGCCATTCTCATTATCAGAGAGTTGGCAAATTTTGCCCATTTGAGGTAATCTCCACCGTAAAGAGCATCCTGAGTTCCGAGAGGCTTCTCGGAATTCTCCATAGCATAGGAATACAGTACACCTGCAGCGCTTCTGAGGTCTGCGATGATATTCTTGTACACATCCTCGTTGGTATCGTATGCGACATACATCTTGCCGTCCTGCACCTGGCTATAGGGAATAGGGCCATAACAGTCGGCAACACGAAGCATGGCCGCAGCCCTTACCAGAGTGGCGATTGCATAATAGTGACCCGACCCACTCGTATATTTCTCTATCTCGAAATAATTGGCATATATATCCAGGAACGGAGTCTCGTATGGTATTGCATTCCAGCTGTCGCTCGCATTGAAAGTGTCGAAATTCTGTCCGCCCCAACGGTTGGAAAGTGTGAAATAACCACCGAGAGTACCGACCATCTGATCAATCATCTGAGAATCATTCTGCTGCACATACATAAGAGCCTCTATCATGGTCGGCATCAAAATGGCCGGATCTGCACTCTTGACAGCATAGGGATCGGTATTGTAGTCTTCAAAGTTGCCTGTACATCCTCCGAGTACGGAAAGGAGGACAGTGGCTGAAAGAATTCTGAATCTGTTGTTCATATGATTTTCCTCCTTCTATTAAAACTGCATCTTGACATTGAATCCGAAATTGCGCGTATTCGGAAGCATGAAATAGTCTACACCCTGATAATAGTTGTTGCCGGTAGCGGATGAGAGTTCAGGATCAAAAGGCGCCTTGCAATAAATCATAGCAAGATTCCTTGCGACAAAGCCGACCGTTAGTCCAAGCTTATCATTAAACCATTTTCTCGGTAAGGTATAATTGAGAGTAAGCTCCTGCAGACGGACATTTGTAGCGTCATACATATAGTATGCAGCATATCCTCCCTGTGCAGTACTTATACCGCTATAATATTTCTCGGCAGATAGAAGGCCGTAGTTGACAGGGATACCTCCGGCATCCCTTATATCAGCAGAAGCCTTGGATGCTCCATAATAGTCAAGGATACCCTGGGTTGCAGAATATACAAGGCCTCCGATGCGGGCCGACAACACGACTCCAAGGGAGACTCCGGCGTAGCTGAAAGTATTGCTCCAACCAAGATTGGCCTTGGGAGCCAAAGAACCGAGTTTGAAAGGTTCTACTGACTTCATCTTGATATTGCCGTTGTTGTCGACGTCGACATTGCCGTTCAAGTCATGAGCAATCACATGGTGTCCATACACATCCGAAAGTGAACCACCTTCGCGCAAAATCACGCGCGGAGCCACGTTTGATGCACCGAGCCAGTCCTTGTTGATCTCTGTCACATCTACAGGCTCTCCTGTTGTAGGATCAGGGATTCCGTGGGCAAGTTCCTTGATCTCATTGTTATTGAATGTAAATGTAAATCCGCTGTCCCAGCCGAAACCATCCCACTCGTTGGTATACCCGAGAGCGAGCTCGATTCCTTGGTTCTGTATATTACCTGTCTGTGCAACGAAATTCTTGTATCCTGACGCTGCAGAGAGCGGAGCATAAATAGTCTGGTGGTATGTATTCGAACGATAGTATGTCACGTCCAGACTAAGAGAATTGAAGAATTTCATATTGAGACCGAGCTCCCATGAACGCGTATCCTCAGGCTTAAGATCGTATGCAGGATAAGTGTCGCTCTTGGTCCAGTTGTGTGTCTGGTCGTTGTACTTATAGCTCGGGTTGGAAAGAAAACGATCGAAGGGTGTTGCCACTTCAGAGAATGAGCCGCGCACTTTAAGGAAAGAGAACCACTGCGGCATATCCACCAGGCTTGAGATCACGGCTGAGACACCTACTGAAGGATAGAAGAAAGACTTGCGCGAGGTATAGGCAAGTTGGGACGCCCAATCATTACGGCCGGTAAGAGTAAGGAAGATAGCATTCTTCCATCCTGCTTCTACAGAGGCGAATATAGACTGGGTCTGGTCGTGCCAGCCTTCCTCATTTCCCTTGTAGTTGACTGAGGTATTGAGATTATTGGCGGCAAAATGATTGGGGAAAATCAAGTCTCCCGCCGCTCTCTGCATATAATAGCGCTGGTCGCTTATGGAAGCACCGATATTGGCTACAAGACTCCAGTCTCCCCATGTCTTGTTGACATTGGCAATTACGTCTCCATAGAAAGAGCGGTCGGTCATATTGTCGAGTTTGTATCCACCGTTCTCACCCGCAAAGGTCGTGAGGGTCCCTGCGTAATATTTGGTCGTCTGCTTGTATGTTGACTCATCAAGACGCACACGCCCCACGATGTTGAGCCACTTGGTAGCGTTGTATGTAAGAGAAGCATTGAGCATATAACGCCTCTTGTTCATGTCACGGTCAATGCGATTCTGCACCCAATAAGGATTCTGTATATTGTGTGCTCCTTCTGAATAAGGCCAATACTGTGTATTGCGTCCATTGATGGGATCCCAACGCTCGTACATACGGACTTCGTCAAAATCACCGCCTCTCGGGAAAAGATAAAGTCCCGGAAGAGGATTGAAATAAGTTCCCTGTGATACTAAGTTGTGGTCTGTCTGGATGATAAAACTAGCTCCAGCATCAAGGATGAGCTTGTCATTGGCAAACTTAGTAGTATTGCGGAAAGTAAAGTTATATCTGTCATAGGTACTTTCAGGAACAACTCCTGTTGTATTGGTAGTCGAGGCCGACATGTAAGTCTGATTCTGCCCGGTACCGGTAGACAGGGACACAGAATTGATCACATTGGTACCGGTATTGAAGAATTTACGCGGGTCATAGCTATATCCTTCAGGAAGTTTCTCTCCCCAGTTGCTGTATCCCGAGCTTGAACCGTAGGTACTCTGCATCTCGGGCAGCATATACACTGTAGAGAAAGTCGTGCTGTTGCTTACAGTCACCGTGGTCTTTCCTTCCTTACCTCTTTTGGTATTGATAATTATGACGCCATTGGCCGCATCAGAGCCGTAAAGAGCAGCGGCTGAAGGTCCCGTAAGCATATTCACAGACTCTATGTCGTCAGGATTTATATCCGCCACTGCCTCGGACCCGACTGCCTCTGCCATTGTGCCGCCGACTCCGCCGAAACTCTTGTTGTACATCGGGACTCCGTCAATCACATAGAGTACGGCATTATTCTTCTCTATGGATTTCATTCCTCGCATCACCACTCGGGTAGAGGCCCCAGGGCCACCTGCGCCGGACTGGATCTGCACGCCTGCAACCTTGCCCACGAGGGAATTCACGAAGTTTGCGTCCTTCACGGCTGTGAGTTTCTCAGCATTGACCTGCTGGATATTGTATGCCAGGGTCTTTTCTTCTCGCTTGATACCGAGCGCTGTAACTACAACTTCATCCAGGAACTCAGACGATACCTTCATGACTCCATTAAGGACGGCCTGCCCATTGTAGGGAAGAAGAAGATCCTCATATCCAAGAAGGGTGACAAGGATCACATCACCGGGTCTCACACCAGTCAATGTATATGAGCCGTTCATGTCTGTAATCACGCCGCCGGTACCTCCCTGTACCATTACGGCAGCACCTGCAACAGGTCCTGTATTGTCAGTAATCGTACCACTGACCCTACCTCCGTCACTTTGGCCGAAAGCCAAAGCAGGGGCAAAGAGATTCAAAGCCGTCAGGGTAAAAAGAACCCAAAACACCTTGAACAGCGAAAGCTTGACTGCCTTTACCATAGAAATAAAATTGATTATTGTTTCATATGTCTGACGGAAAAAGTTACTTAAACTAAAAAGCCTATTACCGTCATGATTGTGATAAAGTTATAAAAATTATTTCAGTCAATGCAATATATTCGCCCTTTAACTTCAGATTTGTCAACTTTTTTCGAGTATACCTAATAATGCGAGTATCATACTCCTACCCTATATCATCAGATGTGTCCGCTTACGTCTGTACCGGGATAATAATGAGACAGAATCTCCCTGTAGCCATATCCTTTCATAGCCATTACGGCAGCCCCTATCTGGCAAAGACCGACACCATGTCCCCAACCTGCACCTCGTATGATGAAGACATCGTCTCCCTTCTCATTGCCAGATGGAAGTATGTCAACCACAAATGCCGAACTTTTCAGATGACTCTTTGAGAGGATCTTCCTTATCATCAACTCCTTGCCGATGATCATGGAAGACTTGTCTCCTCTTATCGACAACAATGATATGCGTCCTGACGCACCACGGCGCAAAGGAGTAAGAGATACGAGCATACCTATATCCTGCCCACTTTCTTCAGTGATTAGCCGCGACAATTCCTTCCTGGTATAACGCTCTTCCCATCTGAAATAATCCTTTGTCTCCAAGTCATATCCGTTAAGGATGTGGGAAAGATCAGCTGAGGTATTGCAGAACGATTCAACTCCGGCACTTTCCAGACAAGCACCTTTTGTCCAGACTCCTTCCAAGATCCATCGGCGTACATTTTCTTCCTTAGTAAGATCCGGCAAAGTCATCGACGCTGGGCTATCGCATCTGCCGATGGAAACTCCGTCATGCAATATATCTCTGACTGGGGCAAGATAAGGTGGATCAATATCCGCCCAGCAGGTAGAGAACCGCTCGGTCATACCTCCGCAACATTTAGAGAAACGTGCGTCACAGATCAAGTCTCCATACCTCAGAACCTTGCCCCATGTATCGTCAATAGCTTTTCTCACATTCTCACCTATTGCAAGGGTAAGTCCCTGATACCTCTGGCAATGGTCATCCGCACACACATCGAAATATTTGTGGTCCTGCGTATCAAACCACTTTACAATCCGTCTTGTCTCCCCTACTCCGCCTGCGTCACTCCTATAACTTCTCCCTCCATGCTCCTCTCTATCAGATATGTCATTATCACCACGTTCACATCTTGCAACTAAACCTCCGCTCCCAGGCTCATCTTCTCCGACCGCTCTGTCACCATCAATCAGAGAGCAGGCAGCATCACTGGAAGTAGTACATATTGCCGAGACTGAACTGCGGGCAGCGATCTTGTTCATGAGCCAGGACCTGGATATCACAGCATGGGCTTTAAGGAACTCCAAAGGGGCATCATGGTTCATCTCGGATGAGATAACACTCAGCAAGTAATCCTCCATCCCCACCACATTGATAGCACATATAAGCCCATCACACACAAGGAATTTTAAGGCTCCTGCAAACTTCTGGTCCTGTCTTCGATCCCAATGGAAGTCAATCCCGATCCTGACGTCATACAATATGAAAGTAGGCTCGGAGAACATGGTCGACATGGTCTTGGAATCGAAATATAGCTCATCATACAAGGCACCGCCATACGATATGAGTCCATCTTGAAGACTAACTTTTTGACGTCCTGCACCGTCTGAGATAATCTCGAATTCTATCTCTTCTGCAGACAAGATGCCGACTTCAACTGTCGGCTGAACTCTCGTAAGACGACTCATTATCCGCTCTTCACCTTCCGCATCGACAGAGACCTCGGCAAGGATTTCGGAGACAACTGTCTCGTCAATACGTGAAAAGTCTTCTTCTGAGGGGAGCACAAGAAGTCCGGCCATGTCAGCACAGCCGGGGCTTATCATGAAATGCTCTGCACCCTCTGCAAAATAATGGTGCGGCCGGTGTTCTCCCCTTGCTATGACTACAGCCCTATATTCCCCAAACTTTCCATGAGAGATTCCTGCGACCTTTTCAGATACTGGCGGGTCATACCATACGAGCAAGTTGAGCCTTGGTTCGCTCTCCCCCTCTCTTATATCCATACAGTCAACAAGACGGTAAAACATCTTTGCCAAAGACTTGGATGTCCGAGCTTTGATTGCAAAGATTCCTCGGGTAAACTTGCGATAATGGTATATGCTTGCATCCTGGACTGAAGATAGGAATTCAAGCGCGGAGCATCCACCTGGATTGGAAAGAAGCCTATCTATATCAGACTCAAGCGGCATCAGTTTACGGGGACAAGCCTGAAAATGCATGTGGTCTGGCGCCGATGCCCCGCACATAGGGCCGTTATAGAATATTGTAAATAAAGGAAAATGTCTTGCAAAGTCCGTCATATCGACTATACGATGCCATATAGATTGAGGAACATGCTTAGTACGTACTATGACAAGATGATCCGGAAAGATCGGATACGGATTGAGCAAAATATCATATCTACGTCCCTTCCTCCCCTCAAATTCAAGAGAGGATTGAACTGCAGGTCGATTGTCGTGACAAAGAAAGCATTTGCGCTCTGAGACATGCCCTGCCGACACATCGGCTGCTGTGGAACGGACCCGCTCGGGATTGAATTGAAGCCTTATACCAAGTCCGGCGATATTCATTTCCCTAATTCTCACCTTCTTCAGCGCACGATAATTGGATGAGGCCAGACTCCATACGGAGAGCTGGTCGCTAATAAATTTGCGTATATCTGCCGGGCCTGCCTGATGTGCTGCCGAAGACAAAGGTTTGTCAGAAGCGTCCATATCCTTTATTTAGTCTCCATTGCCTTATTTATATTGAGTCTCGCTTGCAATTCGCAGGTCCGGACGAAATCCTTATAGGTATTGTGTGCATTCGCCTTTGATACAGAGAGAGATGCATCCGAATTCCCAGTCCATCTGCGGCAGAAATACAGAGACTCGTAGATACGCCCGATCCGATAATCCCGGGAGATCCTCAGGGCTACGGCATAGTCTTCTCCATAGCTGACATCTGGGAATCCTATTTGTCTGAGCAGCGGCACATAGAAAGCCCTCGGAGCTCCAAGACCGTTGATACGAAGCGCATTGTTGCGTCCATTGGCATCGGTCCATTCCTTGTGATCTATAAGTCCCGGAGGAATGGGATTAAGGTCAAAGTCAGTAAGCGTATACGAGCCGACAACCATGCCATAGTTTCCGGACTTAAATGCAGAGACTATCTTTGCAAGTGTATTGCAGTCACTGTAAATGTCATCGCTATCGAGCTGTACGGCATAAAGGCCGCAGTCAGGAGTATTTACAGCCAAGTTCCAGCAGCCACCGATCCCAAGCCCGACATCTTCCGGGACAATTACCTTTAGTCTCGGGTCGGAGAAGGTAGCAAGTACTTCAGAAGTCCCGTCATCGGAATGGTTATCTACCACAATCACATTAAAGTGGAAATCACATTCTTGCGAGAGGGCACTTCTAACGGCATCCCCTACTGTCCTTGCCCTGTTGTATACCGGGATCACAACCGAAGCTGTCACCGGAGTCTGGAAGGCTGGAGGCAATGGCAGGACTCTGCCACCAGCAATATATGCACCGACTCTCTTAAGATAGGCTGTGCAGATCTCCTCCATCTCGGCCTGCACTTCCCTATTGCGTGGGTCAACATAGTCGAACTGACTTTCATTCCGTCCCTTGTCCGTTGCCTTAGGATGCGTATTTATAGCCTCATGATGAGTATCCGCTGCCATAGAATGCCCATCCTCTGCCTTATTCAGTGCATCAGACGCTTCAGAATGAACATCAGCCACTTCATAATATGTGTACAACGGTTCCGGAATATACTGCACCTTATCGGCAGCAAGACGTAGGGCATAGAAAGCCCCGTACTTGTATGACGGAATCTCAGCAAGAACCTTCTTGCAGAATGACGTCCTCACGACCACCACCGGACCGAAATCGAAATCGTCCCTCAAAGCACCCATCTGGCAAGGTATCAGGGAATGAATACCTTTGATAATAGAATTTCTCTCAACTCGGCTCACTACCTCATGATAGTCCGAATACAGCATATCGGCACCGGTATCATGGGCTATTGACAGAATCCTTCTGCATGAATAAGGGCCAAGTTCAACACGACCGTCTCTTCGGCGAAGCATCACAAACTCCTCGTCCACACCACAAAGGGCCCGTTCCAATTCCCTTACAGGGATCAGACCGCAATCTATAGTCTTGAATCCTTTCATATTATCTATAAAACCAAGCAGCATGACAAAAAGAGACAATCACCTTACTGACAGATAGAAGTTCTGATAAAGCTCAAGGCTACAACAAGGCTTCGAGGGAGTGTCTGATCCTAACAAATTCACTCTCGAAATTGGGAGTAAAGACACCCTTGCCAATATTGGCTTCTATCTCAGTTATAGGCCAGTAACGTCCTTCTTCTACCTCGTCATGATCAGGCTTGAGAACAAAATTACCCACTGCAGCAAATATATTCACCATTTCTTTCTCCGTATCGCTCTCATATACATAATTGCCCAACCACACAGGATTGTATTCCACAAATCCGAGTTCCTCACGAGATTCTCTGAACAAAGCCTCTCCTATACATTCACCATAATCCACATGGCCGCCGACAGCCGTATCCCAACGCCCTGGAAGCAAGTCTTTCGTCATCGAGCGTTTCTGTAGATAGATCTCGTCATATCTGTTGATTATATGCAGATGGACAACAGGATGAAGCAACTTCGAACCACCGTGACAATAAGAACGGGATGCCTGAGCATATACCGCCCCATCCTCTCTTATTATAGGGAACATCTCCCCTATACGTAGACTCTCCGCTCCGACCTTGTCTGCCGACAGGGCAGGAAGCACGGGAGCCGGAAAGGGTGGATACACAAGATCGAACATAGCCGTCTATATGGAGAAGAGTATTATCAGTTGTGCCATAAGCACCCTCATAAACATTGTAAGAGGATATACTGTAGCATAGCTTATTGAAGAATAATCTGTCCCATACACTTCTTGAGAGAATGCAAGTACCGGTGGATTGGTCGTACCTCCGGATACAAGACCGCAGATCTGATAGAAATTGAGTTTGAACACCAACCTTGCCATAAGGCAAACACAAACTATAGGGATTAAGGTGATCAGTGCCCCGTAAAGAATCCACCAGTAACCTCCTCCGACAATAGAGCTTACGAAATTCTCTCCGGCACCAAGTCCTACAGATGCCAAGAAGAATGATATACCGATCTCTCTTATCATCATATTGGCACTCAAGGTGGTATATGTAGTTATCTTAAGTTTCGGCCCGAAATATCCGAGAAGGATAGCCACTATAAGAGGGCCACCGGCAAGACCAAGCTTGATAGGTTGAGGAATACCAGGGAATGCTATAGGAATAGAGCCAAAAATCACACCCAATACTATACCGAAGAAAATCGGGATAAGATTCGGATGGCTTAGCAAGGCTGTCTTGTTGCCGAAGAGTCCAGCCACCTTGTCCATCGCTTCCTCTGGCCCCACAACCAACAAGATATCTCCCATATGAAGGTATAAGTTCGGACGAGCAACAAGCTCGACTCCAGAGCGGAATACACGTGTCACTGTGACTCCATATATTGCCCTTACATTGAGATCTCTGAGACTGCGCCCAGTAATTGAGGACTTGGTAATCGTGATTTTCCTAATTGCAATATGCGATTCTGGGGTATCCCAATTGCGGAACGGGATTTCAACCTCCTCTCCGAAAAGTATCTTCACCGCATCTTCTTCGTCCTGAGAAGTGATGACGAGCAATTTGTCTCCTTCCTTAAGGACGGTCTCTGACGTAGGAACTTGCTGTTCATCATCGTGCAATATTCTAGAGATAATGAATTTGTCTCCGTAATCGACCTCCAGATCCCTGATCTTACGCCCGAACAGAGCAGGATTGCTCACCACAAAGCTGGCTCTTATGGCGCCCTTCCCGAGTTTGCCCTCGTTGTCAAGTTCAGCTTTCTCTTTGTTAAGGTCTACCTTGAAGACAGACTTAAAGAAGATGAGCAGGAAAATGACGCCCAAAACACCTATTGGGTAAGATACCGCATAAGCAGAAGCAACGGAGGACGAAGCCTGAGCCGCTTCTTGCGAGGTGGCTCCACCTGCAATCATTGCGTCTGAGAGGGTCTGCTGTGCAGCACCAAGTCCGGGAGTATTGGTTACGGCTCCTGACATGACTCCGGTCATTGTCTTGAGATCTTCACCACTTATTATATGGATTGCATATGTAATGAGAACAGACAACATCACAAGAGTTATGGCTAACATATTCATCGTAAGTCCGCCCTTCTTGAAAGAGTGGAAGAAGCCCGGTCCTACCTGAAGGCCTATTGAGAATACGAATAGGATAAGTCCGAAATCTTTCATGAACGAAAGGATATGCGGGTCACTCGTGATGCCGAAATGACTCAGCAGGATACCTACGAAAAGTATCCACGTCGATCCGATGGATATGCCCCTGAACTTAAACCTCCCGAGATAGAGTCCCAAGGCTATGACTAAGGACAGCACCAATATGGTATGGGCTATACCTGTACCAAGAAACAAGTCTTTCATCTATTTATTACTTTATGGAATCCGTTTTAGAATTTTCTATCATTGTCCTCTTGAAATCTGTTGCCGATATTGACTACTCATTCTGCCGCCTCACAACATCTATCCTGTAGCCCGTTGCTGCCGGCATTTTCTTATCTCAAAGGACTATCTTCGTGCAAAATGCAGAACGTCCGTCAGCAAGTTTCCCTTCTATATAATAAGTCAAGCCGCCATCACTACCCTCTACTCGAAGTCTTTCAAGAATCACTTTGTCTCCGGCATGAGTCTCATGGTTGAATGTAATCGAGACTTCTGCAGCCGGATGAGATATGAGCTCGTCATAATCTATGCAGTCCATGGCCCATACCATGTATCTTGCATTGTTGGTATGGCCGAGAAAGTCGACATCCGAATATTCTACCTGATGAACGGCTACTGTCTCAGGCTCACTGCCTCTAGGCATCACGGTCTTCGCCGCAGGCTCACCTATTGCATCTTCGGTGCAGATTGTCGAGTCAGGTATCCTTTCCATAATGTCACTCACCCTGCACATACGGCGATTGACTACATCTATGATGACCCATGAGCTGGTCCCTACTACGACAACCGATCCGTCAGCACCACTCATGGCGAAATCCCTAAGATAGAATGGGCCGGACGGGCCTTTGTGCCAGGTCGACAAGGTAAATGAATCTCTCCACAGAGGGTGTTCGATAAATTTGAAATGAAGGCGAGAGAGCACCCATGCCGTTCCTTCTTTCTGCAAAGCCTCATATCCGAAGCCAAGACGTGTAGCTGCCTGATATGCTATCTCCTGCGCAAGATCCATGAAAGCGGCAGGCTTCAGTCTCATTGCCGAATCCACTTGATAGCATGTCAGCTCTGAGTGAAGCGAAAATCTGCGCGAGAGATCATCGTATTGTCCCAACATAATATATACAGTACTGAAACACAATCGTATACAGTCTCCAAAGCCAGTTTTCTTCAGCTACTGACCGGAAGTCAGAATACAGTTTGCAAAGATAGTCAAAAGGCCAAAGCAAAACAAAAACAAAAATTTCAATGTGTACGTACACTACCATTGGAAATTATTTGCACTATTGCATTTGCAAATCTGGAGACAGAACATATTCTCCCAACGTCTGAATCAATGAGACTGCTCCACAGCAGGCAGAATGCAGCGCAATGGAATGCCTAAATCAAGATCAAAATATTTAAAAAAATTTGCAGTTTTGATTATTTTGCGTAATTTTGTAGTCCCGATTGAGACATTTCTCACGTTATGCGGATGTGGTGAAATGGTAGACACGCTACTTTGAGGGGGTAGTGGGCGTAAGCCTGTATGAGTTCGACTCTCATCATCCGCACTAAAGAAGCTCCGAGCAATAAGTGCTCGGAGCTTTCTTGTTTTTCGGTACAATTAGGGATAATAGATATATGGTAGGATAATATCCTTATAACAAGTTTATATTCATATATTTGCAAAGATTATTACTAATATAGCTTAAAATGCTTTTCTGCGGGCCTCCCTATGTGGTTAGGAACGGACTGAGAGGCAGGAAACAACAATATAAAACAGGATTGCGGCCACCAATTTATAGGCGGTATCCAGCGCAACAAGTCACATGCCATCTCGTAACAGATCGATGGCAAGCAGAAAAAGGCGGATAAAACTCAGCGATACATATAGGCTTGCCCAGCTGACTTACACGGCCCGGAGGATTTGCACAAGGATCGGTCGGAGACCACTGAAAAAGCACTCTACAGCAATCACCATAAGGATAAGTCCCATCAGACGCATCAATACATTATTGCCAGTCTCCCCGAGAATCTTAAGCAGGCGCGATGAAGCACTCAATATTATATATGATACAGCACAGGTCAAGGCTATGACCCCAATAAGGACAGCCTTGTAGCCCCAGTTCGGGGCGTCTGCTACAAGAGAGATACCGCTGGCAATGGCACCAGGACCGCACAGCATCGGAATTGCCAGAGGAGAGATCGTTATATTGTCGGCATATCTCTTCTGTTCGTCAGCATTTAGCTTAACATGGGTGAATTGAGCCTGCAGCATGTCATATCCTATCTTGAAAATGATGATACCGCCTACGATCCTGAACCCGTTAATCGAAATCCCAAAAAAGTCAAAAAGATACTTTCCTCCCATCGTGAACAGGACAAGGATAACGAACGTGACAATACATGCCTTTAGCGCAATCGCTCTTCTCTGCTCCGCTGTCTGACCGCTTGTCATGTCAAGGAACAAGGGCATCACTCCCAATGGATCAATGAGGGTGAAAAGCGATGTGAAGCAGAGTATCGCGTATGACACAATATCCGGCATAATATATTAGTTCAGAAGCATATAAGCTCTATCTGGATACATTTCCCGATGAGGCCTCTACGACTTTTGTAAAGGATAGCTGAGCTATCTGACTGAGATCCTTGATTTTCAAGTGTAGATTTTCCAGATGAAGGAGCGTACTGGAGATACCGGGCTGATGACAAAGATGAAAAGAAATCAACTTATTGCTCAATATTTACCGAGGCTATGAAGTTGTCCACACAGACATCATGCGGCAAGTCATCTCTGTTGGACACAAAGGAAATCTCTATATTGGTAAAAGAGCCTATCTTAGTCAGATCGACTGTCTTCCAGCCTCGCAGAAGAGTAAGTCCGCTTCCTGTACATTCGGCAAGTTTCTCCTCAACAGAGCCTGTTACCGAAGTCCCGAGATAGCCTGTGAATTTGACAGTCAGATAATCTCCAACCTCAAACTTAGGCACTCCTCCTGCACCAAACATTATAATGTTGGCAAGCTTGTTCGTATTGCAGACTTGCACTCCCCTCGCTGTACATTGCCCTATATCGGAATAAATAAAACTTATGCTATGTGCAGGCATATAATTCTTATCGAGATTTTCCGAATACACGGCAAAACCATTATCCTTTAATGTCGCCTTGGAAGTGTCGGCAACGCTATATGCTGACTTAAAATATCCAGCTTTGAAGGTTGTATCCCGAAGAGCTGACAGCAAAAATCCACCTCCGAACCCGTTGATCTCGTTAAGCTTGTTATTGAATGTCATGGAACCTGAAGGATCAGGAATCACTGACTCAAAGTATAGACTATCAGGGCCATATGTACTCTCGACATCTGTATAGTTGAAATTGCACAGAGAGATAAAATTTGACTTGTATGAACCTTTAATGTTGCATCCAGCTGTTGCAAGAGCAAGTCCCACAATACAGGACAATACCATAACTTTCCTTAACATGTTATCTTCAAATGTTTTATTTACAATATTATATAATCTATCGTGCAAATCCGACACCTTAGATAAATGCAATATTAATCTATTCTTGCACGATTAACAAACAAATTTCATTAAATTCGCTCCGATAGGCAGATAAGGGCTGAATGTCCAGGCGCGGTCTGGCAAAGGAGAAAGTGCAGATACTGGCAGAGCATGCTGCAGGCTTAGTCAACTGACATAGAAAGGGAAGAACCGGCCGCTGGACATGACGGATGGCTCAGCTGCTGTGACGGGAACGTAAGGAGTATGGAAAACACCGGATATATAGAGATTCGTGGAGCAAGAGCGCACAACCTCAAAGATATCAGCATAGACATCCCGAGGGGAAAGTTTGTCGTCGTGACAGGTTTGAGTGGAAGCGGTAAGTCGTCGTTGGCATTCGATACCATCTATGCTGAAGGACAGAGACGTTATATGGACACACTGTCGGCTTATGCAAAGCACTTCATAGGAGTCCTGGAGAAGCCTGAAGTAGATGAAGTCAGCGGACTAAGTCCAATAATAGCAATTGAACAGAAGACAACGGGCAACAATCCGCGCTCCACGGTAGGAACCATCACGGAGATCTTTGATTTCCTAAGGTTGCTATACGCAAGGGCTTCAAGGGCATATTCTCCGGTCAGCGGGAAAGAAATGGTCCGCTATACCGACGACCAGATCGTAGCACTTGTTCTTAAAGACTATAACGGGCGCAAATGCTGTCTCCTCGCGCCTTTGGTACGCGGACGCAAAGGCCATTACAGAGAGCTCTTCGACCAGCTCAGACGCAAGGGATTCAACGAGGTGAGAATCGACGGGGAGATACGAGACCTTACTACAGTCACGGCTCTTGACCGATATAAGGCTCATTTCATAGAACTCGTAGTAGACAAACTTATACCAAGGGAAGGCGATGAGAAAAGAGTGAGGGATTCAATGACAGTTGCATTGGAAAGGGGAAAAGGCTCTATAGCCATACTTGACATTGCAAGTGGTGAGGTAAGACATTATTCCAAGCATCTTATAGATCCTGACTCGGGCATTTCTCTGCAGGAACCGGCACCGCATTCATTTTCTTTCAATTCTCCTGAAGGCTATTGTCCTCACTGCAAGGGACTTGGCCAGATAGTAGATGTAAACATAGACTCGATCATTCCGGATAGAAGCGTATCGATAGCAGACGGAGGAATTATTCCTCTCGGCAAGATTAGAGAGACCCGGAAGTTTGACATAATAAGATCGATAGCAAGACGTTACAATTTTTCCCTATATGATCCTATCTCGGAGATTCCAGAAGAGGCTGTCTCCCTGATAATTTTCGGCTCAGACGAGTTGTTCAGAGTTGGCGACGGCAATATGTCGGAGATGGTCTCATTTCCTGGTATTGTTGAAGACATTGACGAGAAGATAACCTGCCCAGTCTGCCATGGCACAAGACTCAACGAGCAGACCAATTGCTTCAAGATAGACGGCAAGACCATATCCGAAGTTGCAGCCATGGAAATGTCCAACCTCGCACAGTGGCTGAAGCAACTGCCTTCCAAGCTGAGCGACAGGGAGAATAAGATAGCATCAGACATACTTAAAGAGCTTGATGAGAGGACAGGATTCATGCTCGATGTAGGATTGGAGTATCTGTCACTTGACAGGGCGACTTCTTCATTGTCTGGAGGCGAGAGCCAGAGGATAAGATTGGCCACACAGATAGGGTCCAAGCTTGTCAATGTCCTTTATATCCTTGATGAACCAAGCATCGGGCTTCATCAGAGGGACAATCGCAAGCTGATCGCCTCTCTTAAGGAACTTCGTGACGAGGGCAATTCCGTAATGGTAGTGGAGCACGATGCGGAGACCATGTTCAGTGCCGACTGGCTCGTTGATGTAGGACCCGGAGCAGGAGAAAACGGTGGACGTATATGTCTGAATGCACCAATTCCCGTGCTGCTTGGTGGTAGACAACCGGACGAAGAAGAGGCAAGACACTGTATAGTAGGCCCTTCGATAACTTTGGATTACCTCAAAGGAACTCGGAGTATCAAGATTCCTCTTTTCCGAAGAAGCGGCAATGGGGAGGTACTGAGCATACGTGGTGCAAGCGGCAACAACCTCAAGAACATAGATATCGACTTTCCGCTTGGCATGTTTATCGGCATAAGCGGAGTCAGCGGCAGTGGGAAGTCATCTCTTATCAACGAGACTCTCATGCCTATCCTCAAGAATAGATTCTACAATTCCAGACTCCGCCCTCTTCCTTATACCTCCATCGAAGGTATACAGAATATAGACAAGCTTATTGAAGTAGACCAAAGCCCCATTGGACGCACTCCAAGAAGCAATCCAGCCACATTTACAGGCGTTTTCAACGATATACGAAGCCTGTTTGCAGAGACGGTTGACGCAAAAGTACGCGGTTTTGGCCCAGGAAGATTCTCTTTCAATGTCCCCGGAGGAAGATGCGAGGCTTGCAAGGGGGCTGGTATTAAGGTCATCGAGATGAATTTTCTGCCTTCGGTCAATGTTGTGTGCGATGAATGTCGCGGTCGCAGGTATAAGGAAGATACTCTTGCAGTCAAATATAAGGGCAAGAGCATCAACGATGTATTGGAGATGTCGATAGAAGAAGCTTACGGTTTCTTCAGCGGCATTCCAAAAATCACCCAGAAGCTGAAGGCTCTTGTTGATGTCGGGCTTGGATATATCCGTCTCGGACAGTCAGCAGTAACTCTTTCTGGAGGAGAAAGCCAGAGGATGAAACTCGCCTCCGAGCTTTACCGTAAGGATACAGGGAATACGCTGTATATACTGGACGAACCTACAACCGGACTGCATTTCGAGGACATAAAAATTCTGCTCGGTGTTCTCGAAAGGCTCGTAGACAGCGGCAATACTGTGATAGTCATAGAACACAACCTTGACGTGCTCAAATGCGCTGACTATATATTCGACATGGGGCCGGAAGGTGGATACAAAGGCGGCTATATAGTTGCACAAGGGACGCCCGAGAGACTCGCCTGTGACCCACATTCTGTAACAGGGCCTTACCTAAAGGAGATTTTCAACAACGAGATACAATATGGCAGAGAGAGATAAATTCAATATATATCTTGTAAATGACGGTAAATATCACGAAGTGCAGTTCTGGGAGAGGCTCAAGGATTTCTCCGACAAGGTGTGCAGCACTGTGACAGACAGCCGCACCGGCAAGACTTATCCGGTATTGGCGGCTCTTGTCGACCACAAGCTCAAAGAGTTGGACTACAAGATCGCTATGTCCCACGAAGTTGAATTCATCGGCTACAACCATCCGGACGGAAGGCGTACTTACCTTCGTTCTCTATGCTTTGTACTGCAGAAAGCAGCAAGGGATCTGTTTCCTGACAAAGTGCTTGTGATTGACCATTCTCTTCCGAGCGGACTATACTGTGCCATTTGCGAGACAGAGACCTATGATGACGGTAGACGGAAGGTCATCAAGCTCTCAGACAAGGATCTTGCTGACTTGAAGGCAAGAATGCAGGCCTTAATAGATGCAGATCTGCCATTCAGTAAGGTAAAGATGGGCGCAGCCGAAGCGGAGGCCCTGTACATGAAAAACAACCAACCGGACAAGGCAGAGCTTCTCAAGAGCCTCGGAAGATTTATCTGCAATGTATATTACCTTGACGGATTGGGAGATACATTCTACGGCCCTTTACTTCCCTCTACAGGATACTTAAAGGTATTTGACCTACTCCCTTTTGGAGAGGGATTCTGCCTTCAGTTCCCTTCATACTCTGACAACAGCAAGGTTATCCCGGTGAAGCGACAGTCTTTGATCGCAGCATCACTAAGCGAATATTCCGACTGGTGCTCTATAGTCGGTATCGAGGGAATCGGAACTCTTAACGGGAAGATAAATTCGGGAAAGGCTATCGACATAATCAATCTGTCCGAAGCCCTTCATGAGCGCAAATATGCAGCAATTGCAGACCTTATAAATGCCAGGAAAGGCCAGGTCAAGGCTGTATTCATAGCCGGTCCGTCGTCAAGCGGCAAGACATCATCTTCTCTAAGATTAGCCCTCCAGTGCCGTGTTCTCGGACTCAAGCCGAAGGTAATAGAGCTTGACAACTATTTTGTCGACAGGGAAAGAACTCCTAAGGACCAGTATGGCAACTATGACTTCGAGTCTCTTCAGGCAATGGACTTGGAATTACTTGGAAATCAGCTCAATGCTCTATTTGCCGGAAAGCCTGTAGAGTTGCCGAGATATGATTTCAAAGCCGGAAAGAGCGTTCCTTCAGGCAAAGTGATTTCCCTTGGAGAGAAAGAGATTCTCATAATGGAGGGGATACATGCTCTTGACCCCAATATGGTTCCGGATGTCGATGGTTCAAGGATTTTCAGGCTATATGCATCTGCCTTGACTTCGCTGAATGTTGACGAGAACAACAATATCTCGACATCGGATAACAGGTTGCTTCGCCGCATGGTAAGAGACAACCGCGTAAGGGGCATCACCCCAGAGGAGACAATCATGAGATGGGCGAGTGTCCGCCGAGGAGAGAACCGCAACATCTTCCCATTTCAAGAAAATGCTGATGCGGTATTCAACTCCGCTCTTATCTATGAGCTGCCGCTACTGAAGTATTATGCCGAACCGCTGCTAAGGCGGATAGCTCCATCCTCCCCAGCTTATACAGAGGCAATACGACTACTCAAATTCCTTGGGTTTATCGTAGCTCTGTCTCCAGACGAAATCTCAGCCATTCCACCGACTTCAATAATGCGTGAATTCATCGGAGGCCAAACCCTATAAAACTAAGAAGCTGTTTTGAAATAATCGGAAACCATTTCAAAACAGCTTCTTAGAGAGATGATATGACTACAACAGGGTAATTGTCTTGCTTGTCCTTATGTCCTTTGAGGACGCACCTACAGCAATGACAAACGAACCTGGCTCGAATACCCTTTCCTTGTCCACATTGTACAGGGCAAAATCTTCTTCACTGAGGTCAAAGACCACTGTCTCGGATGCATCTGCCTTGACATTGACCCTGCGGAATGCCCTGAGCTGCTTCTGAGGCCTTGATACTGACGCCTGAAGGTCAGTGACATACAGTTGCACTACTTCATCTCCGTCACGGCCACCCGTATTGGATACCTTTACCGCTACCTTAACAGAATAACCGCTACCAGGAGCAGAAACCTCCCTTCCTGCGGGAGAATATGGCTGTATGGCAGGTGACGGAGCTTCAGACACATCATCCCTCCCCATGAAATCCTTCTCGGAAAGCGGCTTACCGTCTCTTGTCACACTGATTTGCAGAGTGTCATAGGCAAATGTCGTATAGCTCAGACCATAGCCGAACGCATACAGAGGCTCAGACGACATCTCAACATAGTCGTGTCCTTTGGGGAATTTCTTGTTGTAATATACGGGAAGCTGACCGACTTCCAAGGGGACGGATACAGGAAGACGCCCAGCGGGATTGTAGTCTCCGAAAAGCACGTCCGCCAAGGCATTGCCGCCCTCTGCTCCCGGATACCACATCGTAAGCAGGGCATCGGCATTGGACTTTGCCCATCTCTTGTCGAGAGGCCTGCCTTCAATATATACCACAACCATTGGCTTCCCTGTCTTCTTCACAGCCTTAAGCAGTTCATTCTGCCGTCCAAGCAGAGTGAGAGTAGCCCTGTCGAAACCTTCTCCGGACTCCATGTCACTTACAGACCCAGCATCAACGACTGCCGCTCCAGTGTCAATATACTTGGTCTTGAAATCACGCGCACTCGACCCACCAACTACAACTACTGCGACATCTGCAGACTTTGCTGCCTTGACAGCCTCTTCTATGTTGACATTTAGAGTATCCCTTATGGCACAACCCTTTGCATAAATCACATTTTCATCACCTATCCGAGAACGGATTCCGTCCAATACGGTCACGACATTCTCACGAGGTTGCGGCGCAGTATAATCTCCGAGCTGATTGTAGATATTATCCGCATTAGGACCTATTACAGCGACTTTAAGATTGCTTGACAAAGGAAGCACACCATCATTTTCCAATAGGATGACACCCTCCCGTGCTACACTACGGGCAAGAGACACATTTTCCTGTGTGCGGGCAGTCTCTGAGGGAAGAGTCTCGTCAATATAAGGATTATCGAACAGACCAAGTTCAAATTTAAGAGTCAAGACTCTTAGGACAGCCTCGTTTACAACTCTCTCGTCAACCCTTCCGTTACGTACTGACGCAACAAGGGAAGGAAAACAATTGGCTCCAAGGTCAACATCGACGCCGGCTTTCAGTGCAATCTCTCCTGCTTCGGCCTTACTTCCGGCTATATGATGGCTTCCATACAGGCCGTCAACGCTCTCAAGGTCTGATACCACGAAACCCTCAAAGCCCCACTGGCCTCGGAGGATGTCTCGAAGCAAATGAGGATTGGCAGTAGTAGGCACACCGTCTATGGCATTGTATGATGTCATCACGGAGAGCGCTCCCTCATCTATGGCCGCCTTGAACGGAGGAAGGAAATTATCCATAAGCTCTCTTTCTCCGACAAATGAAGGATTACCATTGTGGCCACCCTCGGGGATGCCGTATGCCGCAAAATGCTTGAGAGTGGATACCACCCCTTTGTCCCAACCGTTGTGCTTGGGGCTCATGCCGCTTACCATGGCAACTGCCATGCTTGAGGTTAGATAGACGTCTTCACCGTATGTCTCTTCAACCCTCGACCATCTCGGTTCTCGTGCCAAGTCTATAACGGGTCCGTAGGCTATCATGCCACCCTGAGACCTAAGCTCAGAGGAGATTGAATGGCCTACTGAAGTAATAAGAGAAGGATCCCATGTCGACGCGAGCCCTATACTCGTGGGAAATACCGTTGTGCCAATGGCCATATGACCGTGAGGAGCCTCTTCTGCAAGAAGGATGGGGATACCAAGACGACTATTTTCTATGGCATATCGTTGTAGAGCATTGTATGCTTTGGCTGCAAGAGTCGGATTCAGGCCGTTCTCCAGCGTCTTTCGTGTCCATGGATCCGCCCGGAAAGTTGCCCAAAGCATACCGCCTTTCCGGTTGGTTATGAAGTCCTTGAATGCCTGTGAGACCGCAACTGAATCAGTATCGACTTTCTCGTACATAGGCCAACCCAGAGGACATACAAGCTGTCCGACCTTCTCCTCGAGAGTCATCTCCGAGAGCAACGCCATAGCTCTCTTGTCGGCAGGCAATGACTTGTCTCTGTAGTCGTCCGAAGTCGAGCAAGAGACAAGGATAGCGGCAACAGAAAGAGCCGCAAGCAGCATTCTATTCATAACTTTCCAAATAAAGACAAGATACATCGGAATCGTCATTCACAAGACTCTAAGAGCCTTACTCAACAATTCCGATGCAAAGATAATAAAAGAATGCCGCGTTGGCTTGCAAACATGAATGTGAGCTATATCGCACCCGTATATTTGCGGAACGGGTCCATGAACCACTATACAGCTTTGTCTGCAAGACGCTTTGCCACTTCAGGCCGGTATCTGCGGATCATGGTAGAGCCCTATCTCACATGCTAATCCACGAACTTTATCTTGGAGTTATCACGAGGACGTGCCTTAGGACTTTCATCCGGGTATCCGAGGGCTATTGCAAATGTCAGCTCATACCCTGGGGATAGCCTGAGCCTATTGAGGAAGAACTCTCCGTCAGGTGAATTGATGAAACGGACAGGACCGCCCAGGCAGCATGAACCTATGCCAAGTGACCAGGCAGAGAGCATTATATTCTCTCCGAGAAGGCCACAGTCTATAGCTGACATGGCAGATGTCGTATCTCTTGCAACAAATACCACTGTAGGGGCATTGCGGAACATATTCACAAATCCTGGGGTCTTACCCATTTCAGGATTCTTAGCCACAAAAGCCCTTGTGACAGCATCGATCTCAGTCTTGCTGTCCATCACCCTGACTTCCCAACTCTGACGGTTCATGGCATTAGGGGCATTGATACCGCATTGCAAGATAACGTTCACTGTGTCTCGTGACACAGGCTCGCTCTTGTAAGCACGGATGCTCCTACGGCTCATTATGGTCTCTATCACCTCATTGGTAATAGACTGCTGCTGATCTGACTCAGCAACTACATCCGAGCCATTTCCGCTCTTGCATGACAACACTGCAAAGGCAGCAGCCATAAGTATTACTCTTTTGATTTTCATATGTCTTAACTTCGTTTACAATCACTTCGATTATATTGATGCCCCTTTAAACACAAAAGCATCGTCAAACGGCACAATCTTGCCCGATAGCGTAATCCTGTCAGAGTTGAAATTTGGCAGAATCACAGCCGACGCTTCAGGCGAATTCTTGGGGAGAGTTATGGTTATCACTGCCGATATGGCAGCTCCCTGAACATTCATATTATAAGTGATATTACCCCTTTTGTCTGTGGCCATGGTTATATTGGATACTCTTCCGTCCAAGGTTATACCACCCACACCGTTGGGGCCACCCCCGTTATACGGGGCAACCTGAACTACAGCTTTGTCATCCTTGACCGAGATAAAATTGGTGGTACTCGTCACATATACAAATTCCCCGTACTTGAATGTCAGTTTGTCAGCTTGAAGTATAAAGTCCAGATGTTCAAGAGAAGTCACGGCATTGGCATAGTCAGCCGAGTCCTTTCTTTCCTGAAGCATATTTCTTATGGCTTTCAACGCTTTGGCGTCATTCTTTGCCTGCGCGGAAAGGACAGAATCAGCCTTGATACGGGCTTTTTCCATTGCAACTTTCTCGCTTGTAGTATAAATGCGCTTCTGAGTCTGCCCTGCAGCTCCGATACACATCAGAACCACAGCTAATACTGTCAAAAATCTTTTCATAATCTAATAAATTTGCACACACCGCATCTCTCTTTACCAGATATCCGTTTTTGTCGGTCATCGGATAAATAGAAATCACGGCTACAATTATTAACCTCAAATAAATAAAACAAATTGCAGGCCAAATGATATATAATCAATTCTCAATGCACCTTATGACGCTCTCTCTATTTGGGGTAAATTACTATTTCTTGCACTATCTTTGCAGTGAATAGCGTTCGGGACTTCTGCATAGATTCCCTCCTACAATGAAACAGTGGATCAAATATGTCATATCAGCAGCAATTGCCGTCCTGCTGCTGTATTATTCCTTCAAGGGTGTCAAATGGGACAGTTTCATCGATGGCATAAGAAGCTGCAGATGGGAATGGGTCATAGTCTCAATGATTGCCGGAGTCTTCGTATTCTGGCTTAGGGCCGTAAGATGGAGGCTTCTCCTTCTCCCTGTAGACAAGACAGTAAGCTGCAAGACTACATTCAACGCCATCAACATCGGTTACCTCACCAATCTTGCCTTGCCTCGTATCGGAGAGTTTGTCAGATGCGGCTTCATCACCAGACATTCTACTGATGGGGCGGCTTCCTACGACAAGGTTCTCGGAACAGTGATCATTGAGAGATCATGGGATGTCATCACCATGTTCTTGCTCGTGATACTGCTAAGTATATGTATGTGGAGCCGATTCGGTTCATTCTTTATGGACAAGATCTTCAGACCTATGTCCGGCTCGGTCGATATAAGCCTTTTCTGGATTCTGCTTACTACAGCGGTTCTATTGGCGGCAGCGATTCTGTTGATATTCAAGTTTAGGGACAGCAATAAGATCCTCCGTAGCGTATACAGGTTTATTGCAGGGATCTGGCAGGGCGCAATCAGCTGTTTCAAGATGAAAGACACATGGAAATTCCTTGCTACTACAGCCGCAATTTGGGGTACATACTGGATTATGAGTTGTTGCATACTATGGGCTGTCCAAGGCATAGATACCGCCTCGGCAGACAGCGGACTCGCTACAGCTATAGGACAACTACCTAGTCTCGGCATCCTTGACGCACTGTTCCTCATGCTGGCAGGCAGCCTTAGCTCGCTTGTTCCGGTTCCAGGCGGCTTTGGTGCCTTTCACTATGTGGTAGCATCAGCACTTGCCGCAGTATACGGCATTCCATGGGAGGCAGGCATCATTTTCGCCACTCTTTCACACGAATCACAGACCGTCACCATGCTTATATGCGGAGGCTGCTCCTATGCCGCTGAAGTCACCAAATGACATGAGAACGCGACTATTCACACGATACTCAAGCGCATTTTGCAATTACGGCCAAATAAGAGTATATTTGCACTGCTTTGCATATATCCATTATGAAGACTGTCGGAATCATCATGGGTTCGACAAGTGACTATGAAGTCATGTCAGGAGCTATCCTGATGCTTGAAGAACTCGGAATACCCTATGAGAAGAGAGTTGTGAGCGCACACCGCACGCCTGACCTTATGTACGACTACGCCAAGACCGCAAAGGAGCGAGGAATAGGGGTGATTATAGCAGGTGCAGGAGGTGCAGCACATCTTCCCGGAATGGTAGCTGCGATGACGACACTTCCCGTGATAGGAGTGCCTGTTAAGACAAAGACCCTGAACGGACTTGATTCCCTCCTTTCCATAGTGCAGATGCCGGGTGGAGTACCAGTTGCCACTGTAGCAATCAACGGGGCGAAGAATGCGGCACTTATCGCGGCATCCATACTTGCATTATCGGACAAGGAGATAGAAGCCAAGTTGGAGGCATTCCGACAAAACCAGACCCGGCAAGTGCTTGAGGCAGAGATCTAATAAGAATTATCATCTTAATGAATAAAAGAATCGGGATAATAGGCGGCGGACAACTCGGACTGATGATAGCCGAGGAAGCTCATCGCCAAGGTTTGTCCGTTTCGGTCCTCGACCCTTCCGCTGATGCTCCTGCATTTGCAGAGGCCGATGCTCATATAACAGCCTCATTTGATGACATAGAGGCTCTTGAGAGATTAGGGGACATGTCTGACGTGCTTACCTACGAGTTCGAAAACGTGCGGGGAGACATCCTCAGACACATCGAAGGCAAGTACAACATCCCTCAAGGCATTGCCCCCCTATTTGACTCTCAAGACAGACTTCGGGAGAAGAACAACGCAGCCCGCGGAGGACTTCCGGTGCCTAAATACATACCGCTGCCAGCAAGTTCTGCTGATGAGGACTGCGCTGAAGTACCGCCTGTCTGTGACAACGGATCACTACGGCAGATGACTGAAGAGCAGAGGATTGCAGAGTTGAGGAGAGCCGTCACCAAAATAGGCATGCCCTGCGTACTCAAGACAAGGCGCTCCGGATATGACGGACACGGACAGGCAGTGATACGAGACGAGGACTCTCTTCTGAATGCAGCCTCTCTGCTTGAAGTCCCGTGTATACTCGAGCAGTTCATCCCTTTCGACTACGAATGCAGCGTCATCATGGTAAGGGACACTGACAAGACCATACATTTCCCTGTAGGACACAATATCCACAGCCACGGCATATTGGACCTGTGCGAGATCCCTTCAAGAGGACTTTACGATGCAGACGGCAGGGAGACGCCACTATGCAAGAGGATTATCAGTGCCTGCGAGGGCTTCATGAAGAAATGCGGATATAAGGGAATCCTTGCCATAGAGCTTTTTGTCAAAGGAGACACGTTTATATTCAACGAGATGGCTCCGCGTCCACACAACAGCGGACATTACACAATAGAAGGCTGCACTACATCCCAGTACAGGGAACTGTGCAGATTCCTCACAGGGAAGCCCCTGCAGGAACCCAAGCTCAAGGCTTCGACAGTGATGAAGAACATCCTTGGACGCGATCTTGACAATGCATGGTCAATAGTAAGGAAAGCCCATGAATCGGGGGCAGATGTCTCCGACAACTCAAAAAGAGACTGCGCATACAACGGTGAGGCAGGGAAAGGCGTATATGTCCACATCTACGGCAAGACAGTATCGCGGCCACTACGCAAGATGGGGCACATCACTTTCACGCCAATGGATATGGACGAATACAAGGCACGCTGGCAGCAGCGCTTCACCGACAACATCTAGACTTCAAACAACGGTTAATAAATGGCAAACTTTCGGATTTTTGTTGAGAAATACCCCGAATTCCAAGTAGAGGCGGAGAGCCTTCGCAAAGAATTGAACGAGAACCTGCAGATAGATCTCAAGTCGCTGCGTCTTCTGAATGTGTATGACCTGTTCGGATTTACACCCGAGTTGCTCGAAGAGAGCCGCTACAAGGTATTCGGAGAGACTGTCACCGACATGGTGTCTGACAGCTGCGACCTCGACGGGACAAAATATATCGCTGTAGAGTACCTTCCCGGGCAGTTTGACCAGAGGGCAGCTTCAGCTGTTGACTGTGTACACCTTATTGACCCTGCAGCCAATGTAAGGATCAAGAGTTCCAAGCTTATAATTTTGGAAGAGAGTGTGACCGATGAAGAACTCGCCAAGATCCGCCACTATTACATCAATCCAGTAGAATCGAGGATGAAAGACTTGTCAGTGCTTTCTGATTCTGAAAATGCAGGTGTAAAACCTGTCCCTGTTCTCGAAGGATTTACCGAGATGCAGGACAGCGAGCTTGAGGAGTACTGCCACAAGATGGGACTTGCCATGAACGCCGATGACCTCAGGGAGGTAGTCCTTTATTTCCGCAAGGAAGAAAGGAATCCTAATGAGACGGAGCTCAGGATTCTCGATACATATTGGAGCGACCATTGCCGCCACACCACATTTACCACCGAGCTTGAGAGCACTGGAGTGGAAGAATCTTTCCTAAAGGAAGAGCTTGACGGAAGTCTCAGACTTTATCTGAAGCTGCGCAAAGAATTGGAGCGCGAGGACAAGGGGCTCAATCTCATGGACATAGCCACCATAGGAGGCCGGTATCTCCGCAAAGTGGGCAAGCTTGACGACATGGAAGTCAGCGAAGAGAATAATGCTTGCAGCATCTATGTGGACGTGGATGTAGATGGCAAGATTGAGAAGTGGCTGCTTATGTTCAAGAACGAGACTCACAATCATCCCACAGAGATAGAGCCTTTTGGAGGTGCTGCTACATGCCTTGGAGGCGCCATCAGAGATCCTTTGTCCGGCAGGTCATATGTATATCAGGCAATGAGGGTGACTGGAGCCGGAGACATATACAAGCCTGTATCCGAGACCATGCCCGGCAAGCTTCCACAGAGGGTGATCACCAAGAAAGCCGCACATGGATATTCCAGCTATGGCAACCAGATTGGACTTGCCACTACCCATGTAAGGGAGATCTATGACTACGGCTATGTCGCCAAGCGCCTTGAAGTGGGCGCAGTTGTAGGAGCTGTAAAGGCCGAGAAGGTAAGGAGAGAATCCCCAAAGCCTGGAGACGTCATTCTGCTTCTCGGAGGAAGGACTGGAAGAGACGGAATAGGCGGAGCGACAGGGTCTTCCAAAGAGCATACGGAAGAGTCGCTTGAGACATGCGGCAGCGAAGTTCAGAAAGGAAATGCTCCCGAAGAGAGAAAGCTCCAGAGGTTATTCCGCAGAGCCGAGGTAACACGGCTTATCAAGAAATCCAACGATTTCGGAGCAGGCGGAGTAAGCGTAGCCATAGGAGAACTTGCCGATGGGCTTGACATCTATCTTGACAGGATACCGGTAAAATACAACGGCCTCAACGCCACTGAGCTTGCAATCAGCGAATCTCAGGAGAGAATGGCTGTCGTTGTGGAAAGCAAGGATGAGCAGGAGTTCATGAAATACTGCCACAGCGAGAATGTAGAAGTCACCCATGTCGCTGATGTCACTGACTCGGAGAAGATGAGGATGCTTTACAAGGATAAAGTAGTAGCAGAGCTCGATAGAAGCTTCATCAACAGTGCGGGAGCAAAGCATTTCGCCAAGGCCACTATAGGGGCTGTAGAAGAGAAAGATCCTTTTGCAAGGGAAATTGCTGGAGAAAGCCTCAAGGAGAAATTGATCAACAACCTCAAGGATCCAAATGTCGTGAGTCAGAAAGGTCTTATAGAAATGTTTGACTCTACTATAGGAAGGTCCACAGTCCTGATGCCTTACGGAGGAGAGTTGCAACTTACTGAGACACAGGTCTCCGTGCAGAAGCTTCCTGCCGATGGCTATACCGACACGGCAAGCGTAATGGCATTTGGGTTCAATCCGTTCATAAGCACCTGGAGCCCATATCACGGGGCTGCTTACTCTATGGTCGAGGCCTGCAGCAAGGTTGTTGCGTCAGGAGGTAGATACGAGAAGATGAGATTTTCCTGTCAGGAGTATTTCGAAAGGATGACCCACGATCCCAAGTCATGGGGCAAGCCGCTTGCAGCTCTTCTCGGTTCACTCAAGATGCAAATTGAATTCGGACTTCCGTCAATAGGCGGCAAGGATTCCATGAGTGGCACCTTCGAGCACATAAACGTACCTCCGACTCTCATATCATTCGGTATCACTACAGTAAATGCCAGCAAGGTAATCTCTCCAGAACTCAAATGGGAAGGCAACAAACTCTATCTCGTGCACCACAAGCCGCTTTCCAACCATATGCCAGATGTGGATCAGCTCAAGAAGAACTGGAAATTCGTTGAAGAAGGCATAGAGAACGGTGATATAGTATCAGCCTGGGCCGTGGGCTTCGGTGGTGTAGCCGAGGGACTGTGCAAGATGACATTCGGCAATTCCTTCGGTATCGATGTCAAGATACCAGAAGACATTTTATTCGACTACAGTTACGGCTCCATCATCATCGAAAGCGAGAAAGAGCTTGACGCGCCGGAGGCAATATTCCTCGGCACTGTAACTGCAGGTGCAGACGGCAATTTAAGGATCAACAAGAAGAATATTCCCATTGATGACCTTGTCAAGGCCGCATTTGATGGATACGAGAGGGTATACCCGGCTACGAGCAAGCCCGACATGAAGAGGACTCTTCCTAAGGGCATGGAAGGCGTGAAGCCAAAGAAGGTCAAGAAAGTGGATCTCCGGTACAAAGGAGAGAAAATCGCTGAGCCCGTAGCTTACCTGCCTGTATTCCCAGGAACCAACTGTGACTACGACACTGCAAAGGCTTTCCGCAAGGCTGGGGCAAAAGTGGAGATGAGCGTTTTCCGCAATCTCACTGACAAGGACGTGCTTGAATCCATAGCTGAGATGAAAGAGCATATCGACCATTGCCAGATTCTTGCTTTCTGCGGAGGATTCTCTGCTGGAGACGAACCCGATGGAAGCGGAAAATTCATCGCAAACGTACTGTGCAACAAGATTATTTCAGACGCTATCAATGGTCTGATTGCCCGCGGAGGCCTTATACTCGGTATCTGCAACGGATTCCAGGCCCTTGTGAAGTCAGGACTTCTGCCTTATGGCAAGATAGGAGAGGTAACCAAAGATTCCCCTACCCTATTTCGCAACGACATCAACCGTCACGTCTCACAGATGACATTTACCCGCGTAGCATCGGCCAATTCGCCTTGGCTCTCCGGTATGACTATCGGTGACACTTATGCGATACCTGTTAGCCACGGTGAAGGCAAGTTTGTTGTCAGAGAGGAGATGGCTAGGGAGCTATTTGAGAATGGGCAGGTTGCATTTCAGTATGCAGACCCGATAGATGAATGCGTCACAATGCACTCTCCGTACAATCCTAACGGCTCATACTATGCGATAGAAGGCATAATAAGCCCGGACGGACGGATTCTCGGCAAAATGGGGCACTCGGAAAGATATGAGAAAAACCTGTTCAAGAACATCGCGGCCAATCTCGAGCAGCCACTGTTCGATAACGCTGTAAGATATTTTAGGGGAGAATAATGCAAAACGGTAATTTGATATACGACGGGGTCTCAATCAAGATATACGGCACGGAAGACCCTGGGGCAGTGAGGATATATTTCACCGATGAGATCACCGCCTACTACAAGATCAAGAAGGCAGTCATAAAAGACAAGGGCATCTATTGCAACAACATATCCTGCATGATCTCAAATCTCCTTAAGGCGGAAGGCATACCCGTACACTTCATAGCCAAGCTATCCGAAAGAGAGCAGCTATGCAGGAAAGCCGAGGTAATCCCTATGGAAGTCATAATACGTAATGTGATAGCAGGTTCGCTGGCCCAACGCCTCGGACTTGAAGAGGGACTTATACCCAAAGAGACAATATACGATCTCTGCTACAAATGTGAAGAGCTCTCCGACCCTGTCATCAATGACTACCATGCTATAGCCTTAGGCCTGGTAAACAAGGCCGAGCTTGAAGAGATCTACAGCATCACACACAGGATCAATAACATACTCGTTCCAGTATTCAACACCATAGGCATCACCCTTGTAGACTACAAGATAGAATTCGGGAGGCTGCCGGACGGCTCACTCGTGATGTCTGACGAGATAACTCCGGACAGCGCGAGATTCTGGGATATCGAGACAGGCATGAGACTAGACAAGGACAGGTTCAGGCATGATAGCGGAAAGGTAGGCACTGCCTACAGGACAGTATACGAGAGGTTACTGTCGATACTAACCGATTAGACGATGGAAATTTCAGGCAACAATCATAATGGCGGTGGGCTCCATGAAGAATGTGGAGTCTTCGGAGTTTGGGGTGTGCCCAATGCCGCTGAAGTCACATACTACGGACTCCATTCCCTCCAACACAGAGGACAGGAAGGCTCCGGTATCGTGGCCGTGGATGAGAACTCACAGCTTCATCGCATAAAGGGACTCGGTCTGGTGACCGAAGTATTCAACAACGACAATCTCGCCACACTCAAGGGCAATATTGCCATAGGACATGTAAGATACTCCACGACAGGAGGAGGAGGCATTGAGAATGTGCAGCCATTCTTGTTCCGCCACAACACAGGAGACTTTGCCTTGGCACACAACGGCAATCTTGTCAACTCTGCACCTCTTCGCAAATATCTCGAGGATCGGGGTAGTCTCTTCCAATCTACTTCCGACAGCGAAGTACTTGCCCACCTTATCAAGAAAGACCCTTTGGACAGGAAAAGTCCTAGAATCATCCCCATAATCGAGGCTCTCAACATGATAGAAGGTGCCTTTGCCTTCCTTATAATGACAAAGAACCGCATCTACGCATGCAGGGACAAATACGGACTCCGTCCTATCTCGATAGGCAGGCTTGGAGACGGCTATGTAGTCAGCAGTGAGTCCTGTGCATTCAGTGTCATAGGAGCGGAATTCATACGAGACATAGAACCTGGAGAGATCGTGACAATCGACCACCACGGACTCCGTTCGAGAAAATATTCCGAATACCAGAGACACGCTCTATGCGCCATGGAGTACATATATTTCTCCAGACCTGACAGTGACCTTGAGGGAATAAACGTACATACATTCCGCAAAGAATCCGGACGGCTTCTATATAAGGAAGCCCCAGCAGACGCTGACATTGTGGTCGGTGTCCCAGATTCGAGCTTGAGTGCAGCCATGGGCTATGCAGAGGCAAGCGGTCTGCCATACGAGATGGGGCTTATCAAGAACCGCTACATAGGTAGGACATTCATCCAGCCATCTCAGGCCATGCGTGACAAGGGTGTCAAGATGAAGCTTTCTCCCGTACGGAGCATTGTCGGTGGCAAGAGAGTAGTGCTGATTGACGACTCTATAGTCAGGGGTACGACATCACGGCGTATAGTCAGGATGCTGCGCGAAGCCGGTGCAAAGGAAGTGCACGTCAGGATAGCCAGCCCGATGATCAAGTTCCCGTGCTTCTATGGTGTTGACATTTCGACTTACGATGAGCTTCTTTGCGCAAGGAGGACACTTGAGGAAGCAAGAGAGGCAATTGAGGCGGATTCCCTCGCATTTCTCTCAGAGAAAGCCCTTTTCGAGGCCGGCAAGAGAAATGACCTCTGCCTTGCATGCTTCTCTGGGAAATATCCTACCTCACTGTACACCAGCATAGAAGACGCCAATAAGGACGGGAAATTCTGAGAAGGTGTTTGGAATTTTGCTTAAGAAACATAAAAAATAATCCAGTTTTGACAATTATCTTCGAATATAGATTTCTCTTGAAAGAAAGAGTGTACTGGATGTACACGACTGATGAGAAAATAAATATAGAGAAAGACGATGCTGATTATTTTTTGAATGTTTCTAAAATTAAACAGTTTGATCGTACATACTATAAAAATAACACACATACAGTCATATGGCAGTAGATTATGAGAAAGCAGGCGTAAGCCTCGAAGCCGGGTACGATGTAGTACGCCGCATCAAGAAACATGTCGCCTCCACAAACCGCACTGGGGTGATGGGCGGCATCGGATCATTCGGAGGGATGTTCGACCTCTCGGCCCTCGGGATCAGGGAACCGGTACTTGTAAGCGGAACGGACGGAGTCGGGACTAAGCTTAAGATAGCATTTGCCATGGACAAGCATGATACAATCGGCATAGACGCTGTGGCGATGTGCGTCAACGATGTTCTAGCTCAGGGCGCGGAACCGCTTTTCTTTCTTGACTATGTTGCGGTTGGAAAAAATATACCCGAGAAGATAGAGGCCATAGTATCTGGGGTTGCTGAAGGCTGCCGCCAGGCAGGCTGTGCCCTTATCGGTGGCGAGACGGCAGAAATGCCAGGCATGTATAGTGACGGGGAATACGACATAGCCGGATATACAACCGGTGTCGTTGAGAAATCACGCCTGATTGACGGGACTAAAGTGAAAAGCGGAGACGTACTTGTCGGCATTGCCTCGACCGGAGTTCATTCCAACGGATTCAGCCTAGTAAGGAAAATCTTCAGCGATGCTGCATTGGATCTGCACAAGGTCTACCCCGAACTCGGAGACAAACCGCTCGGAGAAGTGGCACTCACTCCCACCCGCATATACGTTAAGCAGGTTCTTGACGTAATACATAACTGCAATGTGCACGGAGTGGCTCACATAACAGGTGGAGGCTTTGACGAGAATATCCCTCGCATCCTTCATGAAGGACAAGGAATCCGCATAATGGAAGGCAGTTGGGAGATTCTCCCTATATTCAATTTTCTCGAAAGTCACGGACATATCGACCACAGGGAGATGTTCAACATCTTCAACATGGGTATCGGGATGGTACTTGCCATTGACAAGTCCGAGGCAGAGAAGGCCATCGGCATCCTCACATCACACGGTGACAAAGCAAGCATAATAGGAGAAGTCACAAAGACTCCAGGAGTCGAGATAGTGTTAAAATAGACGAAGTTTAAAATAAACACAGGAACACAACCATGAGAGCACTTATAAGCGTTAGCGACAAGCGCGGCGTGGCCGCATTTGCCAAGGAACTCAACGGACTCGGATGGGAGATCATTTCCACAAGCGGGACGTTGAAAATGCTGAGGGAAGCAGGTATCCCAGTAACAAGCGTAAGCGATGTCACTGGATTCCCTGAGATCTGCGACGGAAGGGTCAAGACCCTGCATCCCAAAATACATGGAGCACTGCTTGCCAGAAGGGATATTCCCGAGCACATGAAAGAGCTTGCTGACAACTGCATAGAGACAATCGACCTGGTATGTGTCAACCTCTACCCTTTCCGCGAGACCATCGCCAAAGAAGGTGTAACAATGGAAGATGCCGTAGAGCATATCGATATCGGAGGCCCATCGATGCTTAGGAGTGCTGCCAAGAACTGGGAATCCGTAACTGTAGTCTGCAACCCTGATGACTATGCAAGGGTAATAGCAGAGATCCGCGAAAGCGGCAACACTACAAGGCAGACAAGGCTCGAACTCTCGGCCAAAGCATATACGCACACAGCCGAATATGACATGGCTATATCTACATATATGCGTGCCCAGGCCGGCTTGCCCGAGAAACTCTTCCTCGAATACGACCTTAAGCAGCAGCTTCGCTACGGAGAGAATCCGCACCAGAAAGCAGAATTCTTCAGTAGCAGAGAGAAAGAGCCATATTCTCTGGCAACTGCAAAGCAGCTTTGGGGTAAAGAATTATCCTACAACAACATACAGGACGCCAATGCAACACTCAACATTGTAAGGGAATTCGACGAGCCATTCTGCGTGGGCGTCAAGCACATGAATCCGTGCGGAAGCGCTACCGGCAAGACAATAGCAGAAGCATGGAAGAAGGCATACGAGGCGGACAAGACAAGTATCTTCGGTGGTATTGTAGCTGCCAACAGGGAGATTGATGCGGAGACAGCCACGATGCTAAAGGCAATTTTCCTTGAGATTGTGATGGCTCCGTCATTCAGCAAGGAAGCTCTTGAGATACTCAAGACCAAGAAGAATCTCCGCATTCTTGAAGTAGATATGCACAAGGACGACAAGATTCGTCGCCAGTTCGTAAGTGTCAACGGAGGCATACTCGTACAGGACAGGGACAGCTTTACCAAGAACGCGCACGAAGGCCAGATTGTGACTAAGATTGCACCAACCTCAGAACAGTTCGATGACCTTGACTTTGCATGGAAGATTGTAAAGCATGTCAAGTCCAATGCAATAGTAGTAGCCAAGAATGGCATGACTTTCGGAGTCGGTGCCGGGCAGATGAACCGTATAGGTTCAGCCTACATAGCTTTGTCTCAAGCCGCCAAAACTCTCAAAGAGGAGGGCCGGAATATCCTTGAAGAAGGGCTTGTGTTGGCTTCCGACGGATTTTTCCCATTCAATGACTGCGTGGAACTTGCATCTGAATATGGCATCAAGGCTATCGTACAGCCAGGTGGCAGCATAAGGGACGAGGATTCCATAAAGCTTGCCGATGAGAAAGGCATTGCAATGGTATTTACAGGAGAACGTCATTTCAAACACTGAGAAGATGGCTATTGACAACATTATTCCCGAAAGGGCAAAAGTACTTGTAGTCGGAGGAGGCGGAAGGGAGCACGCGATTGTAGATGCTCTCTCACGCTCCTTGCGAGTAGCGAAAATATTCTGCGCTCCAGGCAATGCCGGAATCGCCAGGCAGGCCGAATGCGTGCCTATAGGTGACACTGAAGTTACCCGTCTTGCTGATTTCGCTGAGGCAAACAGTATTGACCTTACTGTAGTAGGGCCTGAGATAGCCCTTGCCGCTGGTATAACTGACGTATTTGTAGCCCGTGGTCTACATATATTCGGCCCTGACAAGGCAGCGGCAAGAATCGAGTCAAGCAAGGAATTCGCCAAAGAAATAATGAGCAAGTACAATGTTCCGACGGCCGGTTATCGCACTTTCAGTGACTTCAACGAGGCATTTGACTATGTACGCTCAGGCAAATTCCCTACTGTACTCAAATACGATGGGCTTGCTGCCGGCAAGGGAGTTGTCGTTGCCCAGGATATCGATGAGGCCAAACATGCGCTCAAGGACATGCTTCTTGACGACAAGTTCGGTGAAGGGAAAGTGATTATAGAAGAATATCTCGAAGGAACAGAATTCTCTTTCATGTGCTTTGTAAATGGCACGGAGGTCGAGCCGCTTGAGCTTGCCCAGGATCACAAAAGAGCATTCGAAGGAGACAAAGGGCCCAATACAGGCGGAATGGGGGCATACTCTCCCCTTCCTTTCATCACGGAGAAAGACGAGGTATTCGCTTTGGAGCGTATCATGAAGCCTGTCGCCACGGCTCTTGTTGAGGCCGGATGCCCTTTCAAGGGGATTCTCTACGGTGGACTTATGAAGACTGAGGACGGAATCAAGGTCATAGAATTCAACTGCCGCTTCGGTGACCCGGAGACAGAAGTGATACTTCCCCGCCTTGAGTCCGATATATTCGAGCTTTTCTGGGATGTCGCCTGCAATATTCCCATGCCTGTTACCAAATGGAGCAATGAGGCTGTTCTCGGCTTCGTAATGGCTTCAGAAGGGTATCCAGGCAGATACACCAAGGGACTTGAGATACGCGGTATAGACAAGGCTCTTGAAGACCCTTCAGTAAAAATATACCATATGGGTACTGCACTTGAGAAATTCGCTGACGGAAAGGATCATGAGGAGTTCGGTAACAGCGGGAAATCTCTTGTTACCGCAGGCGGAAGGGTCATGATGGTACTCGCAAGCGGAGATACCCTGCTTCAGGCACATGATAAGGCACTTGAAGCCGTAGGCAAGATTGACTGCCCCAATCTTTTCTTCCGCAAGGACATTGGCTACAGGGTATTGTAGTATATATCGCAGAAATTGATCCTACTTTAAGTCACCTTCTCTAAAACCACATAAGAAGCTGTTTTGAAATGGTTTCCGAATTTTATTATGAGGATCCTTCGAGATTGCCTCGACTTTGGAAGAAGGAGTGTACTGGATGTACCGGGCTGATGACAAAGATGAAAATGGACGGAAAGGACCATAAGAGAAGAGACGAATCATTTCAAAACAGATTCTAACAATATGGCACGTACAATAAGCGGCAAGGAACTGGCCGCAAGGATTAAGGCTAGACTGGCCGAAGAAGTAAAAGGTCTTGCCACAGCATACGGCAGGACTCCGCATCTTGTAGTGATCCTTGTAGGGGATGACCCGGCAAGCCAGTCATATGTCAGAGGAAAGGCAAAAGCGTCTGCTGAAGTCGGCATAACGAACACTACAGTCCTATTGCCGGCCGATACTTCCGAAAAAGAACTGCTTGAAAGAATCGCAAGTCTGAATGAAGACGATACTGTGGATGGAATTCTCGTGCAACTTCCGCTACCGAGGCATATCAGCGAGGACAAGGTGATCGCGGCCATCTCCAAGGACAAGGATGTGGACGGATTTCACCCGATGAACGTTGCAGCCCTATGGCAGAAACAAAGTTGCACTATCCCCTGCACTCCCAAAGGCATCATACGAATGATAGAGGAGAGCGGAATGGAGATACAGGGAAAGGAGGCTGTCGTCATAGGAAGGAGCCAGATTGTCGGGCTTCCTATAGCAAAACTCCTGCTTGACAGGAACGCCACCGTGACAATCTGCCACAGCCGCACTGCAGACCTCGGGAAAGTGACACGTAGGGCGGACATACTTGTAGTTGCCATCGGACGGCCGAAACTGGTCACAGCCGACATGGTAAAGGAGGGTGCCGTCGTCATAGACGTCGGAGTCAACCGAGATCCTCATAGTGGCAAACTGTGCGGAGATGTTGACTATGACGCTGTCGCACCCAAGGCTTCAGTCATCACCCCAGTACCCGGTGGAGTCGGCCCGATGACTATCACCTGTCTAATGGAGAATACAGTAGAACTCTACCGCAAGAAATTCGGAAAGAGCACACGACAATAACTGGAACATATCTATACACTCCAATGACCCATGTTACGACAGGCCGGACAAAATCGTGAAAAATTGTAAACAAATACAGAATTATGGCTAATCAATTGGACGAAATGACAGGCCCTGTCAATGACAAAGGCCGTGACGTACATGTAATCGAGAGACAACTACCCGTCAAGATAGGCTTCGGCTCAGTACTCTTCGAGATCCTGCTCTGGATAACAATCCCGGTACTAGTACTTTTATACGTTCATTTCTTCGGACAGACCCTCTCCGATCCCACCCTTGTTGCTGGCATAGGATGCGCTGTCGGCATTCTTCCAGGAGTTATCTTCATATTCATGAAAATCTCGGCAAGAAACTATTTCCAACAACTTGAACAGCGGATTCAGGCTGAGGCTTCCAATATAGACAATTTCCTTGAGCAGAGAGTCATTATACTTCAGAATGTGGCAGGCCTTGTCAACAAAGCTGTAGAACTTGACAAAGATGTAATGAAGACTGTAGCAGCACTTCGTGGAGGAAGTGTCACAAGTGAGAACAGAAATGCTGTAAGTCAAAGCCTCAGCAACGCTTTCGGCAGGCTCTTCCCACAAGTTGAAGCGTATCCTGAGCTTAAGGCGCACAATGCAATAGCGGATGCAATGCAGCAGAACGACTATCTCCAGCGCGAGATCACTGCCGCTCGTACTGTATATAACAGCCGTGTAACTCAGTGGAATACAGACATATTTGCATGGCCAACCAAGATGATTGTAGCTGCAAGACAGGGGTATACTACTCGTATTCCGTTCACAGCTTCAGCAGAGACCAGGGAGGCGGCAAGGGCCAAGTTCTTCTAAGCAATGTCAGACACGATATACGATCCGATTTCAGATTATTCCAATATCTTCCGTGACAAGTTTAGGGAAATAGCTGAAAGTACATTCAAGGTATTGGCCGAAGAAGGCCATATAGATGCCACGGCAAACAAAGAGACTTGCACCAGACTTTACAAGGTTCAGGACAGTCTTGTAAACACAAAAAGGCGGATCAAGTGGCGCACCTTCCTATGCGTACTATTGTGGCTATGCGTTGCAGGAGGCATAACAGCATCATGTGTTCTATATGGCAAGATAGAGCAGCAGTTTATATTTGCAATTGGGGCTTCTTCACTCCTAATGCTGATTGTCCTGCTTGCTGCTGTACACCCGTCACTTAAGAAACTTAAGCATATCCGAAAACATCTCTCTGCCATGGCAGCAGACTTGGAACAGACCGCCTGGGAGCAGATGTCAGGAGTCAACAGGCTGTATGACTGGGACATTCTTACCCGGATGATGTCACGGGCTATACCAAAGATTAAATTTGACCCGTATTTCACCGTCCAACGACTTGCAGACCTTCAGATGACCTATGGTTGGGACGGATCATTCAACGATGGGCGTTCTGTAATATATTCGCGTTCAGGTCTTATCAACGGCAATCCCTTCGTCTTCTGCCGCACGAGAAAGATGGAAATGGGAATGAAAACATACTATGGGACAAAAACAATATATTGGACAACTGTCGAGACAGGCTCTGACGGCAAGAGCACGACAGTCAGACATTCGGAGACTCTTACTGCAAGCTATACGGCTCCCTACCCCGAATATTATGAAAAGACACGATTGATCTACGGCAACACTGCCGCTCCTGACCTTGTCTTTAGCCGCAGGAGAAGCGGCCTTGCAGAAAAAAAGCATTCCCTCGCTTTCCGCAAAAAAAGGCGAGCTCTGCGTAAGAAAGCACGCGACCTTAAAGGCTCCGACTTCGCAATGATGACAAATGAGGATTTCGAGGTCTTATTTGACACAAGCGACCGCAACAACAATCAGCAGTTCGCTCTTCTCTTCACACCCCTTGCCCAGGACAATATCATAAAACTTCTAAGTGACAGGCAGACGGGATATGGGGACGATTTTGACTTCATAAAAAACAAGATGATCAACATCATTGTACCGGAGCATCTGCAGAGCCTTAACATCGACTTAGGTCCAAAGGAGTTCAAGAGCCTCGATTTCGAGAAAGCCAAGACCCATTTTATGAATGTTAATGAAGAGTGTTTCAGGGCATTATACTTCTCTTTGGCTCCTCTGTTTTGCGTACCTATGTACCAGCAGATACGACCGAGGAAAGATATTTACGGCATCGATATGCCCATGCACAGTTCATTTTGGGAGCACGAGTCGCTTGCCAATTTCTGGGGAGAAGTTCATTTCAGACATCCACAATGCGTTACACCTTGCATACTGAAGACCCAACCAGAAAAGACCTACGGTGACAGTTCTCTCATCAAAGTAACTGCATACGGTTACAAGGCAACAAGACAGCTTACCTATGTGAGCGTATGGGGCAGCGATGGCCGCAGCCACGATGTGCCTGTATATTGGGATCAGTATGATCCAGTTGTAGGGACTGGAGAGTTACGTATACGGGAAGACAACAACTGGCCTGACGACTCTGCGTCATTCAGTGAAAGAAGCCGGCATGAGATGGAAATGCTATCATCCTCCCAGATGACAGCCTACAGAAGGCATATAGCTTCGTCATTATAAGAGGGAATTATCTTGCAACAGCAGAGGAGCAGCTAAGGGCTTCTACCTTCTCACAGTATTTCGCGCCAGAAATAGACGTGCCACTCGCTTTTTGAGCCGCAGGGCAGACTACGTAGGATCGAAAGCTGCCCTTAGGAATTATTTTAGAAACACAAAAAAGACTGCAAGGATAAGACAGGCAAAAGCCGCAAAATGATTCCAGTGAAATGATTGGCCTTTGAATAAGAACAAAACAATAACGGTAAAAACAGTTAGAGATACAACCTCTTGTATAACCTTAAGCTGCACTATATTGAAAGGCCCACCATTTTCCTCAAACCCTAATCTATTGGCCGGCACTTGCGCGCAATACTCAAAGAAAGCTATTAACCAAGAAAACAGTATGACAACTATCAAAGGCCATGACGTCGATATCTTCATCTCCTGAAGCTTAAGATGACCATACCATGCAAATGTCATAAAGATGTTGGACATGACCAACAACAATACCGTAAAGACTCCCTTCATATCAGTAAACTATAGACATAATCAAAAACCACTGCAAATATAAGCAAGTTGCACCTATATCACCCTACCAGATTACACATAAAAAATGCCCCTTTCCGGCCATTTTCATCTTTGTCATCAGCCCAGTACCTCAGTACCTCGGTACACTCTCTAAAATGCCTTGAATCAACTTATCATGTTCGTCAAGAGACGGGGCTGGAGTGAGCGAAGAGTTGGGAAAGAGGCGTGCCGATCAACGACAGAACAGCGTAAACGGAGGCCTACTTCCCTTGTAGGTAACCGGAGGGGTAATATCAATA
>DJOF01000019.1 GCA_002439585.1 Bacteroidales bacterium UBA6445 | reverse complement strand
TATGAGTAGTATTTTTTTCATTCTACTGGAACGTTATCTTCTTCACGGTAACGCCTTTACCAAGAACAACGAGAGCACTGCCCCATCCTTTTCCTGTAGTCGTCAGTTTGTCGAAAATCGGCTTGGTGGCCGTGAAATTGATGTAACCCTTTCCAAACGCCGAAGGAGTGTTCCAGGAGTCGAACAGATTGCCATCTCCACCCTTTCCCAATTCGGAAAGTTTATTCCAGTGACCGTCACAGAGCTGAATCTGCCAGTCAGTCTCAGAGTCCGCCGAGAAATAGATTCGGATCTCGCTACCTTCCTCCAGTCCTGCCTTCACCCAAGCGTCCTCCGCACCGATCTCCAAATTGCCTTCAGGGCCGGTATACAACTCACCTTCCCAGACGACATATTCTTTTTTGTAGAACGTCAGTGACGAGAAGCTTGAATGCTCCTTGCCGTCCTTGTCCACGATGGTGATCTTCCCGGATTCAGGTCCTTCTAGAGGAATCATAAGACGGATTTCGGAATATTTCCCAGATTTCACAACCTTGTAGTCAGAGACTGTGACACCTCCACTAAAGCGGACCTCCAACACATCTTGAAGATTGCTTCCAAGAATGCTAAGCGTGTCACCACGCAACGCCGGATTAGGGGAGAAGGCCACAAACCTCACACCCTCTCCATATGGATCAGTGTTCAGATCCTCTCGCCTGCAGCCGGCAAAGGCTGCAAAGGCGGAACAAAGGGCTAAAAGTACTGAATATTCAAATATTTTTTTCATTTTCATTTCCTCCATTCTTTATTATTGAAGAGCGGTCAAAGATTGTTCTCGGGATCCGAAACAAGCACCTTGAAATCATAGTCGACAACAGTGCTGTCCCTTGTGATGAGATACATCTTGTCGGTCGTTACCACTGGAAGATTCTTTGGCACAGCCAAAAGAATAGTATGGTCCGTAATAAAACTTGTGTTCAGTGTAGCCGGCTGGTCATTGAAGTAGACGTCGTGGACACTCCTAAGATTATCACCCACGATGCAGATAACCTGCTCACGTGTAGCAGAAGTGATGGCCACATCGCTATCCGCCCGTCTTACGAAATGGACAGTCGGCTTGCCGTCAGTCGGCCTGAAACGGTCGGGATAGTCTATCTTGTCACATGAGAGAAGGCCTGCCGCGCAAAGAGCGGCGGCGAAATATATGATTATTTGTTTCATTGAATCGCTATTGATTAAAAGTTATACTTGTAGGTCGCGCGCACATCGACATGAACCCCTTTCACGTCAGAACCCATATTCGGGTTAAGCACAACATCCTCGGTAGGGAACGGAATCGTGAACATTGACGCCTCCACCTTCTTTAGATCCCAATCACCTTGGTACTCAATCCCGGAATTATCCCAAGGGGAAGCTCCCGGTCCAACATAGTCACCTGTATCGGAGACCACATAATTGCGGCAGGCATAATCAATGCCGGAATAACCAGACCTTCTCTGCGACAACAGCTCTTTGATGCAGGCGTCGGCATCATAATAGGAGCGACGGACGAAATCATACCAACGGTCTCCCTCAAGGGCAAGTTCTAGACGACGCTCCTTCCAGATGTCATCGAAAGTGACGGACTTCAGCGGCTCCGCATGGGCGCGCCCACGGACTTGGTTGACATACTCAAGAGCGGTCTTCGCGTCACCCGTAAGCAGACAAGCCTCAGCATAAACCAGATAGATGTCGCTGAGTCTGAGCACGTGGGTAGGAAGCTGGCTCTCCATAGATCCTGCGTGGATTCCAAGGGCTGCAAAATGATCCGCATCGTGCCCGTAAAGGTGCTTGCAAAAATATGCACCAGAGGCACACGCGATACTTTTAACTGTAGTATTGGGAGAATAACTCGGATCATACTGGAAACGATAAAAATCAAACCCTCCGAGATCTGTCCAGAAATAGCTGTACTGGTCGCCAAACATCATCATCGTGGCCTTGCGGCGGTCATCCTTATCGTTAGCCTTTCTAACTTCGGGATCCTGAGCGGCAGACACTCCGAAAGCGTCTTGAAGATCCACTGAAGGACCCTTCCAGTCGCCCCAACAATCACCGAACTCAGTGAAGCCGCCCATAGAGACATAACTCTGACTTGGGTTGGCTGCTGTCCAGACACCGGTGCCGGCTTTCCAAAGCCACGAGAAAAGACACTCTCCAGTCTGCTGGAAGACCTGAGGTGAAAGGCGGAAAACATCTGAATACACGGGAGTCAGTGTCCTACCGGAGTATTTGATGACATCCTCCGCGTAATCCCTTGCCTTGGCGAGGTCATCTTGATCCAGAGAGCCACTAACACCGGCCTTGGTCAGATAGACCTTTGATAGAAGAGCTTCAGCAGCATAGTAGTCGATGCGGTTGTAGACACCCTTGTAGGGATCCTTGGGAAGAAGTTCCATTGCCTTCTCCAAAGTCATAATGATGTATTCATAGACATCTTCCTTCTGGACTTTCACAACTTTGTTGTAGTCACTGTCCTTTATCAGGCCTTCGTTGTCATGGATGATCGGCACGTCCCCGAATGTCCGGACGAGGATGAAATATGCCATTGCCTTCCACGAGAGAGCCTCACCGATGCACTGGTTTTTCTTCGCTTGTGATGGGCCTTCTGCGTTGAGAATATTGTTTATCACCACATTGCAGTTAGCATTTCCGGCCCATAGCGCATACGCCATCTTCTTCAGGTCGGCGTCTGTCCCGTTGAGCGTAAGGGAAGCGTACGGGCTCTGTGACTGATAGACGTTGCCGCACATTGTCTCTGAGCCGTGGATGTAGAAATTGAGGATATCGTACCAAGGGCCATTGTAGAGGTAGTTGACTCCCTGCTCGCATTCCTCATCATTCTTGTAGTACTTCGCGACTGTGTAAGAGTCCTCTGTCGGACGATCAATAAAGTCGGAGCAAGAGATTGTCCCGAGAGCCAAGACTCCGGCCAAAAATGCTTTCAATATATTTTTCATTGTTATTTATTCAATTATTAGAATGTGATGTTAAGCCCGAAAGTACAGGTCATAGGGGAAGGGTAACGGCCATTGTCCACTCCGAATGTCAGACCTGAGCCATCACGAGTATTGGCTCCAACCTCTGGATCGTAGCCTGTGTACTTTGTAAGGGTATAGAGGTTCTGGATGTTAATGTAGGTACGCAAGTTATCAATCTTCAACTTCTTAAGCAAAGACTTAGGGAAAGTATAGCCTAAAGAGATGTTCTTCAGACGGATGTAGCTACCGTCCTCGATGTAACGGTCACTCATTCTGTCATTGTCGTTTGGATCGCTAACAGAAGGGCGCGGTGTCTTCGTCTTAGGATTCGCAACTGTCAAGTTCGCGATGTCATCGTACCAGTTACCAGTTTTGTAGGTCTTCTGCGGGTCTATCATGGTAATACGGGCGCGGTCCTTGATGGACGAGAGCTGATTCTGCCAACTGCTGGTCATATGAACAAGACCATTGCCCTGACCTATCAAGTTGTAGTTAAGAATCTTGTTGCCGTAAGAACCGTTTATGAAAATGCTCAAGTCAAAGTTCTTGTAGCGGAACGTGTTGGTCCATCCAAAAGTAAACTTAGGAAGCGAAGAGCCAAGATCTGTCTTGTCTTTCTCGTTGATAACACCATCATTATTGATATCCTCGTACTTGAGGTCTCCGACCCAGACCGTGGTGTATCTGTTGAACACACCGTCGACAGGATATTTCTCCGCCTTCGGAGAGTTCTGGATGTCCTCAAGTGAGGTATAGACTCCGGCCACCTTGTAGCCGTAGAAATTGTAGAGAGACTTACCGATCTCCGTTACACTTATGACGTCTTGCCACTGTCCGTAGCCGACCAACTGGGCGTTGGCTGTACCGTCAAGAGACACAAGTTTGTTTCTGTTGAACGAGATCTGGAAGTTACTGTCCCAACTGAAACCATTATGGTTGATCGGATGTGTATCGAGAGTAATCTCAAGACCCTTGTTCTCAATTGAGCCGTAGTTTCCCCTAGGAGCTGCGATGGCCCACGAAGCCAGAGTTCCAATATATGATGGAAGATTCAGGGACATCAGCATATCAGAAGACTTCTTTTTATATATGTCCATGGTGAGGTTAACCGCTCCGTCAAAGAATCCGAGGTCAAGACCGATGTTTGTCTGCACCTGTTTCTCCCAATGGATGCCAGGGTTTGGAATGTTGGACGGTCGTTGGCTATCACCAAGAGCCGACGGAAGTTTGATCATGCCTGACTCCCATGCTCCGGAGTTCCAACCGGCATTGCCGGTCTGTCCCCAACCGATGCGGATCTTTCCATAACTCATCTTGAGCGCGTTTTTAATTCCCTGGAGGAATCTCTCGTTGGTAAATCTCCAACTGCCGGCGAAAGAGTGGAATCCTGCCCAGCGGTTGTCCGGACCGAAGTTTGAGGAACCATCGTAGCGGAAAGTGTAAGTGAAGAGATAACGGTCATTGAAATTATAGGTCTCGCGGGTGAAGAACGAGGCCATAGCCGTTGAGCCAAACGCTGAATTGATCACAGGGTCGCCTGTGGCAAGTTTGATGTTGTGGACCTCATCGGACGGAAGGTCTGTGTTTGTGACACCTAAGAAGTTCCAGTTGGACGTCCAGCATTCTTGACCTACCATCGCTGTGATGTTGTGACGACCAAAGAATTTATTTGAATAGGTTAGATAGTTTTTCAACTGCCAGTAGTTGTTGTTGTTCTTCTGCCAGTTTATCTTGTTGGTATTGCGTGACCAACCGCCGAGATCCACCCTTGGCTGATAGGTATTGGCATCAGATCCGCTCATATCGAAGCCCAGCTCGCTTCTGAACACAAAATGCTTTACCGGTGTCAGTTCTGCGTAAAGATTGCCGTTGAGTTTCCAACGGCTGAGAAGGTACTCGTCCATCATCGCCAGGGCGATAGAATTGGCGTTTGTATAACCCTCGCGAGGGGTAGAGGTGAAGTTACCGTCAACGTCATATACAGGAATTTCTGGAGCCGTAGTGAGGGAGAAGAATATCACACCGCCGGTACCGTCAGCGAGTTTGATGTCGTCATTTGTTTTGGTGTACGCTGCGGACAATCCGAGCTTGAACCATTCCTTAAGACGCGCGTCTACATTGGTACGGACCGAGTAACGGTTGAATTCCGAGCCGATGACGGTTCCTTCCTGATCCATATAGGAGCCGGAGATGTAGTACTGGACTTTCTCCGTGCCTCCTTGGGCACTAATCTGATGCTGGTGCTGGATGGCTGTGCGGAAAACCTCATCTTGCCAGTTGGTTCCCTTTCCCAAAATGGAAGGATCGTTATACCAAGCGGAGGGAGACATCTCTCCGATGGACACCATATCATTATAGTATTCGGCAAATTCACGAAGATTCAAAACATCGAGCCTGCGGGTCTGTCGGCTGACAGCTACCATACCATCATAAGTGAACTTAGCTTCGCCGGCCTTGCCTCGCTTGGTTGTGATAAGCACGACGCCGTTGGCTCCTTGCGCTCCGTAGATGGCTGTGGCCGAGGCGTCCTTGAGAATCTCCAAGCTGACGATATCCGCAGGGTTGATTGTGGCCAAAGGAGAAAGCGTGGAGGTCTTTCCCTCATCGAGATTAGTTCCGAGACCATAGTCGCGGCTAGAAGCTCCTATACTCTGAACGATCACTCCGTCAATCACATAAAGAGGTTCAGCCGAAGCGTTTATGGTCGCCTGACCGCGCACGCGGATTGAGGAAGAAGAACCCGGCGCACCGGATGTCTGGACGGCCTGCACACCGGCGGCACGTCCCTGAAGTGACTGGTCAAGATTAGTGATGACAGAACCTCGAAGGTCTGACTCATTCATTGACACGGAGGCTCCGGACAGGTCGCTCTTCTTCATCGTGCCATAGCCGACAACAACGACCTCGTCAAGGTATTCCGTGTCCTCTTCGAGGATAACATCGTGTTTGTTGGATTTGCCGACAGTGATTTTTTGTGCCTTGTAACCGATACACGACACCTCCAGTTCCTTCGTTCCTTCTAGTATAACCAAAGAATATCGCCCGTCGACATCGGTGACAGTACCTTTAGAGGTTCCCGGTACGGCTACTGACGCTCCTACGACAGGACTACCTGATTTGTCAGTGATGACACCAGAAATCTCCTCTCCCCCCCCTTATTTTGCGAAGACACTGAAGGAGAGGCTAGAGTTTCAGCCATAGCGGTGACTGGTATGGCTAATGCGTAAACAAGAAACAATAATAAGATACGCTTCATCATTAAATTGTTGGTGTAAATTAATTATAATTGGTTAATAAGTATGCGGTATGATTGTCAGATCAATTCAAGCGAATTGCACAAGCCAATTAGGTTTAAAGTTATAAAATATTTTAAACATTCCAATAAACTATCGTAAAAATATCAGTTTTTTAGAAGCGGCAGCTGTCCGAACGTTCCTATTCGCACGATGGTTGGAATGTTGCAGGTTATTTTTTGAAGGTTTCTTATATAGGCAAAGTCTTGTAACGAAGCCAGTCTGCTCTCTCATTGTCAAGATGCGGGGAGAGGGTAGCATAGACAGCGGCATTGTAGGCATTGAGCCATGCCACTTCGTCATCTGTAAGAAGGTCTCTGATAATCGGGAATGTGTCGAAGTGGCATAGGGTCAGGGTCTCGAAACTTCTCCATACCCCGAACTCATTGTCACCATCTTCCACGCAGAGGAGAAGATTCTCGTGCCTTATGCCGTGACGGGACTGCCTGTATAGCCCTGGCTCATCGGATGTCACCATGCCTGGAAGCATGGGATTTGGATTGAGATTGTGCCTTATCTCTTGAGGGCCTTCATGCACGTTGAGGAAGAAACCGACGCCGTGACCTGTACCGTGTCCGAAATCACGTTTGTATTGCCACAGCGGACAGCGGGCGGCATAATCTATTTGCGCTCCGGTTGTGCCGGCCGGAAAGACAGCCATTGCAAGCCCTATATGCCCCTTAAGCACAAGAGTATAGTCTTCCATCTCCAAGGGCGTGCACTCTCCAAGCGGTACAGTCCGGGTAATGTCAGTAGTTCCGCTCATAAACTGCCCGCCCGAGTCGCATAGATAAAGACCGTGCGGCTCAAGGATTGCGGCCGTCTCCTCATGAGTCTCATAATGAGGAAGGGCAGCATTTGGTCCATAAGCAGAGATTGTCTTGAAGCTGGAGCCCATGTAGCCAGGAATACCGGCCCTGAGTCCATCTATCTGTAGGGCAGCGTCCCACTCGGTTATCTCCACTCCCGAAGACATTTTCCTTTCAATCCAATATAGGAATTTCTCCATAGCGACTCCATCTTCCACAAGAATCTGCCGGAGTCCCGAGAGTTCGGTACTATTCTTCACCGCCTTTCGAAGCTTCACAGGAGACGCTGCCTTTACCGTCTTGCAACTGGACAGCCTCAACAGACGGAAAATATGGTAATTGAGCGTTGTTGTATCCACACAGACTGTCTGCCCAGGCATATCTTGTGACAATACCGGAGCAAGGTCATCATATTCCAGAATCTCTACCCCATCGGCCCGGACTTCTTCAAATGTCGACTCAGTCTCTGTATCCGGACGCAAATGGCCTCCCTTGCGAACGAACCACAAAGCATTATCCTTAGTCACAAGAAGATATGAGATAACAACCGGATTGTACTCCACATCAGAACCTCTTACATTGAGAAGCCACGCAATCTCGTCAAGAGACGTCAGCAGGATACTGTCACAGCCTGTATTTTCGAGCCATGACCGAAGCCAGACAAGCTTGGCAGCCCTCGTCTCCCCCACAATATCCTCACCGAGAGTTATTATCGGAGTCACTGGGATTGCAGGGCGATCTGGCCACACTGATTCCAGCACGTCAGGAGCATCTATGATACGGAAGCCTTCTTCAGAGCCCGAGGCCTCATCTTGATGCCATCCAGCTCGTCTCAAAGCCGATTTGATATCGTCTACAGTCTTGACATCTATGGAAAGTCCGTCAACAAGCAATGTCGCTGTGCCGCGTACCTCCTTAAGGCCGTACTCTGCTATCCACTCTGGGATCTCGGGGCTTCCCGGCATACGTTTCCTGTGAAGGACGATTCCCGTATCTTTAAGCTGCTCTTCTGCTTGTATGAAGTAACGGCTGTCGGTCCATAGCCCAGCATGTTCTGCCGTTATAACCATCTCAGCGGCTTCTCCGGTAAATCCAGAGACCCATCTAACCTGCTGCCACCTCGGCGCAGTATATTCGCTGTCATGAGAGTCAGAGCCTGTAAGCACAAGCACATCCACTTTCTTGTCGTGCATGATGGACCTTATTCGATCCACTCTTTCTTTATAGACATTATCCATAACCTTCACAATCATATCAATTCACCTATGATCTCGTCCGAGACGAAAAACCTGTCTTCCGGAATCCGGACTCTTCCAGAGGCTGTATATATCAGAGCCTTTTCTTCGATGAGCCTTGAGCGTGGCCCGGTTGGGAGGAGAGTGGGATCAATCCCAGTGTCGGTTCTCAATCCGAGCATTATCTTCTCTACTCTAATGTCTTCTTCGTCCAGGACTTCTCCTTCCTGTTTATACCCCACTGAGGAAGGAGTATTCCAGCTCCTGAAGCGTATCAGGCCATCCTGGCCTGCAGATGCCGAATGAGCTCCAGGCCCCAACCCAACATAAGGATTCAATGTCCAATAGGCCGAATTATGCACAGCCTCATACCCCGGTCTGGCAAAATTGGAAATCTCATAGTGCCTGTATCCTGCCGACCTCAACTCCGCACACAAGATATCATACTGAGAGCGGCACTCACTGTCTGAAGGCTCTATGTAGAGGCCTTTTGCCGCCATATCATACAAGGCACTTCCCTCCTCCACTGTCATCTGGTATGCAGATATATGCTCTGGAGACAGATCAAGGGCTCTATGAAGCGTATCCGACCAGACTTGCCCGTCAAGTCCTTGAAAACCGAATATAAGATCAATGCTTATGTCATTGAATCCAGCCCGCCTCAACATTGAGAATGCCTCTACAGCACCTTTGGCATCGTGTCTACGATTCATCATCCTAAGCAACGAATCGTCGAAAGACTGTATCCCCATGCTCAAGCGTGTCACCCCTATTTGCCTGAGAAACGACAGATAAGACATTCCTCTCTCCCTTATATCTTCAGGATTGGCTTCAAGAGTAAACTCGGTCCACATCCCACGCCTTCCTTTGTGAATAAGACCATCTAACCTGCCTACAATAGCTGCCAATTCATCTTCGGGCAGCAAAGAAGGAGTCCCACCTCCTATATAGAGAGTATCAACCCCGACAGTAGCCATTATCTCGGCGGCCCGCCTATCCGTCTCTGCCAATACGGAAGAAGCGTACTGCCCATACCGTGACTCATCAAGGCACGGGGCAATACGCTCCGAATAGAAACTGCAGTATGTACAGAAAGTCCTGCAGTACGGCACATGAATGTAGACCAACTATCTGAGCATCAGTTCTGCCGTACCAAGCTTCGATTGTTCGGTATAGGCTTCTACAGTATAGATACCCTTCTCGTAGGATGGGATCCCGTTGAGATATATACTCAGATCTACTTCCTTGCCTTCATAGTCTACTCGTCTTGCAGCAGAAGCTATCATTGTCTCACCGTTGAAGGTGAATGAAGTCCTTTTCTCGTTGGTAAGAATGACGCCAGAAGGATCCTTAACCCGTATATACACCACAACAGGGCCTTTGGGCGCAAGCTCGTTCTCCACAAGAGAGAGTGACGTAAGAAGACGCACTACACGGCTGCTTCTGTCGGTAATCTTGTCTGAGGAGTTATAAGCATCAATTCTGAGACCCCTACCCTTCAGCACAGAGCCTGCAGCCACCTGTCCGGAGAGATCTTCAACTTGACGGGAAAGCTCTTTGTTGGCTGCTTTGCTAGCTGCCGCATCGCGCCTTGCAGCTGCCGCATCTGCTGTAAGCCTCTTATTCAAGGAGTTAAGGGAGTCTATCTGCACGATGTAGTTGCGCATTATGCTTCTCAGCGTACCAAGTTCTTTCTCATATTGGCGCATCCTGGCTCTATTTGTAGCATTAGTCTTCTTGATACGCTCAAGAAGAGCCGCCACCTCTGCTCGTGAGGTATCAAGCTGTGAGTTAATAGAGGCATAGTCTGATGACAGAGAGGCATAATCTGCCTGAAGATTTTCCAACTGTGTGGTAAGATCCTGTTTTTCATTCTCCAGCTCGCCTATGAGGCCTGACTTCTGATACCAGATAACGGCTGCAGTAACAGCCAAGACAACAGCAACAAGTGCAAGTACCCAAGTCCCTGCCTTGAGTTTCTTCTCATGCGCGGACTTTGATTCTGCAGTCCTACGCTCTATAATAGGATCGTTCTCCATAACATTTCATTTAAAGGTATGATTACAAATTTAGCTTTAAATCATTAGAAGTTGTTGAAATTTATACAAAATTTCTACCTTATTCTTTTTCTGTTCACCATAATCTTGCACCCAGTTCAGTCAGACTACCCACGCAATAATCTTTACAATCGTAGAAAATTATCTCATGAAAGCCATAAATATGATAGTATTTTCGTATGTTTGTAATTATGCGAAAAAACGACCCAGTCGACTTGCACAGTGGACTTTTGTCGTAGCGGCACTTACTTCGGCTATTAACTTTTACATTCATGAATCCTGTACTACAATACATCATACGGGCGATCAAGTACTTCTTCTATTTCACGATATTGCTTACACTCATTATGACCGTTCTGATCCTCACCCATTTCGTGGACGGCAATATCGAGACCATGTTTGTCAACGGATACGACTCAATATGGCAGATCGCCCTCATGTTTGCTGTGATAGCTGCAGTATACCCCTATTTCGGCTATGTAAAGAAAAGCTTCAGTCTGCCAGGAGAATACAGCGAACTCAGGGACAAGATCATACAGTACATGGAGAGTCGAGGATACAGGCTTGAGAGCGAGAAAGGGGAGAATATGACTTTCCGCAATAGAAACTTACTCAAACGCTTAACGCGTATGTTCGAGGACAGGATCTCTCTCACCAGGATATTGGGAGGATTCGAGATCGAAGGCCTGCGCAAAGACTGCATTTTCATGAGATGGGGTTTGATGAGCCTATCCAAGCCGGAAGAGAATCCCTCCACAGAAGACACTGCCACGAAAGAAAGTAGCCCCAAATCTGAGAATTAGCGCAGGCTGAATGAAGCACCGAAGCAGACAAGCTTAATGGTCATACCAAGGTGGAGAGATCAGATATCAAGAATAACATCATAAAAGTCCAAGCCATGAAAGAAGAATTCAAGACAGTGGCAAAATTTGCCGACTCATTGAGCGCGGAGATAGCCGCAGGGATGCTGAGGGCCAATGGAATACCGGCTGAGATCTTTGGACAGGCGTCCTCATACCCGTCCATCAATGCAGTAATAGACAGTATCGAGGTAAAAGTCAATGCTTGCGACTACGAGTCAGCATTGAAACTCTTGGCTGCAAACGACAAGGCAGAGTAGAACTCATCTCCGTATATCTTGATCAAAGGTTCGCGCAGGAATTCATACACGCGAACTTTTTTTCTTTTGCCGAGGCCGAACGCATCCTTGCATATATCCCACCTGTGGAGGTTAAGTGCATGGCGTCCGTCACTGAGTTCGGTAACCCTGATAGGATACAGCCAGCACGAATCAGGCTTCCGGAATCGGCAGTTCCCTCCAAGGAAAGTCCTCTCCATAGCACAGAAGCAATTGCCCTCTCCATCGATGCAGGTATAGGCACAGGCTTCGGAACCCTTGATAAGAGGAGTTACAATATCCCCGTCAATGTCTATATCGAAATAACCTTTCTCTTTGACTGTCTCTCTTCCTTCTTCTGACATCAATGGGGAAAATGCCGGATAACTCCGTTCTATAAGTGGAATTTCCTCTTCCTTGAGCGGAGCCCCACTATCACCTATTATACAGCAGCAACCCTTGCACTTTGCATAGTCGCAGGCAAAGTACTCTGTTATAACTTCTTCACTAACAAGACAGTCTCCTATCTCGAAGATTGTACCGAAAAGGGCCTTACTATCTATCATCTTCATCCTTGTTTTGATTATCCCTCAAGTAAGGAATCTGGATAGAGACAGCATCTGGGGTTGACGATTCATTTCCCCCTCTTGAGGCTGGACGATCTGCAGAAGAAGCGGCACCGAGACTGTCCCCTCTGTAGAAAATGGCTTCATCAGAGGTAAATATGTACGGGTTGTCATGCACAATCACTCTGAGCAGAGAATCTGCAGTCATCACTGCTATCGAGTCAACTTCCGGCAACTCCACATTCTCCGGAATCTTGACCGTATCAAGGACATGCAGATCTATCGTATCTATCTTAACAACGACAGGCATGGTTCTCGGCGGAGGTAGCAGGGATACAAGTTCTGGCAATGACGCGTCTGTAAGCCAGTAATTGTCGCACGCTGTAGTATCAAGACCTATTGCCCTGTATGCCTGAGAGTTAATGCGATCAGGATCAGGCCATGGCTCAGGCTTGGGCACATAGGTATCAAATACTGGACGCGCCACTTTTGCCTCCAAGATATGCGGTCCTCTCTGGATGGGCTTAAACGCATACATTGCCATACGACTTTCGCTGATACGTGAAAGAATATCATTGACCTCTCCATCTGAAATTCCGTTGATCTTGTCCTGATATCTTGTTGCTATGTCCTTGCCAAAAGAATATCTGAGGGCAACCATCTGCATCATCATGTCCGGAGTCGGCATTGTCGATTCCATTGTCTTAAGTAGGGATGACCTGTAAATGGCAACATCTTCAGATGTAATACCGGCAGAAAGTCTCCGCAGAGTACTGCGAAGCCCAGAAACTACCGTCTCTACCGAGTCTTCAGGGAACAGGCTTGCAGGCATTCCAGAACGTGCTGCCGGAGCACACGCCATACGAAAATTGAATCTCTCCTCTGGGAACATTGTAAATTCCCAACTGCCTTCTCCATACCAGCCGAATTTGGCTAGTTCTCCCTGGAGGGCATCACTCATCGCATATGCAGCCATGTGTGTCGACATGAAAGAAGAAGCCGAGTAGATAAGCGGGATGGAAACACCCACCTCTATGCCTCTCTCATCAGCCCTTTTGACCTTGGAGACATAACCGGAAGAGGCTCTGTATTGGCTTCGGGACCTGTATGAGGAAGTCCTCTCAGTGCTGAAGCTTCCAAGATCGCGGCTCAAATCCTTGCGAAGAGCGTATTCGTCGAAATCCCCTATCAGTACCAGGACTCCGTCATTCATCTTCGCAAATTCATATGCAAAGAATTTGTCCGCCTGTTTCTGGAAATTATCCGAAAGGGAAATTGGCATGCGAGCTTGAGTCCAGTCATTGCCCGGGAACATAAGACTATCCAGACCTGAAGGACCGGAAATGCCCCTTTCATTCTTCATCGCCATACATCTGCGGTAATAGTCATAGGCTTCCTTGTTCGGAGTTCCGGCATGCGAAAGAGAATAAAGTGACTTGAGAAGCAGCCTTACCCTTGACGACGGTGCCGCTCCGCTTATCCTGAAATCCGACTCAGTGATCTCGGTATTCATGGTGATACCATTGGCGGACAGCATATTACGGAAATCATAGCAAGACATCGGGCCGACATTGTAAAGTGAAAGCATATCCGACAGATACGCACTCTCTCCCGGCCGCATCCCCTGAACAATTGAATTGCCTCCCTTCAGAAGCCACATATAGCGGAACATCCCAATCCCCGGTATACTCTTGTATATAACCCGTATACCGTTGTCAAACACCCACATCTGCCCTCCGGTCACAGGCTCTGGGAGATAAGACTTTATCTTTGTCTTCGCTGTCAGTTTCGAGAGCGTAAGAGTATCGCTTCCGCTTATCTTGTATTCATATGTGTCTGAATCTTTCCATCCTGAAAAGAATGATGTCATCAACTTCTCCTCCCTGACTGACGATGTATCAGCCGCGAAATGCAGTGTCAGATTCTTACGGGAATCGAGCAGGGCTGAAAGGAAATTGTTGAACAGCCTTGTACTCAGAGCATCATCTATATTCTTGGTGGAAAAGAAATTGAGATCGGTAGAGGGAGAGGAGAGCGAAGAGCCGTAAAGAAATGAGGCGACGCATTGGGAGACATACTGCGTATTACTTAATATGTCACCGATAAATTCGCGCTTGCGGGTCATCGACAACTCGTTCTGAACATCTTTGTATTCCTCTTCTGACACTCCGGCAATGTCAAGTCCGGATAGAACGGAAGAAAGTATTGATGAAGCCTTGTCAATATGCAGCGAGTCTGTTGTTACGGATATCCTGTAAGTCTCATCACCGGACATCATGTAACTTGCGGTATGCTTGTATCCGATATTCGCAACTGGCACTTCTGCCTCTCTAAGAGCCTTGGACAGACGTTTTCGGAGTACTATCCCAAGCTCAGCCGCAAACTTGTCTGACACAAGAACCTGGACGGTATTCATATTCTCCTGCGGCACCCTCGGAGAACGATACACAGCCTCGACCGAAGTCAAAGTTCCGGGGCCGGCAGGGGTGAAGCTATATTTTGGGCCATCTTCCGGAGTCCAGGTGTATTGTTCCTTAACAGGGAAATCCCGACTTCGCGTAACGAGAAGCGATAGCATATTCATCTTGTTGAGAACTGCCGACGGATTGATATCTCCAACCACCACTATTGCCTGGTTCTGAGGAACATACCTACTATGCACAGTAGCCGCCTGAGAGCCTATTATATCGAAGACGAGAAGCAGCGTAGAGTCCACTATATCTTTGCTTCGAGAGAGATCAAGCGCAGGGAAACGGTATATCGTAGCGTCCGGGTATACAGATACATAGCCTGAAGACTCTGGCCATATACAATTATGTGACAGATACTTGAATGGAGTCTCCGCCTTGAAATGAGGCAACTGCGTAAGCGAAGCCATGGCATTGACCTCGGACGCGCCTCCATTTCCGGGGTAATCCAGTTCTGTACCGCCCCTCTGGACAAGGGCTATCTCCGCTTTGCCCTGCTCCACGGCACTATTGGTGACTATATAGTATGAAATCCCGTTATCAAGAACTCCTGTCTGTACAGCATTAGACACTGGCAACTGAGGCAGGCCATCGGCCACTGACACAGATGGAAAGACAGCCCAAAACAGTGCAGCGGTAATCCCCGCCACACGAAACCTTTGGCAGACTGAGACCGCCTTATTCCAAATGTGAAATATCATATTCGCAAATTTAAGTTTTTTTATGTACATTTGTAAAGGTATGCCCCGAAGAGGGCACATCTACCAAAAACAGACCAAAACGAAATCAAAAACGATAATACCAACAAGATGAAAAAGTTAATTCTTGCATTTGCGGCTTTTGCCCTTTCCATGGGCATGATGTCCGCCCAGGATCTTGCTACGGCAACAGAGACCTACAACAAGGGCGCTGAAGCTTATGCAACAAGTAATTATACGAGTGCACTTGATTATTTCAAGAAGGCTCTCGAGATGGCACAGGCATTGGGAGCCGACGGTGAGGAAGTTGCAGGCAACTGCAAGAACGCCATTCCGTCAGTCATCCTGTCTATCGGTAAAGAGTTGTACAACAATAAGGACTTTGACGGTGCGGTTGCCAAGATCACCGAAGCCGGCAAAGTTGCCGAGGAATACGGTAATGCTGATGTTGCAGCCCAGGTAAAGGAGCTTCTTCCTCAAGTTACTGTCACCAAAACAATGGATCAGGCCAACGATGCTTTCAAGGCAAAGAACATAGCCGGAGCTCTTGCCCTATATAAGGAAGTGATGGCAGCTGATACCGCCAACGGTATTGCAGCCCTCCGTATCGGACAGATTCTCGGCAGCACAGGAAAGCTGAATGAGGCCGTCTCCTATCTTGAGATCGCAAAGAGGAATGGTCAGGAAGCCAATGCAACTACTATTCTGTCGACAAGTTTCCTCAAACAGGCAGCTGGAATGCTCAAGGCAGGCAAATATGCCGATGCCATAACTCTTGCAGAGAAGGCCAATAGCTACAAGGTTAATCCTCAGGCTTTCCTTATTGCTGGTCAGGCAGCTCAGAAAAGCGGCAAGGATAATATAGCAATCGAGAATTTCGACAAATATCTATCTGCCTCTCCCAACGCCAAGAATGCAGGTGCTATAGCATTTACAGTCGGAGCCCTCTATCAGAAGGCAGGCAACAAGGCAAAGGCCGTAGAATACTACAAGAAGGTGCTTACCGACCCTCAGTTCGGAGTACAGGCAAAGCAGCTCGTAGAATCACTCAGCAAATAACCGGATGAGAAGTCTCGAACTTCTTGCTCCGGCTAGAAATATAGACATCGGCATTGCGGCAATAGACTGCGGTGCCGATGCCGTCTATATAGCGGGTCCGGACTTCGGGGCAAGGCATGCAGCTGGCAACAGTATGGAAGACATTGCCCGCTTGTGCAGCTATGCTCACAGATATGGAGCAAGGATATTCCTCACTCTCAACACAATACTATACGAAAACGAACTTGAGAAAGCCTATGGCATCCTCTGTCAGGCTGAAGATGCAGGAGTAGACGCAGTCATAGCACAGGATCTTGCCGTGGCAAGACTCTGCAACGGCGGGCCGGACGGCAAAGGACGCAGGCTGAAGATGGCTCTCCATGCTTCGACACAATGCGCCATAAGGGATGTCGCAACTGCACGCTTCTACAGAAGCCTTGGATTCTCAAGGCTTGTGCTTGAGAGGGAGCTATCTTTGGAGAGGATCGCAGAGATAAGTTCCTCAACAGATGCAGAGACAGAAGTCTTCGTGCACGGTGCATTATGCGTATGCTACAGCGGACAATGCTACATGTCCGAAGCTATATCCGGCAGAAGTGCCAACAGGGGCGAATGCATCCAAGCCTGCCGCTCCCTGTATGATCTGACCGACATGAAGGGCAATGTGATAGTGCGCAACAAAGCCTTGCTCTCACTCAAGGATCTGGAACTCATCAATAACCTTCGTCCCCTTGCAGATGCAGGAGCAGTATCATTCAAGATAGAAGGTCGGCTCAAGAATATCTCATATGTAAGGAATACGGTAAGAGCCTACTCACTAGCCCTCGATAGAATAGTCGCGGAGAGCCCTGAGCTATATTCCAGAGCTTCATACGGCAGGGTAACAGGTGGATTCACCCCGGATCCGGAACGTACATTCAACAGAGGATACACAGAACTCTACCTTTCCGGGGAAAAAGGGAAGTGGGCCAGCCTTGACACGCCCAAAGGAATGGGACAGTTCATCGGCACAGTACGGGACATAAGCCAGATGCAAGGAGGAGAGATGAGAGTAAGTCTTGCCCTATCAGGGAAAGACCTGACTCTCCGCAACGGGGACGGCTTTGCATTCACAGCCAAAGACAACTCGATAGTAGGCTTCCGGGGAGACATCTGCCAGGACAACACAATAAGGGCAAAGGCTGTCCCGAAGCTTGTACCCGGCATGCGCCTCTATCGCAACATCGATTCCGCCTTTGAGAAGACACTTGAGAGCAATCCATGCCACCGCTACATAAGCGTCGTCATAGAGGCCGAGATCAGAAGAGATAATGCAGGCTACATAGCACATATCAGTGCCTCAACAGAAGACGGCAGAGTCTACTCCGGGGACTTCCGCCTCGGTGATACTATGGCTGAAAACGAGGACAGGATGAGGGAAATGTTCCGGAATCAACTTGGAAAGAGCACCGGAATATATGCTTTCAGTGTCAGAAACATCACCCAAGAGACTCAGGATACTGGACTTCCTCTCGTCAGAAGCGCTGAGCTCAACGAGATTCGCCGGACAATAGCAGGATACTTCGATACAGTAGCATGCAAGAAGAAACCCCTGCTATCTGTAGCGAGACCTGAGTGCTTCACTCGGATATCGGCTATATGTTCAGAAGTCAGCACAGGGACAGAGTCTCATGCTGACAAGACAACGGCATCACCAAGCGAGACAAGAGACTCTTATCAAGTATTACCTGGGTACAAATACAACGTATCGAATTCCTTGTCCAAGGCTGTCTACGCGGCATCCGGCATCAATGTTACTGACGCTTATGAACTTACGCATGAAAAGGGCATAGAACTTATGCGCACTAGATATTGCGTGCGATTCGAGCTTGGCCTATGCCCTTTCCACCGTCAAGGTAAAAACGAGTCTCCACATGGGAAAGACAGCTCTCCCCTTCTCCTGCACAACAACGATAAGACATTCAGACTGGAATTTGACTGCAGAAAATGCGAGATGACTGTAAAAGAGAGCCGGGAGGGTTCTACATTATAAATGTCGAGAGGGCTCTACATTATAAATGCTGTGTACCGCGAAGATCCTACATCAAAGTGCCCAGAAAGAATTAGCGGAGAGCAAATATGCTTACCGGAGAGCAACTGTGATTACTGGAAAGCGAATGTGATATCAACGTCACCGAAGCGGCTTGTCACACCGTCATATTTCTCAAGATACTTCCCAGAGAGACTTCCACGCCACACGATATCATCCCTGCTGTTGAATGGCAGAGAGACATCGAATCCATAGCTCTTGGACTTTATCTTCACGACTGCAGAGCATTTCCAGTCTGTCCTCGTACCTCCGTCATCTTCGGTAATCATCAAGGCCATATTGTCAAGCTGGTCTGTCCATTTAGAGACAAGCATGGCATTGAATGGCACTGTCTCCCCAAGATAGCGCCGCCTGACCACAAGCATGAAGTCCGTGACTGAAGGAGAATAAAGACGAAGCTCCGCCTCAGTAGAGGCAGTGAAATCTTCAACGGCACCACATTTGACAAAGAATTCAGAAGCCCCCGCAAACCAGGAATCATAATTGCGTCTCATCTTGAAATCCTTGATAACCAACGATTTCACTCTGGTTTCTGATGTCTCCATATCCGTCACCTCCAAGACTCCGGCATCCTCGGAGAAGTCATCATCCAAAGGATGAATCCTTGTGGAATTAGACTCCGACGAGACACCGGCAGAATTGGGGCGGACAATAATATCTCCGCCTCCCTGTCCCCAATCCGGATCACGGCGGCGCAGCATCTCTATAGACTCATACAGACAATCATCATTGCGATTGACAATCCATACTGGTCTTGACATAGCCATAACTTCATCTACAACAACCTCTTCCACACGTACATCCCCATCACTGCCGACAGACATGGCATAGCCGATATTGGCAGAAGCGGCACCTCCCGGATCAAAAGTGATGACAGGATAAGACTTGCCGTCCCACGACTCAGAATACGGCCAATAGATCTGCATATCAGAATTCTCAAGGGCGTTGATATACCTGTCGGCAGACATTCCTCCAGACGAGGATTTAGTTGAATAAAGCCTCTCGCGTATCAGGTCGCGCAAAGGAGTGGAATAAGATTTTGTGCTGGCATCCCCACTGCCTCCCCCGACTCCTGTCCCAGGCGAGGCAAACAAGTCTCTCATCATGTACTCTTCATCGTATCCGTTGCCGGCTGAAGAAGACACAGCATCATGTACCTCCGCAAGATTCTCGTCGGACATGTGAAGGGAAGCTAACAGACGGGCAACGGTATCAGAAGCCACGACATCAGGAATACTGGGGAGCTCACCGGTATGGTCCACATGCTCGCACGCGCAGACGGCGACCGCCGCCATAAGAAATACTCTTTTCATAAGCAGAACATTTATGTTTCTGCAAAGTGACAAAATAATAACCGTATACAGAAAATGTATGCGGTTATTTTGAAAAAACGGCATTCCAACGACTTCTATGGCATCATTAAAGGCTCGTAAAGACGATAAAACGCCACGTTTTTGAGAATATTTTTATAATTATTATAAATTAAAGATACAACAGCTCTAAGAAGCTGTTTGAATTTTTTGTTCGGCTATTTTGAGATGCGTTTTTTGAGTCAGTTTTTTCGTTTTGAAAGGAGTTTAGCTGTACTAAATAACGAGCATAAATCTGACGAGACAGACAGAAAAAGTCTGTAAAAGAATTTTCATGGCAGCCTCGACTTTGGAATACGAAGTGTACTGGAGGTATTATCTTCTTCCTATTAGACTTTGCGGTAGACAACAAACCTGTTCTTGTCGTTGAGATCCTTGACAATCTCTGTCATGCCAAATCCGGCACCCTTAAATATCGTCTCTGTCTGGCGAGCCAAAGTCTCATTGACTTCGGTCATGCCGAATCCATCGGGAGAAAGCAGGTGCTGACTCCACCTTGCTATGGCACGATAGAAAAGCAGCGGGTCATCGTCAGGAACGAAAAGAGCTGCATACGGCTCATAATCGAGGACATTTCTCCTCATCTCAGACTTCTCACTTTCCATTATATAAGGGGGATTGCTAAGAATAAGGTCAAAAGGTCCATAGGGGAAATCCTGTTCGGTATCAAGTATATCAGCTTTGACAAACACAGGCTTGACTGCTTCTTTGCTCTTTAACTGGGCTGAAAAATCCTGCGAAGCCGCAACTTCAAGAGCTCCGTCAGAGATATCTACACCCACAACCCTGCAGTTCTTCACCGACAAGGCAAGAGTCCAGGCAATACAACCGGAACCGGTACACAAGTCAAGGACAGTAACAGGCTTGGCATCCTTGCCATAAGGACTGCGCATCCTCTCGATACGGGATGCCACCTTGATAGCCTCCGTACACAGAAGCTCGGTCTCCTGACGAGGTATAAGTACATCCTTCGTCACTTTGAAGACATTGCCCATGAAGTCAGCTTTGGAGAGGACGTACTGAATAGGTTCACCCTGCATCAGACGCGACATATAGCCCCTAAGTATCGGAAGTTTCTTCTCGTCTACCTTATATTCTGGGTCTACGACATAGGTATAGTTCTGCGTACCAAGGACTTCGCTGCATAGCATAAGTACAATACTGCGCGCTTCAGAAGCAGAATACAGGGACTCCAGATCCGAAGTCCCAGACTTTACAAATTCAGACAATAGCATCAGCAGTAAAGCTTCAAGCGTTCTCAATCAAAGATGACAGGAAAGAAGTCATATCCAGTCCGGCCGCTCTAACCATCTTCGGCACCAACGAGGCATTTGTCATACCAGGTATAGTATTGACCTCGAGGAAATAAAGTCCGTCGTCTGCAGAGATATAATCCATCCTGACAACTCCGTCACAGCCAAGATACGAATATATGCGGCAAGTTACATCACGCACCATATTGCCAAGCTCATCACTGATCGGAGCCGGACAAAGTTCCTTACTGTGCCCATTGTACTTGGCATCATAGTCGAAATATTCATTCTCCGTCACTATCTCTGTCACGGGTAAGGCCTTGACAACCCCACCGCTCCTGTACGCTGCACACGTAAGTTCGCGTCCGGTTATAGCAGCCTCAACGATCACAGTAGAGCCTTCTGAGAATGCATATCTTATCGCAGAAGGCAATGCATCAGCTTCTTTTACCTTGGTAATGCCGAAACTTGAGCCTCCGATAGTGGATTTGACAAACAACGGCAGGCCAAGACGTGATACAGTCTTAGACGAAAACGCCTCTATATCATCACCTTTACGAACGAAAGCATCCAGTGCAAGCTTGACAAAATCCACGTCCCTCAAATAGCTTTTGCAAGAATATTTGTCGAAAGCCATTGCAGAAACAAAAGCGCTGCATCCACTGTGAGGGATACCAAGCATCTCAAGATAACCCTGCATCAGGCCATTCTCACCGGGAGCACCGTGTTGCATTATGTAGACGTAGTCAAACCTCACCTTCTCCCCGTACACAGTGACAGAGAAGTCATTCTTGTCAACCTCGGGTCTTGCCTCTTCGGGGAAAATGACCCTCATGGAATCCTTTTTGCGGAACGCAGCAAGATTCCATCTGCCGAACCTTGCGAAAATCTCATAGACATCGTATCTGGTCTCGTCTATCCTAGAAGCAGTATATTCTCCACTTCTACATGAAACTTCCCACTCGGAAGAATCGCTGCCGTAAATTACGGCAATCTTTGCATATTTGCCCATGGCAATCAAAGTAATATTCCTATCTGTCCAGAAACTCCGGACAAAAAATTATCAGTCAAAATAATAATCAGTCTCGGAAGAAGTCTTGCGCATCGTATCCTCGTCTCCTCCACTGCAGCTCAGATCTATATGCATCCCAGGAGGAGCTATGAATCTGTCAGACTCCGATATGCCGAGAGTCCCGTCTGCAAGAACTTTCTTCATGAAAATGCCCCAGATCGGCAAGGCCATATTGGACCCGCTTCCGAGAGCCAAAGACTGGAAATGCACTTGTCTATCCTCAGCTCCAACCCAGATACCAGCGGTAATGGAAGGCGTATAGCCGATAAACCAGCCGTCAGCATTATCATTTGTAGTACCTGTCTTGCCGGCTATCTCTCCCTTAAGGCCATATACTCCACGAAGCCTGTAGGCAGTACCATTGTTGACAACCCCTTGCATCAGATTGGCCATCAGGAAAGCAGTCTCCTCGCTTATAGCCTCTTTCTTGCGGTTGGTAAACTCGGTAAGCACATTTCCCTGATTGTCTTCAATCCTTGTAACGAACTGAGGGGTTATGTAGACGCCCTTGGAGGGGAAAGTATTGTAGGCAGCGACCATCTCATACAGAGACAAGTCACAAGGCCCGACACATAGAGAAGGGACAGCGTCTATATGGCTCTGAATACCCATCATCCTCATCATATTGGCCATGGATTCGGGTCCGAACTGCTTCATCAGATAGGCGGATATATTGTTGGAACTATGCGTAAGTCCCCACTTCAGAGTCACAGTCTTGCCTATCCAGATATCCTTGTCCGTGCTTCGCGGTGTCCACTCCTTGTCACCTACGATAAAGGTCTGCGGCACATTCACCACCTTAGTGCATGGGGTCATGCCTGACTGCATGGCAAGAGTATAAAGGAACGGCTTCACTGTCGAGCCTATCTGCCGCTTGCCTTGACGGACATTGTCATATTTGAAATACCTGTAATTCGGACCTCCGACATAGGCCTTGATATGGCCTGTTTGAGGCTCAATAGCCATGAATCCTGCACGGAGAATCGACTTGTAATAACGTATGGAGTCATCCGGAGTCATCAGAGTATCAACGTATCCGGCCTTGTTCCAGGCAAATACCCGCATCCTTACTTTCTGCGAGAAACTCTTCATTATATCAGCCTCGGAGACACCGTCTTTCTTCATGATACGATAACGGTCACTCCAGCGACGCGCCTGCTTCATCACCCTGTCTCTTGTAGCCTTGTCTACGTCATTGGAGAAAGGCTTATTGATCTTGTACCTCAGATCGCGATTGAAACTCTTCTGTAGTGTCCGGCCAAGATGCTCTGCTACAGCCTCTTCAGCGTATTTCTGCATCTTATAGTCAAGCGTCGTATATATACGAAGCCCATCCTTGTCCAAATTGTATGACGACCCGTCCGGCTTGCGGTTCTTGCTGAGCCAACCATAGAGAGGATCGGATGCCCAGAGAGTCGAGTCTGCAGAATAATCCTCTATGTATTCGTATCTGGAACGCCTTGGCTCTTCCGCATTCATGATCCTCCGCAGCATATCACGGAAATAAGGGGCAAGCCCTGAATTGTGATCCTGAACCTGATACGATAGCGAAATAGGAATCTGACATATCGAATCAGCCTCATGCCTGGTAAGGTAGCCGGCCTTGACCATCTGACCTATAACGAAATTGCGCCTTACAAGAGACTTGTCCGGATTGAGCGCGGGGTTGTAGCGAGTAGGTTTGTTGACCATGCCGACAAGAGTAGCACTCTCTTCCACAGTAAGATCGGCAGGTTCCTTGGCAAAGAATGTCTGGGAAGCTGCCCTAACACCATAAGCCCCACTACCGAAGAAGACGGCATTGAGATACATATCCAGAATCTCTTCCTTGGTATAGTCACGCTCCAGTTTGACGGCAGTAATCCATTCCTTAAGTTTTATCCATACCATTCTCAATTTAGAGACCCCTGGTATGGGGCTTGAGACATCTTCCCTCGGATACAGGGTCTTAGCCAATTGCTGGGTTATCGTACTTCCACCACCCTGACTCGAATCGCTCAGGAGCAATGTCTTGACTGCAACCCTTCCGAGACTAGGGAAATCTATACCAGAGTGACGATAGAATCGCTGGTCCTCAGTAGCCACGGCTGCCTGTATAAGATATGGCGAAAGATCCTCGTACGCCACATAAGAGCGATTCTCTATATGGAAAGTGGTAAGGACTCGCCCGTCCTCCGCAATAACCTCGGTTGCCAACTTGCTGTCTGGATTCTCAAGTTCTTCGAAAGATGGAATATCTGCGAAAGCCCATACAAGCAGCAGCATAACGAAAAGGAAAACAAATGGAAATGAGATGATTATCCAAAACCACCTCACCACTTTTCTGCGCGTTGTATCCGTCATATCTCTATATTTGACATCGTCATATATACGCTCCGAAGATACTCTCCGAGACCGTAAACCAAGTCACAAAAATACACATAAAATTTGGATAATAGCCTCATTTGTGCGTTACTTTGCACCTTGAATAAATGAACGTCATACCTAACAGCTTCTGACAATGGAGGAGAATCTTGTGATCGTCGAGTCTCCGGCAAAAGCCGGGACAATACAGAAATTCCTGGGCAAAGACTATATTGTAAAACCAAGTTTCGGGCATATCCGCGACCTAATGGCCAACAAACTCAGCGTGGACGTTGAGCATGGCTTCGCCCCGGAATACGTCATTCCTGACGATAAGAAGAAAGTTGTGGCAGAGCTGAAGAAGCTCGCATCAAAAGCCAAGACAGTATGGCTCGCATCCGATGAAGACCGTGAGGGAGAAGCCATATCATGGCATCTGTACGAGACTCTCGGACTCAATGGCGAGAACACAAAAAGAATAGTCTTCCACGAGATCACCAAGACAGCCATCACCAACGCAATCCAGAATCCACGCGGAATCGACATGGACAGGGTCAACGCCCAGCAGGCAAGACGTGTCCTTGACAGGCTTGTGGGCTTCGAACTTTCGCCCGTGCTGTGGCGCAAGATCCAGCCGAAGCTCTCCGCCGGAAGGGTACAAAGCGTGGCTCTGCGCCTCGTAGTGGACAGGGAAAGGGAGATTCTTGGATTTACCAGAGAGCCTTATTACCGGACGGAGGCGATTTTCCGACCTGAAGGAGCAAAGGCGTCAACGAAAGTCAAGGCAGTACTCGACACTAAGTTCAAGGGACTCGAAGAAGCCCGCACTTTCCTTGAAGACAGCCGTGATGCTTCATTTACTGTCAGCGATTTCGAGACGAAAGACGGTACAAGATCCGCAGCGGCTCCATTCACAACCTCCACACTCCAACAGGAAGCGGCACGCAAGCTGCGATTCCCTGTAAGCCTTACGATGAGAGTTGCCCAGTCCCTATATGAGCGCGGACTCATTACGTACATGAGAACAGACTCGACCAACCTCTCGTCCCTTGCTATGAACACTTCCAAGAAATACATAACCGAGACATTCGGTGAGGAATATTCAAGGCCGCGACAATACAAGACCAGGACAAAGGGGGCTCAGGAAGCTCACGAAGCCATCAGGCCCACATACATAGAGAATACATCCATAGAAGGCACTGCCCAGGAGCAGAAATTGTACGAGCTTATATGGAAACGCACTGTCGCCTCCCAGATGGCTGACGCCAAAGTACAGAAGACAGACATTCGGATAGCTTCCGACAAGCGCAAGGAGAAATTTGCCGTACAAGCCATGAAAATCGTATTTGATGGCTTTCTCAAGGTCTATATGGAGAGTTCAGATGACCCGAGCGAGGAGGGAGAGACAATACTGCCCTCCATTGCAAAGGGAGACAGGATGATTCCACTCCAGTTCAATTCAGAATGCAAGTTCACGACTCCTCCTGCCCGCTATTCCGAGGCTTCTCTTGTCAAGAAACTCGAAGAGCTTGGTATCGGAAGACCGTCGACATATGCCCCAACCATCAGTACACTTACAACAGGACGTGGATATATTATCAAGGGAGATAAGGAAGGCACACGCAACGAAGTTACCAACCTTGAGATGAAAGACGGGGCGATACGTGAGATACAGGCTGTGGAAGTTACAGGAGCAGACAAAGGCAAGCTACTGCCCCAGGAGATAGGCATGATAGTGACAGACTACCTTGTCAAGAATTTCCATACGATTCTCGGGTACAATTTCACGGCCAATGTAGAGAAGGATTTCGACAAGATAGCAGAAGGCGAACTCGTATGGAACAAAGTGATAGCCGGATTCTACGGACCTTTCCACAAGAAAGTCGAAGAAGTCCTAAATGATGGAGAATACAGTCACGTAAGCCGCGAACTAGGCAACGACCCGTCCGACGGAGAGCCGATCGTAGCTAAATTCGGGCATTACGGCCCCTATATCCAGAAAGGCGAAGGTGATAAAAAGCAATATGCCAATCTCGCTCCGGGGCAGCTTATAGAAAGCATCACACTTGAAGAGGCGGTTAGACTCTTCCTGCTACCGAGGATTGTCGGCCAGTATAAGGGGACGGATATCGTTGCCACCAAGGGGCGTTTCGGGCCATACCTCAAATACGGCGACAAAAACGTCTCTCTACCGAAAGGGAGCGACCCTCTGAAAGTAAGTTTAGAAGAGTGCATCTCGCTGATTGACGCATCCGAGGAGAAAGGATCTGCAATAATATCCGAGTTCAAAGACAGTGACATACAGGTGATAAATGGCAGATTCGGCCCTTATATCAAGCATGACGGCAAGAACTTCAAGATCCCCAAGGGAATAGATGTCAAGTCATTGGACGAGGACAAATGCAAGGAGATCATATCTACGACCCAGCCTACCGAGCGTGGAACAAAACGCAGATTCGTCAATTCGAAAAAGAAATAGACACTGCCTTTAGCATACCTCACGCGCCACGAGGCAGGAGGCTGAAAACATGAGGCACGATCAAAGCAAATTTTAACATAAAAGTAATTAAATTGTTATTTGTATGATTTTTTTGTACTTTTGCCAACATACAGTAACAATTTGAAAGTAATGGTTAAATATCACATCGACCAGACTGATCAGAAAATTCTGTCTTTCCTAGTCAAAAATGCAAGAATGCCCTTCCTCGAAATCGCGAGGGAATGCGGTGTCTCGGGTGCTGCCATTCACCAGAGGGTCAAGAGATTGGAGGCCAACGGAGTGATCACCGGTTCCAGACTTTTGGTAAAGCCTCAAGCGCTCGGGTTGAATATATGCGCATTCATAAGCATCTCTCTTTCTGAGGCAGACAAATATGGTGATGTTGTAGCTCACCTAAAGAGGCTTCCCGAGGTAGTCGAGTGCCATTTTGTGACCGGCAAATATGCCATGCTTGTCAAGATCTACTGTTTTGACAACGACCACTTGATGGAGGTACTGCTCAATACCATCCAGAAGATTCCATACATACAGGCGACCGAGACTATGATAGCCTTGGATGAAGCCATCGACAGGCAAGTATGGGTCAAAGACTATCACAATACTACCTTTACAGGCAATAAAAGCGGAGAAGAATAGACTATCATCCAACATCTTATCACGCGGCATCTTATCACGAAGAGAATGCCGGCATTCAGTGCTTTCTTGCAATAACCATCTCCGCAAGCGAAAGATCTTCCTTTGTAGTTATCTTGAAGTTGAGACGCTCGCCCTTGCAGAATGACAACCGTATTCCTGCCTCAAAAGCGACAGAAGCATCATCGGTAAAAGATGCGCTGTACGGAAGTTTTTCATAAGCATATTTGATAAGTCCGGACCTGAATATCTGTGGAGTCTGGATGGCAAATATCTCATTGCGGTCAACAGCAGAATCTATCGGACATGAAAGAACTTCATGTCCGTCTTCATTTGTCTTGACTAATCGCCTCAGAGTGTCAACGCTTGGCAGCACAGGAATGAGGGCCTCACAAGTCTGATCTTCTTCAATTCTCTCGAACATGCTCCGAATAAGCTCTGGTGAGACAAGCGGCCTGACTCCATCATGTATCGCAACTATGGCACCGGACGGGAGGTGCGAAAGAGCATTGCGTACCGAATGAAATCTTGTAATACCGCCTCTGACAAGGATTTGCGACATGGTAAATCCGGAGTGCAGGCAGTAGTCTTTCCAGCATTCCGTGTATCTCTCCTCAACAGGCAAAACGGTAATGACCCTTATGTCAGGGCAGGCAGCTTCGAACTTCTCTATAGTGCGATGAAGGATGGCCTTACCCCCAAGGGAGAGAAACTGCTTGGGCAAATCTGCCCCCATTCTGGAGCCGTGGCCGGCCGCCATCACTATAAGATACTTTTTTGAGAACATCGGGACATTTTTCTGTGGCAAATTTAGAAGTTGTTTTGTAACTTTACAAAAGAAACATTTTTCACGCGCGTAGATATTTTGACATGGGATTTTCATTCTTGACTCAGGAACTTGCCATGGATCTCGGGACTGCCAATACAGTCATCTTCCAGAACGACAAGATCGTTCTTGACGAGCCGAGTATCGTGGCTATTGATACCAACACAGACAAATGCATCGCCCTCGGACACAAGGCCAAACTCATGTATGAGCACGAGCATCCGGGCATCAAGACCATACGTCCTCTAAGAGACGGTGTTATAGCCGACTTCAATGCCGCCGAGATGATGATACGCGGCTTCATAAAGCAGGTCAACAGCAAGAGAAGAACTCTTTTTGCCCCCAACCTGCGGCTTGTAGTGGGTATCCCTTCCGGGAGTACGGAGGTAGAGATACGAGCTGTCAGGGATTCATCCGAACATGCCGGAGGCCGTGACGTGTACCTTATCTCAGAGCCTATGGCAGCAGCCCTCGGTATCGGACTTGAGGTTGAGGCTCCGAAAGGCAACATGGTCGTGGACATAGGAGGCGGTACCACAGAGATTGCCGTCATTTCCCTTGGTGGAATCGTCATACAAGATAGCATACGCACTGCTGGTGACGTCTTCTCAAGCGACATTCAGTCATATCTTAAGCAGCAGCACAATATCAAGGTCGGAGAGATAACTTCAGAGAAGATCAAGATTGCAGTCGGAGCTGTGATCCCAGAACTTTCCGAGAATGAGCCTGAGCCCTACATCGTGAAAGGCCCGAACCTCATGACTGCCCATCCGGTAGAAGCCAGCATTACATATCAAGAGATTGCCCACTGCCTGGACAAGTCCATAACAAGGATAGAGTCTTCAATCCTGCATGTACTGGAGCAGACTCCACCAGAGCTTTATTCGGACATAGTAGAGAACGGCATTTTTCTCTCCGGCGGAGGTGCCCTGCTTCGCGGACTCGCAACAAGGCTTACAGACAAGGTCAACATACCTTTCCATGTTGCCGAAGACCCACTCCACGCTGTGGCACGAGGGACATGCATAGCACTGAAGCATATCGGAAGCTACTCATTCCTCAAGAGATAAGATGCAGCAGAGACCGGGCATAGCCAGAAGCATCGCGAATACGGCAGTCTTCATCATATTGGAGATTGCCGCAATTGCTATGTTGAGCCACAGCAGAGAGATGCAAGGATTCTTGATTTCCCGGTTTTTTCATGGCGTTTATGGATATGTGTGGGGGATTAAGGACAATGTTCAACAGTATTTCTCACTAAAGAGCGAGAATGAGAGACTTGCGATAGAGATTACAGACCTCAGACGGGAAGTCAACAGGCTGCAGCAATACCGCGAGGCTGAGACTGAAAGGGAGACAAGCGACTCACTAGGCTTGATCCGCGAGAATCCGCAATATGATTTTCTTCCGGCCTCTGTGCTGCGCAACAGCACCAATTCCCAACACAATTACCTAATACTGGACAAAGGCTCCGAAGACGGAGTCAGGATGCAGTCGGGTGTCATCACGGCAGGAGGTGTAATAGGGATAATCGATGCTGTGAGCAAGCATTACTCCTATGCTCTCTCCCTGCTCAACAGCGATATAAGCATAAGCGCACGCCTCAACCACGAGGGTGCTACCGGACCTCTGTCCTGGGATGGCACAGACATTGGCAGTGCTGTGCTCAAGGGGATCTCGCTTCAGCACAAGTTCGAACAGGGCGATACGGTATACACAAGCGGCTATTCATCGATATTTCCCCCAGACATTCCGATCGGGGTGACCGGAGAGTCCAAGATTGTCAACGGATCCACCTACGACGTGGAAGTAAGGCTATTCCAAGATTTCTCCGCAATCAGGTATGTGACAATAGTACACGACAAGACAGCTGTCGGAATCGATAGCCTTGAATCGGCAGAAAACATATTGAGAAGGCATGAAGTCAAGTAACGCAACTATATTCGTGGCAGTTATCGCCATACAACTGTTAGTCAGCGCATATTTCAGGCTTACACCTTACCTGACAATCTCTTTGCTGCCGGCTTTGATCTTCTGCCTGCCTGCCAAGACAGGGACAATCGCCAATATGGTTATTGCATTCGCCTTCGGACTCTTGGTTGACTTCGCGGCAGATGGAGTCATAGGACTCAATGCATGCGCTCTCTTACCGGTAGCATTCATCAAGAACGGCATTTCCGACAAGATTTTCGGCAAGGAGTTGTCTGTCTCCGGAGAGATAATGTCGATAGGGAAATACGGCATAAGCCGTGTAATACTTTCACTTGCTATTGCCCAAGGCATTTTCCTCCTCATTTATATCTTAATAGACGGGGGCATCAACAGACCCCTTGCCTTCAATGCGATAAGATATGCCTCCTCGCTGATTGCAGGCACAATACTGTCCATCCCTGTAGCAATGAGCTTAGATAGCAGAAGATGAGCGTATCCAAAGTAAACAAGCTGCGTATAGGCCTAGTGTGCGTTGCTCTCGTTCTTCTCGGCAAGCTGTTCTACATACAGATAATCGATGACAGCTACAAGACAAACGCATCCAACAACTCCATGGTCTACGATGTCATCTATCCTACCCGAGGCATAATCTATGACCGTAATGGGAAGATTCTCGTCGGCAACAAGGTTGCTTACGACATAATGGTGACGCCCAAAGAGACCGGTCCTTTCGACACTCTTCTACTTGCCAACGTCCTTGGTACTGACCCCATATCTATAAGGCTCAAGATGCAAGAGTTCCAGCGCAATAGGCGTAGAATAGGATACCAGTCTGTTGTCATGTTCAAGCAAATCGAGGCTGAGACTTACATGAAATTCGCCGAGGTGCAGTACAAATTCCCCGGATTTAGAGGACAGCTGAGAAGCATCCGCGACTACCCGGTCAATGCTGGCGGCAATCTTCTCGGCTATGTGTCCGAAGTTGACAATTCATATATTACGAGAAATCCCGAAGTCTACCGACCTGGAGACTATGCCGGCAAGACAGGGATTGAGGCAGCAAGGGAAAATGAGCTACGTGGGAAGAAAGGCTATCACATCTACCTACGCAATTCACGCAACCAGATAAAGTCAAGGTACAAGGACGGGGCAATGGACAAGGAGGCTGTACCGGGCAAAGATATAATGACAACCATCGATGCGGAGCTTCAGCAGTATGGCCAGACTCTCATGCAGAACAAAGTCGGAAGCGTAGTAGCCATCGAGCCATCCTCAGGTGAGATTCTCGCTATGGTTTCCAGCCCTGGAATTGACGTCGAGATGCTCTCGGACATAGGCAAATATTACAAGCAGATAGTGAGCGATCCGCACAAGCCGATGTTCAATAGAGCAGTGCAGGCTCCCTATCCCCCAGGCTCGGTATTCAAGCTCATCAACGGGCTTGTAGGCCTACAGGAAGGCGTGCTGAAACCGGAATACCAGTATCCCTGCCATGGCGGATATTACTACGGAAGAGGTAGCAAACTTGGTTGCCACAACCACAAATCCCCCCTCGACTTAGAGGAAGCTGTGATGATGTCTTGCAACGCATATTTCTGCTTCGTGATGAAGAATGTCATCGAGAATAAGGATTTCAAAGGTCCCGGTGAGGCTCTTGACAAATGGCATGAATATGTGGAGAGTTTTGGCTTCGGCCGCAAACTCGGAAGTGACTTCCCGGCAGAACTCGGAGGCACAATACCGACATCGGCATACTACGACAGAGTGTACGGCAAGGGAGCATGGAGATTTGCCACCATACTGTCCATATCGATCGGACAAGGTGAGGTAGGGGCGACACCCCTCCAGATAGCAAATCTGAGTGCGACTGTAGCAAACCGTGGCTACTACTATATTCCTCACATTGTCAAGGACTCAGATTCACTCAAGATAGAACAGAAATATAAGGAGAAGCAATACACGATGGTCGACACGTCACATTTCCCTGTCGTTGTACAGGGCATGTGGAGAGCTGTCAACAGCGGCTTCGGGTCCGGTGGAACAGCCAGCATAGCAGCTGTTCCCGGATTGGACATATGCGGCAAGACGGGCACAGCTCAGAATCCTCGCGGTGCCGACAACTCGGTATTTCTGTGTTTCGCACCCAAGAACGATCCGAAAATCGCTGTTGCAGTATACATTGAGAACGGAGGATTCGGGGCCACCTGGGCCTGCCCAATAGGATCACTGATGATAGAGAAATATCTCAAGGGATCTATCTCAGAAGAGCGGCTTCCTCTTGAGCAGAGAATGATGGAGGGCAACCTTATGTCCCGTGTAAAGGCATACAATCATTAGACAGATGGGAAGCGGAAGAAGCATACGGGAAACATATGACTGGCAGCTGATAATTTTGTACCTGCTGCTCATATTCATCGGTTGGGTCAACATATATGCCTCGGTTCACGGCTCAGGAGTCAGCGGGATTTTCGATTTCAGTGCCAACTGCGGCAAACAGTTCATCTGGATGATGACGGCAATTGTCATCGGATCGGCTATCATCTTCGTCGTCTCGCCCAATCTGTGGGACAGCGGAGCATTTCTCTTCTACTCAATATCAATAATACTCCTTATCGCCGTCATTTTCCTGGGTATAGAGGTTAAAGGCTCCAGATCATGGTTTGAATTCGGCCCAGTAAGATTCCAACCTGCGGAGATTTCCAAGATCACTACTTCTCTGCTGCTAGCCTATGTAATGAGCCGCGCCGGCTTCTCCTTGCGCAATGGCAAGAACTTCATGACTGCTGCGGCAATCATCATAGTGCCCATGCTCATTATCATGGCTGAGCAGGAGACTGGCTCGGCACTTGTCTATGCAGGATTCATCTTCGTGCTATACAGAGAGGGGCTGTCCGGGTGGCTTATAGCCATGATAGGACTTGCAAGCCTGTTGTTCATACTTACGCTTACCACTTCGCCCTACGTCTCTGTCCTTGTGCTTGTAGGTATCATCACTTTCTGCAACGCTCTCAACTCTAAGAAAGTAATCCGTTGGTTCCTGATCTATGCTGTCGCCATCGCAGCCTTAGCCTTTATACCTGAAGGGCTTTCCGCCCTACATCCTGAGGGGATCTCCTCCCTACAACCAGAAGGGATCTCAGGCGGACTGCCAGACGGGATGCCCTCCTTGCATACTGAGGAGAACTCCGCTGCTAACGAAAGTAGCACATTCTTCACAGCTATCAAGCCTATATACATACTTCTCGGCATATGCGCTCTGGCATTGCCTTTTATTGTCAGCCACGCCTACCGCACACGCAATTCGTTCACGCTTCTCTCCGTTCTCGTCTTCATAGCAGGTATAGCTCTCATATTTTCATCGGAATTTGCTTTTGAGAATATTCTGCAGGATCACCAGCGCAAGAGGATCGAGGTGCTGCTCGGCATGACGGAAGACCCGTCCGGAGTAGGCTACAATGTCAACCAGTCCATGATAGCCATCGGCTCGGGAGGTCTGCTTGGCAAAGGCTATCTCGGTGGGACTCAGACCACTTACGGATTCGTTCCTGAACAGAGCACTGACTTCATCTTCTGCACTGTGGGCGAAGAATGGGGCTTTGTAGGCTGTCTCGTGGTCATCAGCCTGTACGTGATGCTGATACTGCGCATAATGAAAGATGCCGAAGAGAGCAGGGACAGCTTCACGCGGATCTACGGCTTCTGCCTCGTCTCCTGCCTCTTCATGCACCTTTTCATCAATATAGGCATGACTATCGGCATAATGCCTGTCATCGGGATTCCCCTGCCCTTCATGAGCTACGGAGGTTCGTCCCTTTGGGCATTTACCATAATGCTCGCCATCTTCATCGCCCTCGACCACCGAGAGAAGAAATATTTTTAAGTACTATACATCAGGAAGTGTGCTCTGAACGATCTCCACGTCCGCCGCAAAGCAATAACAAAGAATTACAATAGATTCTAAAAAAATAACGACCGACAATCCATTCATTGTCAGCCGTTATTAATAATATATAGAGCAAAAGCTACTATTTGAAGTTTAGACTATTTCTAAATGTCGTTTCGAAAACCTTCTTATAGGAAGGCTGTCGAATAGGGCTAATTGCGTCTATTTTGATTGCATTCAATGATGCCGTTGTAGGTGCTACTTCGGATATATCTGTTACTCCATCAGGTGTCAGTTCTATAAGTTGCCTGTGAAGGACACCGTATATTCCATATGTATCCCAAGCAAATCCCAAAAGTGTGCAGGACTTGTATCCATCGACATAAAAATTATTCATACTTCTCCCGGAATAACCACCTTGAAGCATGGCTTTCATGGTCGATTCATCAGGAAAAGCCACATCATCTGTGAGGTCTCCTTTGGACAATGCGACGCACCAAGAATCAGCATAATCATTGGGATTGGCCTTCGCTTGAACGAGTACTTTGCCCTTGGCATTAGCCCATTTCGTATTGTCTGAGTCGTAGAGTTGGTCTCCATCGAAATAACGATAAACGAGTGAGATATCTGCATCTGAAGCATCGGTACTCTTAGAGATAAATTGCTTTTTGAACACATCGCCAAGCGCATTACCTTGTTCATCCATAGCATAAGCGTAGGCATAATAGGCAGTGTTTGCTTCAAGGTCCCATGTCTCTTCGCTTTTTCCAGTGTAGGTGACACCATCTACAACTTTCTCTATATCCATATTCTTGTCAGCAGCATATTTTTCAAGCGTCTCTTTTACTTTTGCCGGCATGGCTGCATCTCCTGCCCAAGAAGCAACCTCTTGAATGCTTGTCCAATACCTTACAGAACCATCAGATGGGGTAACTATTACTGTCCCAGCGGATGCACCGAGATCGCTAATTTCGATATCGAACTTGCAATCCTTGGGATCGCCAGGTGCAAGTGTTGTGAATTGTGCAGAGGTGGAAGAGCCATAGCATTCACCACTATCATCTACATTGATAGCAAAAACATGAAAGATTGTCGATGCCGGAAGGCCGGATACTGTCTCTTCGCTATCACCCGTATTCAGCAGTCCATCCAAGATATCTTCTAAGGTGAGAGAGGGATATTGTTTCTTTATTTGTGCCAATTCGTCATCAAATACAGCAGAAGCGTCCCCTGATATGCTTTTCCATGTCTCGTCTGTGACAACATTCCAATAGTAGCGTAAATCCTTGTCCTCAGGTTCAACTTTTATATCTACAGAACTATTGGTTATGTTGGAAACATTGATACTGAATTTTGCAGGTTCCGGCTCATTGACAGAGACATTAAACGATGTCTTGTCACCGTTTCCTGCTGTACCGAAATAAAGCACTGTCACAGTTCCTTCGGTCGCAACATCACCGCCTAAGGCATCAGGCGCAGTTACATCAATCTTTGTCTCAGTAAGATTGGCGGTCCAACCTTTTGGGGCCTCGATTTTGGTACTGGTAATATTCTCGGCTTTCACATCGAACTCTTTCTTCTCTCCAACCTCGAAGATAACATTTTCCGGAGCATCTATTTCAAATACCATTTTATCTTGAACAGGATCACCGGAGTCATTTTTCTCACCACAACTGCTTGAAAGAGCCGTAATTGCCGCAAGCATAAAAATGCGGACCTTAGAATATATATTCATTTCCTTAATATACAATTGGAGTGTAATAGACTTTTAATTAAAATACTATCATTGAACGTACGCACATACCTGTATTCTTTCTATAATCGGTTATGAATCCAGGCGAGAATTGGCTAGAATCGAAGCAGAAATAATATGCAAAATATGAGCATCCGCTGCTATCATATTTTTCAGTGCTTGACCAATATTCGGCACCACTTCTGTATAAAGGCTGTGCTTTATCTCCTAAGGTCTCGAATGCTTTTTCAAGCCACACGCTTGCAGTACCCTGGTCGTTGAAATATACATTATCATAGATATATTTGAACTGGTAAGCAGATGGGAGGAACCAACCAGAGCTCTTCTCAGGTGCTGGGCAAGACTTTTCTTGAGCAATCAAGGCATAGTAGGCTGCCGGGAAGCTATCATCGTTTGCAGTCAGCGCTCCGGGTCTTTGTAGTGAGGCCTTTTGTATTGAGATACTATTTGTATAACCCAAAAAGTCATTCGTTTGAGAAGAGGTGCCCGCCCCTTCATAGTTACCGTCAAAGAAACTCCAGTTAGCTAATTCAGTAGTAGCATCTTTTATGGCTACCGCGTAAGCTTTTATGGTTCCTAATGGAGTAGAACCATCTTTCATTTTATAGTAATCTTCACTATCATTATAGTCTGTGGCAACACCTGTATAGAAGACTATTGCGATAGGCGTCTTTGCTGGGTCAAGTTCAGTACTCCAGGTACCATCGCTATAATAGAAGTCACCTACTTCTGGCGCTTTAACCTCCTTAGTCTTCAAAGCCAATGCCTCCGCGACAACTGGGTTACTTTCAGACAGATCATTGGCCGCTGCATAGACTTTGTATTCTGTACCAGCAGTAAGACCATCTGCATGGCATTCCTCGCCTGAAGTCGTGATGGCTGTGCCATTTTTAATGATTTCTTCTGCAGAAGGAGCTTCCTGGGTTGCCGGGAGACATATCCACGCCGCTTTCCCAGTATTTTCTATAATAACACTGAAATTTACGACATTTTCACCGACTTCTCCTGCCGATAACTTGATTACAGGTGTTGGTATCGCTGTGGTCATGGACAATTCAGCTCTTTGGCTTACTCCAGTCTCGTTGCTGGCAACTGCCACGATGGTGTATTCGGTATATGGTTTGAGACCGGAGACAGTATATTCCTTTTCCTTAGTCACATCGGCCGGAGTTCCATCTTCAAATATTATGTCTGCCTCAGGAAGTGTCTCGCCTTTATTTATAGTCATGAAATATGCCCGGCTAGCATCTCCTGGTTTCAAATTGAAAGTAAGGCTTGTCTCCGTACTGCTTTTACTTGTCAATTCAATTGTTGGAAGTGGAAGTGGCGTTTCTTTTTCATTTTCAGTACAAGAAACAACACCTGCTATCGCCGTCAAGGCTATAATAGCATGGCGTAGAGGTAACAAATGAAACTTGCTCATGGTTTATTCATTTGATTCCATGGGTGCGAGATGGAACTATTAACAAAATAAGGTAATTCTAACTAACCTAAAGACAAGCGCACCTTTCAAAATGATTAAAACATGTCTCTATGGATATTATGTAAATGTACTATTATTTATCATATTTTAAATATAGTAAAATGTTAAAATTTATTACTACCTTTTAAAAGTGGACTCACCGTCTTAACATGGCGGTCTACAAACTGGATTCAGCCTTAACTCTTAATATCTGAAAAAGAACAGGTGAGATAATGACGGAGCAAAAGTCTGATGACACAGCTTCTAATAGAATATGTGGTTACAGGTGTGTAACATCAGGTACAAAAAAGCCCCGGCTATATGCCGGAGCTAAATCAAGAGTCCTCGGGGTTCACCCACAAGCAACAGATTGCTAAACTGAGTTTAGCAGTTCATAGCACCGCAGACATGGATCACCTGTCCGCTGACGTATGAAGAGAGATCACTTGCGAGGAAGAGTGCGACATTGGCAACGTCCTCGGGTGTACCGCCCCTACGAAGAGGAATCTGTTTCAACCAAGCGTCCCTTACTGCCTCAGGAAGCGCTTTTGTCATATCGGAAACGATGAAACCAGGAGCTATACAGTTGGCCCTGATACCACGAGGTCCCATCTCCTTTGCGATAGACTTGGCAAGTCCGATAAGACCAGCCTTGGAAGCCGAATAATTGCACTGGCCCGCATTGCCTGATACACCAACTACAGAAGACATATTGATTATGCTTCCGCCTTTCTCCTTGGACATGATCGGGATCACGGCATGTATGAAGTTGAATGCAGACTTGAGGTTTACATTGATGACTGCATCCCACTGAGCCTCAGTCATTCTAAGCATAAGACCGTCCTTGGTGATACCCGCATTGTTGACAAGAATATCAATATGGCCAAAGTCCTTGAGAACTTCTGCTACTACTTGCTCGGTCTGGGCAAAATCCGCGGCATTGGACGCATAAGCCTTTACCTTGTGCCCGAAAGCCTCAATCTCCTTTACTGTCTCTTCGGCAGCCTCATTGATGACGAGATCTGTAAATGCGACATCTGCACCTTCAGAAGCATATTTCAAGGCAATTGCCTTGCCTATACCTCTCGCCGCCCCTGTGATAAGGGCAACTTTTCCATTCAAAAGTCCCATAATAAATTTTGGTTTAAAAGATTCAATATCTATATTTGCAAAATGCTTTGGTGGTGGAATTGGTAGACACGAGGGACTTAAAATCCCTTGGGCAGCAATGCCTGTACGGGTTCAAGTCCCGTCCGAAGCACAAGAGAGGTCGGTAGATAGCCGGCCTCTTTTGTCTCCATCAAAGCGATGCCATATTCTTCACATTCAAGACATTCTTGCCCTCTGGGGTGAGCGCGTAGTCAATCCTGTCTTGATAATGCTTCTCCACCTTGCCTCGCACGATCTTCATAGTACTGTTGACCATATGGTTCTGCTCGGTGAAAGGCTCGTCAGCCACAATAATTGCAGCCGGAAGCCACCTCTCCGAAAACATTCCCTCATGAGAACCTCCCTTGCGATAAGAATTAACCTCGTCCTGCAACTTCAGAAGCATCATCTTCTTGCCTTCCTCAGATGCCGGATCAGTTCCCTGAGTCTTTACATACTCTCTTAGAGCATCTTTATTAGGAACTATGATAACAGTAGTATAAGGATCCTGATTGTTGTGCAGAACAACCTGGTCAATGAACTTGGAACCGTCTGTCAGGGAGTCCTCAAACCCTTCCGGACTGTATTTCTCCCCGTCCGAAGCTATAAGCAAAGACTTGAATCGGCCTACCACGTAAAGGAACTCTGCATCCCTCATATATCCCATATCACCGGTATGAAGCCAGCCGTCAATAACCGTCTCTGCCGTAGCAACCGGATTCTTCCAATAGCCAGCCATCACGTTCTCCCCACGGACCACAATCTCACCCTTCTCTCCATAGGGAAGAGCCTTCCCCTCGGAGTCACAGATCTTGATATCCATAGGCTTCACAACCCTTCCTGAAGAACCGAATATACAGTGACCTGTAGAATTGGCCGAGATAATAGGCGTTGCTTCTGACAATCCATATCCCTGAAACATAGGGATGCCGATTGCACAATAGTATTTTTGCAATTCAATATCAAGTAGAGCACCGCCACCGACAAAGAAGAGCATCCTTCCACCAAGTCCCTGTCGTACATTCTTGAAAATAATCTTGTCAAACAGAGCCATAAGCGGTTTCTTCCAAAGCTGCAGCAATCCGCCACGGTTGTAATATTCCTTATTGTAAGAGATCGCCAACTTCAGGGCAAAATTGTATAATTTCTCCACTGTCGGGCCTTTAGCCTTGATACTGGATTCGATATTTTTCTTAAAATTGCGAGCAAGGGCTGGGACAGACAGCATCACATGCGGACGAACCTCGCGGATTGCCATCGGTATATTCTTTAGCGATGCCATCGGGGTCTTGCCTACCGGTACCGTAGCAATACTGCCGCCATAATACATCATAGTATAGAAACCAGCAACATGGGCAAAGCAATGGTCAAGTGGCAAAATAATAAGCATAACCGCTCCTGTAGGTATAGAAATTACAGAATGGCCCTGCTCTACATTTGCAGTATAGTTCCTGTGTGTCAAGAGGATACCTTTTGGATCAGCGGTAGTGCCGGAAGTATAGCTAATATTTGCATAATCATCCGGACCTATGGACTTGTACCTCGCCTCAAGCGCACCTGAATGCTCTGAAGCGAATTTACGTCCCATTGATATCACCTCTGAGACAGGGATCTCATTGGACCTGTACTCCGGCATCTCATCGAAGACAATCACCTTCTCCACAGTCTTTAGATCTGCAGCTATCCTTCTGATCTTGGGCAGCTGAGTCCCTGAGACCATAACGAAACGGGATTCTGAATGGTTGATCCTGAATACCAGATCACTGCCTTCCTCCAACTTGACAGAAAGAGGCACATTGACACCACCGGCATAGAGAATACCAAGCTCACCTATCACCCACATGTTGCGGCCTTCTGATAGAAGAGCAACCTTATCGCCCTTCTCGAGCCCGAGAGCAAGAAGCCCAGCAGCCATATCATATGCCTGCAGCCTTGTCTGCTCAAATGTAGTCTCCGTCCACTTGTCAGCCGGCTTCTCGCGCAGGAACACGTTTCTGGCATATTGTCTTGTGTATTTCTCTACGAAATCGATTATTGTAGGTCTTTTGTCCATATCTGATATATTCTCAATTGCCGGTATTGTCATCCTCCTGAGCTGGGAACAACCCAAAAAGCTCGGAATCTATCATATTAGCGATAGCTTCGAAGTCCTCCGGATTGTTGCCGAACTTGTATCTGTCCGCATCTATCACAAGCAGATGTCCTTTATACCCAGATATCCATTTCTCATACCTTTCATTAAGACCTGTCAGATAATCTATACGGATCGTCTTCTCATACTCACGCCCACGCTTCTGTATCTGCGAGACAAGATTGGGGATCGAAGATTTGAGATAAATAAGCAGATCTGGCATCTTGACAAGAGACATCATAAGGTCAAAAAGATCCGAGTACGTCTCGAAGTCCCTTGAACTCATAAGTCCCATATCGTGCAGGTTTGGAGCAAATATCCTTGCGTCCTCATAGATCGTGCGATCCTGGATGATGACTTCACTAGATTTGGATATATCGACGACATCCTTGAATCTCTTGTTGAGAAAATAAATCTGGAGATTGAAAGACCAGCGGCTCATATCCTGATAGAAATCAGATAGATACGGATTGAAATCCACCGACTCAAACTTAGGTGTCCATCCGTATCGAGCTGCCAGCATCCTGGTCAGCGTAGTCTTGCCGCTTCCAATGTTGCCCGCTATCGCTATATGCATATGTACTGTCTATTAACTAGTTATCGCCATGCGGAGGACAAAATCACACCACAAGGCGATACAAAAGTAAACATTTTCCAAATAGAGAGCAAACCCGCAAGGCTACATATCCTTGACAAAGGTAAATACAGCGACATCAGAATCAGTTTTCTTGCCGTTGACGTAGAAACGTCTCTTGATTGAGGGGGATCCGTTTGCTTTCCATTTGAAGTTATTGAATATAGTTATCACATCTATGCATCCATTCCCCCAGTCTATCATTATATCTTTATTGTCGATATCCTCCGTACCGTCTAACTCTCCAAAAGAAAGTAGCCACCTGCCGAAGGCGTCTTTCTGTATAGCAAGGCCGAAGAACCAAGGCATATAAGCGCGCGTCTCCACCAGCTCGTCCCTAGTCTTGACAGTATATGTGGAATCCTCATACACGACCGTCACCTTCATCGGATCAAATCCGCTGTCACTTCTGTATGGATCCAAAAGATCACGTCCGTCCTTGTCATTAAGATAGATCTGGGGGACAATCGGAGCTATGTCATATTCCAGATCCTCCATCGAAGAGCACGATGCAAGAAGAACAAGGCAACCTAAAAAATGCAATATTCTCATATCATTTATCCTAATCTATGCTGTACCACCGCCAGGGAGAGAACATCATCACCTCACCAACAAACGAACAACACATATTAGATGCATCTAAAGTTGAAAATGTTGCAGAGAAAACGGGATCAAGCACAATAAACGCAATAGGGACGCCCACTCTGGGACGCCCCTGCAAATCACTGAATACAGCCGACTGGCTATCGTTAGACAAATTGACCTTAGAATCTCCAACCGAGACCTATGTTCATAGTATTGCCAAGCACTTCAGATGCAAAGAGATAGCTTAAGTCGATGTGCACGCCAAACATAGAGAAGCCTATGCCGGCAGAAGCGTATGAAGGGATCACACTATCCCCGCCATAACGGTAACCGGCCCTGACGGAAAGCATCTCATTGAATGTATATCCGGCACCAAGAGCCACGGCAGGATTGCCACTGAAATAATAGTCACCCTCCAAACCGGCTTCTACAAGATGTTTCTCAGAGAATACTTTGTCATATCCGACACCCAACTTTGCAGATGAAGGCAGCGAGAAACTGTTGCCTTTATAGTCCTTTACCGATGAGCCAACAGAGGTCACGCCTGCGGTCAGATTGAAATCAGATATCCGGTACGCAAGGAAAATATCAGCACCGAAAGCGGAATATGTATCCTCATCTGAAAGTTTCTCAGAAGCATACTTAAGATTGACTCCGGCTGAGAGACCCTTGAAGAAATTGTATCCTACTCCAACACCGAACACCATATCCGAAGGCGTAAAAGGATCTTTAGCATTGCCACTTGCATCTATGACCGTATACTCATCACCACTCTGGTATGTACCGACAACAGACAAGCCTATCTTCTTCCCGATCTTATATACACCGCCAAGGTTGAAATTAGTGCTCTTCGTTCCGTCTGGAGCCCAATTCTGCCAAGAAAATGCGAAGTCAGCCGTCTTGTGCGACAATGGGATCAAAGCCGAATTAGAGAAAGCCGAGAAAGGCGACACAGACGAAGAAGCTATAGAGACACCGCCCATGGCGGAAGTGACAGGATTCCTGTCAATTGCCACAAAAGGGAGAGCCTCATCGCCTTGTGCTGAGACTTTAAGAGAAGCTGCCAAAGCCGACAATGACAGCAAAATTATCTTAGATAGATTGTTCATACCTTATTTCTTAACTATATTCTCCGTATACTCTTTGCCGTCTACAGTGACAGTAACAGAATACCTGCCAGGTGCAAATCCTGAAAAATCGATCCTTGCCGGCTCGAAAGCACTTGCATTCACATTTCCCTCATATACTGTCTGACCTGTTGCAGATACTACCTTGATATGACTGTTTTCCTTGTCCTGTCCTGTAGCGACATTGAGAGTTGTTTTCACAGGATTAGGGTAAAGCTGGTACTTCGTACTTGAGGGACGTGCAAGCAGCATGAAAGAGGTAGATACAGTAGCACCTTTGGCGTCAGTAGCAGTCACAGTCACAGCAGTACTACCATACTTCAGGATAGTACCTATCAGCTGATTGCCATTCTGTGCGAGATGAGCCACGGTAGGGTCCGCGATTGAGGCGGAGTATGTAAGTTGCTCACCATCAGGGTCGCTGAAATAGGTGTCCATATCCAGAGTGAACTCCATGCCCCTCGTAGTAAAGAACTGGTTGTCTATATCCTTTACCTTAATCGGTGGATTGTTTTCCAAAATAGTAAAGTTAATAGTCCTAGTTGCTGAAGCCCCATACTGATCTGACGCTGTGATCTTTGACGTGTACGTGCCGGCATTGATAGCAGGCCCGTCTATAGACAGGCTATATGCATTTCCACTGCCAGTGAAAGAGTCAGCAGAAGTAGCGCTTGTGTATTTGACACTTACAGTATGTCCGTCAGGATCTGAAACCTCAAATGGAATAGAAGGCGTTTCAAAAGCCTTGAAAATCCAATTACCATCATACGAAGTAGTGATGACAGGGGCTGAGTTGGAAAGCGTCGTAACAGCGATCACTGAAGAAGCTTCAGAGAAATTTCTGCCTGCTGAGAACGCATATATCTTGACGAAATATTCTTTCCCGAAATCAAGATCGGAAATCGACATAGCCTGCTTCTGAGCAGAAGCATCTGCGACAGTAACGGACTTTTGAGAGACTCCGGCAACAAGATTGCTGGGTTCTGATTTCTTAAGAGCATCTGAATCCTTGCCATACAGAGCACAATAACCATATGCATAATTACCGTCTTTATCAGTAGTGGACGACCACTCGAGATCTATGAAGTTAGACCTGGCTGCTCCCTGAAGATCTTTAACAGCAGCAGGAGGGTTATCCTGGCCATAGACGATAGAACCGAGAGCATCAGCAAGAGGTCCTATCTGTGCACTGGAAGATACTGCACTTGAATTGGCGCCTTCAAGTAGCTTGGCTTCAAGCTGCTTATTGGTAAATTCAGGGCCACCCGCATAAGAAAGGACAAGAGCCGCAACACCGGAGACATGCGGACAGGCCATGGAAGTTCCGGACATAAGGCCGTAGCTATTGTCCGGATAAGTACTGTATATCTCTGTACCGGGAGCGCATATATCAACCCAACTTCCATAATTGGAGTATGTAGCCCGTCCGCCATTTCTGCTAACACTTCCTACTGCTATGACTGGCTCATAATTGGCCGGAGCACCATTCCTTATGCCATCGTTTCCGGCAGCAAATATCACGACTCCGCCCTTCATGGGTGAGTCCGCCTTCTGGTTACCAGAGGCATCCACACCTGCATATTTTATGAAATAGTCTATGGCAGCCTTATCATCAGGCTGAATAGTCGCAGCCAAGGCAGCCTGAAGCTCACCACCTGTCAGTTGGCCATCATTGTTTGAATCATAGCTATATCCCCAACTGTTCTGGCTGATTACAGCACCATGGTCAGCAGCATACTTTATGGCAGACGCACCGCCGGCAGATGAGTTACCTTCAAAAATCTGACAAGACAATAGAGTCACACCCTGCTTGCCTGCCGCATAGTCACCACCTGCAATTCCGCATCCTCCTTTGCCGTTGTTGTTGACAGCGCCAATAGTACCTGCTACATGGGTGCCATGGTCTTCTGCAGTAATATAGGAATTGCCACGCACGAAATTATGATGACCGGACGTTGCTACATTGTATCTCAAGTCTTCATGTGTAAGATCAATACCACCGTCAACTACAGCTACGACTACTGCTGGATTACCTGTTGTATAATTGTCCCATACGGGCTTTACATTGACATTTATCTTGGAGTTAGGGCTATAGTAATGCCATTGACGATCCACACTAAAATCATTAAAGTCAGTAGACTTGATACGACGCCTTCCGTTTACGCTCTCGATACCAGGAACAGAAGAAAGGTCTGTCTGTGCCTTTGTAAGAGCATTCCCTTCGGCATATCTTATCTCATACCACCTATGAAGGCCTTCGGCTCTCGTACGTGGCTCATATTCTCCTGCATAAGGGAAGACCCTTGTCATTGACTCAATCCCGAGATCAGCGATCATATCATTGAGGGCCGAAGACTTTGTCTTAAGCGATCCTGCAGCGAGATCTTCTTCAATCTCATCGGCAAGATCTTCACTGAGATAGACAACAGCAACTCCAGGCACATAATAGCCTGTATCTTTCACCGCTACAGCATCACCACCATCTACGGCCTCCGGTACTGCAGCCTCCCGGGAACATGAAAAGACAATCCCGAGAGAAAAAAATGTAAAAATAAACTTTCTTAACATATTTAAACTATCACTTATCTACCAAATCTTCCAAAGATAAGTATTTATCGCTAATCTTAGACGTTGTTTTGATATGATTTTCGTATTTTATCATGAAGATTTTTCGAGGCAGCCACGACCTTGGAAGAAGAAGTGTACTGGAGGTACCGAGCAGAGGACAAGAATTATTTCTGAGAAGCTATGAAATCTACCACTTTCAGAAGATCGGCAGAATCATTCCATTTAATCTTGTTTTGCTTGAAGAAAGCCTTTGCCTTTTCTGCATCTACAGAAGAAAGATTTTGGACTTCACGTCTGGTAGCAGGAAGAACGTCAGCTCCGACCTTTAGATAATATACCTCCTTGACAGGTAGTGGGTTACCTTGCTCCTTTTGAGGAAGGATATTCGATATATTCATATTGACTACATCGAGAGACAATTCGTCAACAATCGCACGAAGCCTCTGAGAAGAGGCAGTCGCTGATGAGATTCCATAGCCGATATCGGATTTCTGAAGCGCATCTTCATCTACCTTTACATCAAGAAGAGCGGTCCCATTCTCATTATAAGCCAGAACTTTCATCAAGCGTCCATATACATTCTGATAGAGTGAAGAATCAATCTTCACAGTAGACACAGTAGACATATCCGCCTGCATGATCACATCATTCTGAAGATAGTGAAGCTTCCCATCGGCAATGCATATATTCATCTTGGCAGCCATAAGAAGATTACCTGAGGCTGTCCTGACCTCTCCATTCACGAAATCCCTATTAAGATAAGGCCATTTGTCACGGGGCTGGTATTCCTGTGATGAAGCTGAAAATGCGGTAAAAAGAGAGACTACCGCAATAACTAAAAGGTTTAATCTATTCCTCATATATAATTAAATAGAGAAAGCACATGATCATTCACAGGTCATGCGCTTTCGTTTTGATTAGAATGAAATATCAACTATTTCTTGGTCCAGGTTGTCGTATACCCATTCTGCTTGCCAAGAAGGAAAGCCCAACCATAGAGGCTCGAGTCGTCAACAAGACATATACCGGATTCTGTAGTAAATACAACATTGTCTCCAGATACACTCTTTGAGAAAGTCAGAGAAGCCTCGCTAGTCGTATAATACTTCCCATTCTCAATTAAACATCCATAAAGAGTTGCATCTCCATCATCTAACTGAAAAGGCGTAGTACCACCTATCTCTGTCATTGCTTTCTGCCCAGTAGGGAAAGAAAGTGTTGCTCCATCCTGACTTATCGCAGCTTTAACATACGCACTTCCTGCCACAAGAGGTACGATACCGTCACACCACAGCACAGTAACATCGTCAGGATCCGCGACAAGATTCATAGTATATGTTGATGCTCCCATAACATCCTGACACTTTACAGTATACTCTCCGAGTAAATTAGCATAGGGATGATCCTTGTCGGCAATCCTCACACTGGCTGAAGACAGAATTCCTACCGGAATATCTTCTGTAGCACTTGCTATAGATACAGAGAAATTAACGGCCCCTTTGTACCCCTCAATATCTTTGACCTTAATGACAATATTCTGAGTAGTCGCATCCTCGGTAAAAGTAAGAACCTTTGACACAGGTGAGACAAGCTCATAATTGACACCACTTTTTGCTGTTCCATCGACCACATTGAAGGTGGCAGCCATATCTTCACCTTTAGGATTATATACAGTCACAGGGATCACGAGCTCTCCAGCGTCCTCCCTTATATTGTAAGAGGCAGAATGCATAGAGAAGAATGAGTTGTGTTCATAGCTCGCATCTCGTGAGCATGAGGCCAAGGCAACAAGGCCAAGAGCGATTGGGAATATTAGTATCTTTTTCATATGACTTCAGTTTAATCGGAATAACCCGGATTCGGCACAAGATTCGGATTGACCCTCACCTCATACTGAGGAATAGGCCAGTTGAAATGATAATCATCTGCAGATAGCACTCGCTTATCAAAAGAAGCACCTGTAATGATTATCCCTTTTTCTGCTGCTGTTGTCTGAGGAGTACGAGGCTCTGTGCCGTCACCCCATCTCTTTAGGCAAGACATACGAAGGCCTTCACCAACAGTCTCCTTGAACCACTCTGTCTTAATATTCTCAAGTGTTGCGGATGTCAAAGTAGCTCCACGCTTTGTCTGAAGGGCATTAAGTTCTGCCTTAGCTTGTGCTGTCTCTCCATTCTGGAAATATGCCTCTGCGGCGATAAGATACTGCTCACCGATTAGAAGAGGCTTAACTGACTGGGCGCCAGTCTCAAGTTCTCCAGAGTAGAGGTTAGGATTACCGAGATATTTTACAAAAACTATAATTCCTTTCTGAAATGTGCTTCCGCTATATCTGAAGGGATACTTCGTTGTGAACCAAGCGTTATACCGTACGTCTTTAATCTCATATTTGTCAAGAAGGTTCTTGGTAGGGATATAATATGAAGCGAAATATTTGCCAACTTTCGAGTCATTTCCTACTCCACCTTCACCAAGATACATCAAATTGGCAGCAGCGCCTTCAGTCTTTGACGCATACATCTGCATGATAGGCTCATTGCCTCCGTCCTGTACGTATTCAAGCTCCATTTCATCAGAATTTGAAGCAAGAGCATATTTTGCAGATGAATTGATAACCAACTCAGCAGACTCTGCAGCCTTAGGATAATTCTTAACATCAAGATAATACCTGGCATACACAGCATTGACAGCATCAATTGTCGGAACATCGGAACGAGGCGAACCTGCCTGATTGGCAAGGATTACACTTGCAGAGTCAAGATCAGCCTTGATCGCATCATATACTGCCTGGACACTGGAACGAGCCGGCTTCTCAAGCTGGTTGTACTCAAGCACAAGCGGCACACCAAGGTCTGATGATGCTGTTGACTCGTTATATGCCTTGGCAAAATGACGTATCAACGTAAGATAAGAGCAAGCTCTGTAGAAATAGGCATGTCCTTTCATAATACGGGCAGAAGCACGGAGGTCGTCCGATACATTGTCTGCGCTGTTGATTACGATGTTGTAATTCTTTATAGCAATGTAATTGGCACCCCAAATGGACTCAACATCACTATCACTTGTAGTAAAGCTGTCATCCGCTCTGTGAATGAAGTCGTAATGACCGTTGTAGTTCTGGGTTGCATTGAAGCCATCGCACATCAACTCTTGTGTCTGGGAATCGACACCATAATACAGAGACCTAAATGTTGCATGAAGGCCATTGTCAAACGAGTTGATATCAGCCTGCGTAAGGAACAATGGTTTTCCTTCTTGATAAACGATTCCGTCTGTAGGGGTGAGATCCAAGTCACAAGCCCCGAAGGCAATGACAGCAACCGCTAATGATATATATTTATCAAATCTGATGTTCATAACTTAATAATACAAATATTAATTACCTAAGCATATCAGAAAGTAAACTCAAGACCGAAAAGGTACTGCTTTGAGTTACCTACAACTCCATACGTAAGGTTAGAATCAACCTCAGGATCTATACCTTCATATTCTGTCAAAGTCCAGAGGTTACGACCTGTAAATGTAACTTTTAGCCCGTTGAGTATCTGTTGGTTGCCCAGCCATTTACGAGGAAGGTCATAAGCAACCTGAAGATTCTTGAGCCTTAGGAAGCTTGCGTTGTCAAGTAGATGAGTATCAAACTGCATCACCGCGCCCTGAGACCAGTCAGGATATTCCGCATCTGTATTTTCAGGCGTCCAAAAATCATTAACAGTCTTGATAGCTGTATAATCTGAGTTCTTGTTAGGATTAGCATAGAAGTAAGCATCGTTGTTGACGAGCCACTTGCCAAGGACATAAGTGAAGTCAGCGACAAACGAGAGCCCTTTCCAACCGCCAGAGAGACCAAAACCTCCATTGATCGGGGCGTGAAGCCTCTTCCCTGTATTCTGAGTCAGACTTGCCTCATCGAACTTCTCTGTTACGTTGGCAGGATCCTTAGTAACAACGTCTTTGTCTGCACCAACTTTATACCACTGATTCCTTCCGTTTTCAGGATTTACTCCGGCGTAGATAGGCATATAGAATGAAATCGGCTTACCAACAACGTATGCAATCGATGTGTTCGATATCTCCCACCTGTCAAGGCCGTTGAAGAGCTCAGTAATCTTCTCACTGTTGTAATTGAATGTTGTGCTGAATCTAAGGAAATAGTCTCTTGACTTCAATATATCAACTCCGAGAGTGATGTCTATACCAGTATTTTTCAGACCACCGATATTGTCCATCAAAGAAGCGAATCCACTCGTATACGGATAAGGCACTGACAAAAGCATGTCTGTGGTCTTTCTGTTATAGAACTCAAATCCAAAGTCTAAAGTATCGAATACCCGTCCATTCAAAGCAATTGTAAGCAACCCCTGCTTCTCCCAACTCAACTTATTGTTTTCCGGCTGGGAAATCACCTGAGATACTGATCCTGCATAAGAAGTCGTAGCTCCAACAAGTCCATAATGCTGATAATCTCCGATAGCAGCATTACCCTGAGTACCATAACTAACTTTAAAATTCAGGTCATCAAGCCACTTAACATTTCTAAGGAAGTTTTCTTTCTTTACTTTCCACAAAGCTCCGACTGACCAGAATTGAGCATTTCTTACATCTGGTCCGAAACGGGAAGAAGCATCGTTTCTGACTGTAACGTCTAAGATATACTTGTCAAGGAAAGAATACTCTCCATGACCAAAGAAGGAGAGGAACTTACTCTCACTATGGCTTTCAGCTTCATCATAAGTAGATTGATCACCGTGATCAAGCTCCATGAGCCTGTCATCTGTAAGACCTTCTGTGGAAGCAGCAAAATAGTCATAATAATTGGCTATACCCTCATGACCGGCAAGAAGGGAGATCTGATGCTCATTTGCGATATTGAATGAATACTCTATAGTATTTGTAATAGTAGAGATATACTGCAAAGCATTTCCTCTTACTTTACTACCATTACCGGCATTATATACAGCTGAAGGCTTTGAGTATTTATTCACGTCACTTATAGACCCGTCAATACCCATGTTTGAACGGATGAAGAGATTTTTGTACGGCTGGATCTCTACCGACAGACCGCCTACAAGACCATAACGATCAGTAAGAGACTGCCTTTTTGAGATGTAATACTGAGGATTGTAGAATCCGCTAGGGTACTCAATCTCGTATTCCTTTCCAGTCTTAGGATCAATTGCAGGATAAAGAGGGTTCATAAGGTATGAAAGACCTCCGTAGATATAAGCTCCTCCATCTGAGGAATCACCCCAGTTGGCGTTTGTCTGCTGACTATCTTTGGACAAAGCCGCATTGATACCGATCTTGAGCCAGTCCTTAGGACGTGCCTGGACATTGGAACGGACAGTATATCTGTCATAGTAGTTGCCCACAGCCGTACCCCTCTGGTGAAACTGCGATGCACCTAATGCGTATGCAACTTTCTGTCCACCACCTTCAACAGTTACATCGTTCTGGAACTGAGGGTTGTTGAACTGCTGTATGTAATTGTACCATTTGGTATCTGCATCATACCCTTTGTCTGTAAAGTTCTGCTTGATGTATTCGGGAGTCTTGATACCTGACCTGATCCAGAACTCCTTAAGCTCAGGACCAGACATCATATTCTCATACAAAGTCTTGTCTGCCAAGGTAGAAATACCTGCTTGACTACGTACTGTAACTGTAGCCTTTGTATTGTATGAACCGCTCTTGGTTATCACATAGACTACACCATTTGCGGCACGTGAACCGTAGATAGATGTTGCGGAGGCATCCTTGAGGATCGAGATACTCTTGATATCATTAGGGTTCAGAGCCATGATCGAACGCGCACTGGACTGCATACCGTCAAGGATGTACAGAGGCTGTGAGCTTGAGCTGAGGGAGCCGGTACCGTGTATCTTGATGGTCACGTTGTTATCACCGGCTACACCACCAGTTGTCATGACGGCCATACCAGCAACCTGACCCTGAAGTTGATCCAAAGGGGATGAAGAAGGAGCGTTCTTGATGGCTTCCGACTTCACAGTGGTGACTGAGCCAACGAGAGAGCCGACTTTCTTCGCTGTACCATAGCCTACGACTACAACATCATCAAGGGTGGTTGCATCTACTTCAAGACGACAATTGACTACAGTCCTGCCGTTCACTTCAACTTCTTGTGTCTCATATCCAACGAAGCTGAATACAAGCACAGCTTTGGAATTTGCATTAACAGATATTGAATATTTGCCGTCCGCATTGGCCGATACCCCATTCATGGTATCCTTTACTCGCACAGAAGCAAACGGGACCACTTCGCCGCTCTGCGCGTCTGTGATCGTTCCCGTCACTTCCACTGTCTGGGCAGAAGCGAAAGTCCCCCAAAAGAGAGAGGCAACTGCCAAGATAAAAAGACTAATTCTCTTCATAAAGAACATCTTTAATTTAACATATACTATAACATAACACTGTGCTTAACACCATTGTTTCAGCGACACGTTTCTTGCAAATATCTACATTGTTTTCAATAAATGCAACATACATGATATAGCATATGAGCCCTCCTTAATGTCAAATATGTAAGAAAATTACCACGCTAACTTATAAACATTCATTTATAAAAAAAATAGAGAGAAATTCATAATATCATAAAACGTTAGTCGAGATAATTGTTTATATTTGCATAAAGAACTAAAAATTTTAAGAAATTTTTGTAGTTCGCCCTAAAAGACGCGAGAATTGTCCCCTATGACACTTCTTGAGATACGAAATGCAATCAATTTCCTCTGCAGCATAGGATATCGGACAGAATAAAGACGCAACATACAACATAAGCTAGTTTAATATATTGAAGTAACAGCAGCAAGTCGTGAGATTCGCTGCTGTTTTATTACGTCTCAGAGATTCACAAGTCTTCCTGAGGCTCCGGAACAGTAACTGGTGCCAACGGCAAAGCCTCAGTCTGAAGCGGCTCACTATCACTTATCGGCTTACTACGATCTTTTTTTTGATCTTCCCGCTCCTTCTTGCGCAAATACTTCTCCTTGTATCGTTCAAGACGGAGGCTGTCCTTACGATCCTGCTCATTCTGCTGAAGCAGAGCCTCAAGCTTTTTCTTGCGCGCCTTTGCCAACTTTTTCTCCTCGGCAACTTTCTGCTTAGCTGCATCAAGACTATCTAAACGAGCCCACCTGGCTTCCTTTGCTGCAATTCGTGCCGCTCTCTTAGCAGCCTTGGTACTCAATTGAGATACTGCTGTCAAAGAATCTGTCCTTGAGGAAAGAGAATCGGCTCCAACCAAAGAGCCACCAGCAGATAGAGAATCACTCTTGGCCTTAAGTGAGTCTCCCTGCTCTTTAAGCGTGTTGCCTGAGGCAAGCCCAAGCGAATCCGAGACCATCTGCAAGCTATCCTGCCTGGCAGCATCTACATTCCGTTGCTCTTCTCTAGCACGGGAAGCCTTTGCTTTGGCTATCTTCCCTGCTTCGATCTTGGCATATACTTCTCCCATATACGAGGGGAAAAATTTATCTGTATATATAAAAGCCGTCTTGGGTCGTGCGGCATACATCTTTCGTTCAGACAGTCTTGACCGATAAGGAGAAATGTCATACCTTCCAACAGGACGTCTGCCTGGCTGCCAGTTGAAGCCTTTGAGGACTCTCTCATCGGAAGTCATCTGCGCCACGGGATAGGCATCATTCTTTGTGGACTCGAAATAATATACCTTGTCAAGCTCGCCCTCCTTGAACTCTGCACACAGCATCTTGGCTTCGCTCTTGTTGACTGTTGCGTAAACGCTATCTTCCTGAAGGTAGAAGACCGCGCTCGCATCTCCAAGTGCGTCAAATCTCTTGAGTGCTCCGGTACTGTCAAAATATGCAAGCATCTCCGTAGCCCGAATCTGGTCATAGCAGAGGGTGTCTTCCCTTACTATTATAAATGCGTTTGACATGAGACTGGCCTTCTGCAATGATCGGTTCTTGATGACAGCATACAGACTGTCGGCCGAATACTGGCGGGTGACTTCATGCCATACAACAGGAGACTTATATAGCCGGACTAAAGAGTCCAGGTCATTGTATTCAAGTGAGTCACACGCGATCTGCATATCGTGTCGGTACAGACGCACACGTGACTTCCCCGTAACGAAATTAACCTTAACTGAATCTTCTACCGTCAATACTGAATCCGCCTGCAACGATAAAGAGTCAGCCTTGACCGACAACGAATCCGCCTGCAACGATAAAGAGTCAGCCCTGACCGACAACGAATCCGCCTGTAACGATAGGGAGTCTTTGCCGATATGTAGAGAATCCTTTTGTAGAGATAGGCGATCTGTTCTATCAGGAAGAGTACCAGCTACTTCGGATGTATCTGCCTTTGCTGCCTTTGTCGTCTTTGCACTTGCTGAAGCAGTCGCAGCCGGACTCTTCTTCCCGACGGGAGGACGATTAGGATCTTCCTCTATAGCTTTCTTTGCTGCTTCTTCAGCTTCTTGAGCAGCTTTGCGCCTGTACGTCTGCACAGGATCGGCAGAGAGATTGTCAAGCCTTGTCTTCGACTCCTGCTTAAGCCCCTCACCTATCTCGAACATCATCCTTGTCCTTGCAATCAAGGTATCTGCTCCGACAAATACAGAATCAGCCTCAGCCTGCCCGTCCACCCTCGTCAGGCCGATCACCATGGGCTTACGGGTAAGAACTATTTCAGAAAGAGAGTCAGCATAATATATCCTACCGGCCAATGCGGCAGCATCCCTTGTCGTATCTATGATCTGGGCATTGCCAAGAAGCTCAATATCCCCAGTATTCCTATAATAATATAAAGAGTCAGCCCATCCTTCCTGGGTATCGTTCATGCCGTGAACATTCTTGTCGAAAAGAAACACTTCATGAGCCCTGTCGTACCAGCCGGCATTGGAGGAGAGCATATTATCCTCCTGCCATGCATCAGTTCCGTATCCGAAGTGGGCAACATTTGTCCCAGCATCATATATTAGCGATGTTGTCTTCACGAAAATAGAATCCGTGAACATGTTGACATTGTCGTTGAAGGTGAAGACCTTTGTCTTGGAATCGTATGTACCTCTTACACTCTCTATGACCTGTCCACCGGCATCCTTCATCGAGCCACCTTCAAAGAATATGGCCACACTATCCCTCGTATTATAGTCAAGATGCTCCGTCCGCAGTACATTATGATCCTTGTCTTCGAGTTGAACAACCGTTCCTCTGAACTCTGCTAGATCTCTGTCCACATAGTAGGTAAGCTTGTCACTGTCAAGGGCGGTATTTTCCTGCAGGATTCTTACATTTCCAGTAGCGAAGATCCGTTGTGCGCTGACGTCCCACAGGGCCGTGTCACATAGGAGATAGGTAGCGTTGTGAAGGAAACGTGCCGGCCCAGTTACTTTGCGGTAATCGACTCCGTCCTTCTCTATCAACTCCATAGACTTGGCGCTCAACAACCTGACAAGAGAGTCTACCGGCTGCTCTTCCTGCGCAAAGGCATCAAGGTTAAGCAACGATAACACAAAGAGCAGAAAAACTACTCGCCAACATAGAAGGGGACGCATCAGGAGAGAGAGACTATTTGTTATCCTCTGACTTGGCAGCCTCTGCCGCAGCAGCATCCTGACGCACTATCTTGTTCCACCCTTCTCGGGAGAAATCACAGTCTTTGAAGATAGGATCTATGATGATATATGTAGACTTTATCTTACTATCTATAAACTCGTCTATAGCTTCATTCTGCTTCTTTGCCTTAGCCTCCTCGAGAAGAGAGCTGTAGTCCTTGTCAAATGAAGCGGTATGAGCCGGAATAATCTTGTCTACGCGTATTATCTTGTATACTGTGTTACCGTCCCTTCCCTCATTGTCTTTAGATTCTACCGGTGCTGAGATCTCTCCTTCTTTTAGGTCCTTGATTGCGGCATAATCCTGAGGCTTGAGCTGATCAATCTCAAAATAAGAAGAACCCGTATTGGGATCGGCCATCTGTCCTCCATTGGTCTTGGACTGTGCATCTTGAGAGAAAAATTTCGCCGCAAGCGAGAAAGAGAGAGACTTATTCTGTATCTCAGTCTTGAGAGAGTCAAGGGTCTTGAAAGCTTTCTGCCTGTCAGCATCTGAGTAGGAGGGCTTGATGAGAATATGGCGGGCATTGAACATATCTCCTTTCTTGTCAAGCACTTCTATAATATGGAAACCGTCAGGCGTCTCTACAATCTGTGAGATCACGCCTGGCTTGAGAGACATTGCAGCATCAGAGAATGCAGGCCAAAAGATAGACTTAGATGCCATACCGAGCTCCCCACCTTTGCGAGCACTCCCCGGATCTTCGGAATAAATCCTCGCAAGGGTAGAAAATTTCTCTCCATTGATAATTCGCTCTCTTATACTCAAGAGTTTCTCCTTGACAGCCATCTCAGCGGCTTCCCTGTCTGGGTAGATACAGATCTGGCTTAACTGATATTTGATAGGGACGACCGGCAAATCTTCGGGAGCCGTGTCCTTGATATATTCCTTTACGTCCTGAGGGGTAAGTTCAGGTATCGAAGAGGCTATCTGAGACTGCATCTGCTGCGTAAGGGTCATGTCCTCCAACTGCTGCTGCCACTCCTGGCGGAGTTTGTAGATGGGTTTGCCATAGAATTTCTCAACTTCAGCATCTCCTCCGAAATTGGTACGTATCTGAGCCATACGCTGGTCAAGGGAGCTTGCTACCATCTCTTGATTGACTTCAAGAGAATCAACTCTGGCCTGCATGAGAAAAAGCTTAGACTCAAGCATTCTCTCCAGTTGCTCGCACCTCATGTTCTTGTCGGAATACATACCGCTCATCCTCATGTACATAAGTTCCTGCTCAAGCTGGGATATGGAGATCATCTCGTTGCCGACAACTGCTATTGTCTTGTCAATCAACCCTGCAGGATATGTCTGGGCAATGGCTGCTGAAGCCACAGATGCGGCAATAAGTGCCGTTAGCGTCTTGATAAAGTATCTCATCGAAAATAAATGTCAATATATAGTAAAACGCTCCTGAGCGCGGGCTTTATCTAACAAGTCCCGTTCCAAACCCGAAAGCAAAGCCTGCTTCCTTGTACTCAGTATTATATCGCGTATTTGTCCAGTATAATATTCCTCCGGGCCTGTATCTCCAGCCTGAAGGTAACGGTGTATAAAGGCAATGTTGAGATTGCCTCCTGCGTCCGGCATCTCGATGACTCCGCCCCGCATCTGCGAAAGAAGGGTACCGTAATCCGTACCGAACTCTCGTGACAGGCGTATCACATCAATCCAATGGCCGCCAAAATCGGTATATCTGTAAGCCGAATAGTATGCCAGACTATCGGCCTGCCTCCTGGCGTCATTATCTTCAGACATCATTTTCTTTCGCAAGAGAGACAGATTAGGAGACTCGGGCGAAATGTTGACGAAAGAGGCTTTGACAATCGGGACTTTCAGAGTGAAGTTGGATATATGCTTCTCATAATAGTCTTCTATCTGTGCGGCTGTTACGGAGGTGTCAAGACGCCGGTTGATATATTTCTGCTCATATCTGTATTTAAGCAGGGAACGGCGATAGTCTTCCAACTCTTCACTGACATCTTTCTCTTCTTTGGAAAGTTCCTTCTCGGCAATGTCCGTAAATACCTGCTCCGAGACCCACGAATCAATATACTGCAAGGCAATGTGGGTACTGTCATCGGGCGATGCCGTGTCTGGGATAAGCGGTGTCACCTGCGACAGATACAGTTTGTGGCTTCCTACTTTGGCCACCACTTTGCCGTCCTGTACAAACGACATAATCGTCTCGCATGACGTGACTCCAAGCAAGACGATCAAAGAAGCTGTAAAAATCCGCCCTGAACTCATGGCCTGCTACCGGGAGTAGTTCGGGGATTCCTTGGTGATGGTGACATCATGCGGGTGGCTCTCAAGGTATCCAGCATTGGTGATACGGACAAACTTGGCACTACGAAGCTGCTCGATATTGGCTGCTCCTACATATCCCATTCCTGCACGAACTCCACCTACGAGTTGGTATACGACTTCGCTTACTGTTCCTTTAAAAGGAACCTGGGCGACGATACCCTCCGGGACAAGTTTCTTAACATCTTCTTCCATATCCTGGAAATATCTGTCCTTGGAACCGTGTTCCATTGCCTCAAGAGAACCCATGCCCCTGTAGGCTTTAAACTTACGTCCGTTCAAGATAATTGTCTCTCCTGGAGATTCCTCTGTACCGGCGAAGAGAGACCCTGCCATAATGGTACTTGCACCTGCTGCAAGAGCTTTGGTAATGTCTCCGGAATATCTGATACCCCCATCTGCTATGACTGGGACACCTGTACCTTTAAGAGCCTCAGAAGCAAGCATTACCGCAGTAAGCTGTGGCATTCCTACTCCGGCTATGATCCTCGTCGTACATATAGATCCGGGGCCTATACCGACCTTTACTGCACTAACTCCTGCGTCTGCAAGAGCCTTGGCACCTTCACCTGTGGCAACATTACCGGCTACTATCTGTATATCTCTGTTCTTGAATGCAGCACACGCACTGGCGATAACCCCGAGAACTCCTTTAGAATGTCCGTGAGCCGTATCGATGACTACAGCATCCGCTCCTGCGCTCATGAGCATCTCGATCCTATCGAGAGTGTCTGACTTCACACCTACGGCAGCAGCCACAAGAAGACGTCCCTTGCTATCCTTCGAGGCAATCGGGTTGTCCTTGATCTTCATAAGATCCTTGTATGTAATAAGGCCTACAAGCTTACCGTCTCCGTCTATAACAGGCAGTTTCTCCACCTTGGAGGTGCGCAGAATCCCAGTTGCTTCCTGAAGGCTAATTCCTTTCTTGGCGGTGATAAGATTCTCGGACGTCATTACCTTGGATATGGGAAGCCTCCTGTTGTCCTGGAAGCGAAGATCCCTATTGGTGACTATACCTATGAGCCTGCTGTCTGTATCCACGACTGGAATACCACCGATATGATGCCTCGCCATGAGGTTGAGGGCATCGCCCACTGTTGCTTCAGGGCTGATGGTTACAGGATCATATATCATTCCGTTCTCGGCCCTCTTGACGCGTCTTACCTGCTCACACTGCTGCTCAATCGTCATATTCTTGTGTATCACTCCGATACCACCGGCTCTCGCCATTGCTATTGCCAAGTCTGCCTCTGTGACAGTATCCATGGCTGATGAGAGGATTGGGGTCTTGATTGTAATGTCTCTTGTAAATCTTGTAGAGACATCCACATCTCTCGGAAGGACCTCAGAATGTGCCGGGACCAACAAAACATCATCGAATGTGAGTCCCTCGGGAATCTCTGTATTAACGAAACGCTGCATTGTGATAACTTTATTTTGGCAAATATACAAAAAAGCCGAGTGCAATCAGCAAGCTCGCATGCATTTTTGCCGAGGGCAAGCGTATATTCGGCATCACCTAATATAACTTCCTATTCCTGGACGACAACCTAATAGCCGAGCTCATTCTTATTCTCTGACTACAACCTGGTAGCCGAACTCATTCTTATTCTCTGACTACAACTTGGTAGCCGAACTCATTCTTATTCTCTGACTACAACCTGGTAGCCGAGCTTTTCGATGGCTTTTTTCAGCGTAGGAACGTCTGTCTTCGCAGGGTCATAAGTCACAGTCACTGTCTTCTTATCCAAAGAGATCTCCAAACCCTTGACTCCTTTCTCGAAAGAGATATTTGCAGTGATTTTCTTGACACAGTTCTCGCAGTGCATTGTAACCTCGAAGACTACTGTCTTGGTGACTTTCTTTATGGCTTTCCCCGTATTGTCCTGAGGCTCTGCATATTGAGAAGCAGAAGCAGCGGACGTATGCTCGGAATAAGCCGACATGGCGCAGCCTAAAACTGGCGCAGCCGATGTGACAGATATGTCAGATGCTGAAGATGCAACAGCATCTCCGCACATCAATGCGGCCGCAGCAATAATGTAAAATAGACTCTTTTTCATATTCACTTCATTTAGAAACTATTCTGGAAACCTTCAAGAAAATAACCTTCAACTTATTTTTCATATTTCTTAGTTAAGACGCTGTCTAGAAGTTGTTTCAAAATTCTTTTATAGACTTTTCCGGCTGTCTCGTCTGACTTTTGCTCAGTCAGATAGCTCATCTTGCTCATTACATTTTCCAAAGGGTATACCTTACTCCGAGATAGACCTTTGTGCCCATGATCGGTCCCCATATACCGCTCGCATCAAAGGACGGTGATGATGGATCTACCATTCCGGGATGACTCCCCGCATCAGCACCGAGTATTACCTTGTCCTGACGGAAATTACCAAGATTCTCAGCACCGAGATAGACCTCGAAGCCCTTGAACTTGCGCGTTACTTGAAGATATAGCAACGGATATGCCGGAGAATATCCTTCCTTGTATAGGACATTGCCGTCATTGTCCCTAACTCCCTTCATAAAATCATAGACACGCGCCTTGCCGTTGAGCGAAGCCGTAAAATCAAAGACCCATTTGCTCAAATTGGTAGCATACTGGAGATTAAGCACCCCTTTGTAGCGACTCACAAGCGGTTTCTCAGACATTCCCCTATAGACAAGATCTTCCATGGCATCCGTGTAGCGGAAAGTAGCCGTAAGGGTAAATCGCCTGAATGGTTCAATATTGAAATCTGCCTGATAACTATTTGTGTAAGAATGCCCTCCATTGACAGTATAAAAATCTATGGCGTTGGGCACATGCTCATAATCCACTATCATCTGCTTTGCGAACCGGGTACCGAAATAATCAAGACTCAGATAAGTATTGTCTTTGGAGACACCGAACGGAAGATAAAAGGTAAGGTTGCCGCCAAATGTCCACGCGTCTTCAAGAACGTGACTATCATACGTACCAATGAAAGATTTCCCCGTGGAGAAGACACCAATATTGTCCGTTAGGGGCAAAGACCTGCGAAGTCCACGTCCTCCATTGGCTCGCATTACAAGGAAATCTACAGGCGCATATTTGAGAGTCAGACGAGGGACTATCATAATGCCGTCACCATTGTACCATTCGCCACGAAGGGCTGCTATGGAAGAGAATTTGTCTCCGGCGTGGAAAGTGTATTCTCCGGAAAGACCCATATTGTAGAATCCATTCGACGTATCTCCGGGCCTTCGGCTCTGCTCTCTGACAGTGCGAACGAGGGTCTCGTCATACCTATCGGCTGTGCCTCCAAGAGCGAGGGTGAGCTTGTGGGCATCACTGAAATCATTCTGATACAAGAGATTTACGAATGTAGAATTTTGTGTCGCTTTGTATGAAGAAGCCCCGAACCAGGAGTCGATGTCAGCTAAAGTATAGTCCGCCACGATAGCAAAATTACGGCTATTGTCCTCGGCAAGAGGAACCCCAACCTTTACATAAGCATTGAAAAGACTGTTGGATATGTCGGAACCCCATGGTGATGAAGTATCAAGTCTGTAGGTTTCGTGGTCGTATCCAGTCTGGCCTCCCTGTCTGTTGTCATGCAGAGCACGAATACCGAAACGGACCTGCGCCTTGTCCCCGTAATAGAACCATCTATTGGCAAAGTTGAACTGAAGCATCTGCGGGTCATCCATGAAGCCGTCGTGATTGTGATCAAAAGTCTTGAAGTTGCCGGATACGTGCCCGAGCAGGACGGTGCTCCATTTCTCTCCCATCTGCAACGAGGAGGCTATGTTGAAGTCGGTCTTGGTATCATTCATCACCGAGGTATTGACATACAGCGGCTTCTCGTCAGTTGGCTTCAGATATTCCGTATTGATCTGGCCTGTAATAGATTCTACTCCGTTGGTCACAGAAGACAGACCTTTCGCAACCTGTATGCTCTCAAGCCACTGACCAGGTACATAAGACAAGCCAAACGGGGAAGCTATGCCTCGCATCGTAGGACGGTTCTCGTCAAGCATCTGGGTATATATACCGCTCAAGCCGAGAAGGCGTATCTGCCTTGCTCCTGTTATAGCATCGGAATACCCGACTGTGACACTTGCCGAGTTCTCGAAACTTTCGGCAAGGCTGCAGCACGCAAGTTTGCGAAGCCCTGCCGTGGATATGACTTCCGTGCGAAGTTCCTTGCCCTTGGATAGATAATTTGCCGCCTGTTTCCCGACAAATACTGTGGCACTTAGGCTGTCCTGTCTGTCTCCATATATGCCTGAAGTATCGGCTTTGACTTGATTCCAGACGGTATCTGACAAGACTCTGTCATGAGCCTCTACTCCTGTATTTGTAGATACGGTCATTAGGGCCGCAACAAGTATATTTATTCTCATTTCTTTAATGCTTATTTAATATTAGACGCTGTTTGAGATCCGCATCGGTCTGTATGTCAATTTGATCTAGCCTTCCGTCTAAGATGGTCGGACTATTTAGGCGACCAATTATAGAGACAAGACCTCTATAACTTTTAGACACGATCTCTACAGTTTCTAATTGTCAGCGTCTTTCTTATGCAAATATCCAGCCCTATTTGATTACTTGTCAGGCATCCGGCTACTATATCCGAAAATCTCTGCAAGACACCTTGTCTAAGACGCAGACGAAGGCGAGGACTCAAGGACAAGGAAGTCGAGGAAGGCGGAAAGTCAACGAGCTGCGGACCGTGTGAGGGTATATATAGGGAAGATTCAAGTTAGAAGTG
>DJOF01000006.1 GCA_002439585.1 Bacteroidales bacterium UBA6445 | reverse complement strand
GCACTTGCTTTTTGACTCTGCCTCGAAATTTTCTCTTCCAGCAATTTGTTCGTTTTGTAGATTCCTATAGACCGAAATACTTTGTTCTTGAAAACGTTCCCAATATTATTACAACATCAAATGGGTATTTTAAGAATCAAATAATTGAGTCCTTCTCAAAGTTGGGCTATACGGTTAATTGTGGCGTTTTATCAGCTTCTGAATTCGGAATTCCTCAAGACCGTCACCGCGCTGTATTTATTGGTGTCTTGGGTTCAGAGGGTATTGAGCTTCCAACTCCACCACACAAGAAAGTAACGATTCAAGAGGCTATATATGACCTTCCATTTATTGCTTCGGGCGAAGGAATAGACGTGTCTAAATATGGGAAAAAAGCTACCACTGAGTATCAAAAAATGCTTCGAGGCAAATCAACAATTTTATATAATCACGTAGCAACAAAGCATTCAGCTTTGGCTCTGGAAAGATTAGCTATGATTCCTAAGGGCGCTGGACGAGAGGTCCTTCCCGCAGAACACAGAACAAAATCAATTTATAGCGGCACTTGGTGTAGACTCTTAGAGGATGGAATAGCACCCACTATTACAACAAGATTTGATACACCATCATCGGGACGTTTCACTCATCCTATTCTCAATAGGTGTCTAACAGTCCGAGAAGCGGCAAGAATACAGTCATTTCCTGATTCATTCAGGTTTTATGGAAATAAGACAAGCCAAATGAAGCAGGTCGGAAATGCTGTACCACCTCTCCTCGCTTATGCAATTGCTCAACAAATAATTAAAAACGACAAATAAATATGGCAACTCTTCCGCAACAAATTAGAAATCATAAACCGCAGAATGCCAGGTTAGGCATTAAATCTTCGCTATCTAATCTTAAGCGTGTAATTTCTTTGCTTTACCTGCTCTATGTTGCTAATGAAAGAAAAGGGAGAATCGAATATTCAGAGGAGTATTCAGATGGTTCTTTGACAAAAATCCGCCTAAAAGAAACATATATGGCATCAATACGTGCAATCTTTCCTATAGGCAAAGCTGATAATGTCATTTCTGTAAACCCTCTTCTTACATCCCAATTGGAGCATCTTCAAGTTGGCTTGGAACTAGTATTCCAATTAGGGAAAATAAATTTTGTCGCTTCTAAAGCCAACTCGGCTGAAAGGACTGGTGGTAATAGATATGCCAAGGTTATCACATTCAGTAAGAATATAATATACCTTGATGTATATTTCTCTGCATTATCCGATGAACTGAGGAATAAAGTACTCGTATCTTGGATGAAGAATGAGATATCTGAAACCGAATCCGATAAGGCTTTATTCCAGATGCTTACAGCATTTACTGAGAATTTGAAAATGTCTGTAGACAATGGTACGGAAAATAGAATCTTTGAACAGGAGGGACTTTATAAAGAATTGCTTGCAGGGCATAATGTTTTAGGCAAAGATGTACATGAAGATGTAGGTCCATTGAGGATATATAAATCATTCGTCAGAGAACGTATGCATCCCTATGTCAAACTTGAGGGTAATGATTTCTCTTTAAGGTCTGATAAAGAGAAGTTAAACAATTATCTAACACTTGTTTCTACTGATATTGATTTAAAAAATTCTGAAATTCCAGAAATTTCTAAAACAAATAATGACGATTTAGCAATTGATGCCCCGGTCTAGAAAATATACTATGGTTGTCCTGGAACAGGAAAGTCATTTATGATAAAACAAGAATACGAAGGCATCAACGGAGAATTGGCAACCTATTTCGATGATAAGGGACGTAAGATACCGCTCCCTGACACGAAGGAGGAACGCGCAAGCAAGCCGAGCAACATCTTCCGCACGACTTTCCATCCGGACTATGACTATGCGGCTTTTGTGGGTTCCTACAAGCCTGTGATGAAACCAGTTTTGGATGAGAACGGGAAAGAAAATGACAAGGAGGAACTTTCCTATGCTTTTGTACCGCAGGTATTCACCAACGCATATGTCCGTGCCTATAGGTCACTCTCAGACGACACTCTAACCGATTCAGAAAAGCAGGTATATCTCATCATCGAGGAAATTAACCGAGGAAACTGCGCTCAGATATTCGGAGACCTATTCCAATTGCTTGACCGCAAAGATGGGATTTCAGAATATCCTATAGTTCCCGATACTGAGTTGATAAACTTCCTAAACAAGCAAGGCATTCCTGGCAACAAGTTGAGACTGCCTGAAAACTTTCACATATTTGCCACGATGAATACATCAGACCAAAGTCTCTTTCCTATGGACTCCGCATTTAAGAGACGTTGGGCAATGGAATACATCCCTATTAACCTCGACCAAAAGGATGCAAAAACATACACGTTCATAATCAACGACAAAGAGTACTCGTGGGTTGAATTCCTCAGTAAGGTCAATCCTCTAATCCGCAAAGCCACCGACAGCGAAGACAAGCAGATGGGTGAGTTCTTTATCAAGGGAAATGTCACAGAAACTGAATTTAAGAACAAGGTGATGTTCTACCTTTGGAACGATGTCTGCAAAGACCTCTACTCCGCTAGTCGCATCTCTCCCGACTACTTTTTGAGAGACGATGTAGCAGAAGACAAAAAGACGGTCTTTACCTTTGCAGAGCTCTTTGGTGATGGCCGTATTGACACAGATAACAATAAGACAACCTCTCCGGCTCAACTTCTCGAAGGCTTCATCACCAAGAAGCTAAGGTTAGAATCTAAAGACTCCGGTTCGACTGCCCCTGTCAGTATTTCCCCTACCAAGTAATTCTGTTCAAACCCGCACCGATGCTGATCTTTTTTGAGGACTATAGCTACCCGGAGGAACTGATTTCCAAGTATCTGACTGATAAGGATGCCAAAAGCGGATATGCCATCCCCGTAAAACACGAGGAAGATGGATGGCGTATCCAGCACATCGGCTACCTCTTCGTATCGAATGAGAAATACAAAGGACCAGTATTCATCCTCCCGAAACTCTTCCTTTCTAAAGTGGACGGCAAAGACACTTTGCTGGGCAGACAAGGCATATTCCCAGAAAACATCTACGATACCGACAAGGATGAAAATCCTCTCACAGTGCAGGGCTATGAGTATTTCTTGCCTGAACTGAGCTTGTGGCTCTTCCGTGCTATAGCTCGCTACCGCGATGAAGCTGGTAAAGACAAAGATCAGGAAGCGCAGCACAATCTGGACTACGTCACGCCCGATAACAACTCTCAGGATCAGGATTTTTTGAGCACTGCAATTCATTTGATAGATTTTCTGTCTGACCATCGCAACTTATTCACCCAGATAACCAAGATTAACAACTCCGGGCACTCTTCCGTTGATTGGCACAAAACCATCCAGACACAGCCATTCATCAAAGACAAACAACCATACTACACGCAGCTTCTCACAAAGGACAAGTCCCGAAATATCGACGAAGAACTTATTGTCCTCTACTACTCTGTACTGAAATACCTCAAGGACAAGTTCCATTTCCGCATTTCATTGGGAGAAATCAACTACGACCTCAAGTCAACTTCCGAGATTCAACGCTATCTTGATACTGGAATAGGAAAGCGGAGGATGCGCGATATGAAAGGCAAATATTATCGCGATGACCTCAGAAGTCTTTGGTCTCTACTCGATGCGTTCTTCACTTTCAACTCCAGCAAAGACGACAAGAACCCCATCAAGGAAAAACTCATCATAAAGAATTTCGAACTTGTCTTCGAGAAAATGGTCGATAACCTTATCGGAGACACCGGAAGACTGTCCGAACTCAAGACGCAAAAAGACGGCAAACTCATAGACCACATCTATCTGGATAATTCCCTACTGACCAGACAGAACAATATCTATTACATCGGTGACAGCAAATACTACAACACCGACAACCATCCGGTAGGCGTTGCCCTATATAAGCAGTTCACCTATGCCCGCAACGCCATACAATACAACATCGAACAATATCACCTTCGGCACAAGGAGAACCCTAACGCCATACGTTACAGAGATGACGAAACTGAGGGCTACAATATCACGCCGAATTTTTTCATCATCCCTACGATAGAATCCAGGGATTTCGAATTTAATCCACCGACCCTCACACCGTCAGAATGGCATCCGAAAACCAGCAGGCAGTTCGAGGATCGTCTCTTCGACCGCGACACCTTGATTCTGCGTGAATATAAAATAAGTCTTATCTCGCTCATTGCTGCCTACGGTGCATACGAAAGTTCCTGGACCACACCGCTCCGAAAAATCATTAGAGAGGATATGATTTCCTTTCTGAATGACACCTACACATTCTTCGAAGTTACCCCAAAGCCGATTCCAATTTATGCCGGAGACAAAAAAGTCACAGAAATACCATTCCTCAATTACCACCACAATCGTCTCAAAGGTAAGGTTTACAAAACAGAAGACAACACTGACAAACTCACTATTGCCTTCGAAAGAAACTCAACCCTTGGCAAGAGCGATCTTGATGATGTTAGGACCAACATTGTCACCTCAATTTCCGGCGGCAGCATAGATATTCCGATAGAGTTGAAACCATAACCTCAAAAGATTGACTACTTTTACAGAACAGAAATATATGGACACAAAGAACGCAATAGATACCAATCACACTTCCGACAATCAGCTTGTCTCGGACATCATACAGATAATTCGTGACGGCAAGGACAAGGCATATACAGCTGTCAATGCGTCAATGATTGACACCTACTGGAATGTAGGCCGCAGAATAGTCTTGGAAGAGCAGAAAGGAGAACTTCGTGCCGAATATGGCACACAACTTCTGAAAAGATTGGCTGCCGGCCTGACAAAAGAACTCGGTAAAGGCTACAGTGAAAGGAACTTACGCAACTTCCGTCTGTTCTACCTCCAATTCCCCGACTACGAGATTTGGCACACAAGTGTACCGAATCTGACCTGGTCGCATTACCGCTCGTTGCTCTCGGAAGAAAACCGCGAAGCACGCTACTGGTATATGCACGAAGCCGCATCCGAAAATTGGAATGTCCGCACCCTCGACCGCAACGTCGGTTCCCAATACTACTTCCGTCTGCTCCAATCCCAGCACAAGGAGCCCGTCATCCGAGAAATGCAGGAAAAGACAGCCGACTATCAGAAAGACAAGCACGAGTTCCTAAAGAACCCGTTCATCGCGGAGTTCCTTGGACTGCCAAGCAACATTGAATTCACAGAATCCAAACTCGAAAGTTCCATCCTCACCCACATTCAGAAATTCCTCCTCGAACTCGGCAAAGGCTACGCCTTCGTCGCCCGCCAGCAGCACATCACCACTGATGCCGGAGACTTCTACATAGACCTCGTCTTCTACAACTACCTCCTCAAAGCCTTCCTGCTCATTGACCTCAAGACCGCTAAAATAACTCATCAGGACGTAGGCCAGATGGATATGTACGTCAGAATGTATGATGACCTCAAGCGCACCGAAGGCGACAACCCCACCATCGGACTCATCCTCTGCACAGAAACCAGCAAGGACATAGCCAAATATTCAGTCCTTCACGAAAATCCCCAGCTCTTTACTGCCAAATACCTCACCTACCTCCCATCCGAAGAAGATCTCAAACGCGAAATCGAAAAGCAAAAGGAAATCTTCTAGATTCAGCAAAGCGAAGTCTAAAGCCTATCCCCAGAAATTCTCGACATTGTGGAGAAAATCACGAAACAGAAACTCCCCACAGCGTGGGAAGTTTTCATAGACTCCAAGAAATTCAGTAAATTCTAATTCTAAAATTATTTTCAGTCTTATCCAACGAATATTGAACTTGCCAAGTCCTCCCGTCAAACTGATCCAACAAGATATAATTGAATCTGTTGCTTGTCGGATACAATGTAAACCGGCCAATATTCTCAGCTATCGGTTCCTCGATTTTTGTCTCATCCAAAGTCCAGGTGAAGGCACTGCTCGACTTTTCCACACTATATTGCACCATCCATATTTGTCCCGTCCTAGTATCCAACTTCATGAAATTCCAGTTGTTTCTCGTCGGGAACAATCTAAATGGCACATTTGTCGCCTGTTCGACAGAATATGTCCTCACATCGCTGTCCGTAGGACCAGAATAGGACTGCGCTTTTGCAGAAACACCAGCAACAATCAGAATCATCAATAGGATAAACTTTTTCATAATCAGATGGATATTAGAGTTACTGCGTCAAAGCTACAAATAATATCAGTAAGAACAAAGCATAGAGCAAATTAAGTGGAGTTGTTGATACACGCCCGGCAAGACATCCGTCATCTCTGCATCCGCTGCGATGCCGAAAGAATTGCCTCTATGGGCAGAGCGAAACCGGAAGATTGACGCTCTCCGCTGCGTTTCGACCGCCAAACCTCCGAACATTCCAAACTCGCTTCGCTCGGTAATACAGTAGCGGTGTCGAGACTTCAGTCTTTCTCCGCTTTACTCCGAAAGCTAGAAGACTCGACCCTTTCATCCCCCACAGCCCCGAAGGGGCCATAACCGACTCCGCTCCCCAAATGCGGCACGAGCGTTGTTCCTCGAATCCCGCAACTTAACATAATCCTATCGAGATTGCGTAACAGATCGGCGGGTCCCTTCCCACCGTCTGTTTTCGCTCCGCACGCAATCTAGATTAAAACAGGAACCTGAAATAAATCAGAACCAAGTTCGAAAATCGCCTTTCTACCGTAGCGAGAGCCATATCGAGGTTCCTGTTTCTTTTCGCGCGAAAGTAGTATATTATGAGTGGACAGGTTGGCAGATGCCGACCGCAAACCCCATAACATCATGTACACTGACAAAATCAATCCAAACCATCCCGAGGGGAGACTTCTCATCACCAACAAGGGCTTTCAGTTGAAAGATCCGTTGTCCCCGGCATCCTCAATCCCGCTTTCCGAGAAGGCGTGGACAATGTTCAATCATTTGGAGGACAATAACTTCGAGGTTCAATCCAAGCGGCGTATGCACAGGACTTACGATGCGATATGCGAGGCGAAGGCATACCGCAGCATCTCCCGCTACAATGAAATCCTCCGGCAGATGCCAACCGAGCGGAAGTTCCTGTCCTGGTGGCTTCTGTTCGACTACTATGACATGCTGCCGAACGGCGGCAGAGTCAATATGCGGTCAGCTTATTACCGTCTCAATCCATACTACAGAGACCTTGTAGACCGCTGTATGAAGGCAGGTCTTGAGAATCATCTCCGGGAACTCACAGTCAGTGTGGAAGCATCAATGACCGCCCCTTTCTTCGAACACCTCCAGAAGAACGGCGTCCGGAAATGGTCCGACCTCCAGGAGAGAACCGTGCGGAACTTCGCCAGAAGCGGACATCGCAAGCCTCTCGCGCTGTATCGCATATCACTCTTCCTGAGACGCCATGCCGAGAAGGAACATGATGAGGGAATCCTGTCCGTCCTGCACTTCTTCCCAAAGGAACTGAAGGTGCAGAAGATATACGAGGCTTTTACCCATGCAGACAGGGAGAAGTTGGAAAACCACATTCTGTCGGAAGAGTGTGCCCTATCCAAACGTGACCGTGCCATTGTTGCCCTCATCCTCTATACAGGGATGCGTGGGTGTGATGTGAGGAGTCTCAAACTCAAGGATATAGACTGGGCGAAGAATACAATAAAGTTCCGCCAGGGCAAGACTCTCGGAGAGGTCCTGTTGCCGCTGCGCCCCGTGGTCGGGAATCTCATCTACGACTACGTCACTGCGGAACGTCCGAAATGCGGCAATGAGGAATGCTTTGTGTCGGCAGCGCCTCTGAGCGGCAGGCATACGTCCCCGAACATCCCGGAGATAATCAACCGGGCCTACGACCTTTGCGGCATCCGTCAGAATGGCGCACGGAAAGGCCCGCACCTGCTTCGTCACAGCCTTGCGGACGAGATGATCAACGAAGGCAGTGACGTGACCATGGTGTCAAAAACTCTGGGCCATCTCAGTCCGACCACATCTCTCGGCTATATGTCATCGAACATGGAACAGCTGAGAGCCTGCGCCTTGAGCATTGAACCATATCCGGTAACCCATATACTATACAGCGATGAATAAGCAATTGACCCGCAGAGAATGGCACGCCGATTATCTGGACTACCGCAAGGCATACGGTTACAAGACCGGGGCGTACAACTTCATCACCTGCTTCCTTAACTGGTGTGACGGGACATATCCCCACGATCCATATCTTCGGCAGGAAATGCTGGATCTCTGGCGGACAAAACGTCCCACCGAGAATGAGGAATCCCACGGCAACCGCGCCGCACACCTGAACAAGTTCCTTCGCTTTGTCAATGACAGAGGAGGCGGTCCGTTCAGCCTCCATCTTGACCGCCCTCAAGCGAGCCGGGTTGAGCCTGTGCTGATGACTCACGAACAGATCGGCAACTTCTTCAGGGCCGTAGATGAGTTGCCCGCGGGACCCAGAGGGAAGATTGTTCCGCAGTGTTCCACCTCTTATGTCAGGGCGGCGGAGCTCCCGGTCTTCTTCCGGCTGCAATACAGCACTGGGGCACGTCCCAACGAACTCCGCTGGCTCAACCGTGAGGATGTGGACATTGAAAACGGCACCATCTATATCCGCAGACCCAAAGGATACATTGAGCGCACAATCGCGCTGCATCCGTCTATGACTATGCTCCTCAGGCGGTACGACAAGCTGATCAAGGAGGTGTTGCCGAACGCCACGCCCTTCTTTCCGAATATCTCCAGCGGATATCCAAGCTCCTACTGGTTGCGGCTCAACTTCCGTCAGCTATGGGACAAATACAATCCCAAGCCGAAGGACGGTGAAAGAAGCGTGGTCTCGTATGCCTTCCGGCACAACTACGCCATCGAGAACATAATGAACTGGCATCAGGACGGATACAACGCAGACAAACGCCTTGTGGCACTGAGCCGCAGCATGGGACACGTCAGCGTCAAGTCCACCCAGTACTACTTCCACCTCGTACCCCGCTTTGCTGATATGCTTGAAGATATGGAAGGGAGCTTCGTGGAGCAAATCATGCCGGAGGTCACACCATGAAACCAGCCACAGACAATAATGGAGCGATGGCCTTGGCGAAGTTGTTCGCCGAGTTCCTTGGCAAATGCGGCGGGAAACGAAGCGGCTGCACCATCACCGGGTACAGGACAGCGATGAGACTCTTCGCCCAGTTCGCCCAGCAACGACTGGGCGCTGATATAAGCCGCTTCGACATCACATGCTTCAATGAACAGAATGTCAACAGATATCTTGAATGGCTGCGGGACAAGAAAGGTGCGGCACCACAGACCTGCAATCTGCGCCTGTGCCAGATAAGATCTTTTCTCAAATATGCGTCAAAAGACCCGGCGGTAATGCCGACTTACCTGTCTCTGAAGAAAATAGGGAGATACATGACGGAGAACCGGACGAAGGTTGTTGAGCCTCTGTCAAAAGAGGCCATATCCGCTTTGATGAAAGCTCCGGGGACAGACACCCGGACAGGACTTCGGTACACACTTCTCATTGCGATGCTGTATACGATGGCCTTGCGAATAGATGAAGCCTTGTCCATCAGGATGCGTGACCTGACGCTCGATGCCGGAAAACCGTACGTTACGGTTGTCGGGAAAGGGAGAAAGGCAAGAACCGCCTACTTTATGAAAGCGACCTTGCGGATATTGCGCAAATACATAGACAGGGAACACGGCAGAAATCCGACTCCGGACGCCTATCTCTTCCACTCGCAGTCTGGCGGCCACTTCTGCAAGGCTTCAAATCGGGGTGTGAACAAGCAACTTCGTGTCTACGCCGTGAAGGCCCGGGGATATTGTCCGGAGGTGCCGGAAAGCGTTCATTCTCATCAGTTCCGTCACTCTATGGCCACGCATCTTCTGGAGGATGGGATGAACGTGTTTCAGATAAGCAAGATGCTCGGCCATGAAAATGTGGAGACGACAATGACATATCTCGGGGTGACAGTCTCCATGACAGACAAAGCCATCCGGAAAGTGGAGTCGACCACCGCCAGAAGCATCAAGCCTGTCTGGAAGAAAAGCATCGGCAAACTTCAGGACTTGTTCTAAAAGAAATGGGAACTTATGACTGGTACAACTCATTGTGGTAAAGTCATATCCATCATAAGTTCCTTTAAATCTCAAGTTCCTGTTTTAATCGGGGTTGTGTAATCTGGCGGCGGGAGCCGACTGTTGCACAACTAAGCTTCGATTATGTCTAACTTTCGGATTCGAGGGATGAGGGTCGCGCTGCTCGTTGGGAGCGGAGTCGGTTATGGCCCCTCCGGGGCTGTGGGGGATAAGAGGGTCGAGTCTTCTGGCTTTCGGAGAGAAACGGAGAAAGACTGAAGTCTCGACACCGATACTGCATTACCGAGCGAGTTTGTAAAGACCAATAGCACTATATGCAATGAAAGAGCAAGTCTTATGCGTATTGGCAAAAGTGTGGCTATAAAAATTGCAATCAAAATAGTTATTAAATCCACTATTTTGTTTATTCACAGGGAGGCGTTATTATTTCACAGACATCATCATATCAACAAAAACAATTGAAGATGACAAAGTGTCAGTCAAGAAGATACGGAATAGTTCTTGATAGTTTCATCATAAAAATGTACTTTATGAAGTATTCAAATGAACAATTGAAGGATATGGCCAAACCGGCTAGCGATTCTGAGGAAACAAGAATGGACAATGCCACTAGAATGGTCAAGGAGGCGTTGTCGTCAAATGATATTATACGCGATGATGAATATGAGATTTTCGCACAAGGATCCTATGCGAATAATACCAATGTTAGGAATAACAGCGATGTAGATGTCAATGTCTGTTATACCGGAGCATTCTATTACAGGATTCCAGCAGGTACGACTAGGGAACAATATGGGTTGACCAATCCAGCAACTTACTCTTTCGGTCAATTCAAGGACGACATTGAACACATTCTCGTTGGAAAATTCGGACGTGACCAAGTTGTGCGTAAGAACAAATGTATTCACATAAAAGGTAATTCCTATAGAACAGACATGGACATTGTTCCCACGTGGAAGTTTAGACGATATGACAATAGATACAATAGGAACTATGTGGAAGGCGTAAGACTATATGCTGATTCCGGTGAAGAAGTTACAAATTTCCCCCAACAGCACCTTGCTAATGGCAAATTCCATAATGTCAAAACCAAAGAACGTTATAAGAAACTCGTTAGAATCACCAAGAGAATCCATATTAATATGGAGAATGATGGATATTACAAGAATTCAAATATAACGTCCTTCCTTCTTGAATCATTAGTGTATCTACTTCCAAACAATTATTATCTTTTAAATACAGATTATTATGACTGGAATGAGATTCTTAAGAATGCTATTTCGTATTGGTATAATCAAACATCGAATGAAAATGGTGCTTGGAAAGAATGGACTGAGGTATCCGAACTGCTATACCTTATGACCGGTCATAAGTGGTCACGAACAGATGTCAATGCATTCTCTTTCAATATGTGGAACTATCTTGAATACGTCAATTAGACATGGTAGAGCACAACGTAAAACGCTATGTTTGCACCATAATCATAGTGTTCATCATAATATTCATACCAGTTTGCTTCATCAAAGATGCATTTGCAGCAGGAATATCTGGTATAGTCAGCGCAATATCAACAGGCATTTCTGCTACAGCATTGTTGGTGACATGTTTTGTCTTATACGCATGGAAATGGAGGATCTTTAAAAATTGGCTAGTTCCATTTCCTAATCTTAATGGATATTGGGAAGGGTGTATCAAGTATAATTATGCAGGTAAAGACTCTTCTAGGAAAATAAAGGTTCACATCAAGCAAACGTTTATCAGTGTATTGGTCAAATTCGAAACCAAAGAAAGTACGAGCAAGAACTTTTGTGGCTCTTTCAACATTGATAAGAAGCGCGATATAAGGCAACTGATTTATTCGTACTTTAACGAACCAAGCATAAGATATAGAGGCAGAAGTCCGCTTCATTATGGCACAGCAAAACTTGATATATCAACAAATGACAAATCGCTAAAAGGTGAATATTGGACCAATCGAGGTACAGTTGGGACTATCGCATTAGAGAAAGAAGCATAATGTAACACAAATAGTTACAAGATACATTATAGCAATTCCATACAAGTTGACCACAATATTTGCAAACCGTTAATTACCAACTAGGACATTGTTTTTAACCAATTTATCAATATCTCTAAAGGCAGAGTCCTCGTTTAAGGATGAATCCTTATTTGTATTTACACAAAACTAGAACACTGCTGTTTCTACCTCAAAGCTCCTAAACCGGCTGCTTGGATATCATTTTCCTGACGTCAGGAAAATGATGCAGAAGCGCGTCAAAGGGCGATTTTTACAATTTCGGCAACTTTTCTGCTGACTTTTCAAGCTTCTTCTCTTCAGCGGCGACTCGGCGTTCAAGTTTCTTGATGTCTTCTGCCGCAGGAAGTTCCTCCGGCTTGATTCCTCTTTTTCCTAACATTTCCCTGACACTTTTATTGTTTTGTATGTGTTCACGGGTTATTGAGTTTTCTCCATATAAGTCAGCTTTTTCCACATTGTAGTTGGTCATTTCTGTGGCAAGGTTCTTTGCTGCAATAGTAAGTGTCAGCAGAAAGTCTGCTAGCGGCCTCGTTCCTTTTATACCCAAACGCTGTTTCATATCCTCGGTCGTATGACCACCGAAAAGAGCCGTATCTCCTTTAGAGCGAATCCGTCCGAACCCTTTCTCATCGACACCACGTTCATAGATGTTCTGCGACAGCTGCTTTTCTGAAGCTCGAAGCCTTTCTCTTGTCTCCAGTCTTGAAATATGGTTCAGGCGTTCTTCTATCAGTTCGGCTTTTCGTGTCTGCACGGCAAAGTAGCTCTGAGCGAAGGCAATCTGCTCCTTTCGTGGGTCTCCATTCTGGGCTATAAGATAGCAGGCATATCTCGTAAGCATGTAATCTTGTACTTCCCTTGTCGCACCACTGCCCAAGGTAACCATTTTCGTGACCTCACGAAAATGGTCATCAATGCTGACTCCCTGTGTTTTACAAGATTCAACAGCCCTGTTGATTGCCACTTGAAAGTTTTCCCATCTTGCATATCCCAAGAGTGGCTGAAGATCCCTTGCGAACCAAATTTCCACTTTGTCTTTACCGCTATTGCCTTCAATATAAGAAGCTATCGCATCAAATGAGGTTTTGTATTGGATGATACTTTGTTTGTCCATATCGTAAGTGTTTTCAAAGCAAATCTACTTATAATATTGTCATCAACCAAGAAAACAGCAATATAATTTTGAATTAATTTCGGCTTTTATTGTCGAGAAAATCACTATCTTTGCGTCTATAGCAAATTCAAAATAGAAATGAGTGAAGATTTGAACAGAATCAAGGTTGTCTTGGTGGAGAAGAAACGGACAAGCAAGTGGCTGGCCGAAAAAATGGGGAAAGACCCGGCTACCGTGTCAAAATGGTGCACGAACAAGGCCCAACCAAACGTGGCTACTCTTGTGGAAATCGCGAGGTGTCTCGAAGTGGATACAAGAGATTTACTGAGACCGATAAATGAGATAAACGAGATTGAGGGGTAGAGAGATGATAACAAAGCCTATCCAAAATAGTATAGATAATATTGATCCCCACGGTGCAACTTGGGTAAACAAAATGTTCTCACATCCTGAACGAACAATAAGGGTGGGCACATCTTTTAGTGGCATCGGCGCTTTTGAATATGCACTTAAACGACTTGGTTTGCGCAGCGAGATAGTTTTTGCTGGGGATATAGATGCGAACTGCAAAAAAACATATTTTGCAAACTACGAGATCACTGATGACAAATGGCATACTGATATACATAATTTCAGTGCTAAGCCATACAAGGGAAAAGTGGATATCGTTGTTGGAGGAGCCCCATGCCAAGCTTTCTCCATCGTTGGAGAACAACGCGGTTTTGAAGATACCCGTGGAACGCTATTTAGAGAGTTTGCCCGCATTATAAAAGAGTGCCAACCCAAAGTGTTTATTTTTGAAAATGTCCAGGGGTTGTTTAAGCATGATGGAGGCAAGACTTGGGATGTAATTAAAACAACATTTGAGCAGTATTGTGGTTACGATGTGCATTATCAACTATTGAATGCTAGAGACTACGGCATTCCTCAAATAAGGGAGCGTCTTTATTGTGTAGGATTTAAAAAAACGACAAAATTTTTATATCCGGCTCCGATCGAATTGAAATATAAAATGTACGATTTTTTAGAGGACTATACATATTCTCAATTTTATGATAAATCGACTAATTCAAAAGTCCTAAAAGCGTATTCTAAAGATTGCAAGGATGATTCAATTTCTTCTGAAAAATACAATGAATTTATTTTCACTTGCAGTGATGTGGATGACAAGTATTATCTGTCGGAGAAAGTTGCTAAGTATGTCCTAGCAGGAGGCACAAAGACATTCAAGACTTCAACTAAAACAGATCTTGACATAGCAAGACCTCTGCTTCAATCAATGCATAAAATGCACCGCGCGGGAGTTGATAACTATGTTACATACAGGAAAGATAAGGGAGTGAACGGTATCCGAAAACTTACTCCTCGCGAATGTTTTAGACTAATGGGTTTCAAAGATGATTTCAAGATAGTGGTTCCTAATACTGCCGCTTATATGGAGGCTGGCAACAGCATTGTTGTCGATGTATTGATTGCTTTACTCAAGCAGATGGACATTACGAAATATGGGAAAGAGCAATGAAGAATAAATACGCTGAAATACAGAACTCTAAAGCAAATATCGACACAACCGATAATTGGACTGACGTGCAATTCGCTCATCCTGAGCGAACCATTCGACTAGCTACTTCTTTCAGTGGCATCGGTGCTATAGAACATGCTTTTCATAGACTAGGATTGAATGTAGAACTTCAATTCGCTGGAGACATCGATGAAGATTGTAAGAAAGCATATTTTGCAAACTATGCAATCACTGAAGATAAATGGCATACAGACATACACACTTTCGATGCCAAGCCCTTCAAAGGAAAGGTTGACTTATTTGTAGGTGGAGCTCCATGTCAGGCGTTTTCGATGCGAGGCAAGCGAGGAGGCTTTGAAGATACACGCGGAACGCTTTTCAGAGAATTTGCCAGAGTGGTCATCGAGTGCAAGCCTAAAGTGTTTATCTTTGAGAACGTCAAAGGAATGCTTAGTCATGATAAAGGGAATACATGGAGTATTATCAAGCAGACTTTTGAAGAAGACTGTGGTTACGATGTATATTACCAAGTACTAAATGGTAAAGATTACGGAATGCCACAAAGTCGAGAGAGAATTTACTGCATTGGATTCAAGAAAGAAACAGAATTTAAGTACCCTAAACCGATTTCTCTAGAAAAGACTGTTTTTGATTTTCTAGAGCATACATTTGACAAAAAATATTTGCTCAGGCAAAAAGGAGTCAGGTTTATAACCGAGAGTATTAATCATCAAAAGAGCTATACTCAAATCAACGGAGATATTCAACTTTGTCAAAAAAGGAATCAACAGTTTAATTGGCATGGAGATTTCATATTTCACCCAGCTCTGAAATCAGATGCAAGTACTTCTGAAACTGATGAGAATTATTTTTGCACGAATGACTTTGAGGAACAGTATTTCATACAAAAAGGTTGTGGAAAGTACGCCATCATACAAAAAGGGAAAAGTTTGATGGAGATGATCACTAAAGATGATAATGACATAGACCCAACTCATGGTAGATACCGAAAATTGACTCCGCGTGAATGTCTGCGACTTATGGGCTTTGATGATAGCTTTAAAATTGTCGTCTCTGATACTGCTGCATATAAGCAAGCTGGTAATAGTATTATTGTAAATGTGCTGATGGCATTATTAAAACAAATGGATATAACAAAATACGGAATATAATTATGGCTGATATTTTATGTCGTTGGAGAAATTCTTCTGTAAAACAGGCGTTGGAATTTAGTTCTTTATTTCCCGGACACACCGTGTCCAAAGATGAAGGCCGAACTATTGTCGAAAACAGGTGGAATACTATTGGAGGAAGCAACTTCTTTACTACCCCATATCAACTTGCTGCTCAAATGGGTGTTTATGTTGAGAATAATGGCAAAATGTATTCACGTTTCACTGCCCCAATCACTATAGAGGAAGCAAAAGTGTACATGAATTATTGGGGAAGACATTACTATGCCCCCAATCCTTATTCAAAGAGCTTAGATTATGCTCAACAACCTGTAATACTCAACAATTATCTAGTTAATTGGGTATTTGATCATGAACATGCACTTCTTAGCGAAGCTCTTGCCGCTGCATTCTCTGATACTTTGGGTAATCTGGACATATTAGCAAATATGTTGAATACGTTTTCCGATATTAATGTTGAGAATGACGTAATGACCTTGAAATCAACCGCTCCGACAGTTAAATTTGACAATACAATTCTCAATGTTAAGCCGGATGACAAGTTGATGTTTTACAACTATGTTGGTTCATTTGGTATAATATCTGAAGATACTGACTCCACTATCGAATCCAACAAGCATGGTTATAACAAGATCTTCTACGGCGCACCGGGAACAGGAAAATCCCACACCGTAGATACGAAGCATGTAAAAGGCAACAAGTGCTTCAGAATCACTTTTCATCCTGATACCGACTATGCAAGTTTCGTAGGTTGTTACAAGCCGAATATGGGTGGCCCTACAGGTGAGGACATCACATATTCTTTTGTTCCTCAGGTATTCTTGAAGGCATACATATACGCGTGGAACCATCCAGATGAGCCTACATATCTCGTCATTGAGGAGCTTAACCGTGGCAATTGCGCACAGATATTCGGAGACATTTTCCAGTTGCTTGACAGGCAGAAGACGGAGCATCCGGGATATTCGAAATATACCATTAATGCAGACTCTGATATTGCGACATATCTCGAAGGCAAATTGGAGGACAAAGAGCGTTACGAGACGGTCATTCGTGAGATTTACGCCCCAAAAGAGTTTGATTTCAGCATATTGGCATTGCCGGATAACCTGAACATATTGGCAACGATGAACACATCTGACCAAAGCCTCTTCCCTATCGACAGCGCGTTCAAAAGAAGATGGGAGATGGAATATGTGGGTGTAAATTATGATGATGCCAGGCAGTTCTCAGTGGAGATTGACGAGACACATAAGTATTCTTGGGCCGAGATATTAAAAGGACTGAACGGATATATCATGCAGGGAAAGCATTCTACGAACAAGATTCTCGGCAATAGATTCGTTCAGGCTAACGAGAATAATGTAATTTCTACGGTAGCGTTCAGAGATAAGGTGCTGTTTTTCCTTTTCAATGATGTGTTCAAGGATGAGGATGAGTTCAGAACCGGTTTCTTCGGCGGAAACGATACTCTGTATTTTGAAGATTTGTGCGAAGAAAAGGATTTGACGAATTATGTCATCAACTTCATTGAGAAAACTTGTGGTGCTTCAAATAAGGTGGGTAATACTCAGCCAGATGGAGTTACGCCTCAACAAATTGAAAAAGAATCTACGACTGAGACCGAGTAATGATACTGTTTTTTGAAGGAAAGGACTATAAGCGTTCACTGCTTGATTCTGTCTTTGGTAATGAGCACGCAAGAGTAATTTCGCGCGGAAATCTCAAAGACGACAAGGCGGTGCTTGACTGTGTCGGATATTATTACGATCCGAAGCATTCACACGTGTTTATCCTTCCGAAAGTATTCAACATCAGTGGTAAAGGGTTCGGTTGCATTGACTTGAGTGACGAATTTCCTGTCAGGGTTTCTGATTCCGATGTAAATACATTGAAAGATAATGGGTGGAGACTGGAACTGCTGACGGAACTTCCTATTTATCTTTATCAAGCAATTGAGAAGTACCGGAGGCGTGAGATTGACAACATCTCGACCGAAAAGGACTCCGCGCTAAGTGTAATGAGTTCTAAGAAGGGAAAGAATGAGAGCGCTCTTATGGATGTGATCTTGTCTCTGCGTGATTTCTACAATGAGAATCAAAGCCTGTTCGTGCTGATTTACAAGCAGGCCCATTCCGGATATAACAGGGTGAGTTGGAACAAGACTATCCGGACACAGCAGCCGGTTATAAAGGACAGGAAAGTCATCTATCCGTTTATCGTAAACCGGAGAAAGGAAATCAACTACGATGAGGAGCTGCTCATTCTGTTTTTTAATACGTTGAGGTACATCAATAACGAATACCATTTCAATTTCAGCATTGACCAACCATATAATCTTCTTTCTGACAGCGAGTTCAAGAGAAAGCTTGAGAGAGGGGCTGTCAGCAGGAACCTCAAGAGCATCAGAAACAATTATTTCAATGAGAAGTTGGTGCTTTTGTGGGAGCTTTTGTTCGCTTTTGCATCGAAGGTTGAGGATGTAAGAGATGCCAAAGAGAAGGAGGAGTATCTTCTTGTTCGGGACTTCAACAATGTATTTGAGGATATGATAGATGTCCTCCTCGGAGATTCGGATGCTCCACGTAGTCTTGTCAAACAGCAGGACGGGAAGATTGTCGATCATCTGTTCAAGGGAGTGTCTTTGACGACGACAACTAGACAGGTGTATTATGTGGGTGACAGCAAGTATTATAAGGAGAATGCTGCACCGAAGGGTGATTCGCTGTTTAAGCAATATACATACGCAAAGAATATAATTCAGACACAGCTTGACTGGTATCACAATGATAAGCCTCATCTTAAATATCGGGATAAATTGACTGAGGGGTACAATATTACTCCGAACTTTTTTATTAGCGGAAGTGTTGAAAAGAGCTACGGGTTCACTTCTGCCGAGTTACATCTGCAAGACATCGAGTTTGATAAGAATTATCAGTTCAAGAACAGGGTTTTCGATAGGGACACTCTGTTTCTAAGGATGTATGATGTTAATTTCTTGTTTGCTTTGTATGCTTATGTGAATAGGTCTCAGAGTATTCGGAATAAGTTCAAGACCGAGGCGAAGGATGTGTTCAGGAGAGATTTTATCAAGTATATTGATACTGAATATGATTTCTATTTGCTGCAGCAGCGTGCTGATGGAGATATTCGGGACTTGGTGAACAAGCATTTCAGGGAGCTGAATGGTAAGGTGTTCTGTCCTTATGACAAAGGTGAGGAACATTATGGGCTTCTTATGTTGGGATTGGAGAGAGATGATTATTTAGAGAATGCAAAGCTACTTTCCGGGTTAAGCAAGGATTTCATAATCAAGGAGTATCATCTCGGGACTGAGCCTTATGTATATTTTAACGGGCTACTTTTCGGTGAAGAGGTCTCCAGGACGATGGTGCTTAGGGATACTCTGACAGATAGTTATGGAAATTATCGAAGGGAAACGGTTCTTGTGGGGTGCTGTCGTTCGCAGGAGCAACGTGATTGGATTCTGAAGAATAAGTTCTATAATGTCAGGTTCAATGAGGGACGCGCAGGAGCTGCATATAAGAATACTCAGCAGGTATTCACGGCTAGTTTCCTGATGTTGTATGATTATAAGAATCCTCTTGGTGGGGTGGAATGCTATTCTTTGAGTGGGGAGACTTTTCTCGCTGATTCAGAGAGGATGAAAGGACTAGCCTACCCTAAGCAGGATTGGAGGGGCGATGAAAAGTATCTTGTTTATAAGGTTGGAGATAGAATTGATGGCGAGATTGATCTGAGCGATATTCTCGAAAGGCATCCAGAGGCTCGGGATGGGAGGCCGGTGTTTGTGTATTTTGAGGAGGTGGATTATGTTCGGCTAACAGCAAATCCTCAACTAATACCACATTATAATCCATAATTAGATTAAACGTAGCATAATGCAATCTTGTATCACCAATACTAATGAATAACTATATGGAAAAGAAGATAAAGTTCTCTATAGGCATATTAATAGCACTTGTATGTTGCACCTCTTGTATAGCAGCAATTGATCCTGCCGCTGCTAATTCCGCTTCAGGGATAATAGCTGTTTTTTTTGAAGGGCTATATGCAATTATTACACTTGTATTAGTATTTGTATGTTGGGTTTCAAGAGGAGTAGGTCTTTCTGGAATCATCTTTGGACTCCTGATAATCACTAAGAATTGGAATTCAAGTTTACCGACTTGGATTCCTCTTGGGATGGGAATCGTATTGGTCATTATTTCTTTTATCCCTATTCGTCCACACAAATTTACTGTGATAATCAGCAATAAACTGCCATCAATTCTTAAATCAACAGAAAAAGAGCCTAACACTTTTAATATTTGGAGGGAGATATTATTGCCTATAGCAATTGCTGTTATTTCTCTGATAATAGAATATCATTGGTTTGTTCCTAGAAAATAGCTGTTGTCTTCGTTGGCAATATGCTAATCTTGCAGCACTGGGAAAAAGAGTGTGGAGAATAGAATGGATATCAAATGCTTCTAAAAAATGCGCTGATGTACAAAGTGCATGATTGGGATTAATTATTATGATGAACTATATATGATACTCACATAATTATATAATATAAGCTATGTTTGAAAATTTCAAGAAAATAACCATCAAAGGTGGGTGTTTTGAAGATGAGACAGATCTAGAGCTGTTTAAGAAATATTCGATTAGTCTTTTATATGGTCGCAATGGCAGCGGAAAAACTACCATTGCACATTCCATAGAAGAACTTATCAAACCAGATAATGAAAAGAACTTGGAATTCTCAATATCTTCAGAAAGTACCATATCTGAAGATAAAAAAGACTCCGTTTTTATCTTTAGTGAAAATTTCATTCACGAACAAGTTAAAGTTGAGAGAGATGGAATTAACACTATCGTAATGCTTGGCGAACAAGTTGAGATAGATCAACAGATAGGAACGAAAGAAAAAGAATTGCAACAAATAAATTTGAATATCTCTATTTTAAATAGAGATAGAGAAAAATATGATAGTTCCCAAGAGAATATCTCTCCTCTATTTTATCAAAATCAAATCAAGAATGCATTACGAACAGAAGGCGGATGGGCCGACATTGACCGCGATTTAAAAGGGAATACGGTTAAAAGTCACATTACCGAGGATATAATAAAAATGCTGACTGATCAACTTGAGCCCAATGAGACATACGAGCAACTTAAAGATTCATTGAGTGCGGATTTGCACTTACTCAAAGAATCAAAAAATGCTCAATCTATATTATGGACGAAACCTGATATAGTATTACCCAAAGATTTACTTGAGATAAATAAACTTCTTGCGAAGCCAATAGATGCGCCAAATTTGAGCGAACGAGAACAGAGGATACTGAACTTATTTGCGTCACACCAGAACTATTCTGTGGCGGCAACGAAGAACTTGTTAAATGAAGGTTGGTCTTTCTGCCCAACCTGTTTGAGAGATATAACAGAGTTCGATAAAGTCTCAATATCACAGACTTTGGCTCACATATTAAATGAAGAAGCAAATAAATATGAGGCTTTATTGCAAGCGACATTAGATAGCTTTATTCGTATTGAAATCGATTTGCCTTCGTTTGGTGGAAAGCTAAATGAGCAAGAACTGAGCATAGCCAAATCATCCATAAATAGTCTAAACAGTATTCTTGAAGACATTCGTGATGTAATTAGAATGAGAAAGAATAACTTGTATACGACCATAACAGATGCTTTTTCTGTGGAATTTCAAGAATCATACACAGATGCCATTCTAAAAGTTAACAACTCGCTTGACACATTGTCTAAATGCATCACTATGTTTAATGAATCGGTAAATAAACGTACAGAATTAATCAACAAAGCACAGAAAAAGAATAATCAAGTAGCAAGAAAACAACTTTCTCATTTATTCACAAGTTATAAGCAAGCTATTGAGAATAGTATTAAGAATCGGAAGGAACTCGAAATAAAGAAAAACGAATATGATACTATAGTCGGAGAGATAAAAAAACTTGAAGCGAAAAAAGAACGAACAGACATTGCATTAGACTATATAAATCAAGAACTACAATATGTATTCTTCAGCCAACGCAAAATGAAATTGGAGCCGGGCGATGGTTGTTATAAGTTAAAAATCAACGGAAAATCTGTAAAACCTCAGAAAATAAGTATAGGAGAGAGGAATGCCCTAGGTCTATGCTATTTTTTCGCTAAATTGTTTGGTGGGAAAACTGAGATAGACAAGTACTCATCAGAATATTTTATCGTATTGGATGATCCAATATCAAGTTTTGACTATGGCAGCCGAATCGGCATTATGTCATTGCTTCGATATCAGTTTAGCAACATCATTTCCGGGAACAAGAACAGTAGAATACTTGTTATGTCTCATGATTTGCATTCTATATTCGACCTTGTTAAAATCCGAAATGAAATACTCACCCCAAAACAGAACGATTCTTCATTTATGGAACTTTCAAATAACAAATTGGCAATAACCCGTGTACGAAACGAGTATAAGAAACTTCTAGAACTCGTATTCTCGTATGCAGTTGATTCAAGCACGAAAGATCCTGATGATACTTTGGAGATTGGGATTGGAAACATAATGCGCAGAATGTTAGAAGCATTTTCAAGCTTCTGCTATAACGAAAGTTTTGAGCAGATGCTCAGAAATGACAGCATACTAGTTGCTATACCGAAAGAGAAACATGATTATTACGAGAATTTCATGTGCCGTTTAACATTAAACACCGAAAGCCATATGGAGGAAAGTATATATTCACTAAATAGCATCCTATCTCATTTTTCTCGAACCGAGAAAATTCAAACAGCTAAAAGTGTATTACTTTTCCTCAATTACATCAATAGGCCTCATCTACAAGCATATCTTTCTGAAGAACAAATGAATACTATTGAAAAATGGAAAGATGAAGAGAAAAATTGGATGTTACCTACATCATAGTAATATTCAACATGATAGAAAAGAATACATTTATCATAGACGAATTGAAATAATAAATACTAAATAGAGATGAGGTACGCACTGCGTACCCAATTTAAATTTAGACATAAAGATATATGAACGAGGAAATTAGCATACAGGAGAATAATTCCGAATTGAGAGGGAAAGAGAATGAACTCTTTTCCGATGTTTGCAGAATCATTGACGGAGCAAGAGACCGGATTGCCACTCATCTCAATACGGAGCTATGTCTGACTAACTGGTATATTGGACATCGCATCAAGGAAGATGTGCTTTATAACCAGAGGGCAGAATACGGGAAGCAAGTGGTCAAGAATCTTGCGAAGCTTCTGACAGACAGATATGGTTCTGGATGGAAATATGAGAAATTGAAGCAATGTATTCGTGTGGCTTATGCATTCTCTGAAGAGGAAATAAGGTACGCACTGCGTACCCAATTGACTTGGACACACCTACGGTCATTGACTGGCGTGAAGGAACCGCTTGCAAGGCAGTTCTATGTAGAGATGTGCAGGATTGAACATTGGGATACTAGAACACTGGATGAAAAAATTGATGGACAGTTGTTTGAGAGGACTGCTATAAGCCGCAAACCAGAAGAGGTCATAAAGCGGGAGCTGGAACAGGTAAAGACGACTAATCAGCTTCTGCCTGATCTTGTATTCCGAAGCAGTTATTTTCTTGATATGCTCGGATTGCCCGATGCTTTCTCGGAGAAAGATCTTGAGGATGCAATACTTTCGCAGATTCAGTCGTTCATCAAGGAACTTGGTTCTGACTTTGCCTTCCTTGACAGACAAAAGAGGATAACGGTTGATGCAGTTGACTACTATATTGACCTTCTGTTCTTTCACAGAGGACTCCATAGGATGGTGGCCATTGACCTCAAGCTCGGAAAGTTCAAGCCGGAGTATGAGGGACAGATGCTGCTATACTTGCGCTATCTAAACAAGAATGAGAGAAGAGAGGGCGAGGATTCTCCGATAGGATTGATTCTATGTTCAGAAGGAAATACAGAGCATATTGAATACCTGATGCTTGAGGAGGATAGTCCAATAAAGGTGGCACAGTACTATACTAAGTTGCCGGACAAGAAGCTTCTTTCAGAAAAATTGCAGCGAGCTATCGCCATAGCCAAGGAGCGGTATTCTGAGAGATTGCTTGACAAGAAAGACGATGAGTAATGATGAGACATCCGTACATTGAGAATTTGGTTCGATGTGCGGATGCTCTTTTATTAAGCTTCGGGAATTATCGTAAACATCCCGAAGAAAAAGTTATCAACAGCCTTTCGGTAGTGTCAGATGGCGCCAAACAAGTGCATTTTTGTCTGAACCGCATTTGAACCACTCCCCTATTACAAGGCTATCAATCAAGACATTAGTTATTCTGCGTCGGGAAATAAATATTCTGCATCGGCAAATAAACATTCTGCGTCGGGATGAACGGGAACGCATCCTTTACAAGAACTTCGTTCAGGTCGGCGAAGATGTGAAAGCCATGATCAAGGAGATACAGCAGTACAAGGTGAAGTAGACTGGAAAAGACCTGCCTTTTAGTATCAAAAAACGACAAGGAACTATGTATTGGTTTCTTGTCGCTTTTTATTCAACAGACAGTGGAAATACGTCCACAGTCCAGAGTAGAAAAATGGGTACTGTTTCAAAAAGTGTGTCTGGACATAGGTCCATCAACTTCTAAGATTCTGCAAATATATCAATATTTCTGTCAAGGCGGGCTAGCCCGCCTTGACTTTTTCAGTCAGGGAAGAGAGTCTTGTCGCAATCTATCCTCGGGAGTTGCCTTCCGTAGCTGTCCTTGTCCATCGCAGTCTTTCCCATAAGCGTCAGCACGGACTCGTCATTCGGCATGGCCCCACGCATCCGCGTCACACGACGGAAGTCCTTCTGAAGTCGCTCTATCCAGTTCGTCGTGTATATCATCGACTGTATGCGGCTGTCATAGTCCAGATATGTGAAGTAGTCCATGTAATAGAGGTCATCCCTCATCGTCTTGAATGACCTATATGAGGCGCCCCACTTGTCGCAGAGCCCCTGCCACCTGAGCCAGGCGTCATCGCGCGTGTAACTTCTGTCTCCCGTGCGGAAAACCTCGCGCAGGTCCTCCGACAGGGACATCTTGTCTCCATGCTTCGCCTTGCCAAGAAGATTGCGCTTCAGGTGCGTAGTGCACCTCTGCAACGGCACATTGGGGAACGGATCCCCCACTGCCGTGTCAAGGCCCTTGAGACCGTCCGCCACTATCAGCCCTATCTTTTCGACACCCCGTCCCTTGATCTTCTTCAGCATCTCACCCCAGCCGGAGGCACTCTCCTCTGGGTTGTTGTATATGCCCAGAACCTCGCGGGTCTTGTCCTCCTTCACGGCCATGATCACATAGAAAGCCTCTGCGGAACAGCTTCTCGCGCGCCTGACCTTGATGAACACGCAGTCGATGAAGACTATCTGATAATATCGCTCAAGCGGCCTGTCAAGCCATTTGGACACATCTTCTCGCATATACTGGATCATCCTCGATATGCTCGACTTGCTGTAGTGCTCCCCGTATATCTCGTCGAAGACATCACCCACCTGCGACTGCGTCAGCCCCTTTGAGTACAGCGCACCGGCAAGGCGGTCGCATTCCTCCTCCTGGTTCTTCAGGACCGCAAGAATGCGCGGATGGAAGTTGCCGTAACGGTCTCTGGGTATCCTGAACTCCAGCTTGCGCCCCTGTCCATATGTATGCCCATGGCGGTAGCCGTTGCCTTTATTGCTGTCTCCCGTAGTTCTTAGGTATTCGCTCCTCTCGGCTACCATCATGCTCTCCAGCATTATCTCCAACAGGTCGTGCAATCCATTTTCTCCAGAATCTTTCGCGCCGGATCATCAGACATCAGCTTCAGCTCACCCTCCGGAGCCGCCAATTTCTCCAGCACAAGTTGCAGGGCCTTATCGACCTCATTCTCCTCATTTGCCCTCTTGCCGTCAATCTTCACGCAAAGGCATTTCACCCTATCCTGACCGCCGTCAGTACGGGACTTCACAATGTCCCAAATCGAACCTTTACACAGCCGCTTCTCATAAACCATCCTCCAGTCCAGCTCCGAAATCTTCAACTCACGGGAACAGCAATCCACAATAAGCCCCACCACAACATCAGCATTTCCGAACACATCCCTCTTCTGCTGCACAAGAATCACCATCGAATCCTGACGGCTGCCGATAATCGCCCAACAAAGCGGACAATGCTCCACATCCACGGACTCGTTCTTATCCCTCGGCATAACTTTCTTGAACTTATTGTTCCGCTCCTCCAGCAAGGCAATGCCGTCAGCAAAATGCTTTATCTCATTAGTGTACATCTCAGGAGACGTTACGCCCTTCTTGTCAGCCTTGACACAATAAAGATTCAGCTTACGAATTTTCGCCCCTGCCCTTTCTCCTATCAATCCGGCAAACTTATCATTGAGGTATTCATTGGAAACGTGTGCATTATCCTCTGCCGAAAACAAAGTCTTTTCACCAGTCTTCTCGAAACGGTACTTGTAAAAAAGAAAATTAGCCATAATGTCAGTGGATTTTATTCCCAACAAATATAGCCAATTATAACGGTTAATTGATTGTTTTCGTGAAATATCTATGAATATTGCGCAATTCACCTTTGATATCGGTGTTTTTCCATTCTCCCAAATATTGATAAAAAATCACTACTTTTGTTCTGCAAGTGAAATTTCCGCAAATATTATGTTTTTCAGTGTCCTATAAAGGGATAAGTACGTATATAAGTTGCGGATAAAGGGAGAATTAAGCAATACTATGGCAAAGAAAGCAAAAGTTGAGAAAGAAATACGTCTTGAAGACATACTTTTCAAGTGCCGTGACCTCCTGAGGGGAAAGGCACCGATGACAGACAAGAGAGATCTCTTGCTGACATTGGTTTTCTTCAAATTTGTCGGTGACAGGTTTGAGGACAGAAAAGCAGAAATCCTTGTAGAATACAAAGACAAGCCAGAACTGGCAAAGATAAAGGTAGAACGCCCGGACTCCTACAATATGGTCGGGGTGTTCTTCCTTCCGGAAGAATGCCGCTGGAACTACCTTAAAAATGTCGAGCAGAAGACCTTGGCCGTTGAATTTGACAATGCCATCAGGAACCTCGACCAGAACATCCCGGCACTGAAAAACGCCCTTCCTTCCCAGATATTCACAAGCACCGGGCTGGAACTGGCCGTTCTGAAATCCGTAATAGACGAAGTCAATAAGATAGACAAATCTAAATTCAATGACAAAGACCTGATAGGGCGCGTCTATGAGTATTTTTTGCAAGCTTTTGCCATCAATGCGGATAAAGAAGAAGGCGAATTTTACACCCCGCAGAGTATTGTCGAACTCATCGCAACCCTGATTGAGCCTTATGACGGCACCATCTATGACCCCTGCTGCGGTTCAGGAGGAATGTTCGTCCAAAGCACGAAATTCATAGAAGCTCACGGAGGAAATAAGCTGAATATAAGCGTCTATGGACAGGAAAATGAGCCAAGCACCTATAGGCTTGCGAAAATGAATCTTGCGGTTCGTGGAATATCCTTTAATCTCGGAGACCGCCCGGCCTCAACATTTACAAACGACCAGCACAAAGGTCGCCTGATGGACTACATTATGGCCAACCCTCCATTCAACTTGAAGAAATGGCGTACTTCTGACACACTCATTGACGATTACAGATGGAAAGGCTACGGTGTGCCTCCTGAAAGCAACGCCAACTATGCGTGGATTCTGCATATCCTGTCAAAGATGAATGCAACTAAAGGCATAGCCGGATTCCTTCTGGCCAATGGTGCACTCGGAGACGAAGACACGGTCTCCATTCGCCAGAAGCTCATAGAAAATGACAAGGTGGAGGCGATTTTCGTTCTTCCGCGTGAAATGTTCTATACCACTGACATCAGCGTGACATTATGGATTCTTAACAACAATAAAAAAGGCGGGCTATGGCACGGACGGCAGCTGCGAGACCGAAGTGGTGAAGTTCTTTTCGTTGATTTGCGTACTTGGAATCAGAATGTCTATGAAAAGAAATACGTCAAGTTCACCGACGAACAGATAGAATCGATTCACAAGATTTATACTGACTGGCAGACTTGGGACACATCAAAAGGTAAATACGCCAAGCCAGAATTGTATTGTTCAGCGACAACTGATGATATAAAGGCTAACAACTGGAGCCTTGTGCCGAGCCGCTATATCGAATTTGTGGACAGAGACAGCGAGATCGACTATGAAACCGTTATGCAGGAGTCTGCTACCGCTGTTTCGGAACTGCTTGCCCGTCAGAAAGAAAACATCGCCAACCTGCAGAAAGCATTTGAAGTTCTCGGATTTAATCTTGACAAGAAATGAGCCGATTGGATGAAATAAAGAAAACGATTGAGACTGCACCCAAAGTGCCGCTTGGAGAACTGATTGAGCCTGTTTCCAATCAAATAAACAAGGCTGGGGACAACTATCCGTTTATGGGTGTAAACATAAACAAGCAAATTGTGCCTACTGTAGCAAACGTGTCAACCGTTGATCCGAAGAAATACATATTCATTCAGCACAATCAGTTTGTATTCAGTGGGATGCAGACAGGAAGAGACGAATGTGTCAGATTCTCCATTTACACTGGAGACAACCCAGTTCTTTTATCTCCGGCATATACAATTCTGCAAGTAAAAGATTCCGCTAAAGTCCTTCCGGAATTCATTTTTGCCCAGTTTCTATCTTCTGAAAAAGACCGCTTAGGGTGGTTCTATAGCGATAGTAGTGTACGAGCAAATTTGGATTTGCCACGCTTCCTCGACATCCGCATTCCCCTCCCGCCCCCGGACGTGCAGAAAGAATATGTTGATGCCTATGATGGTCTCCAGCAGCTCATTCAGCAGAACGAAGCCCTCCTGGAGCCACTCTCAGATGTCTGTCAGGCTTATATGGCCGAAGTAAAAAGCAAATACGAAGAAGTCACCCTCGGAGACTACATCGAGCCAGTCGATGTCCGCAATACGGATGAGATATATGATGTAAACAGTCTGCAAGGTGTCACAAGTGATGGACGATTCGATTTATCCAAAGCAAAAACGGACGGGATTGATTTTTCCAAATACAAGATTGTCAAAGAATTGGATTTCGCCTACAATCCATCACGTATCAACTTGGGATCCATTGCATTAAGGAAAGGGAGTAATTGTATTATATCTCCGATGTATGTAGTATTTGGCCTGAAGCCAAATGCAAAACACATTCTTATGCATGATTTCCTATTTTTATGGTTTATGCGTTCTGAATTTCAACGCAGCACACTGTTTTATGCTTCTGGCTCAGTTCGAGACACGTTCGGCTTCGACGAGATGTGCCGTGTCCGCATTCCCCTGCCGCCCCTTGACGTACAGAAATCCATAGTAGCCTTACATAAATGCGCCGAAGAAGCGCGCAGTATAGCGGCAGATGCAAGAGAAACCTTACGAAAAATGTGTCCTGCTATGGTACAACGCGCAGCCCACGACATAAGATAACACAAGCCAGCGACCTATATATGAACGGAAAATACTACGAGTCTGAATACGAAGAAGCCTTCTGTGACCTATTAAGGGAACAAGGCTGGATAATAGAGCACGGTGACGACCTGCATCGCAAATACACAGACGCACTCCTTGAAGAAGATTTGATGCTCTTCCTCAAGGAGCAGTATTCTTCAGCTGGGCTAACAGACACAGACTACAACAACATCGTATCAAGACTCCGCAACATCAGCGGAGCAACAGACTATGCCTCCCACCGTGAAGCATATAAGTTATATCACGATGGACTCGACGTCAGTTTTTCTGACCAGACGAAGCCATCCGTTCATATTGATTATATCGATTATGGAAAGCATAATGACGGGAGCAAAAGCCACAACATTTTCCGCGCTGTCAATCAGTTCGAGATGCACGAGGGCAAGGAAAACAGAAGACCTGACATTATGCTCTTCATCAACGGTATTCCGGTCGGCATCATTGAACTGAAAAATCCTACAGACCAGAATGCAACCATCAGAGATGCGCACACCCAGATTTGCCTGAGATACCGCAGAGACATCTTCTCACTTCTCCGCTATTGTGCAATCGCCTGCATAAGCGACGGCAGCAACTCCCGCCTTGGCACAGTCTTCACTCCCTATGAATATTTCTATGCCTGGAAGAAAATAAAGAACGAGGACAAGCCAGGCAAGGGCGTTGATCAGATGAAATCACTCATAGCCGGTGCACTGTCCCCTGACAGAATCGTTCAAATCCTGCGCGACTATATTTTCATCCCCGATGTGGACGAGAAAGACCCGGACGAAGACGAGACAGAAATAGTCTGCCGCTACCCTCAATTCTTCGCATCAGAAATGCTCCGAGACAACATCCTGCACCACCTTCGTTCAAATGGAGGAGACGGAAAGGGTGGCACATACTTCGGAGCGACAGGCTGCGGAAAGACCTACACTATGCTCTTCCTCGCAAAACAGCTGGCTCAGCGTTGCCGTTCGCAAATTCAGAGTCCGACTATTCTCATTATTGTTGACAGAGAGGATCTCGAATCGCAGGCAGGAAAACTGTTCTGCAAGGCCACCTGGTATATGGATGACAAATCCATTAAGGTTTTTGACTCTCGCCAAGAACTTGGAGAAGAACTACGAACCAGAGAATCCGGAGGCCTTTACATAACAACAATCCAGAAATTCACGAAAGAGACTGGACTTCTCAGCAATCGTTCAAACATAATTTGTTTCAGCGACGAAGCACACCGCTCGCAGACTGGAATAGGAAGTCAGCTGAAAATAAAGGACAAAGAAGCGGATTCACAGAAACTCGGAGCATTCATCACATACGGTTTTGCCCAATACTTGCGAGAAGCTCTTCCGAACGCTACTTACGTTGGATTCACGGGCACGCCTATTGACGAAACCGTCCACGTGTTCGGAGCTGTAGTTGACAGATACACTATGCGGGAAGCAAAGGATGACGACATAACTGTGGACATCAGCTATGTTCCAAGACTTGCAAGAGTGTTTGCTGACAGCGATAAGATTAAGGAAATAGAGAAATACTATGCCCAATGCGCCGAAGAGGGTGCAAATAAAGCAGATGTCGAGAAAAGCCAGCGGGCTATGAGCAAGATGAATGTCATACTTGGAGACCCGCAAAGACTTCAGCGCCTTGCGGTTGATGTTGTCGCCCACTATGAATCCAGTTGTGAAGAAAATCCGGCTGTCGTTCAGAAAGCGATGATAGTGTGCAGCGACAGAAAAATAGCCTATAACCTCTACAACATCCTCAAATCACTCCGTCCGGAATGGATCGAAAAGAAACGTGCTTTAGAAGGAACCTCATTGTCAGAAGAAGAGTTGCAGAAACTAGACCCTGTCCCGTTTCTGAACATTGTCGCAACCAGAGACAAGAACGACCCGAAAGAGATGTATGACCTCTTGGGGGACAAAGAATACCGAAAGAATCTGGCAAAGCTCTTCAAAAATGATAAATCCAACTTCCGTATAGTCATCGTCGTGGATATGTGGATAACGGGTTTTGACGCTCCTTGTCTGACAATAATGTACAACGACAAACCGCTGCAGAAACATACCCTTATCCAGACGATAAGCCGCGTAAACAGAAAATACCCAGGGAAAGACCGCGGAATACTCGTGGACTACCTCGGAATCCGTGGGAATATGCTGGCCGCTCTCAAACAATATGGCGGTGACAGTCAAGACAGTTGTGACAACATTGATGAAGTCAAGGCCATCTTCGCCAATGAACTGAAAATCCTTCGGGCATCTACCTCTGATTTCGATTTTTCTCCATTCTTCGGGGAAAAGGCGCTTGAACGTCTCCAATGTCTTCAGGATGCGGCGGAATTTATAATGTCCAGACCAAACTGTCCAGTAACAAACGACAAGGGCGCCAAGCGAAATGTTCAGTTTGTTACATTCTTCCGAGGGCACGTCAAGAGGATGAAGTCCGCATATAACATCTGTATGCCAGCAGGCGTCTTGTCAGAAGAGCAGACCGCTTGGGCACAATGTTTTATGGGGATTCAGTCCTTCGTGAACAAAATCACGGACACTCACTACGATGTTGATTCGATGAATGCACACGTGGAGCAGATGCTGAAAGAGGCTCTGACTTGCAGTGGAGTTGAAGCCATCATTGACGCTCACACAGAGGAGGAAATATTCGGAGACGCAATGATGACGGAACTGAAAGACATCAAACTTCCGAACACCAAATTTCAGCTATTGGCAAAAATGCTCGCACGGGCAATCAGAGAATACTCGAAAACCAACCAAGTGAAAGCGCAGCAATTCAAGGAACTGCTGGATAAAACCATAGAAGAATACAACAATCGAGACAAACAGAGCTTTGCCCCTCAATCCGCAAAGGATGTTGTCAATGCCGTAAATGCCGAAGTACAGAAAAAGATAGAAGAACTGACACAGAAGCTCTTCGACATCTTCAACAACCTCAAAACGGACAAGGAAGAATTCAAGAAACTGGGTATCACATTCGAAGAAAAGGCATTCTACGACATTCTCATAGATGTTCGTGACAAGAACGGCTTCGAGTACCCTGATGACAAGTGCATTGCCCTATCTAAGAAAATCAAGACCCTTGTCGATGGTTCCTCAATGTACGCCGACTGGATAAACAACAATAACATCCGCAGCGCTCTCAGTTCCGACCTGCTCGACCTCCTCTACAATGAAGGCTACCCACCGGAATGGAGCGACACTGTCTTCGACAAAATCCTCCTGCAAGTCAATAACTACAAACTAAATCAGTGATACTAACATAGTTATCTATATTCTGTCAGACCTTAACTCAAATCTATCTGGATCAATAGTCATCTGATACACCTCAAGTTCAAGTCCAGAAGCCTGTATTTCGTCAATGATTATCTGGCGGTGTTCGGATTTGATGTTTACGCCAAGATACACGCTACGAAAACATTCCGAGCCAATATGAGGATATGCGCGTACTTCCTTCCAATCAATAATCTCGTCTCCTTTAGGCTTGAATGCTAGCTTCATATTAGCAAAATGTGGAGATGGCTCTATGATTGCGAACCTGACCTCCTGCTCGTGTTCCCACGCTTTTGCTTTTGTCCCTAATTGGTACATGAAATAATCTTCTCCAGACCTAAAATAGTCTGGTTTATTCACAATATCACGATACTTCACCTCAATGCTTCCTAAAGACATCATTCCAAAGCTCCGCTGAAGTATTTCTTTAGCAGAGAAGCATCAAGTCCAATGCAAACACCAGAATGCTTTGTATAATAGCTCCACATAAGGATGTTGTCTGGCCGTTTGGAAAGGCAGCTAATCCAGGCACGCTCACGATTATTTACAAGTCGATTCTCAGCCATATCCGACTGAAATTCCTTTGGTGGCCAATCATATGGCATATCCGGGGGATTTGAGCAATCTATCAACGATGGGTGACAATCAAAAGGATCGTTGAACTTTGTCGCATTGGTAAACTGCAACTCCTTGAACCGCAGCATTGACAACGCCCCGTTCACATCCAATACTTATATAGAATTCCGAAATTCATAATGAAGGAACAAGAATTAACCAAATGTACGAAAATCCATCAAAAACAAGCCATTTTTGCCAAAATTTTTACAACGCACTCAACCGTTCTCAACATCTGTATATAACAACATATATTATAAAATCCCTCACAAATTACTACCTTTGTGAGTATTAAGTCATAACGAACAATATGGAACTGAAAGACCTTATAGGAGAGGCGACAGCCTATGACAAGAAGGAGAGACTTGAAGTCAGCAGGCCTAAGAGCTGGCTCAAGAGCGTCTCTGCATTCGCGAACGGCAATGGCGGGACATTGGTATTCGGCATCAGCGATGATGAACGGATAGTAGGGCTTGCCGATGCAGAAAGCGACTCCGAGGTTATCAGCGAGTGCGTCAAGACCAAACTCGACCCGGTTCCGGATATTCATCTCGAATTCAAAGAACTTGATGACAAAAAACTAATCCTGCTGCACGTCAAAGCAGGAAGCGAAACACCATATTACTACATCGGCGACAAACAGCGTCTGGCATACATTCGCATCGGCAATGAGTCCGTTGTCGCAGACCGTCTTCAGTTGAAGGCTTTGGTGCTGAAAGGCTCAGGACGGACTTATGATGCGCTCCCGTCGCCGTACAAGTTCACGGATATGGCATTCACCCAGCTGCGTTCCGCCTGCTACAAGAGACTTCACCGCTCATTCGAAGACAGCGAGTTCACATCTTGGGGAATAATCGACGAAAACGGTGCGCTGACCAATGCCGGAGCGTTGCTCGCCGACGATTCTCCGGTCCGTCAGTCCAGAATCTTCTGCACTCGTTGGAATGGCCTCACGATGACAAGCGGACTCGGCGAGGCTCTTGACGGTGCCGAACTGGAAGGCAGCGTCATCGGCCAGTTGCAAGATGCCGTTGCATTCATCCGCAACAATTCACACAAGCGCTGGTGGAAGAGTCCGATCACCGCGAGGAACTTCCGGACTATCCGGAAAGAGCCGTGACAGAAGTCATCTGCAACGCCATCATCCACCGCGACTACCAGGAACTCGGCAGCGAGATCCACATTGACATCTACGACGACCGAATGGAAGTATATTCACCGGGCGGAATGATTGACGGTCGCCTGATTCAGCAGTTGAACCCACTTTCCGTCCCGTCCAAGCGTCGCAATCCCCTCCTCGCCGATTTCTTCAGCCGTCTCGACCTTATGGAACGCCGCGGCAGCGGAATGAAGAAAATCCTCGGTGAATATGTCCGATTTGAGTCCTTGAAGGAATACCACGCCCCAGAGTTCACTTCCAATGCCAGCGAGTTCCACGTAACCCTCTGGAATCTCAACTACGGCACCGATGTCGTAAAAGATGTCACAAATGACTTCACTAAAGAGCCAACTCAGTTCACAAAAGAATTCACAAAAGAATTCACAAAAGCCCAAAGACGCATCTATAAGCTGATTACTATGAACCCCAAAGTGAATATTGATATGATTGCAGAAGATCTAAACCTATCTACACGGCAAGTCAAGACATATATGAAACGCCTCTCCGACCTACACCTTATCGCCCGTGAAGGCGGACGCAAAAACGGCATCTGGAAAATTCTCGACAAAGACTACGACGACTTCTTTGAACGGATATAACACAGAATCTTATTTGCAGAACAAATCCGAAATATCAATAAAACACTGAATTTCAAAGACATCTTATTTGCAAAGTAAATCCGTGAACACCATTAATCTTCCACAAGCCCAAAAATGGAATTCTTTGCTCTTATAGCTATTATTATCCTTGTCGTTTTACTTTTCCGCCTCCTGCCCTCAAAAGGCAAAGTCGGAGAAAAGCGGGTGGCCTCCATCCTGAAAAAACTGCCCGAAGACAGCTACAAAGTCATCAATGACCTTCTGCTCTCAAGCAACGGCTACAGCACACAGATAGACCACATCGTAATATCCATCTATGGCATCTTCGTCATCGAGACCAAATTCTATCAAGGATGGATATACGGAGGCGAGAACAGCGAGTACTGGACGCAGAACATCTACGGCAACAAATACCAGTTCCGCAACCCCATCCACCAGAATCAGGGACACATCCGAGCATTAAGATTCCTCCTGAAAGACTACGGGAATATCTCCTACATCTCAATCGTCGCATTTTCAAGACAGGCAAGCCTCGGCATAGATGCTCACTCTCCAGTAATATACTGGGATCAGATTCCCCGAATAATCAATCAGTTCGAAACCAGAATCCTCTCCGAAAGCCAGATACAGAGCATCTATAACATCCTGCTCGCAAACAACAACGGAGACAAAGCCGCCAAGAAGCAGCACATCTCCAATGTCCGTCACAACGAAATCAAACGTGACATTGCCGTCGCCAACGGCTACTGCCCTCAATGCGGAGGCACACTGACGCTACGTCAAGGCAAATACGGCAAATTCTACGGCTGTTCAAATTATCCACGTTGCAGGTACACCACACCATATAGCTAAAAACGCCCCTAAAATCCCCCCTCACATTCCCGCTATCGCTCCAATGCCGAAAGACTTCCGAAAAAAATCATTCTCAATTTTTCACTTTCGACATCCTGCCGGGTATATATAGTGAGACGTCTCAGAAAACAACATCTAAAGACATTGAAATTATGAGAACAGGATTACTTACGGCGGCGGTGGCTGCATTGCTTATGCTTTCGGTCTCCACTTCAGCGGAAGCTCGCGGTCCACATCGTCACAGCGGCGGTTACGGCAGACATCACAGATGCTATGCGACAGCTGTTGTGCCAACCTTCAGGACAGTGCAGGTGGAACGCACGACCACGGTGAACAAGACCTCCCGTCCGGAGCGCAAGCTGATGGCAGTGGCATATATCCAGAAGAATGGCTATCTTTCGGTCAGCAAATACAGCGGCTTCACCGGACTGGACAGCAAGTTCGCCGAAGCGGAGCTGGACTCCTTCACTTTGGACAGAAAGGATCCGCTTGTCAGGACGGCTCGGGGAAAGAAGATAGTTTACACATTGGCCGATGAATGAGAAAAACATAGTGAGACTGCTGGGATGGAACCTTCAGATGGGCTTCCGTGCGCTCCTTAAAGAGTACAAGGAGCCCATCTACTGGCACATCCGGCGAATCACCGTGAACGCCGAGGATGCGCAGGACGCCACCTAGGAGACATTCATCAGGGTGTTCCGCTCCTTCGGACAATACGAACGCAGCCGCTCATTCAAGGCGTGGCTCTACCGGATAGCGACGAACGAGGCCCTGCGCATCATTGAGAAGCGCCATCCAACAGTCAATATAGAGGACAATGCGGAAGCGATGTCAATGCTTGCCGACGAATATGTCGATTTCGCTGACATAGAGGCTGTCCTCCTCCAAAAAGCGATACTCTCGCTTCCGAGGAAGCAGCAGCTGACATTCAACCTACGATACTATGACGAGATGAGTCTCGATGAAATCGCAGAGATAACGGATTCCAGCCCTGACAGCGCCAAGGCCAACTGGCACAATGCAAAAGTCAAGATTTACAATTATCTGAAAGAATATTATGGATAAAGAAATGAATATGATGGGCGTCGGCAAGCGTATGCCGTACAAAGTCCCGGACGTAGCGTTTGACAAAATCGAGCGCAATGTCCTGAATGCAACCAGATGCGGGCGGAAGCCTTCTCACAGACTACGCACGGTCAGCATTGCCCTTGCCTCGGCAGCATCATTGACCTTGATAGCAACATTCGCGTGGCACAATCAGCCATCCCCTACGGATTCTCTGGCGGAAGTACAGCAGGCTTTCGCGAATCTTGACAATGCAGATCAGGCGTTCCTCAGCGAAATTTACAATGAAGACACGTTTATGAACATAAATTATTAGAAGACAGATGAAAACAATATTCAGAACAATAATCGCGGCGTCATTCGCGCTCCTCATATCAATGACATTGTCCGCCCAGCCTAACGGAAAGAAAATCAGCCGTGAGGAACTGGCCGTGAAACAGGCCGAGCACATCTCCACGGAACTGGCGTTCGATGATGCGACAGCCAGGAAATTCCAGGAGACCTACTGCAACTTCCAGAAGGAAATCTGGGCACTGGGGCCAAGCCTCGGCAAGCAGCAGTCAGAGAATCCGAGCGAGGAGGAGATGAAGCAGCGTTTCGAGCGCAGCCAGAAGATCCTTGACCTACGCAAAAAATACTACGATATCTACAGCACGTTCCTCTCACAGAAGCAGATATCCCGCGTGTACGAAATCGAGCGCGATATGATGCGCAGGCTCTCTCAGCCGAAGCCGCAGGGGCCAAGGACGAAGCAACCATCAAGAACAAGAAGCAATGCTCAGAGATAGATTATATTATGGAATCATCGCCATTTCGATAGCATTGGCAGGTTGTTCCTCAAAAGAGGAACAGCCTGTCGGTGGTGACGAAGAAGGCAAAGATACGGAGACATTGACCCTCAAAGAGAGGGTCGAGTCAATGATGGTGAAAGTCGAGGGCGGAACTTTCATTATGGGGCAGACGACTTCCGGCCTGGACAACGGAGCATTGACAAAAGCGGAGTCCGATGCACAGGACAACAACGACCCGCGTCCGGACGAACTTCCGCTCCACAAGGTGACATTGTCCAATTTCGAGATATCGAAATATGAAGTCACGCAAGGACTTTGGAAAGAAGTGATGGGGACTTTGGAGTCTTGCTGGTCGGCTTCGGAATATGGCGAGGAAGACGACAGGGCAATGGACGGCGTGGACTGGGACGACGCCAACCGGTTCATTGACAGACTCAATGAGCTCACGGGAGGAGACTGGAGGCTTCCGACCGAGGCCGAGTGGGAGTTCGCCGCAAGAGGTGGAGTCAAGAGCAAGGACTACCGCTACAGCGGAAGCAATGATGTCAATGCCGCCGGATGGTTCAAGGAAGACGGTCTTGAGCACGTGAACAAGGTCGGCCTGAAAGTCGCCAATGAACTTGGCATATACGATATGTCGGGCAATGCGTTCGAGTGGTGCTATGACTGGTACGGGGCATATTCCGATGAGGATCAAGTCAATCCCAAAGGACCTTCCGATTCCGACAAAGAATATGTATATGCAGGAAAGAATGTCTCTGCGCACGTTCTGAGAGGTGGGCATTGGCAGAGCAGTTCCTTTGGTCTGCGTGTTTCGTTCAGGACCAAGATTCCGACATCTAACTACAAGCCCAAGGCCGGATTCCGGATAGCGCGAGGTATTCCATATTCAGAAATGAACAACTATGCTCCAGGAGTTGGAACAGACTCACCGTCAGATGACTTCGGGAAATATGTCAGCGGGACGTTGCCGTATAGGATGAAGAGCATCGCGAGTGCGGATGCCGTAAAGCCGATTCTGGTGATTTACCTCCATGGTGGCTCGTCCAAAGGCAATGACAACGAGACACAAATGAAGGAGGCCGCCGTCAGTATAATCGCCGACTATCTGACGAACAATGCAATCACGAGCATATTCATTGTCCCTCAATGTCCTTCCTCCGAGAATTGGGGTGCGGAGATGAACGAACCTCTTGCGAAGCTTATTGGTGAGTACGAAGCGTCCTGTGACGGATTATTCGTGCTTGGAGGCTCGATGGGCGGCACCGGTACCTGGTCGCTTGCAAACACATATCCGGAGAAGTTCAGTGGGATAATGCCCGTCGCAGGGAAGCCGGGAACCGCCGACGCGGCAAACTTCAGGTCAATGCGCATCTGCACGGTAATGAGCGAGTCCGATGAGGTGATGAAGACCGCCTACGAAGATGTCAAGGCATTCTGTGAAAGCATCAATGCCGCCGGAGGCAATACAAACTGTACGATAGTCCCGGCATCCGAGCAATGGTCGCATCAGACAACGTGTGAGCAGTCCTATACGGCAGAACGTCTCCGCTGGCTGCTCGGAAAGTAGTTCTTTTAATCTGTTATCTCAATCATTTCATCAATCCGACCGCAAAGGAATGTCCGTAAAGCGGTCTTGTCCACAGCATAGTATTCAGCAATATGCCCATATTGCTTGACAAAAAAGCGTTTCAGTATATCCGAGAAGTCAAAACGATAGCCCATAAGCGGAACAGCCCTTTTGAAATAAACATTGCTGTTCACGCTGCTCGTCAGCCAATTCTTCTGCTGTCGGCTCATTGGCGTACCCTCATTGAGCTGCTCTCTCAATTTATAGACCTTGCAGTCTCGCAGGGTTGAAAGTTCGGGAATATCCCAATCCACAAACCTTGTTGCTATTGGTGTCACCATAAAGCAATCCTCCATTAGTCATAGATTAGCACTTCATCACGGTATTCCACCACCTCCTTGCAGTTGGTGAGCCTTACCACTATCTCATAGCCGTAATCGCCAACCACTTCGCCATCCGTATATCCACCATAAGGGTTCAGTAAAGTGCAAGGACACCCGATAATGTCTGTTGCCTGTTCTTCCTTGTAAAACATAGTCCGATTGATTTTTAGGGTTATCTGTATGACCATTCTCCGTTTGAGAACACTTGGAAATTTACATACTCGTTACATAGTTCGTGTGTCAGCACTCGGATGTAGATTATGTCTTTGTCCTCCAAAAGAGAAATCATCTCGTTTATCTCCTTTTCAGGATAATCCCACTTCGAGGAAAACTCCCCTTCTATGTAATCTTCACCTCTGTCTAAGCAACAGTCGCCAAAGGTATCATCAAAAAATTTCTCCACCTTATCAAGGTCTTTCTCGTTCTCCGTACTTGCGTAGAAGATGTTAGTCGCATAATTTGCCATAATCGCTTTTGATTTGATTTTTTACTTTTCCCTCTGTTAGCATCAGCTACTTTCGGGCTTGATTAAAATTATGTCGCTTTGCAAGGTGTCCCGGCTCTTCCTGCAAGGCTTCACAGACAAAATACGACCTCAGTTGAAAACCGAGTGTGGAGATTTTGGCTTGAACCGATAGGCTTGACCTTGCAAGGAAGAAAGACGGGATATATACCTTTGCGACACAATTCTCATCAGGCAGGCCGAAAGCCGGTGCAGCACGCCTATGGATATGACAGGAGAAGAGGAAGCCCGTAAAAAAGACGGACTTCACAAGAATAGAAAGGGGCTGACCAAAAGAAGAAGATAAGGTCAGAATGCGAGTAGAGCTGGACTTGTAAGGAAGTATGCCATCATTTAAGGTTGACTATCTTATCAACATCAAGTTCCGCTTTGCAGACAGATTCGATTTCTTCAATGATTTCAATGCAGCGTTTCCGACTTATGCGGATGCCTGTGCCGGCGGAAATGATGTCTTCAAGGCTTGGATTGCCCAAATATTTGACCGATGTCGCATGTTCGCCTCTGGTGCCCTCCGGGGAGTAAGTGATGTCGTATGCGGGGGCAAGTGACCATTTGCCGTCTTCGCAGAGGAAACTGAAGTTCTTGGAGTGATCGTCCTTGTTGGCACATACCACATTGAATGTCATCCTGCGGAACATCTGTTCCACCTGTATCGGGTCTTGGGTAAGATAACCGGTCAGGGCAAGAAGATTTATGTAGTCTACGCTTTGAGTGCGGAAATCAGACTGCAGAAGGGCTGCCGCCGTGAGCGTGTGTATGCGCCGGCCTTCCTTTATGTCGAACCTTTTGATTGAAAAGTAGCGATCATTGACAAGGCGGATTTCCGGGATGTCAATTCCACATTTCTGCGCTGTTCTCATGTATTGGAATTCAATCCGCCCGATGTCTGATGGATCGTAAACATGTCTGAACTTCACAATCCAGTCCGAGCCGTCAGCAGCCTTATACACAGCCTTGGGCCTTGCTCCTCCCGAATTGCGGCTGTTGTAGTACAGGAAAGACGCATCGGCATCGCTTTTTTCAGAGAGTACATCAAGAGCCTTGCGCTGGAGTTCGTCAAAGTCGCTGTCCGTGATGGCGGCGATATGTCCTTTGGACGCTTCTGGCTTATAGCAGAGCGCTCCCATCCCGGAACCGCCAACCAATGACAATCTCTGAAGAGGAGACAGCTCGCCCAACGAACTGCCTTCACGACGGAGCATCCTGTCGAGCAGGTAAAGGCCATAGCCGTCCGGCATACTGTCCTCGAATGTGGCAAACCCACCACCAAAACTGTTTTCCTTTGAGGGATGTTCTATAAATTAAAG
>DJOF01000009.1 GCA_002439585.1 Bacteroidales bacterium UBA6445 | reverse complement strand
GGCTTGCCGAACTTTACCCTGAACCTTTTGTGCCTTGACCTGTACAGCTCGTCCGGCAGGAGCATCATCCCTATATCGAACTTTATTCTTAGCAGTTCGCGTAACGATTCTACTTGATAGAACGTATATATGAATACGGGGAGTCTGATTCGTTTGAATAAATGTGACTAATTTGATTTATTCGCTGGAAAAAGTGTAGAACCACTTAAATATCACATCTTCCATTCTTGCGATTTTTACCTACAATACATCATTAAATAGATGAAAAGTAGCATATATGCATATTATATGTTGAATATGGCAAAGAATAAAATGGGCACCAAATTGGTTTCGTGCTGACTTCCATTTACATCCTAAATCTTATTACAGAATCGCACTCTTCTTAATGTAAAATCTATTCCTCTATATTTAGAGCCTTAAAACGCTATTATATTCAGGTTAAATATAGTGTTCTCAAATGGTGATTTTACGATTTCTTTTGCCATAAAAGTATAAAACGGGGAATATTTTCGAAATATTTGTTCGGCTCTTATTGCCATCAGAATATATCAATCGCAATGCGAAACAAACTAAATTTTGTCTGTCTATATTTTTCAAATAATCAGATATAGCGAGAGGTATGTCTGAGAAATCATTTTATTTTAGCAGACAGTAATAATTAGTGAAGTAATAATTTGGAAATTTTTTTTTTGGGGGGGGGGAAAAAAATTATATTTGTAACAAAATCTTAAATTTTATGAAAAAAAACATTTTCATGTTGATTTCGGCCACAATAATGCTTGTATGCGGTTGCGGCAAGGATGACTCTGGTAACGAGTCGGTAACCGACCCAAAGGACACCATAACATGGGCAGCGCTTATCAAGGAATATCCATTCCTTAATGATTTTCCTGTGTTTGATGGAGAAGTGGAGAACTGGCAGTACAAGGAGCTCGGCAGTGACATGAAGACGATGACATTCTTCGACTACAAATGCAAAGAGTCCGTGGCGACAACCTACTACGCCAAGTTCGTTCCGGCTGGGTTCACAAAGAGTGATGGATCGGAAATCTATCGTAGGACTGTCGGTGAAACAATATATGTCTTCACTGGCAGTTACAGTGGCGGTAATTTCGCGCTGAGTTTTTCTGTCGATTCAAAGTAGGCGATGAGATTACGGAATATCTTAGCCTGCGTTTCGGCGGCAATGATTCTGCTCGCAGGCATCTCGGCAAAGGCCCAGGCTGCCGTTGGCAAGAAAGCACGGCAAGAGAAGGACGATGATGTGAAAGTCCGGATCTGGCTCAACAAGGGTGATAGTAAAGTTCTCGACGGCTATCTCCGCTCTGCGCTTGTCAATCGCCCGGACTATATCGAGTTCAGCCTTTCACCTGACGGGAAGAGGACAAGATATATCAACGAGGATGTCGATTCACTTCTTCTTCAAGGCACGGACAAGTATGTAAAACGCCTTGTCAAGGTCTTAGGCGCTTTCGGAGGAAAGGCGCAGGTCCAATGGGTGCGTGAGGAGTATCGGGGCAAAGGCATTGACCTGTACTCTCTTTTCACTGTCGAGTCCGAAAGGACAGGACGGAACATCACGGTCGTGAGTCCTGTACGCGGATGGTACTTGAGCATCGCGGGAGATATGGCGATCATGGTCGGCACTGACATCCGCAACAGCATCTTCGACAGAACAGAGCCTTCGATGTCAAAGTCAATGTTGAATACGTATTTCGGTAAGATCTATGATTACCCGGAGTTTGCGGCAAGAATAAAGGCAGGGGAGTTCAAAACATTTATGGATGTCGTCCATGCCTGGGAATCTGCTTATGGCGGTACTGCTTGTCGTGCTGATGGCAAACTGAAGGCAGAACAGATTGATGTTCAGGATGGAATCGCTGCAACCGATGCCGGAAAAAATGTCGGTTGGAAGCGAACTAAATCAGAAATTGTATTCCCGCAATATTCAAGGACACTGCAGATTGGCGCGTCTCCGGCAATGGCTGAAGGAGCCAAGGTTATGAAGCACGCCACGGACGATGCGGCTAAGTCTTCTTTCAAAATGGTTGTGCCTCCTGTGATGATATATTCAGATATCTGCTTCCTTGATTTCGGACGTTTCGGAGGCATCGGCTGGACCATCGGAGGAGAATATTCCCGCTACAGCTACAACTGGATGCTTGACAATGGCTACGGTGACAAACAGCAGGACACTTTCTGCAACAGGGTGGATCTTGCGGCCGGTCTCAGCTATCATCTCACCCTTTGCAACCGTCTCGAACTTTATGCGCGCGGTATGATTGACGCAGGCTTGATAGGCGAGCACACCACCGACCACGAGAGTGGAGAGAAGGCAAGTTCGACATTCAATAAGATGGACACGAAGATGACTTTCATCGCCACCGCCGGTCTTCGATGGTATTTCAGCAAGAAAGCTGGCATTTGGGTAGAAGGCGGCCACGACACCGGCTATGTCTCGGCAGGATTGTCCTACAGGTTCTGACGTTTTATTCGTGAATCAAGATCACCGCGCTGCTCAGACTGATGTCTTTGGTCGGGCAGGGCGGTGTTTTTTTCCCCCCCCCCAAAAAAAAATCTTCAAGAAAATCACTCAAGAGGCTGTCAGTCGCCCGAATACAAAGACAAGTGTCGCAATTCTTATCCATATCAGCGCCTTCTGCCACCATATGAGGATATTGACTTCTTTCTCGATGGGATCTCAGTGGTCTGGGCTTGCCGTTCTTCTATGTGCCGTTCCTTGTAGGTCATATAGATTCCCAATGAATCTATGACAGTTTTTGCCGTGAGCTTGTTGTCTTTCAGTGCCCATGCTTGTTGGATTAGTGACGATATTAGTTGAAGGAATAGGCGAGATTCTTTGAGTGTGCGAATCTCCTCCAACCGTGCTCGGCCGGCCGAATCACACTTAATCAATGCCTGAACGATGGATGAATCCGGCTGAATCTCAATGATGGCAACAATTTCCGAGTTCACCTCCGTGAAGTCCGCAACCAGTTTCCTGTTCTCAGAATGCTAAGATTTAAGTTCTCTACTATGTTGAACATGTATTCCAATGTGTCCAATTCCTAAAATTATCGTAGCACCCAAAAGCCATACAACTTTTCCATATATGCCAAGTAGAAAAAAGGAAATTACAGGCAATGTTGCCCCTGCTAGTGGAATACCCAAGAAGCTGCTATAAAAGTCTGATAGTTTTCTTTCACTATAAAAATAACGTACCCACCAACATTCATATATTACCATTAAACTAAAGGCTGCAATAAGCCACCAAGTCCAAATTGACCAACTGTGCACATTGAAATCATTAAAAATCAAAGCACATATTGTAGTCAAAATTTCTCCTGCCTTTTCAAAAATTAGTAATACTTTGTTTTCGTTTCCGGAGGTATATCCTTGTGGCTTTCTTGTTACCCAAATAATATTAGGAACAAATAATAACAACAAAAATATCAACCCTATATATGAAAAACCAAAATGTCCCATCATTTACCTATTCTCCGTTTCCATTAAAATTTTTTACTGTTTAAAAAAGTGTGTCCGGTCACAGGTCCATCAACTTCTAAGATTCTGCAAATATATCAATATTACTGTCAAGGCGGGTTAGCCCAGACTTTTTCAGTCAGGGAAGAGCGTCTTATCACAATCTATCCTCGGCAACTGCCTTCCGTAGCTGTCCTTGTCCATCGCAGTCTTCCCCTTAAGCACGGACATCATTCCGTGTCTACTTTTTCGCGTCTGGTACAGGTACATTCTCTGTTGTGCATATTGAGTTCGTATCAGCTGTTGAGGTTGATGATGGTGGTACACTACGAATCAACTTCAAGGTATTGATGGAGGACGGATGCGATGCCGGCCGATATAGGCTTCATCTGAAGATGCAGTTCACAAGTCCAGGATCAGGAGTGAGATCAGGAGTGAGACCAGGAGTGAGACCAGGACTTATGCGGACTTTTATTGCGGAAGAGAATGTCTCATCAAATGCCGGTTACGAAGCCGCGCTATTGGTCGAGGATTACAAGGCTATCTGGGGATTGTCATTGCCGGAATATCAAGTCCATTGCAGATATTCGCTCATTGACACTGTCTCAGGCTATAGAAACAATCACAAAAAAATGTCATTTCTTATGCCGATAGACATCTGGAAGCAACCTTTTTGATAAGCGAGAGCATCCCAAATTCATTTGTGATTGCCTAGCGCAGAAAAGTGGCGTATGAAACACTAACGGTTCAGTTCGCCATCAGCGCCTCAGCATAGCCGTCTGTCAGGTTCGGCAAGACGATGGGAGACAATGACTTCATGTTGTTCCAATCAAGGTCATAGATTCGTGTACCGTTGAAGGACTCGGAAAAGCAGAGAAGAAGATGATCCGGTCTTCCCGGGTTCGATGTCACGGAGAGAATCCTTCCGATATTGTTGCAGGTATATGCAGAATGTCCCATCACTCCCGTCTCGGGATTGACTGGACGGAAAAGGTTTACTCCGGTGTCGTATGTCACGATATAGCCGGCATCCTCGCCAACATTGAACGGAATTACGGCGGCTGCCTCGATGTCTTCCGCCTTGCGGAATCCGCCCTTGTCCAGCACAACCGTCGTCCAGTTCCCGTTGCCCCTGTTTGCCGACATCAGGTATGAGCCGGATGTTCCGACTGGCACCCCTGGATAATCCCCGAAAAATTCCGGTCTCAGCCCCTCCGGCAATGAGAATGTCGGCTGCACTGGGGCCGGTCTGTCAGACTTCGTCAGATAGTCTGCCCCGACTTCCACGGGCAGTGTCCGCAAGGTGCATATTCCGTCGCGGCATACAATGGCGGTGGCTGAATTGGTCGTGGTCATAAACAGTGCAATAACATCAGTAGCAAGCGTCTCCGTCTCACCAGTGAAGAAATCGACATATACGGCAGCCCTGTTGTCGCCTTTCCCGGTGATTCCGCAGAGACCGAACGATCTCGGGACATTGATGACTGATTGAATGTTCTCCGGCAGGGTGATGTCAAGAGATTTCCGTCCCACGTTGTTTATGTCAAGCGTGAATCCGTCAATTCTCTTGTCCGCATTGCTTATTCCATAGAGCCTCAGTTCCTTAGGCGACTGGCCGTCAGTGATTTTCAGAGAACCGATTTTCTGGAGTCTACCTTCACGCATTATGCTGACTTCCACATCCGAAGCCGGGTATCTGTATGGCAGCACCGCAGTTATGCCGTCGGATGTTGCTGTCTGCGTCTTCGCATATATTCCGGAAGCCTTTCCGACAGGGATCAAATTGTCACCAGTCTCCCAAGTGAATGTCAGGGCCACATTGTCCGTCTGCCTGTATCCCGAACCTTTCAAATGGATGGCATCACCGGGGGCGCAAGTCCGTCCCTCTTCCTCGATGCCGGCATCCTGAATGAACACGATCTCCTCCACAGGCTCGAAAGCCTTTCTGTTGCAGGAGCAGAGCACCGCCAAAACTATCAGTGGGCAGAATATCTTATAAAGATGATTCATGTACTAAGTATCTGTTTATAAATAGATTGTTCCTACTTGTTTGGAATTGTTCTTTGAAGTGAAAAATCTTTATGCAAACAAATCAGAATAGCTTCTAATAAGTGTCGCTGTTCACAGTGACAACGACTTCTGTATAGACTCTTCCGCTGCGGATGCGGAATCTCCGCTCACCAATCTCGTATGACATAGGGCTCTCTGATAGTTTCAGAGTCAGAGTCTTTCCGTTTGTGGAAAATGCCAGAATACTGTCGCTGCAATCCACCTCAATGTCTTCAGAAGGCAGCTTTATGCCGATTGTGTTGGAGCCATTGTTCACAAGATTCCAAGATAGACCTCCGACATTGCTGCCCATCTCCAGCATCTGCCCGTGCTCCAGTGGATTGCCGAGAAGGAAATACACATTGGCTCCGATGGTATTGCCCTTGTCGTCCGTTATCCACGAGTCCGCATAAACCCTATACATCAGCGCATCCTCACGGATTGCCTTCTTCCTGGAAGGAAAGTCCACCACGCTTTCGGAGTCGCAGATGACATATCCGTGTCCCAACGTCACGGCGACCTCCGGAGCCATATTCGCAAAGTCAGGCAGCCCGATGTCTCCGATTCCGTCTTTCTTTCCGCAGTCGAGAATCGGAAGCGAGCCGCTCTTGAAGTTCCCGGAGGAAGTGATATAGACGTTTGAGTTCCCGATGGTGGTACTTCCATTGTCCTCGTTCATCATCTTGAGCATCGAGGTGTCTTCCGGGAACCTCTCGACCTTATTCGATTTCTCACAGGACAATGTTGTCATTGCGAGTATCGAGCAAATGACCGCTCCGAATATTCCGTGATGTTTCATACAGATGTTTTTTAGGGTTTGCGGTGCATCAAAAAGTGTGCGCAACCCAAATTCAGCGTAAAGATACATCGCGGTTAAGAATCCGCAATGACATTGCGATTAAAATAGAATATCTATTATTTTCCGATGCAGAATATTTATTTCCCAGAAGAGAATGATATTTTATGAGATAATTTGTTGATATACAGCTATATTTTGTTGTGGGCGAATTGTTGGAGGGACAAACTGGGGACAAAATATTGCGTGCCAAAAGAGAGAAAAACAATAAGACTCATAGAAATAAGAGACGTTGAAAGTTAAGAGACATTTTTTGTCTCCCGTTTTTCTTTCGCTTGTCCCCGGTTTGTCCCTTGTATTGGAAGTTTGGTTTTGCAACATTTCAAAAATGTCCAAGTCTATGATAAAAGCAGGTTTAGTTTGGTTTTTGTATATTTAATCAAGTTCTAAACCAAACTGCTTTTGGAGCGTATCTCTCATTGAGGAGCGTTGTTCCTTTTTTTTCTTTTCGACAGCAAAAATAAAAATACCAGTTGTAATCCATATAGTGGTTTTGTCATTTATAATTCCTTTGGGCTTTTTCTTTATCATCGTCTTTCGGCCTTCCTGATGAGAATTGTGTCGCGAAGGTATATGTCCTGTCTTTCTTCTTTTGACAGGCAACTTTCATAGTTCAGTGAAAAGAATTATGCTGGATTATTTGTCTATGGGCGGGAAAATTATTACATTTGGCATATCATTCTATGTGATAGTTGAGTTTATTGCAGATAACGCATAATATATTATGGAATACAGTTTTGATATATTCGACAAGAATCCCGGGCGTCTGGCGGCGATACTGGCAGAAAACTGCCGGAAGCGCAGGTTGGACAGGGGGCTGAGCAGGCGTAGCCTCTCTGAAATGACGGGCATCCCGGAGCCTACGCTCGAACGTTTTGAGACCAAAGGGAAGATTTCTCTTGAGGCATTCCTTAAATTGGTTGTCGAGTTCGGCTGGTTTGACGAAATGAGTGCAATCATGAGTAAAAGCAAGTTCACCACAGGTGAGGAGCTTGAAACCATAAACAAGAACCAAGGAAGACAGAAAGGACGATGAAGGATATTCTGAAAATCAAAGTTTCATTGGACGAGCGCACTGTCGGCACTTTGCAGATGACGCCTGAAAGGGACCGGTGTGTGTTCGAGTACGATAAGGAGTGGATAGCAACCGGCTTTTCAATATCCCCATGGGAACTGCCTCTCCAGACCGGCCTTATATACTCAAAGGAAAACAGTTTTGGT
>DJOF01000016.1 GCA_002439585.1 Bacteroidales bacterium UBA6445 | reverse complement strand
AATTCGGGGGTTTATCGTTTAACACTCCACTTTGCTTGAAATTATAATGTTGAAAATCAAAGGTTTATTAAAACGGGAACTGACATTGTTAAAATCTCGGTTTCGCCAAGTCACGTGAAAAAAGAAGAATCTGCGAGTGGATCGGTACATAATAGAGCACAGCGCGACTAAAAAGACTATTGCCCGCCGGAAACAACAAGAGGATCACCAGCTAATCATGACATGTACGCCATCAGGATTATTGGGGAAAGTAATGAGGCATGTACTACTATTCTCGTCCCAGCGACATATATCAATACTCTCAATCCCGTCAATAAGCACACTTACAGGATTGGAAGGCAAAAGCACCCGAGAGGAATTGACCGTCTCAGCAGGAGCCTTTGCAACATAGCTGAAGCTGTGCGAAGAGATTTTCACATCGTATGCTCTGGATGCAGCCGCAATGATGCATGGGGTATCAGAAGCCAGAGACAAATCAAAGAACATAGCCTGACGTCCTGGCCTTATCTCGGTACTATCATAGACTGGAAGATCCGGATCGTATAGATCCACGACAGGACCGTTCACTTTGAAAGAAGACGTGTCCTGATTCTCATCTAAGACAGCAACAAGCAAATAAGGGCCTCTCTGAAGTGTAAAGCTATTCTTTAACTCAAGAGGAAGAACCCTAGACACTGCTGCGATAAGAGGAGAATCACCACCTTTTTCGAGTACAAATTCTTTGGGATCTTTCCTTATTACAATCACATTGCCTTTGCCATAAACATATTTTCCTTCAGACGCTCCGGGGGCAATCCCCATAAGGGAGAACATATGGTCTGAAGGTCTCATATAAGAGTTCTCGCCTGTATTCCACCATTCTTTAACAGTTTGGAAGGGGTCATTGTCACGGCCGGCATACACTATAGTGCCACCTTGACGAACCCACTTTGCAAGATGTATATGGGCCTTAGGATCAAGAGGCTTCATATTGGAATAAGTCATCAAAAGGACCTTCGTATCCTCAAGAGCCTTGTCGAAACCGAGATTCTCTATATGGACGATACCGACAGGCACTCCACGTTTCACAAACGGCATGGCTAAACCATAAAAATTAGCCAACTGAGGGTCGTCATAACCGTCATGCACGGGATAGCGCTGGAACATCAGGGAATTCCCCATCAGTACGCTTACACCTGGCGTTCCCGAGAGACGAGCTTCTGACAAAGGCATCTCTTGCAGAGCATTAGTCATGATCTGCATCATTGTAGCATAGTCCTTTGGAATGCGTATCTTCTCCTTGCTATCAGGCGACTTACTGTAAAGGCCCGTATAAATACGCTCCGGCCAAGGCATTATCTCATAAGTATTGATACTAGGATACATTAACTGGGCCGTGAAAGTCGCCTGATAATTGAGTCTATAGTCTTCCCAGTCACGAGGCCTGTCCTCTATGGGGTCAGTAAGAAACCATACTTTCCTCCCAGTAGGGGCAGTCATCGATGCCACACAACCATACTCCAGATAAGCCGTTTCGAATACCCTCTCTCCCAGAACTCCATCAAAATAATCTGGAACTCTGGATGTTCCGGTCCATACCTGAGCTATATACCCATCCACACAATGTAGCGAAGCCAGACTCGCCTCTGGACTGACTATCTGCCATTGGCTGTAATTTAGAAGAGAATGAGTCGGGACATAACATTTCACGTCAAGTCCTTTTAACTTGCCATACTCCTTCGCATAAGTAAAGACTTCCTCTAATGCTCTGTAGTACAAGTGGTACTTGAGCTTGTTTGACATATATGTAGCCTCCGGAGACTCGTGCTGAGGCCTCCATTCAGTACCGTAATATGTCTTCCATTCGCGCTTGAAGGCCTCACTATATCCACCTCTTGACCAAAACTCCGGCTCTTCAAGGTAGATTGACGTGATACCGGCATCAATAACTCTCTTTATATGCCTTTCTTTGAAATACTTAAGATAATTTTCAGTCGGAACTATATATGGGACCATCGGACCATGCCATATCGTATCCCCGTCTACCTGCATCTGTCCTTCATCGAAATGCTGCCGTCCATCCCATTTTCCTGTAAAGTAATCCTGATACTCTCCCCATGCTATTCCTGTCATGAAATCGGTTCGATATCCACGCTCCGCCCATGACAGAAGCCTCTGCTCGAACGGAATAGCCTTATTCCTATCTAAAGAATCACCGTCTACAGGATTATGACCAACACCATATACCATTACAGCATCCGCCCTATTGTCTATTTCTGGCATCCACTCCCGAGAAGTCTGGAATGTTGTCTTCGGAGTCACATCTTCCTTAGGATGAGATACGCATGATATATCAAGAACACTTACCGCAACAATGACTGCAGCGAAATACATATATTTCATCATCTCAAAATCCGACTCTATGAATCTGTCCTTATTTTTTCATCTATAAAACTATGGATATTCCTCCACATCTAAACTTATTCTTGGCATGAATCAACGCGAATGAGGGAAAGCTTATGTCGACACTGATTTCTGACGCAACATACTATAATTTAATGCAGCAAAAAGTAATCATAGCATCGGGAATAATAAACCGACCTCAAGACTGTGAAAAGCCTTCATCATGTGGCCGTCCGACAAATCTGCTAATAGAGGCTTGGGTACTGCAAACAATTCGCTCCAGTCCCCGAAACGTTTGTCTTGTGGGATGGAAAAAGCATCACCCATGGCATTCTTACGGCTTTCCCTTATGGCTGAGACACCTACTGTCTTCATGCACTGTGGAAATTTCCTGGCATAATCTGCATAAGTACGTCCTCTATTGCCGGCACCTATAATTGCAACACGCACTGGACCTCCCCTAAGTGATGCAGAAAGCCCATTTATAGGGAAATCAACTTCCGGCGCGGTAGAAAAATAAATACTGTTGGAAACTTCTTAAGGTACTGTCATTTCCCAGATTTTACCTTTATGGAATTGAGAAGTCCAAGCTTACCGTTGTCAATAAGGTGGATTATTAGTTCTCCGAACAAAGTATTCTGCCATGCGAACCAGTCTCTTGTAAAGTTGGACGGATCATCCTTGTGAAAAGACTCGTGCATAAATCCCGTGCCGGCGTCAGTCTTCATCAGAGTCTCGATACACCACTTGATCTCCTTGTCACTGTCGGAAGTGAAGGCACGCATCATTATGCTCATCGGCCATATCATGTCATAACCGACATGAGGGCCGCCTATCCCCTCTCCACAAGAGCCTTTAAAGAAATAAGGATTATCCTTGCTCCATACGAACTTGCGGGTATTGCGCCAGATAGGATCATCCGCGGGAACATCTCCGAGATAAGGCATTGCAAGAAGACTCGGGACATTGGCATCGTCCATCAAGTATCTGTTGCCAAAGCCGTCCACTTCAAAAGCATAGATTTTCCCGTATTTGGGATGTTCTACAACGCCATACTTGCGGATTGCTTTTTCTACCTCATCCGCGAGAGAACGGCATTCCGAGGCAAGCTGCCTGTCCCCGTTTACTGTCTCAAGGATCTCGGCCGCCTTTCTCAACGATGTTACAGCAAAGAAATTGGACGGTATAAGGAAGTCAAATGTAGTCGCATCATCTGAAGGGCGGAAAGAGGAGACTATAAGTCCTACTGGATTGACAGGATTGCCGTAGCCCTTGCAGCATTTGGTATCAAGCTGCCTGTCCGTGACACGCAGGAACGAATATGAGCCAAGTCCTTCTTTCCTCTGTTGCTCACGAAGTGTCGCAAGCACTTTCCTTATTGCCTCGTCCCATATAGCATCGAAGATAGTGTCATCGCCTGTTTCCTTCCAATATTGCCAGGCAAGACGTATAGGATAGCATTGCGAGTCAATCTCCCATTTGCGTTCATGCACATTGGGGTTCATATCCGTTCCATCGGTCTGCCACCCCTCACCTGTAGGGCCATCATTGAAGGCATTAGCATACGGGTCGATACAGAGCAGGGAGAACTGGCAGCGGATCACGCCCTCAAGCATATTGCGAAGATGTTCGTCCTCTCCTGCCAACTGCACATAAGGCCACACCTGTGCTCCAGAGTCCCTTAGCCACATAGCATGTATATCACCTGTATATACGAAAGTTCTGAAATTGCCATGCTCATCCTTACCAAAATGAACAGTAGTGTCAAGGGTGTTGGGAAAACAGTTGCCGAACATCCACTTCAGATACGGGTTCGTGAGCTGCGCCTGAACTTCTGCTATCTTGGCTTCTACTGCCTGCGAGACGAAAAGACGCTCGGATTCAGATGGCCTGCGAGACTCAAATTCCTCCCCGTAAGACTGTAGTATACCGCATGTGGCAGCGGCAAATGCCAACAAAAACCTCTTCATATAATATTTATAATGTAAAAAAATAACCCTTCTCAGATTTGGCTAAGATCTCGGTGGACATATTCATAAGACGATACTTCTCTGAGATTCACTTAATTGAATTTATAGTTGTACCGACTCAGAAGGTCGATAGCGGTATAATTATCCCTCGAATCTGGTCTCTTGCCGAAACAATAAATCCGCCATCGTCATCAATGCAAAGAAGCCTGCTTGCCTGAATGCTGGCCTACTTACGACTTCAAAGACGCACTCTCTTGTCTTCGTGGAGACCCACACTTGTTGTGCAAAACCCAGTCAACAGTATCGCTCGTGACACCAGCAGCCTATTTGGCAACGACATTTATATTCACTTTCGCTTTCTTTGTATGCTGTATCGTCTGCATCAAGTGCAAGGAACTGCGACCTCCTAACACAAAGATACGAACTATATTAAAAAATGCGAAAAAAGAGTATAAAGGCATTGAATTTTACGGCCTAGTCTTTGCAGCACTGCTTCAGTTTCGGATAAGTTTTCCGAGTAAAGTTTGCTTCAAGAAGAGGTATTTGACAATGATAAATGACTGAGGAGTTGGACAACATATACCGGAAATTTTCGAAAGATGAAATTTATTTTTGAAGTTTACCATGAAGCTGTTTGAATTATTTGTTCGGTTATTTCGTTCGTTTATTTTGAGATGTATTTTTGAGTAAGATTTTTTCGTCGTGAGAGGAGTTAGCGGCACCATATGACGAGCAAAATGGGAAAATATAGCTAAAGAGACGCCAAAAGAGAGAACATATAAAAATAATAGTGAGAAAATTAAAACAACTTCTAAATTGAATCTGATTATGGATAGATGTTCAATAGCTTTTTTCGGGACAAAACCCTATGACAGCGAGTCATTCGATGAGCAGAACAAGGATTTCGGCTACGATCTCCGTTATTTTGAAGAAAACCTGACACATAGGAGTGCCGTCCTTGCTGAAGGATGCGAGGCCGTATGTGCATTTGTCAACGATACCCTCGATGAAAGGTCTCTTGCCAAGCTTGCAGCTCACGGAGTCAAATTGGTTGCCCTCAGATGTGCAGGCTACAACAACGTTGACCTTGCAGCAGCAGCAAAAGCAGGCATAAAAGTAGTACGCGTACCCGCATATTCACCTCACGCTGTGGCAGAATATGCACTGGCTCTTATGCTGACACTGAACAGGAAGATCTACCGCGCCTTCCTTCGGACCAAGGACGGAAATTTTTCCCTCAACGGACTTCTCGGATTTGACATGAACGGAAAGACAGCAGGTATCATAGGCACGGGTAAGATAGCCAAAATCCTGATCCATATTCTGAAAGGACTCGGAATGAATATTTTGGCATACGATATTTATCCGGACGAGAAGTTTGCAGCCCAGGAGGGATTCAGATATACATCATTGGATGAATTATATACCAATTCAGATATTGTCTCACTGCACTGTCCGCTCACTCCCAAGACATTACATATAATAGACAAAGAAGCCATCAATAAAATGAAGTCCGGAGTCATGATAATCAATACTGGGCGTGGTGCACTAATCAATACCCACGATCTGATAGAAGGGCTTAAGGACAAGAAGATTGGCTCCGCGGCATTGGATGTCTACGAAGAAGAGAAGAATTATTTCTACGAGGATGTCTCTGATACAGTAATCGAAGATGACAAGCTTGCAAGACTTCTGTCTTTCCCTAATGTGATTATTACCTCACATCAGGCATTTTTCACCAAAGAGGCTTTGCACAATATAGCAAGGACAACTCTTGAGAATGTGTCCGAGTTCATTTCAGGCAAACCTCTTACGAATGAGGTTAAAGCCTGAGTCAGCAGGTTAGACATAGTCTAAAAAATGCTTCGATCTCTACAAGGGTGACCATCACACAGTCAAGTTCAATTGCCCCGTGAACAGTTCTTTGAGATTAGCTTTGCCCTGTTCACCACAGACCGATCTGGTCTAAGAGATATTGAGACTTCTTTTAGAAGTTGTGCCTAAAGCTGTGCCCCAGCGAAGATGTTAAATCTATTTGCTATTGAGACCCTCGACCGTGAGGAATTCATAAACGCGGTTAGGTGTAACTTATCGTGCCTGGAGGCAAAGATGTCACATTTTACCAAATTATGCATTACAAAATTGACAGATAGCCTGCTGTTGCCACTACGTCAGAATATGCTGATGCAGAAAGAGAATGGGATCGAGAGCAAACGGATGCTCTAAATGTCAAGCGCAAAGTCTAATCCGCAGATCATTATCCAAGTGCTGTTGCACAGGCTGTTGGCTTCTATCAACACGCGCGGTTCGCATAGAAGAGAGTCCATGAATGCAAGCGGAACATCCATATACAACAGACACAAGATAACTTTTCAATCCTTTTATAAATTAAGCATGTTTTCTTAACACTTTAAATATTAAGATCTTACAATATTAAACGTTAAAAGTGAAAAATAATTATTATGTTTTAACGATAATATTAGTTAATTTTGAAAAAATATATATAGCTATCATCAATATTCACAATAAATACATATTTAAATTATGAAGTAACCTATTAAGCAACAGTCACAGCAGTCATTATGAATGACCACGAAGACGGATTTTCAAGTCCTACGGACATACAGCGTCTTCTCTAACAAAAACACATAATTAACAAAAAAAATTCAGTGATGTTTAAAAGAGCGATTATTATCCTATCTCTGATTTCATCTTTTGTTCCGAGTATATTAGCACAATCGGACATCATAAAGGGTAACGTAAAAGATGAAAGCAATATACCTATTGCGGGTGTCAGTGTGATAATCAAAGGCACTACAACAGGAACAATGACCGATCATGACGGTAATTTCTCTTTGTCTGGAAAGCAAGGCGATATTATCCAATTCTCATTCACAGGCATGATGACGCAGGAACAAGTATTCAACGGAGATCCTATCAACATTGTGATGAAAGAGGATGCTAACCTGCTAAAGGAGGTGGTTGTTGTAGGTTACGGTACTCAGAAAAAAACCAATCTTACAGGTTCGGTAGCATCAGTGGATTTTGAAGAATCGTCAAAATCCCGTCCTGTAACCACAGTCGCAAATGCCCTATCCGGGGCCGCAGCCGGCCTTAATGTCATGACGACAGGTTCAAAGCCGAACGAGGAGACAGCAAATATTTCGATCCGAGGCATCGGCACACTCAACAATTCAGGCCCTCTTATCCTTGTTGACGGAATGGAGATGGAGATGAACCAGATCAACCCGAACGATGTTGCCAACATATCCATATTGAAGGATGCGGCTTCATGTGCCATATACGGTAACAGGGCTGCCAACGGCGTTATCTTGATCACCACTAAGCAGGGGAATTTTGACGGTAAACTAAATGTAACATACTCAGGCAAATTCTCTTACAACACCCCAGCGAAATGGATTCATCAGGTGTCAAACTACGCCGACTACATGGAACTATTTAATGAAGCTGCCTACGGAAGCGGTACCGCAACTCTATACAGCGAAAGCAATATTGAAGCATGGCGGGCTGCAGAGAAAAACCCTGATGCTCTAACCGAGTCAGGATATCCGAACAAAGTGGCATATCCGAATACCGATTGGTACGATGTCCTATACAATCCTAAATGGATGCAGGAGCATACCATATCTGTTGTCGGTTCAGAAAAGCGTACCAGATACAGCCTGAGCGCAACTTACCTCAACAACCCTGGTATCGCACCCAACTCAGGCATGCAGAAATATTACGTAAGATCCAATGTGGAGTCAAAGATCACATCTTTCATCACGGCAGGAATCAGAGCATGGGGATATCATACCGATCAGGAGCGCAATAATGTCGACAACCTGAATGGAGTAGAGATGAAGAAAGCCAATCCAGGCACGTACCCTTACTACAAAGGATATTACGGAGCCGTCACTTCAACAGAAGAAGACGCATCGACCACAAACCCATTGTATTTTATTGATACCCAAAAGGGTACGAAGAAGCAGACTAAGTTCTATGTAAATCCCTACCTCGAAGTAGATTTTCTGAAGCATTTCAACGTTGTCTACAACTTCTATTATGACAATTTCAGTAATGAGCACATCTTGTATGATTCCGACTACATGCCGCGAATGAACTTCCTTACCGGAGTCGTTACAAACCACGCGCCCACATCCGCTGAACTTTCTGAAGCTCAGGTATATAACTGGCGCAATCTCGAACAAAGCTGGAAAAGCAACGTCGTGGTCAATTACGCACAGACATTCAATGAGAAGCATGAAGTGTCTGCCATAGCTGGATACGAAGAGTACCGTTGGTGGAAGAATGAAGTTGACATAAGCAAAAAGGGAATGGTCAACACGTCGCTGACTGATTTCAACGCAATGACAGAGCCTGCATACCTGTCAGGCTTCTCACGCGAACTTGCTACCCGTTCATGGTTCGGCAGGGTCAATTACGCTTATGACGACCGCTACCTATTCGAGGCCAACGTACGATATGACGCTTCTTCACGATTTGCTCCTGAGAACAGGTGGGGTATGTTCCCTTCATTCTCAGCCGGTTGGCGAATCTCCGAAGAGAAATTCATGCAGAACGCCAACGCAATTGACGAATTGAAGCTCCGTGCCTCATGGGGACAACTCGGAAACAGTGCAATAGGCAGTTACTACGCATACCAGTCTCTATACTCTGTCGTCAACTATGTATTCGGCAACAGTGTAAGTTCCGGCTTCGGAATGGCATCTTTCTCAAATCCGGAACTTCAGTGGGAGACCACAGCAGTAAGTAATGTCGGACTTGACGCCTCATTACTCAATAATCGGCTCAACGCGACTGTGGACTTATACAACAAAGTGACTGACGGCATTCTGTATCAGCCTTCTCTGTCCACTTCATTGTCTTACTTCGCCTCTCCTTATCAGAATATAGCCGAGGTTACCAATAGAGGAGCAGAGTTCACTTTAGGCTGGCAGGACACCAAGAAAGATTTCTATTACAGCGTAAACGCGAACTTCTCCCTGAACCACAATGAAGTCACAAAATACAAAGGCAAACTCCAGCGTGGATGGAAAGACGGAGAATATTATACCAACTTGGGTGATGTCTCCACTGGAGGAGATACCAGAGTACTTGAAGGTCATCAGATCAATGAGTACTATCTGCTGAACATCTACAAAGGCAATGGCAGTCATTTCAACGCTGACGGTACAGTAAATATTGGTGGTGGTCCTAAGGACGGTATGATCCGCACGGAAGAGGATATGGCATGGCTTAAGGCAATGGTAGCCGAAGGATATGAGTTCTATCCCGCCAAAGGTATAAGCAAGAGCGAGATCTGGTACGGTGACATTATCTATGCCGATGCTAACGGTAACGGTATCTACGGAGATGACAACGACCGTGAGTTCCAAGGCACATCATCCACACCTAAGTATTACTACGGCTTACAGGCAAGCGCTGCATGGAAGGGTTTCGACTTCGCAGTAAGCTTTGCAGGAGCTGCCGGATTCAAGATTCTCTGGTGGGATCAGAGTCTTAACAGCACTCGACTTACACGCGGATACGGTATCGGAAAGGACGTCGCAAATGACCATTATTACTATGATCCTGAGAATCCTACTGATCCTCGTACCAATACTTCTTCCAAAACGACCAGGCTCACAATCGGAGGAACAGCCCAGACCGAGACCGCAAGCCAACTTTGGCTTCAGAACGGAAACTACGTAAAATTAAAGAGTCTGACTATAGGATATACGTTCCCTTCCAAGTGGATGGACAAAGTTCATATACAGAATCTGCGCATATATGCAACGGGCGAGAACCTGTTTACCATAACTAAATTCAAGGGACTTGATCCGGAAATGGCGGCTGGAAACGGCTATCTTCCTATGAGACAATATGCTTTTGGAATTAACATCACTTTCTAAAGAGGAGGATATTCAATGAAAAATATATTTAATGACGCTTGCTCTCGCATAGCATTGGGATTTGGCACAGCACTGTTGGCTATCAGCTGTGTAAACTTGGATGTCACGCCTAAAGACCAGGGATCATCCGGAGCGATATGGAATAACCCTACCATGGCCGAACAGACCATAAACGGAGTGTATAATGTTCTATACTACGGCTATAATGACGCCTGGCTCGGATGGTGGGACTGCTGGTCCTACATGATGGATCTTGATGCCAACTGGATCGGAGGATTCGGCTCATTACTCGGCAACAACTCATCCACTAATGACAGGGGCAGCACGCGCTGGTGGCAGGTATATTATGGTGGCATATTCAGGGCAAATGACGTAATCGCTAACATGCCTAACGTCCCTGGAATGGATGAGGCCAAGAAGTCAAGGCTAATTTCAGAGGCACGATTCCTAAGATCTTGGTGGTATTACAGACTGACAGCCCTCTATGGCAACATTCCGTATTATACAATGGCTTTGAGCAGCACAGATGACACCAAAGATGCCAAGCAATACACTCAGGCAGAGATGTGGAACAACATAATAGCAGACCTGAACCTGTGTATCGATGACCCCAATCTTCCCGACAAGTATAGCGCCAATGACAACAATTACGGACATGTAACAAAGGGTGCAGCATACGCTCTCCGCGGCATGATCTACATGTGGCAGAAAGAATGGAAGAAGGCCGCTGACGATTTCAAGGCGGTAAAGGACTGCGGATACGGCCTTTACACAGGAGGTGGGGTTAATTCCTACAAACAGCTTTTCAAACTCGAAAACGAACACTGTGACGAGATGATTTTCTCGCTTTCATGTACAGACGCAGACAACGGTGCAAGTTCTCATCAGAAAAATCATTTCTATGGCAGCCGGTGTCTTCCTGATGACGGTAGCGGAGTCGGACTCGGATGGACCAATTATATCGTAAATCCTCGTTTCGTCGATTCGTATGAAAATGCGGACGGAAGCGCTTTTAACTGGGATGACTATATTCCGGGATACAGCTCGATGACTCCTGCTGCGCGCGCAGTGTATTTCTATCGCGACAATCTCACAGAGACAGAGATCACCAATGCAAAGAACAATGGAGCTGATATGAGCAAGTACTTGCCAACAGGCAACGAAGAAAGGATTCTGAAGGCATATGCAAATAGAGATCCGCGCCTTGCATTCTCTGTCGTCACGCCATACAGCACTTATTCAGGAGGCATAAGCGGCACAGCTATAGACTATACGTACCGTTTCCCTTACCGAACTCTCAATGCGCCTACATACGACTATGCTACAGATATCACGGCAATGGCGTATTACACCAACCGCAAATTCGTCGGTGAAGGCATGGAGATAATTGTCAACTATTCTCCTGTAGACCTTCCTCTGATCCGATACGGCCAGATACTGCTTCTGTGGGCAGAAGCCTTGAATGAGCAGGGTGATACTCCTGGAGCCATATTGAAGGTCAATGAAGTAAGGAATAGAGCTGGTGCACAACCGTTGAATTCAAATGCTGCGACTACGGTTTCCGGACAAGATGACATGAGAAAGCGTATCATGAACGAATGCCATTGGGAGCTTGTAGGCGAAGATGTTGTGTTCTTTGATGAATTGCGCTGGAAGACTTGGAAAGACCTCAAGTTTGCCATAACTGATGACAAAGGTTCTGATGGCAACTATCTCGTCAATGGTATGTCCCAATGGTGGGGAAAGACAACATATTCATACAAATGGGGAGGTGACCATTGCTGGATTATGCCAATACCTGCAAATGCTGTACAGATTGACCATCTTACCCAAAACGATAAGTACTATTAGAATTACCCAGATATGATGACACATTTGTCACAAATTCTGATATTATCTGCAGTCGCTATTTCCGCTGCCTGTGGTAACACAGGTGACGGAAATGGAGACAATGGCGGTGGAGAGACTCCTGTGAAAATTAAACAAAGGGTTTCATATGCAGACCCTACGATTTTCCTTGACGGAGACAAATATTATCTGTCTGGGACATCGCAGATAGGCGACCAGTCAAGCCGCGGATTCACTGTATTGATCTCCGACGACCTAAAAGAATGGACATCAGGGTCAGATGATACCTATCGGTTTATACTTAACCCTGATCTTGGAACAACTTTCGGGAAATCGGGCTTCTGGGCTCCGCAGTGGTTTAAGATTGCGGAGAATGATTATAGACTACTCTATACCGCAAATGAGAAGACAGCGATCGCCAATGCAGACAAAATCACAGGTCTTTTCACGCAAAATGTAGCAGCTGCTATTGATCCCTCAGTAGGCAATATCGACCCATATCTCTTCAAGGATGATAACGGGCAATACTATCTGTATCATGTGCGTTTTGGTGGAGGCAACTTCATATGGGTAGCCAAATTCGACATCGGGACGGGAACGATTGACAGTAAGTCCCTTACCCAATGCCTTGACATATCGCAATCCTGGGAGATGATGAACAATTATGAGAGGAGCAAGATAATGGAAGGTCCTACGGTAGTGAAGTGGGACGGAGTATATTATCTATTCTATTCTGCCAATCATTACAAGGATATGGACTATGCCGTCGGATATGCCACAGCTCCATCACCTATGGGCCCCTGGACAAAATACAGTGGAAACCCTATAATAAGGCGCGACATTGTAGGAGAGAAGGGCTCTGGACATGGAGATATATTCCAAGGAAAGGACGGACAGTTCTACTACGTATATCATGTATGGGGTCCAGGTGACAAGGCAGATGAACGCCAGACACGTATTGTACCTCTTATACGCAAGAAAAATGCAGAAGGGATATATGAAGTATCTGTGAATTCATCCAAGGTCATAATACCTTATCAGTTGATAGAACGATAGAGGGCTAAGCAAAGCAACATTATATAGAAAAGAGAGGCTGTCCATACCGGACAGCCTCTCTTTCTTCTGTCGGGGTACTGTGACTCGAACACAGGACCCTCTGCTCCCAAAGCAGATGCGCTAGCCAACTGCGCCACACCCCGAAAAGGATTGCAAAGATACAGAAGTTTCCCGTATCTGCAAAATGATTTTAAAAAAGTAGCTTAAAAAAAGTAGCTTCTCTTTTGAAAAAGATCTTATCTGATACCCGATGCAACATTGTGCAGAGGGACAGCCTCAGATGAGGGAATATGAGATTCTATCGGCTCTATGGTTGGAGCTTCGTGGGCTTTCGAAGTAGGTATCGTAGTATAAAACATATCTCGCTTTGGCAGCACTACGGAATAAGACTCCCTCAAGCGATGGAAAAGCCCGGCTGTATATTTAGTAAACGAAGGCCCTTTCCAAGTACTCGTATTGGTAACCATGATCCAACACTCCCCATCAGGATAACATTTGACAAGAGCACTGGTTCCCGAAAACGTCCCTGTGCGTGTCCATTCTCCATCAGGCTTGGTATCATTCCAGCCCAAAGAATATGTCTGCTCGTCAAACCACTGAGTCATAAGCCTCACACTCTCGGCAGAGATAATATCAGGCACCTCATCCCTACCGTCAATCGAGGCTACGAAACGTGCCAACTCAGGTGTCGATGTAACCCAGGCACCGGCTCCAGAAAGGGAACGTATATCATTGCCGCCATAACAGCGATCTACCATATTGCCGCTGTTGTTATACTCCAGTACAAGCCCGTTGTCAGCCCCGTTGTAGTATCGTGTCTCATTGGGATAGCGCTGGTCATAATAATTGTATGCTATATGCATGTCTGTACATCCTGCAGGTCTCAAGACATTTTCCTGCATGAAACTTTCATAATCCTGCCCTGAGACCTTCTCTATGATAAGACTGAGCAGAAGGTAACCGAAATTGGAATAGTACTGGGATGTTCCTGGAGTGAATCGCAGTCTGCGACGAAGCTGGAGCCTTAAGATTGTCTCAGCGTCCGGTGGTATAGAAAGCCCGTTCTGCAGCATCAGATATCGTGTAGAGAACATCGGGTCTCCACCATACGAAGTGAAACCTCCTTTGTGGCGAAGCAGATCCTCGACAGTGATCTTCGCATAATTGGGATCACGTATCACAGAGTTGTAAGACGAATCCTTCAATATACCGCGCTGTCCGAATACAGTATCAGATAGATTGATCAAGCCCCTGTCTCTCAAGACCATGATACCAGTTGCAGTAATAAGTTTCGATACAGAGGCCACACGAAGAATAGCAGAAGGAGACATGGCAACAGACTTCTCCTCGTCTGCCCAACCATAACCTTTGGCATAGACAAGAGAGTCGTCTTTCATTATTGACAGGGAAACGCCTCTCAGAGCCCATTGTCTCATATAGGCCTCAACTTTGGCATCCATACCTTCGAGAGCTGGGATATCGGACATCGAGTTGTCAATCGATGTAAGGTCAGCGAGAGCGCGTAGCGGTCTTGAAGGCAAGGTCGCATCAGACCCAGACGAAGAAAGTGAGACACAAAGGCTCACAGCAGCACCAGCTAACGCAAGTAATCCTGCAATACTAGCAATTCCAAACTTATTTGTTTTCACTACAACTCCCCTTTTGTGGCTCATCGACTCTGTCTGTCATAAGGCCGGAACGCTTGCAGAAATCAATGATCATATCAGCGGTCCCATCAATGCCGAGAATTGAAGAATCCACACACAGGTCATAGTTGGAAGCTACACCCCAATGTCCGAATGTAAAATAGTTGTAGTAAGTCTCCCTTGTCCTGTCCTTCTTGCGCATGAGGCTCTCCGCGTCAGAAGGGTTGAGATTCATTCGCTCGGCTACACGCTTGATCCGGACCTCATCGGTGGCGGAAATGAAGACATCAAGACAGCGCCTATCTCTAAGGATATAGTCAGAGCAGCGTCCGATAAAGATTGCGGAGCCACTGTCCGCAATAGATCTTATAACCTTGCTCTGAATAACGAAAAGTTGGTTATCATCGAGATAATTGTCAGCAGACCCGAAACGGCCGACATCCACAATGAAACTCGACAAGGACATAAGAGACCTTTTCTCGTCACTCCTTGCGAAAAGATCTTTGCTGAATCCACTTTCCTCTGCTGCTTTTGTTATCAGTTCCTGATCATATACAGGTATAGAAAGTTTCTTGCCGAGCGACAGGGCAACCAGTTTGCCTCCACTGCCGAACTGACGGCCGAGATTGATTATCAATTTGTCTGCACTCATATTTCTATGCACTTATCATACTGCCGAGTCCTGTGGGGTCATCACCGTCATGAAGATTCTTCAGCTTCTTGAACAGGTTCATCGCCAACAATCCGGCAACAATTATCGATATGCTATCCGCTATCGGGAAACTCATCCAAACACCTTCATGTCCAAACTCCAATGGAAGGAAATAAAGCAGGGGAATAAGGAATAGAAGCTGCCTTGACAAGGACATGAACACTGACTTGCTCACCATACCAAGGCACTGGAATAGATTCGTAGTGGCCATCTGGAAACCTACGAGTGGAAATGCCATCAGTACTATCTTCAGACCCTTCTCAGACAGTTCTGTAAGTTGCGGATCAGACGTAAACAAGGCCACCGCAATCTCCGGAAAGAATTGGGCTAATATAAAACCGCACATAGTCACTATGGTAGTGCAGCACACAGTCAGCCAATATACTTTCTTGACCCTCGAATACCGCCTTGCCCCGAAATTATATCCGGCAATAGGCTGCATACCCTGATTGAATCCCATATTTACCATTATGAACACGAATGAAATCCTGTTGACAATGCCATAGGCTCCAATGGCAAGATCCCCTCCGTATTTTGCAAGCTGCTGGTTGATAAATAGTGTCACAATGCAGGCCGCTGAGTTCATAAGGAAAGGGCCCATACCAATGGATAATGAATCCTTTGCAATCCTCCAATCCAATGTGTACTCCCGCAGCTTAGCAGGAAAGTGCAGGAATCGCTCCTGATTGCAGAAATACATTACACTGTAAATGAGCGAAAGCAACTGGCATAGTACAGTAGCGATGGCCGCACCTTGAATACCCATATCCAGAACGAAGATAAACACAGGATCGAGTATCGCATTGGAGACTACCGTGAAGATGGTAAGGTACATAGCCAGCTTCGGATTACCTGATGTGCGAAGCATGTTGTTGAGCCCGAAATACATGTGGGTAATCACATTACCAAGCAGGATTACCAACATATAATCTCTCGCAAAAGGAAGTGTCTTGTCACTTGCCCCGAAGAACATCAGAATAGGATCGAGAAAAGCTATCGTGACAACAGAGAATGCCACTCCTAGTATAATATTGAGCAGCAGTTCATTGACAAGCACTTTACCTGCCACTTCATAATTCTTCTGCCCCAGGACTACAGACAATATAGTAGAGGCACCAAGCCCGACTAATGTCCCAAGAGCTGTCGCGAGGTTCATCAGGGGAAATGTAACTGCAAGTCCGGAGATGGCAATCGAGCCTACATCCTTTATGTGCCCTATATAGATACTGTCCACCATGTTATACAGCGAAGATGCCGTCATCGCTATGATGGCGGGCACCGCATACTGCATCAGCAGATCCTTGATCCGCTTGTCTCCCAGTTCTACTGGGACAGGTCCAGAAACAGCCATTCCTCTCCTCTCTACTCTTCTGGTTTGTCTACTATGCTTATCTCGAACACAAGCGGTACATAACCAGGAATCTGACTTCCGCTTCCTGATCCTTTGTATCCATACTCAGACATGAACATGCCGATGCCCTGCTCATACTTACGCATCTGCCACAATGTCTTCTGGAAACCGGAGATTAGCGAAGATGAGGAACTTGACTCTGAAGCCGTCATTGTAATATCACTCTCACTCTCGCCCCATGTGATCTTAACCGGGGCATAAGTCTTTGATGAACTGTAGATATTGTACATCTTGGCAGTATCAGGATCAGTGGTATCGAAGACCTGCCGATTGAGAAGACGTCCGGTATAGTTGATATATATAGTAGTATCCTTGCTGAAAGCGGCCGTATCCTCCGGTGCCTTCGTCTGCTTGTAATAGAATCCGTAAGAGAGAGAATCCACACCGTCCAGATACTTAGCAGCATAGATTTCCATAGAATCCACTTGAGGCAGCCTTACGTCGTCAGTCCATCCGACAAGTTCTATTGTATAAATAGCATTGCTATAGGAGTCAGAGTCATCGTCCTTCTTGTTGTAATAGTCCGAAGGATTGGCATACCTCTTTGTAGTAAAAAGCCATGACGGAACAAGAGCCTTACGCTTCCCGCCCTCCTTCATGCCGGAAAGAATATCCTCAACACCTGCTGGCAGGACGTATTCTCCTGTCTTCCAAGTCATTGTGCCATAATAGTACGAAGGATCATAAGTACCTACCTGCTGAGCAGTCTTTGCATCTGTTGTAGACGATATGTTGCCGTCAAGATCAGTTACAGTATATCTGACCAATACGTAGTTGCTTCCCGAATACTCGCTTCCGCTGCCTTCCTTATCTTCAAGGATATAGTCTCCGAGCGCAGTCTTGACGGCATCCGGATGGTTTACGGATATCCATGATTCTATATAACGGTTGTTAGCCTCGTTGTGCTGAGTCTTCTCTGATTTTGCACATGAGCACATGCATACAGCGCAGATTGCTGCAAGCGACATGCCCTTCACTCCTTGTGACATTATATTCATTTCCGATCTGATATTTCTTCTATTCTAACATAATAGGCAAGTGCGGAATTAGCAGGAATCGTGCCTAAAGGCTTCTTACCGAACCCATATTTCCCCGAAAAAAGTATATAGCTCTCCTCTCCAGCTCTGACGCCTTCAAGTCCATATCTCAGTCCGCCTATCACATCCTTATCTTCCGTATCAATATGGGCCGGAGCAAATGACGACGGATCGCTGACTTTCCAGCCGATCGAATCAGCATGAGCCTTGTCATTGGTAGTGAACATTGTAGAGATATTCACTGAAGAGCCAGAAAGTACATAGCCTGAATAATAGAACACGACTTCGCCTCCGCGTAGACTGTCTCCTGCACCTCGGCGAACAACAAGACGGCTCACTCCTTTATTGTGTACGACATAGGCAGAATCATTCGCGGCTAGTACCGAATTAATGAAAGATTCTATGTTCTCTTCTTGTCGCGAATAGCGAAGCTTGACCTCTTCCTTCGTACATGAGAAAGACAGCAGCATCACTGCCGCAAGAAATGTCCCTATCCTCTTCATATCCCCATAAATTCGTGTGACAGACGCCTTACATAATCTGCAGCCTCGGACGGTGTCGGAATATCTAATGGAAAGAACAGCCTTCCTCCTGATGCATGTTCATGGCCTCCACCATGGAAATAACGTATGGCACAGGCATTGGCCGAACAGCCACATTTGGAACGGACCGAGACGCGGAAAAAACCTTCTCCATCTTCTTTCAGGAAAATACTCATCTTTACCTTTCCTATAGAAAGAGGAAGATTAACAAAACCTTCAGTCTCACCCTCGCGTATGCCATAGCTGTCAATGCACGCCTTGTCAAGAACCATGAATGCTATACCCTCAGGGGTTATCTCCATATTGTCATGAAGAAGCCAACCCATAAGGCGCATCCTGTTCTCCCTATAATTATTGTAGAGGGAAGACAAGATAGCATCCCGGTCGACTCCGGCAGCCATAAGGGCGGAGGCCATGCCGAATGTGGACGGATAGACAGAATTGGCAAAATTATTGGTATCGGTCGTCATACCTGTCATCATAGCCGTTGCCGATAGCGAAGGAATTCTGGAAGCATCGCCTCCGATATCAGGCATCTGCATGAGTATATGATAAAGGTATTCTGAAGCAGACGATACCTCTTGTTCAGAAAACACAAGGTCAAATGCTTTCTCATCCGGATTTAGGTGATGGTCTATAAGGATCTTGATGGCCGAAGCGGCACGAAGTGCATTTTCCATAGCCCCCGTCCTGGAGAACGAGTTGCAGTCCATGCAGAATATGACATCCGCACACGCTATAAGTTTGTCAGCTCGGTCCTTATCTGTAGTATAATCCGTCACATCGCCCCTGTCTATACATTCCAACATGAATGAAAGGGTCGACGGCAAAGGCTCTGGGTATATGATTGTGGCTTTCTTACCTCTGGTTTTGGAAAGATACTCTCTCAAAGCTATAGTGCTTCCGATCGCGTCACCGTCTGGCCTTATATGAGCCACAAGGACAAATGTGGAATTGTCGGATATTATACTGTTGAGAGTTTCTATCTTCTTGCTGTCTATCTGAGTCATCTGCTTGGATTCTTTGCCACAGGAATGCCTGACCGCTTCATCCGGAGGGCTTATCCTATCATTTCGCTATTACTGCAAATTTACAAATTATATTGCATTTGATAAATCAATTTCATAACTTTGTCTGGATTGAAAACTGAATTTTAAAATTATAAATACAAGATGAACCGTATAGTCAAACAGATCGTGGGCATATTGCTGCTCTTGGTTATCGCATGGTTGGTTTATGCCAATTTCAAGAGCATAATGCAGCCTATCAACTTCAACAAAGCCAAGGACTATCGCGAGTCCGTAGGCATCCAGAGGATGAAAGACCTACGTACGCTACAGGAAGCCTACAAGTCCGCCAACGGCAAGTTTACCGCATCCGCTGATTCTCTTATCAATTTCTACAAAAACGGCAAGATGGAGATCCTCATGCAGATAGGTTCAAATGATGATTCTCTCGCTGTAGCCAATACCGAGAAGTTGAAAAGGGCTAACCGCAGGATCACTCCCGAGCAGATGTACGAGCTCTACAAGAAAGGCGAGCACTTGGTATTCGCTATTTCAAATGAGATTCCTGTCAAGGATACTCTCTTCCACAATAGGAAAGACTTCAACATCGACTCCATTAAGTTCATCCCTTTCTCGGGCGGTGACACGATCCAGATGCAGGCTGTAGTAAAAGAAGTATCCGGAGTGAAGGTACCTCTTTTCGAAGCAAAGATGCCTTATAAGTCTCTTCTCAAGGGGCTTGACAACCAGCTTAGGATCAACCTCGACGCTGACAGAGAAGCCACCAATAGGTACGAAGGACTTCAGGTCGGCAGTATCAACGCCCCGAACAACAACGCGGGTAACTGGGAATAATCAATGCAAAGTGGGGTCATGTACCCTAGTGCAGACATTGTACTATAATGAACAGTAATACAGGAATATCCATTCAAGTCAGCTTGAGTGGATATTCTTTTAGATTAGACGGCCTTCAGGACAGACGCTCTGCCTGGCTAGAGGCAGGCACAATATTTACCATCCCAGAATTCCGGCAGCGATATGACAATGTGAGAATCTCGCTGCTTACTCCAAAATGTACCTTAGTCCCCGAGCAATTCTTCTCGCCAGGAAGAATCAGGGAAGGGCTTGAGGAAAGTGTGCACATTGACGAAGACGACAGAATGGAATTTGTTCGTATGGAGAAGTTGGGAGCAGTCATGCTCTTTGCCACAGGCAGATCTGAATCATTGGCAAAGACGATCGCAGGAATGGTACAGACGACCGACGGATACAGTGCAAGGATTTTTCCGGAACTCTACTACATGATCAGTGAACTCGGAAAGCTTAGCGACTACAACAAGATCATAGTCTCGTATGCAGACGGATATCTACATCTTGTGATAGCGCAGGGCAACAATCTGATGCTCGCAAATTCTTTTCATGCCAAAGATTTCACGACAGTTGAATATTTCATATTCTTAGCCATGAAGAAGCTGCAGCTCAATCCCGAGGTATCGACTATCTTCTTGAGGACACCTATCTCTATGGAAGACGAGATGTCTCTTTACCGATATTTCAAGGACGTAGAAAAGATATAAAATGAGGATAATTGGAGGAAGTCTGAGAGGCAAGACTATTGATATATGCCCTGATTTCAAAGGAAGACCAACTACTGACTTTGCGAAAGAAGCCCTATTCAACATTCTTGACAGTGAATATGACTTCGAAAGGCTGAAGGTACTTGATCTTTTCAGTGGAACAGGCTCTGTGTCTTTCGAGTTTGCATCGCGTGGAGTTGGGCATATATGGTCAGTTGAGATGAATGCCCAATATGCAGCATGGATAAAGAAAGAAGCCTCTCGTCTGAAGCTTCCCAACATAACAGTGGTGCATCACAATGCCTTTGACTTCATCCCTATCTGCGAGGAGAAGTTCGATATAGTCTTCGCAGATCCTCCATACGATTTGGAAGGAGTAGAGACCCTTCCAGAAAGGATTCTCACCCAAGGGCTTGTATATCCTGAGCGGACTTTGGTCATAGAGCACAGCGATGCACATTCTTTCTGCGGACACCCTTGCTTTGTAAAGGAAAGGCACTACGGAAGGGTACATTTCAGCTTCTTCGAGCCAAGATAAATAGCTCTCCCAGAGAGACTTACCGAGATGCTTATCATGAAGAATGACGGCTCTTCCATATAAAGAAAAGCAGTAGGGAGAGCACGAAGACAGCCATGCCGATATACCAATTCCATGTCAGCGGCAGATTGAAGCCTATCTTTGCCACGCAAATATAAGTGGTACAGACTGACGTCATGAAAGCTGCTGGAAATAGAGGTATCAAATAACCAAGCCCTTTGTGAGTATTGACCATATATACAGTCGCTGTCCAAAGGGTAAATACTGCCAAAGTCTGGTTTGCCCAACCAAAATATCTCCATATAGTGTCAAATCCGTCAGGGTTGGCAACATTATACCACAGCAGTAAAGTTGTCACCGCAAAAAGAGGTACGCTAATATAGAGCCTGTTGAGTACGGGCTTCTGAGTATAGTGGAGGAAATCCGCAACTATCAGCCTGGCACTTCTGAACGCAGTATCCCCACTCGTTATTGGGGCTGCGACAACACCAAGCACTGCCAACACACCTCCGACTATGCCTAACCAACTCTCTGATACACTTGTAACTACTGCAGGAGCGGCAGCGCTGATAGTAGATCCGACCTCCGATGCTCCACCATCGTAGAAAAACCACGATGCCACTGCGGCCCATATCAATGCAACGATTCCTTCTGTTATCATGGCTCCATAGAATACGGGACGGCCGAGCCTCTCGCTTTTGATGCAACGTGCCATAAGAGGACTCTGAGTCGCATGGAAGCCGCTCACTGCCCCGCAAGCTATTGTGATGAACAGACATGGAAAGATAGGCTGACCTTTGAGCAGTCCCTGCTCTTCACCAAGATTGTGAAGTCCGTTCCAAATCTCTGGAATGTCCGGCCACTTGATGAACAGGCATGCCATCAGAGCCACAGCCATAAACAAAAGAGCGACAGCAAATAAAGGATAGATCTTGCCTATTATCTTGTCTATCGGCATCATCGTGGCGCATATATAATACAGGAAAATAACAGCCACCCAGACCATAATAGAGGTACGGGATCCGTCCCCAGCCATCTCTCCGAGTAAAAGAGCGGGGCTATAGACAAAAACAGTTCCCACCAAAAGCAGTACAATGATGGAGAATACAAGCAGAACTTTCTTAGTAGTGGTGCCAAGGTAACGTCCTACAAGTTCAGGAAGGCCTTCCCCACTATGACGGACAGATAGCATACCAGTAAAATAGTCATGCACGGCACCAGCAAAAATGCACCCTAAAACTATCCAAAGATACGCGGCAGGGCCAAATTTGGCGCCCATAATTGCACCGAAAATCGGGCCTGTGCCGGCTATGTTGAGAAACTGGATCATATAGACCTTCCACGCAGGCATGGCAATATAGTCCACTCCGTCTGCTTTGGTGAGCGCAGGTGTCTGTCGTAAAGGATCTGGAGAGAACGCCCTTTCCACAAATCCTCCATATACTATATACCCCACAACAAGGGCAACAATGCTTATGAGAAAAGAAAACATAGGTTATTAACTATATACCTTCCGAATCCTCAGAATTTCCTACAAAAATAATATATTTCCACTAATCACCGGATGACTTTTGAGACATTTCCATCAAGATATTTCCCTCAATAATATTAAAAGCTGTCTTGATTTTTTGTTTAAAGATTTTTCATCTCAAAGAATATCAGTTAAACCGCCTCAAAAGTGTCAACCAACCTCAGCGAAGGTCAAAGAGCATTAAAAAAAACAAAACGGCCACTAATGATCAAAAATTATCAACTTGGATTAAAGCTATATATAAAAAGAGAGTCAGCAAGTGCATAAAAAAAATATATACAGACCTCATTATTGAAGAAATTATACTACATTTGAAAGACTGATCACAATAAAGGCCGCAATAAACATGCAAGCAGCCTATTTAACACAAATAAAATAATTTCGACTATGAATCATCTCGTCAAAATTATCATGGCAGCAGCCCTGCTCTCCCCACTCTCTTCTGTGGCAGCTGACTGGGCTCCAGCCGGTGACAACATCATGACTCCTTGGGCAGAAAAAGTCTCGCCTGCTAACGTGCATCCGGAATATCCGCGCCCGCAGTTAAGACGTACAGAATGGAAGTCACTCAACGGACTTTGGGACTATGCAGTCGCCAAATCAGGGGCTGCCCAACCTAATGAGAATGACGGGCAAATCCTTGTGCCATTCGCCATCGAGTCGGCTCTATCAGGGGTAAGACACAATCTTGCACCAGACGAAGCGTTGTGGTACAACACTGAGTTTGAAGTACCGAAAGAATGGAAAGGCAAACGTGTAGCCCTCAATTTCGGAGCTGTCGACTGGCGTGCCGAAGTATACCTCAACGGGATTCTCCTCGGCACTCATACGGGCGGATATACTAATTTCTCCTTTGACCTTACAAAATATCTCAACACCAAGGGTAGCCAAAAGCTTACTGTCAAGGTGACAGATGCTACAAATTCTGCCTTCCAACCAAGGGGCAAGCAGGTGCTCATTCCTGAAGGAATCTGGTACACAAGGGTTTCCGGGATTTGGCAGAGCGTATGGATTGAGGCACTTCCAGAAGCCGTCATTGAAAGTTATCATACTACTGCAGATCTTGGCAACGGCACATTGACCGTCCATGTAACAGCCGATGATACAAAGGACGGAGACATCATCAAGGCAGAACTCCTCGATGGAAAGGTAGGCTATGACACTGAGAATCCTTCTTCTACTGTCATCTCCTCAGCATTTGCAGTACCTGGAGAGTCTCTTAGACTAAACGTACCTAAGGTAAAGACTTGGTCTCCTGACTCCCCTTACCTGTACGGACTCAGACTCTCTGTCATAAGGAATGGCAAAGTTCTAGACAAGGCTGAAGGCTATGCCGCCATGAGAGAAATCTCTGTTATCAAAGACAATTCCAACTACAAGAGAATCGCCCTTAACGGGAAAGCCCTCTTCAACTATGGTCCTCTCGACCAAGGTTGGTGGCCAGATGGTCTCTATACGGCTCCTACGGACGAGGCTCTGAAATATGATATCATCAAGACAAAGGATTTTGGCTTCAATATGATACGCAAGCACATCAAGGTTGAACCTGCAAGATGGTATTACTATTGTGACCAACTCGGTATGCTTGTATGGCAGGACATGCCATCTATAGATGACAACCGCAGGAACAAATGGGATTATAGTGACATGAATAGAGGTACTGACGTTCCCGTACCGGAAGTGTGGAAAGAGAATTACTACAAGGAATGGGCAGAGATAATGGACGAGCTGAAAGTATTCCCCAGCATTGTGGTATGGATTCCGTTCAATGAAGCATGGGGACAGTTCGACACTGAGAAAGTCGTAGATTTCACCAGGGCTCAAGATGATACACGACTTATCAACCCGTCATCAGGCGGAAACTTCCGCGAATGCGGTGACATACTTGACCTTCATCATTATCCGGGACCTGACATGTGGATATTCGAGAGCGACTATGTCAATGTCCTCGGAGAATACGGTGGTATCGGACTTCCGCTTGAGGGACACCTTTGGCAGAAAGACAGAAACTGGGGTTATATCCAGTACAAGGACGGTACGGAAGTTACTGACAAATACATAGAGTATGCTGAGCTGCTCAAGAAGTTTGTTCGCAAAGGTATGTCAGCGGCTGTATACACGCAGACAACCGATGTAGAGGGCGAGGTGAACGGACTCCTCACATACGACCGCAAGGTGGTCAAGCTTGACGAAACCAGAGTCAGGAAAGTCAATCAGGAAGTAATCCAAGCACTTACAGAAGTTGTAGAATAAGCTACTACAGCCTCTGCTTAGCAAAGCAGAATGAAATACCGAGGTATCGGTATACAACATATTAGCCGCCACCGACTTATCTTTTAAGTCAGTGACGGCTATTTCTATATTTTCGGACAAATCCATCAATTTATGTGAGGGGGTGGTAGCCCAGATGATGGAGACAGAAGCATGGAGCAACATTTCAGGGGACTTACAGTTCAGCGAGGTACAGCTAGAGAAGTATGCCGACAAGCTTGACTGGCAAGAGGTCTCTGGCAACACCATCATCTTCTGGACAATCCAGATGCTCGAAAAGTTCAAGCGGAAGATCGATTGGACAGTGTTCTCACAAACCATTCAGGAGGAGAACGTCTCGGCTGAACTGCTGGAGAAGTTCAAGGACAACTGGAACTGGGAAGAGCTCTCGAAAAATAGCTGCCTCACTCCAGAGATCATCGATCAGTTCGCCGACTACATCAACTGGAAAGCCCTCATCAACAACTACAGCCTTAGCGAGCAAATTGCCACCGAGGAATTCGTCCGGAAATATTCCGATAGGATTCCGGCCTGCGACTTCAAGGACTCGTTGATTTGGAGGAAGTTGGTAGAGAATAAAGAGAAACAGATCAAGAAGCGGATCTGCCTGGGTTAAAATATTCTGCATAACGATGGCAGCGAGGTCGGAGCGGGATCACGTGCGCTTCACCCAAATAGCACGCAATCAAAGTCCGCCTTGCAGCAGCAAGACCGCTATCTTACGCTGATAACTGCTTCTGCTATAGAATTCAGCTTTGTCTCCACGCTATCTGCACGGCTGGCAAGGATACAGGGGGCGGTTGTGCCCACAAGCATTCCGGCCTGTTGCACGCCTGTTGCTAGCTTAGAGTTTGTCTTCCAGAAGACATTTGCACTCTCTATATTAGGGAATACGAGACAGTCTGCATCACCGGCAACAGGGCTCTTCAAGTGCTTGATCTCTACAGACTCGTTGTCTATTGCTACATCAAGGGCAAGAGGTCCGTCTGCTATACAATTTCTTATCTGTCCCCTGTCAGCCATCTTGGCAAGAGCAGCAGCCTCGAGACATGCAGGCATAGAAGCAAGAACCTGCTCGGATGCGGCCAGAAAAGCAACCTTAGGCTTGTCGATACCGAAAGAGCGGGCTACTTTGACTACATAGTTGGTGATTGTCATCTTCTGCTTGAGATCAGGAAGCGGAATCACGGCCATATCTGTAAGGAAGATAAGCTTGTGATAGTTGGGGCTCTCAATCACGCCTACGTGGCTAAGAAGTCCCTTGGCAGGAAGCAGGCCTGTATCCTTATTGAGGATAGCACGGAGAAATTTGTCCGTACTGCAGAGACCTTTCATAAGGACATCACCGTCGCCGTCATGGACAAGCTGTACTGCCTGGGCCACAGACTTGAGTTCGTCAGGATTGCCTATTATCTCAAACTTTGCAGGATCTATCCCGTTCTTCTCGCATACGGAATTGATCATTGTTGCGTCACCGACCAAAGTAGCGCTGATAATACCAAGATCAACGGCCTTGGAAGCCGCAATTATAGTATGCTCGTCAACTGCCCATGCAGCGACCATTTTCTTGCAGATACCCTTTTCCTTAAGCTCCGCAAATACGTCAGAAAAACTCGTAATCATTGTTATATTGAGTTCTAATTATCTTCTACTATATTGGATACGATGTGCATCGTATCGCGTGCTATGACGATCTCCTCATCTGTAGCTATCAAGGCGACCTTGACTTTTGAGTCAGGAAGCGAGATCATCGCGTCTTCTCCCCAGGCAACATTTGCTTCATAGTCGAACTTGAGTCCGAGATACGAGAAGTTCTCGCATACCCTGCGGCGGAGACGGCTGTTGTGCTCACCTATACCTCCGGTAAATACTATCAAGTCAACACCGTTCATGACTGCAACGTATGATCCTATATACTTTATAATGCCATACGTAAGCATCTTAAGGGCAAGCTTGGCTTTGTAATCTCCAGAATTGGCAAGGGCGTCAAGATCCCTGGCGTCAGAAGACGCTCCTGAAATGCCAAGGAAGCCACTCTTCTTGTTCATCAAGTCAGTGACTGCATCCGGATCGAGGTTGTCTTTCTTCATTATATATGGAACGACATTAGGATCTATGCTGCCACAGCGTGTACCCATCACAACTCCGTCAAGAGGTGTAAAGCCCATGGATGTATCTACAGACTTGCCATTGACAATAGCTGTAATCGAGCTGCCGTTACCAAGATGGCAAGTGATGATCTTTGAGTTGTTGATATCGAGACCTGCCAACTTAGCACCTTTCTCTGCAACGTACTGGTGGCTCGTGCCGTGGGCACCGTATTTGCGCACCTTGTAGTCAGAGTAATAACGGTATGGAAGACCGTACATGTATGCATAGTCCGGGATTGTCTGATGGAAAGCAGTATCAAATGTCACTACTTGCGGAACAGTCGGAAGAACCGCCTGCACAGCCCTGATACCGAGCAGATGGGCAGGATTGTGAAGAGGGGCAAAATCGCAGCAGATCTCTATCTTGCGCAAGACGTCCTCGTCAACGAGAGCACTTCCCGAGAAATACTCTCCTCCATGCACTATTCTATGGCCGACAGCCTCTATGTCATCAAGAGACTTCAAGACACCGAAATCCTTGTCTGTAAGAGCCTCAAGCACAAGTTGCATTCCTACCTTGTGATCAGGCACGGGAAGTTCTTTCACAACCTTGGGCTTGCCTACAGGCGAATGCTGGAGACACCCCATCTCAAGGCCTATCTTCTCGACTATCCCCTTTGCGAGGATGTCATATACCTCATCGCTCTTCATGTCAAGCAGTTGGTACTTGATGGAAGAACTTCCACAATTAATAACAAGCAGTATCATTTGAATAAAATTAAATCGGGTTAAAACCGCGACAAAGTTAAAAAGAAATCACTATTTTCGCAAAACCTGTAAACTATACCTATGACCGCAGAGAGAGAAATAGCAGCTATGCCCGCTGCCTTCGCCGCAGGGACTGCAACTGGCATCTTATGCATGCAAAGTGCTTCTTCTAACGCGGCAAGCATAAGCCTTTACATGATTCCAATGATAACCATGATCACGGTTATGGCGTGCATATCCGTCTGCATGGTACGGATCAGAAGAGGCACAATTCCCGGACAAGCCGTCTTATCTGGCATTTATTTTCTTATAGGCATGCTCGGTGCCGAGACATCAATTTTAGCCAGTATCGGGAGCGACACTTCAGTCGGACCTGTCAAGCAGGTCGCTGAATCATTTGCCTTAGGTATGAAAGATTGTATAGCGAGACTCTCTTTCAAGTCCCCGGATACTTACGGGCTTGTAACCGCCCTGATAACTGGAGACAAAATCGGACTCTCCCGCCAGAGTATATCTGCATTTAGGGAAAGCGGGGCATCGCATATTCTTGCACTTTCCGGGATGCATCTGGGTATCATTTACATGATGTTGAGTATCATTTTCGGACTTCTCGGTAAAAGTCCGGTTGGGAAATGCGCGAGAAGCCTCTGCATCATATTCTGTAGCCTCTTCTACTGCATTGCAACGGGTGCTTCAGCGTCAATAGTGCGAGCATTTATCTTCATTGCATTATACGAAGCTGCCCGGATGAGTGGCAGAAGCGTCCGACCGGCAAGAGTACTCGGTCTGTCGCTCCTAATACAACTGTCGCTTTCCCCCACCTCGATTGGAGAGGTCGGATTCCAATTGTCATACTTTGCCATGGGAGGGATCATTTATCTGTTCCCAGCACTGAAAAGATGGTATCCGGGTGCCGGATTCTCCATATCTCGTAAAATCTGGGACATCACGGCTATGAGCATTTCCTGCCAAGTCTTCACTGCTCCTGCAGTCTGGATCTATTTCGGTACTTTCCCTGTATATTTCATGATTACCAACATGATCTCCCTGCCGCTCGTGAGCATACTGATACCATTGGCAGTAACCTGCACTGGGCTAGAAGCAGCCGGCATCTGTCCCGACTTCCTTGTGCGCATAACCGAATGGACTGCCACAGCCCTGCTATACAGCATGGAGACTATAGCCTCTCTATAACTGCATTAAGGGATACGGACAGCATATTGCGACATCACTACAGGGAAACCACATGAACACATAAGTTTCTTTAGATTAGAAAGCAAGAAGTCTTCAGATTAGAAAGCAAGAAGTCTTCGTCAAGAAACACGCCGACAAGAGCAGATACTCCAACTGTGGCTCCGAGAACATAAGAAAAGGCGGAAGCCCCGTTTGGGACACCCGCCTTGTAACTACAGCTGAGCAAATGCTCAAGTACTGATGATTATTCTACGCTTCCGGTTGAAGAGATCTTGGAATACTTATCGTAACCGGCCTGATATTCAGGACTTTCCTCACGGAAACGATAGTACGCGTTCTTAAGATACTCTGCTACGCCTACCTTTATAGAATTGTCCTTTGTAACAGCAAATGCTTTCTCAAAAGGAGCTATGCAAGCCTTAAGGTCATCTTCAAACTCCTTGACAAGAAGCATGTACTTCGCATCGTCAAGCTCTTCCTGTGCTTTTGTCTGGACTTCGATAGCCTTGTTGTAGTACATAGTACCTTCTCCTATATAACCGTATTCGTACTCAGGATTGATCTCAGCACATTTCCTATATGCCTTGACAGCCCCATCAATATCACCGAGCTGAGAGCGAATATTCCCTTCTACATAATAAAGCGAGGCATTGTTAGGCTCGTTTGCCTTTGCCTTGTCAAGAAGTTCAAAGAGCTTGTCCGGATCCTCATTGTTCTTGAGATAATAGTTAATTAGACCAATAAGTATGCTCTGGCTCTCAGGGAACTTTGTGAAACCTTCCTCAAGATAACCTTTTGCATTGGGAGCGTCAACTTCTGCAAGTTTGGCGAAAACCTCACCGCCCTCATAATAATATCCGGCGTCATAGCATTTCTTGAAAAAATCTTTGGCGCGGGCAAAGTCATTAGCCTGCCATGCTGTGAAACCAGCGTTGTACACTGCACTTGTATCTAGCTTGGAGAGAGGAGCAAGAGCCTCCACATTAACTGCTTTCTCGAAGAGTTCGCTTGCCTTAGCAGGATCGCCGAAAGTATACTTCGTATAGGCTTCGTTGGTATATTTCTGACCTATTGCCTCATATGCAGCCGCTATATCCTTGGACTTGGCTTTCTTGACATCAAGCTCGAATGCCTTGCCATATGCTTCAACAGCCTTTGCAAGAGGATCGATATCGGTAAATACAGGCTTGGTCACCTCAATGACTGCAAGCTGGCCGTTCTGGTTGAAATACAAGTTCTTGTCGGCATATACCTCCTTCATCATAGGCTCTCCGCCCAGATTGACTGACTCTGTGGAAACAGGTTTCTCGCCACCCATTACCAAGGTGAGCTCCTGCATGCTTGCACCAAGCCATATATTGCCTGTAGGCGCATCGAAAGCCTTGACATACTCTTCGCCAAGCTTTAGCCATGTAGCGACTTTTGTCGCTTTCTTAGGATTGGCTGCCGCTTCTTCGGCCGCTTCTACGGCTTTCTTTGCGTCAGCAGATTTAACTTGCGCATCAGCTGCCTGTAAAGAGGCGAAGACCGCCAATGCAAGAAGGATTTTCTTCATATCAGTATTATTAAAAAATAATTATCATTAATCATTTGGGGCAAATCTGGACTGTATTATTCAACAGTATTTTCGTTCGTTGGTCCTTAAGTGCGGCTGCGTTATAACTATCTCTCTGCGTCATAGGCTCTCTACTCCTCAGGGCCGATTACACTATCCTTCTGAGAAGATGCGCCTTCTGCAACCTGCGTAGCATCAACTTCCCCTGCACTATCATCATCACTATGGGCGACTACCGATACTGACGCAATAGAGTCATTGTCTCTTATATTAATAAGCTTGACGCCCTGAGTATTACGCCCTGCCTGCTTGATGTCCGTGACTGCCATCCTGATAGTCAGTCCGCTCTGGGTTATGATCAGCAGGTCATTTTCTTCAGTCACATTCTTCATGGCTACCAACTCACCGGTCTTGTCCGTTATGTTCATAGTGCGGACACCCTTGCTGCCTCGGCTCGTCTTGCGATACTCCTCAAAGTCGGTCCTCTTGCCGAGCCCCTTGGCTCCAATCACAAGGAGGGTATGTGACGATGCATCCTCATTAAGAGGTTCGTAGCATACCATGCCTATCGTCTCGTCTCCTTCATCAAGGTTGATGCCACGAACACCTGTAGCCGTCCTTCCGAGAGGCCTTGCGTCTGATTCATCGAAGCGGACACACCTTCCTTTTCGGCTTGCAAGGAGGACTTCAGACTTTCCGTCTGTCATTATAGCCTCGATGAGTTCGTCTCCCTCCCTTACATTCACAGCATTTACACCCTTTGCCCTTGGGCGGGAATATGCTTCCAGAGAAGTTTTCTTAATAATTCCCTGCTTCGTACAGAGGATTATATAGTGAGAGTTGATATATTCACTGTCATTGAGTGTAGGCACATTGATGATGGCCTTTATCTTGTCATCCGGGATGCTGAGGACATTCTGTATGGCTCTGCCTTTGGACGAACGGGAGCCTTCCGGGATCTCGTACACTTTGAGCCAGAAGCATTTGCCGCTTTCGGTAAAGAAAAGCATAGTGCTGTGCATATTGGCCACATACAGGTGCTCAATGAAGTCTGCGTCTCTTGTGGATGTCCCCTTGATGCCGACCCCTCCCCTATTCTGAGTCCTGTATTCGGTAAGAGGTGTACGCTTGATGTATCCGTAATGGGATATGGTTATGACCTCATCGTCATCGGCATAGAAGTCCTCGGGGTTGAACTCATCTGCTGAGAGGACAATCTCAGAGCGTCTCGGATCAGCATATTTCTCTTTGACTTCAATTGTCTCGTTCTTGATAATCTCCATCTGCTTGGCAGGGTTGGCGAGTACGTCGTTGCAATAAGCAATGAACTTCTCAAGGTCATCGTACTCGGCCTGAATCTTCTCTCTCTCGAGTCCTGTCAACTGACGAAGCCTCATCTCAACGATTGCAGTTGCCTGGGCATCGGAGAACGCGAACGCCTCCATGAGGGATGCCTTTGCTTCAGCTACGGTCTTGGAGGCCCTTATCATGGCGATGATCTGGTCAATAAAGTCGAGAGCCTTAAGGAGACCTTCAAGGATATGTACTCTCTTGAGGGCCTTGTCAAGATCGAATTTGGTCCTGCGGACAATCACCTCGTGGCGAAAATCTACGAATACCCGTATGATGTCCTTAAGTGACAATGTCCTCGGTCTGCCGCCTACAAGGGCTACATTATTGATTGCAAAACTTGACTGAAGAGCTGTGTACTTAAAAAGGGTGTTGAGCACGACATTGGAATTGGCGCCCTGCTTAACCTCGAAAATGACGCGGACACCCTCACGGGAGGTCTCGTCATTCATATACCTGATTCCTTCGATCTTCTTGTCTTCGACCATCTGACCGATCTTCTCAAGCATCTCCTTCTTGTTGACCATATACGGGATCTCGGTCACAACTATGGTCTCGCGGCCTTTGTCATCGACTTCAATCTCTGTCTTTGCTCTGATGACTACCCTTCCATGTCCTGTCTCGTATGCGTCCCTTATGCCCTGGACTCCTTGAATAATACCGCCTGTAGGGAAATCCGGTCCTTTGATGTACCTCATCAGACCGTCTGTAGTGATATCCGGGTCATCGATATAGGCACAGATGGCATCGCAGCACTCTCCCAAGTTATGTGGAGCCATATTTGTAGCCATTCCGACTGCTATACCGGCTGAGCCATTGAGCAGGATAAGGGGAATTTTGGTGGGGAGTACTGTAGGCTCTTCCTGAGAATCATCGAAGTTGGGCTGCATATCGACAGTATCCTTGTCCAAGTCAGCAAGAACCTCAGGCGTGATCTTCTCGAACTTAGCCTCTGTATATCGCATGGCTGCCACTGGGTCACCATCCATGGATCCGAAGTTACCCTGTCCGAAAACAAGGGGATATCTCTGATTCCATTTCTGGGCAAGCCTGGCCAAGGCATCATAAACGCTGGAATCACCATGCGGATGCAATTTACCCATCACGTCTCCGACTATCCTGGCACACTTCTTCGTAGGTCCGGAATAGTCAAGTGACATGGCATCCATACCGAACAGGATACGCCTCTGTACCGGTTTCAGACCGTCCCGTGCGTCAGGAAGCGCCCTCGACACAATCACCGACATCGCATAGTCGATGTACGCAGAGCGCATCTCCTGGTCAATATTGACTTCTTCTATAATGCCCTTTGGCCCTGAGACCTCTCCGATATCTGGCCTGTTATCCCCTGTAATATCCATTTTCTATCAAAATTTGAAGCCTTGCAAAAACTCCCGACCTCTCCGAGATCTGACATTGCAGCATTCTCGCGACCCAAGAAGTCCTCATCACGGCTTATAGCCGTTTCTTTTAATGCAAGGGTGTATAAACATACAAATTTAATGAAAAGATTCAAGATAGAAGTGCAACATTACAACACTTTTTTAATCCAGGAAGACCGTCTACCATTAATTGAAGTACGTGATTTTCTTCTTGACATCTTGGTCAAACTGCCTGACTGAGTACACATTTGCTTGACAAGTTTTTCATTTCCATAGACTTATGTTTGAACAGACAGGGTTATTTGCTATATTTGTACCAGATAGCAAGGACACCTTTTTCAGATTGATTTCAGATGTGACATCATGGCGATATTGTGTGCATCCTGTGATTTTAAAACCATGTAAGAGTTTGGCGATGAGCATAAATAAACAAGAACTGATAGGTAAGATTCATCAAATAGAAGGCTTAAACTACCCAATTACTATACAATGAAACGGTAAATCTTCTTTGAAATAAGAGTGCATTAAGATCAATGAACGCCAGCGTAAGATTATCAATATGCAGTTCGATGGATTTCTTGGCAAATTAACTTCCGGCAAATGGGCGAAAATAGGGAAATGTTCGACAGACACGGCTCTCAACGATATTCGGGATCTTGTAAATAAGGGGATACTAAAGAAAAATGATGAAGGTGGTCGAAGCACAAACTATTCCTTGGTTATTGAACCTTCAGACAATGGATAGTCATTGTCAAATCTCAGCTCTTTCAAAAGTGAAACAGACTATCCATTTCATCTCCGATATGGTAAGTTGTAAGAATGCGTATATTTGTGAGGGCAAGCATAAAACGGCATGAGTTTGAAGTTGATAAACAATATAAGTGAGAGAGTTGTAGATGATCTTAAAGAACGGATATCCGATGGAGGTCGCATAAGTATTGCGGCCGCATCGTTCTCCATCTATGCCTATGAGGCTCTCAAAGAAGAACTTGAAAAGGTAGAGCAGCTAAGGTTCATCTTTACTTCTCCGACATTTGTAAGTGAATGTAGCGCCAAGGAAAAAAGGGAGTTCTTCATACCTAAACTCAATCGTGAACGCAGCCTTTATGGTACAGACTTCGAAATAAGGCTTCGTAATAAATTATCCCAGAAGGCCATCGCAAAAGAATGTGCAGATTGGATTCGCAGAAAGGCGGAATTCAAATCAAATTCTTCCGATGAGCAGATGGGCGGATTCCTTCACCTTTCCGGTGAATCTGATACTGTATATGTGCCTTTCAATGATTTTACGACTTCACAGCTGGGATGCGTCAGGGGGAACGAAGTATATAGCATGGTCAATGTCTTGCCATCGCCGGCGTCAGACAGTTATCTGAGCATCTTCAATTCGCTGTGGGACAATGATGACAAGTTTTCGGATGTCACGGAAAAGGTACTTGATTATATCGATACTGTCTATCAGGAAAATGCTCCGGAATACATCTACTTCATCACCCTATACAACATTTTCAGAGAGTTCCTTGAAGACATTTCAGAGGATGTTTTGCCCAATGAGCGTACAGGCTTCAAGAACAGCCTGATATGGAATAAGCTCTATAACTTCCAGAAGGACGCTGCTTTGGCAATCATCAACAAGTTGGAAAAATACAACGGGTGTATCCTTGCGGACAGTGTGGGTCTTGGAAAGACATTCACGGCGCTTGCTGTAATCAAATACTACGAGAACAAGAATAAATCCGTGCTGGTGCTCTGCCCGAAGAAACTGAATGGCAACTGGCAGAATTACAGAGCCAATTATAAGAACAACCCTATAGCCGGAGATAGGCTAAGATATGATATACTGTTTCATACGGATTTGTCCAGAGAACATGGCGAAAGCAACGGACTGGATCTTGCCAATGTCAATTGGGGCAATTATGACCTGATAGTGATAGACGAAAGCCATAATTTTAGAAACGGGGGAAATATAGACGAGGTTGAAGACTTCCCGGAGACAGAAACTCCGCCAAGAAAAGAGAATCGCTACCAGAGGCTGATGAATAAGGTCATTCGCCCCGGCGTTAAGACCAAGGTCCTGATGCTCAGCGCCACACCTGTCAACAACCGTTTCAACGATTTGAAAAACCAGCTCCAACTGGCATACGAGGGGAAATCACAGATTATAAATGACGCATTGGGTCTGGGCAAGGGAATTGATGACATCTTCCGCGCAGCACAAACCGCTTATAACAGATGGGCTAAGCTTCCGATTGAGGGACGTACCACCGAGCAATTATTGTCCGATTTGAGTTTTGACTTCTTCCAGGTGCTTGACGCTGTCACAATCGCCCGCAGCCGAAGCCACATCATGAAGTATTATGACACGAAAGACATCGGAAAATTTCCGGAAAGGCTTACCCCCATATCCAGACGGCCTGCTCTGACAGACCTTGATTCCGCAATAAATTTCAAAGACATAGCGGAGTCGTTGAACTCACTTAATCTCTCATACTATACTCCTTCGTTGTACTTGCTGGAAAGTGCAAAAGACGATTATTCCATTGACTACGAAGGAGAAGGTTTGTCAATAGACGGTCGTGAGAAAGGACTTCGCAATCTCATGGCGGCGAATCTTTTAAAGCGGCTTGAGAGTTCTGTAAACTCGTTCAGACTCACACTTGCGAGGATACGCGAAGGTATTGGCAATGTATTAAGCGCGATTGATGAATATGGCCTGAGAAAGTCAGCGAGCGTCGTTCGGATTCCGGACATTGGCCTCGAAGGCCTTGAACTCGAAGACGATATAGTCATCAATAAAAAGACATCCATAAGGCTTGCGGATATGGACTACATATCGTGGCGGCGTGATCTGGAAGCAGACAAAACCCAGCTTGACTTGCTCCTGTTCATGCTCAAGGACATAACTCCCGAACATGACAGCAAGCTTCAGATGCTTATCGAAGATATTCGCCATAAATTCGAGCACCCGATAAATGACAACAATCACAAGATTCTAATATTCACGGCCTTTGCCGACACTGCCGAATACTTGTATGAGAATCTGTCCGTCAGAATCAAGGAGAGGCTTGGTCTTAACACGGCCATTGTGACCGGAAATTCTGACGGAAAGTGCACGATAAAGAATTTCACTCCCGGATTCAACAATATCCTTACATTCTTCTCACCGAAGTCTAAAGACCGTGACACGCTCTTTCCTGATGCGAAGGAAGATATAGACATCTTGATAGCGACAGACTGCATCAGTGAAGGCCAGAACCTTCAGGACTGCGATTATCTGATAAACTACGACATCCACTGGAACCCGGTCCGGATTATCCAGCGGTTCGGACGAATTGACCGGATAGGCTCGACAAACGACTGCATACAGCTGGTCAATTATTGGCCCGACATGGAACTCGACGACTACATCAAGCTCAAAGGGAGAGTCGAGAGCAGAATGAAGGCCACAATTTTGACGGCTGCCGGAACCGGTAACCCGTTGTCCGCAGGAGAAGAGGCGGACTTGCAGTATCGACTTGGACAGCTTAAACGGCTTCAGGAGGAAGTTGTAGACATCGAGGACATGGATACGGGCATAAACATCATGGACCTCGGGCTCAATGAGTTCAGAATGGATTTGCTGTCTTATGTGAAGGAGCATCCGGACATTGAGCATGCGCCGTTTGGTCTGGAAGCTGTTGCCCAGTCCTCCGAACACGCAAGGCCTGGAGTCATCTTCATACTGAAGAACCGCAACAATGCCGTAAACATCGGAAAGAAGAATCTTCTGCATCCTTTCTATATGGTTTATCTTGCAGATGACGGCCAGGTCCTTTGCGATTATCTGCACCCGAAGAATCTTTTGGATACGATGCGTCACCTCTGCAAAGGAAAGACTGAATACGACAGAGACCTGTGCGCTGAAGTCAACAGGGAAACCGACGACGGAAAACGGATGGAACGCTACAGCGCGTTATTGCATACTGCCGTAAAAAGCATTGCCGAAGTCAAGGAAGAATCCGACATAATGAGTCTGTTCTCCGAAGGCGAGACAACTGCCCTTCTGGATGACATCAAAGGCCTGGACGACTTTGAACTTATTTCATTCCTGATAATACGTGAGAAGAAATGATTAGAGATTTGTTTCCGCAGCAGACGCTCATAGAAAGGCTCGTTCCAAAGAAGGCGTTTATCGACAACTTGGGAGCGAATGTCCGGATGAAGGAAAACTTCACCCGGAAAATCGAACGCATAGAGTGGCTTGCAAAGCTCGCTCCTTCCACGATAAATGTCCGTGACGGAAAAAACGTGCACGAAATCGCGGTGTTCCTCGCGACGATGAAGGAGCGTGACCTTGCGGAAAACATATTCTCTTTCATCGATGAGATGATACCTCGTCATACGCTGTTTATTCTCCTCTTCAAAGAGGAGACTCGCTTTCTGATAAACTATAAAGAGCCATTGGGGCAGGTAAGCGAATCAGGGAAGCATTACAGGATTATCAAGACTTTCAGTACCGATTGGCTGCCGGAAGATTCTGCCTGTCTCACTCTGTCCGGCGACACTATGGACAGTATATACGAATCGTATGTAAGAACAATCGCCGGAGATAGTATAATGTCCGAAGAAAAGAACATCAAGGAAGCGATAATCCGGACTGAACAGAGGGCGGCTTTAGTGAGTGAGATCGCCTGCCTTGAGCGAAAAGTGCAGGCGGAAACGCAGCCAAATAAGAAATTCGAGCTGCACAGAGCCTTAGTTGAATTAAAAAAGAAACTATAAATACCATGGAAAAGTTGAATATGCAAAGCGTCGATGGCGTGCAGGCAAACATTGATAAGATAGCCTCGCTGTTCCCCGACTGCGTGACCGAGACAATCACTGGTTATGAGCCGGACGGCAGTCCCATACTCAGGCATAAGGTGGACTTCGAGAAGTTGCAGCAGAATCTTTCCTCTGAGATTATCTCCGGCAAGGAGGAACGCTATCAGTTCACTTGGCCGGACAAGAAAAAGGCAATCTTGCTGGCCAACTCTCCAATCAATGCGACCTTGCGTCCGTGCAGAGAAGAAAGCGTGGATTTTGACAACACCAGGAATCTCTACATCGAGGGTGACAACCTTGATGTTCTGAAATGCCTGAAGGAGACATATTTGCACAAGGTGAAGATGATTTACATCGACCCGCCATACAACACCGGCAACGACTTCGTCTATGAGGACGACTTTGCGGAGTCAACTTCCGAGTACCTTGCAAACTCCGGGCAGTTCGATGAGCAGGGGCGGCGTCTTGTGACGAACACCGAGAGCAACGGACGATTCCACACGGATTGGCTTAATATGATTTACCCGAGGCTCAAGGTTGCAAGGGACTTGCTGACCGAGGATGGGGTGATATTTATTTCAATTGATGATAATGAGGTGGGGAATCTTAGGACGGTTTGCGATGAATTGTTTGGGAAAGAGAACTTTGTCGCTTGTTTAATTTGGGAACAAGGACGCAAATCTATGGCTGCGCAAATCGCAATAAATCACGAGTATTGCCTTGTATATAACAGAAATCGTCTCGTTTCTATCAACGAATCAAAAAAATCCACATACGAATATTGGAAAACTAAAAAAACGGGATTAGAAGAAATCTACAGAGAATATGAGCGTCTAAAAGGTATCTACCACAATGACAATCATGCAATAGAAAAAAGGCTACGTTCTTTCTATAAATCTCTGCCAGATAGTTCACCCGCGAAAGCTCACTCGCATTATAAATGTGTCGATGAAAAAGGAATTTATTTTCCTGGTGATATATCCCAAGGAACTGGAACTGGTGGAAGATTTGATATTCTTCACCCAATAAATCAGAGACCTTGCAAAGTTCCATCTGGCGGTTGGCGTTTTGGAATACAAAATCTTCCAAAACTATTAGCAGAGAAAAGAATCCATTTTGGTGAAGACGAGAATTCTGTTCCATGTTTGAAACGATACTTAAAAGAAACAGAATATGAGGTAATGGCAAGCGTATTTTATAAAGATGGAAGAGGTGCATCTAAAAGACTTGATTCTTTGTTCGGTCACAAAGGGCTATTCCCTTTTCCTAAAGATGAGGAAACTATATTATCGTTCATTAAAATGGCTACTCCAAACGATACAGATTGCATTATCCTTGACTTCTTCAGCGGCTCCGCCACTACCGCCCATGCCGTGATGCAACTCAACGCTGAGGACGGGGGTAATCGTAAATTCATTATGGTGCAACTACCCGAACTTACTGACGAAAAGAGTGAAGCCTATAAAGCCGGCTATAAAAACATCTGCGAAATCGGCAAGGAGCGCATCCGCCGGGCCGGCAGGAAGATCAAGGAGGATAACCCTCTCACCACACAGAACCTCGACACCGGATTCCGTGTCCTGAAACTGGATTCATCGAATATGCAGGACGTGTATTATTCGCCAGCCGACACAACACAGGCCAATCTGTTCAACCAGGTGGACAATGTCAAAGACGATAGGACTCCGGAAGACCTTCTCTTCCAGGTGATGCTGGAGCTGGGCGCGACATTGGACAGCAAGATTGAGACGACTGTCATTGCCGGGAAACAGGTCTTCAATGTGGCGGACAATTACCTTGTCGCGTGTTTTGACATGGACATCGATGATGAAGTTGTAACTGCCATCGCCAAGATGCAGCCTCAGTATGCCGTTCTGCGCGACAAGTCACTGTCAAACGACAGTACGGCGACAAATTTCGAGCAGATATTCAGGACTTATGCGCCGGACACCGTGACGAAAGTATTATAGTATGAAACTTCAATTCAAGATACAGAAATACCAGACTGATGCGGTTGACAGCGTTATCGAAGTCTTCAACGGTCAGCCCAATCAGGATGCTTTAGAGTACAAGGTGGATAAAGGCAGCGCTTACCTTGCCCGGAAGGCAAGCGAGCTGGAGTTTTCTGACGATGAAGAGGACACGGGATATAAAAATGCAGATGTCGTTCTCTCCGAAGAAGAACTTCTGAAGAATATCCACAGAATCCAGGCATCGGAAAACATCCGGCAATCCAGCGACCTCGTCAAGAAACTCGGGCACTGCCAGCTGGACGTGGAGATGGAGACCGGAACCGGAAAGACATACGTCTATATCAAGACGATGTTCGAGATGAACAAAAAGTTCGGGTGGACGAAGTTCATAGTCGTGGTGCCGAGCGTGGCCATACGTGAGGGTGTGAAGAAGAGTTTCGACATCACCGTTGACCACTTTATGGAGCTGTACGGCAAGAAGGCCCGCTATTTCATCTATAATTCCGACAATCTGAATCAGATTGACATCTTCTCACAGAGTGCGGACATCTCGGTGATGATTATCAACACTCAGGCGTTCAATTCGTCCCTGAAGGAGGGCGCGAGCAATAAGGCGGCCCGTATCATTTACGATAAGCGTGACGAGTTCGGTTCGCGCCGTCCTATCGATGTGATTGCGGCCAATCGTCCGATCGTGATTCTGGATGAGCCTCAGAAAATGGGCGGCACGGCGACACAGACGGCGCTGTCAAGGTTCAAGCCGCTTTTCACACTCAACTATTCGGCGACTCACAAGGAGACCCACAATCCGGTGTATGTGCTTGATGCTCTTGATGCCTACAACAAGCGTCTTGTCAAGCAGATTGAGGTCGTCGGTTTTGACTTGAGGAACTTGAAGGGAACCGACAGCTATGCATATTTGGAAGACATCATAATATCCAAAGACCACGCTCCTCAGGCACGTCTGGAATTTGAAATCCGAAATAAAGGTGGAAACATCAAAAGAGTGCTGAAGAACCTGTCCGAAGGAGACGACTTGTACTGGCTTTCCGGAGAGATGGAGCAGTACAGAGGATTTGTCATATCGGAGATTAAAGTCAATCAATTCAATACGGCTGATTGCAGCGTCACTTTCGGTAATGGTGTGATTCTGCATATCAAGGAAGCTATAGGGAATGTGACCGCAGAATATAAGGCACGCATCCAGATAAGGGAGACGATAAAGGCTCACCTCCGGAAGGAAGCGCAGCTGTTCAAGCGTGGAATCAAATGTCTTTCCTTGTTCTTTATCGATGAGGTCGCCAATTATCGCAAATACGATGAAGAGGGTAACCAGATTCTGGGAAGATATGGGGAAATCTTCGAGGAGGAATACAAGGAGCAGCTATCCGAGTGCTCAAACCTGTACAATCCTGATTATATGAGTTATCTCAGCGGCATAGGTGCCCATGAGACTCATTCGGGATATTTCTCTATAGACAAAAAGGGTCATGCCGTCAACAGTGAAATGAAGCGGGGCAGCGACATTAGTGACGACATTTCGGCTTATGACCTGATACTCAAGAACAAGGAGCGGCTGCTGAGTCTCGATGAACCAGTCCGTTTCATTTTCTCCCATTCCGCTCTTCGCGAAGGTTGGGATAACCCCAATGTCTTCCAGATATGCTCCTTGAGACAATCCGGCAGCGTTTCCCAAAAGCGTCAGGAAGTCGGACGAGGGCTGCGTCTGTGCGTCAACTCAAAAGGAGTGCGTCAGGACATCGATGTCCTTGGCGAGGAAGTGCAGAAGATAAACAGACTGACGGTTGTCGCTTCGGAAGGGTATGCGGCATTTGTCTCTGACCTGCAGAATAAGATTCGCGAGGACCTTTACGACAGGCCGACAAAGGCGGACATCGATTTCTTCGTCGGTAAGATATTCACTTCGGCTGACGGCACGAGCATTACCGCCAGCAAGGAGATGGCCAGCGACATTTATTTCCAACTCAGGCAGAATGATTACATACATAAGGACGGCAGTGTTACAGACACATTCCGGGAAGCGCTTGCAGATAATAAATTGGTTCCTTTGACAGACGACCTTGAGCCATATACGGAACAAGTCTATAAGCGCGTCCAGAGCATATTCGATCCTCATGCCCTTGACGGCATGATTGAAGATGCAAGTAAGCCGCAGACTCCGGAGAATAAGTTGAACGGCAATTTCTCCAAAAAAGAATTTCAGCAGCTGTGGCACAGGATCAATCACAAATATGCCTATAAAGTCAACTTCGACAGCGCTGAACTTATTGAGAAGGCAGTCGCTGCGATTGATAGAGAGCTGGTGGTTTCCGAACTGAGTTATGTGGTCACGAGCGGCATTCAGAGAGAGACACTTTCCGGAAAAGACTTGAAGGAAGGAAGTATGCTGGGAAATGAATCGACATCCCGTGAGACACTCCGCTCCAGAAGAGTCTCGGGGATTAAATATGATTTGCTCGGAGCTGTCGCAGCGAACACGAAGCTTACCAGAAAGACTGTCGCAGAGATATTGTCCAGGATAAGACCGTCAAAGTTTGGTATGTATGCGGCCAATCCTGAGGAGTTTATCCAAAAGGTGTCTCGTTTGATTCTGGAACAGAAAGCCACGATTATTGTTGAAAGAATAAGTTACAACCAGGTCGATGGCGAGTACTCAAGCGACATCTTTACCCAAGAGAAGCATACCACATTGGACAGGGCCTACGAGGGAAAGAAAAGCATTGTGGATTATGTGTTCACGGACGGCACATCAAAAGACAGCATCGAGAGAAAGTTCGTTGAACAGCTTGACGCAGCCAAAGAAGTCATCGTATATGCTAAGTTGCCTAAAGGATTCCACATACCTACTCCTGTCGGGAATTATTCCCCGGACTGGGCAATAGCATTCGAAGAAGGTAAGGTAAAGCATATATATTTTGTGGCAGAGACGAAGGGCTCAATGTCCTCACTCGATTTGCGGGGAATCGAATCCGGAAAAATCGCCTGCGCGGAAAAATTGTTCGAGCAGTTGTCAACCTCTGATGTCCGCTATGGAAAAATTGACAGCTTTGACCAGCTGATGACACTTGTAAGATAAATTCGGCGTTTATGCAAGGTAAATACAAAGTAGTGACCCTCTGCGGCAGCACGCGCTTCAAGGATGACTTTTTTCGCGTGCAGAAGGAACTCACCCTTGAAGGGAATATCGTCATTTCTGTCGGCCTCTTCGGACACAGTGGAGATGACGAGGTGTGGACAGCCGGAACTAAGGAGATGCTGGATGATATGCATCTATCAAAGATTGACATGGCAGACGAGATTTTCGTTGTCAATCCAGGAGGATATGTAGGGAAAAGTACGGCAAGAGAGATTAGCTATGCCTTGCTGTGCGGTAAGACGGTTAAGTCAATCGTCCCCATTCATCTTGACAGGTATACTTCTAAGGAGGGATTTAGTCAGAAAATACTGGATCCGAAGACGGAGGCGGAACGGCTGATGGCGGCACAGTGGAATATGTCCACTAAAGTATGGAACCGGGCAATCACTAACAAACTTATGTCAGGGATTGGTTCAGATAATATATGGCCTATTTATGACGGAGTCACCGACGCTAAATCATATCTTTTGACAAAGCCCAAAATTATGATTGTATTGAAAGAGCCTTATGACGATACGTCCAAAGACGATCTGGGGCGGATAATCCCTTATGGAGGAGGATGGGATTTTCCACTGTTGCTGAAAAAACAATCGGAGAATCATGCATGGCCGAATAGGACCTGGCAACGAGTGATATACGCAATTTATGGATTTCGCAATGGCAAGCATTATAGCGAAATGGATTACATAAGGAATGATCCGGAGATGGGAGATGTTCTGTTGAACACATGTTGGATTAACCTGAGCAAGATGCCTGGATTGACAAGTTCGTCGGATAATAAATGGATGAAAGCTTTCGATGACAATTGGAAGGATATATTCGTTGAACAAGTTAGGCTTTACAACCCCGATGTCATTATCTTTGGAGGGACTTTCGACCTTGCTGGGTCTTATGTAATGGATAATCAGGTTAATGGCGAAATTGTGTGGTCGGATGATAGAAAATTGAGTCTGACAAAATATCGCCACAAGGACAAATTGATTCTTGCGGCAGCACATCCATCTGTCAGACATAATGTTGACTTTTGGGTAAACTCCATAATTGACGCTCTTAATGACTTTTCAAAAAATATTTAGTGTTACCGATATTCACCTGTTCCAACGAATTGTACGGATGCCACTATAGGGAGACCAAGTTCGTGAACCTGAACAGACGAAATATGAAGTAAAAATATGGCGCTTCATTCAAGAACAGTAAACGTGCTTCGCAAGCCGGGAGGTCCATCTTCGGTTATTCAATGATGGATATGGGGATAGCCCGTCTTCATTTCGAAATCGGCGCTGGGAAAGAAAACTTCATCTTGGCTGACTGATTATACGGTGTTCGCGCTGCAGCGTAAAACTTATAAAATTAACGAGCTATTGATTAATACCATTTCTCCAGATTTTTTATATTTTTGTGAAGTATGCCGCACACAAAAGAAAAGTAAATCGCGGCAAAAAACAAACACATTCAGACATGAAGACCAAACCATTATCACTCATCGCAGTGGCCGCAGCGATATGCATTGCGGCACTTTCGTGCGAGAACACCGTAGATGTAAGCACCGTCAAGATCCAGGAAGGAGGAGAACTTGTCATGACTCCTGGGGAGGAGAAACAACTGACCGTTGTCATCACTCCGGAAAATGCAGACTATGACTCGATCGTCTGGGACTGTTCAGACACAGATATTGCCACTATTACTCAAGAAGGCCTATTGTCTGCGCTTAAAGTAGGAAAGGCTGTCGTGTCGGCAACCGTTGGAGAGGTAAGGGCAGAGTGCTACCTTACTGTAAGCGTGCCAGCCACGGGCATAAGTCTTGACAAGGACCATCTGACTTTCAATATTGGAGATGACGGTATCACTCTCGTAGCCACGGTCGCTCCTGACGATGCTACAGACAAGACCGTGACTTGGTCAAGTTCCAATGACGCTGTAGCAACTGTAAATGAAAACGGACTTGTCAGCCCGGTAGGAGCAGGAGAGGCCACTGTCAGCGCAAAGTGTGGAGAATTCACCGCCGAATGCAAAGTTACTGTAAATGTACCCATAACAGGGATTTCTCTTGACAAGACCTCAATAGATCTGAGCGTTGGAGGCGAGAGTATTACTCTGACCGCCACTATTACTCCTGACAATGCAACCGACAAGACCATCACATGGACTTCGTCCAATCCTGAGATAGCTTCCGTCACAAATGAAGGCCTCGTCACAGGGCTGAAAGCAGGCACAGCAACAATCTCGGCTACTGCCGGAAACATGAAGGCAGAATGCATCGCCAACGTAACTGATCCAAATGCAACAACATGGAATATCGGAGACTATTATGAAGAAGGAAGTGTCAAGGGTATCGTGGTCATTGTAAGCGAGGACAAGCAGCATGGCAAGATCATGTCTTTGGACCAAAGTTCCGGGCTATGGGCCACAGGTTCCTACAACACTGGAGCTACTAGCGAAGAAGACGGTAAATCGAATACTGACAAAGTCAAATCCTTGGACGCAGCACTCGATCGCTTCCCAGCATTCAAATGGTGCGTAGAAAAAGGAGACGGATGGTATCTGCCGGCATATGCCGAGGCTAAGGAGATTCTGGCAAACAAAGCGAAGATAGATCCTGTGATTGCATCTAAGGGAGGCGATGCCCTTCCTACAGGAATGGATCCGCTTTGGACATCAACAGAAAGCGAGGATGACTACAGCCAAGCCCTTACTGTATATATCTACAGAGACAATGTGACTAGCTATGGTGATTTCAAAGACGACCCTGAAGCAGGAACTGTATATATAAGAGCAATGTATGCTTTCTAATGAGTATAACTAAAATACCAATGTTCAGATCTTTCGATACAGTATCCAGCCGACTCACGTGCTTTGCATACATATCGGCAGCTTTGCTACTGGCCGGTTGCGGTGATGAGCACAAAAAAGAGGATATTGTCCCTGTAGGTAATGAGGCATTTACTTTAGAGATAGCAGAAACATCAAGCTCGTGGGCCAAGATAAGCATCCTGCCTGCAGATGAATCCGCTACGTACTTCTATGACTGCCTCACAGAAGAGGAATATCAGGGATATGGCGGTGATGAGGGTATCATAGATTCACAGGCAGACCTTATAGAAAGGGCAGTAGAAATCTTTCATCTCGGTGGCTATCCCGACAAGAAGTTTTCCGATTTCCTTTATACCGGCAAGACGGTCAAGACTATAAAGGAACTGAAGCCTTCTTGTATATATATTCTGTTCGCTTTCGGAATGGACACTGAAGGGAAAGGTACAACTGGGGTATATAAGACTACTTTCCGGACTTCTGGGAGAGAGGACGCATTCTCAATCGAAATCGGGGTGAGTGACATAAGTTTCAACAGTGCCACGGTACGCTTCACGCCAACAGACAAGACTGAAACGTATTTCACTGACTGCATGGATTATGAGACTTTCAGTTCCTTGGGCGAAGACGGTGTCATAGACTATGTAATCAAGAATACCGGCAACTCTCTAAAGGACTATCTTACCTCAGGTGACCACCTGCTCGATGCTAGCAGAATGCTGGACGAGAATACAAAATATATCGCCTACGCATTCGGCTATACTGAGAAAGGTGTCACGACAGGTATTTTCTCTACAGAATTTTCCACTCCACCTATGAAAGTCGGCTCTTCAGCATCAGTTACCGCAGGTTACAGAATAGTTGACGGAGGTACTGTAAATGCGGAATATGCTGGACAAAGGGCAGCCTTGGTGAGCATGACACCATCACATGATACCTGGCACTGGTACTGCGGCACATTTGAAAGTCTTGCATCTTACAGCGATAGGGAAGTTACAAAGATATTGGCCTCAAAGGGATTGCAAGACCAAAAAGAGATTGCAGTCCTACTTCCTGAAGGATCAAAAACTGTCTTCGCTGCCGTATCCGTAGACAAAGACGGTACTTTCGGAGATGTCAGAAGGATCACACTCAGATAGCTAACGGCTCAATCGCAGGCAGTAGTTTCACACAGACACACGCAACCGAATCACAATCAATGCAGACAGTATAGGCCAAAGATACCGCAGCAGCAACACTCTTTCGTTGTTTTAGAACAGCTACTCAGGCGGATCTGAAAACCTACGACATGTCATCCTACTTGTTTTCCAGGTAGCCTGCAGATATCATAGCTTGGTCTTGCACGATGAAACTGTTGATCATTCAAGCTTGGTCCGGCAATCATGCCAGGCCAAGCTTTTTCATAAGCTCCCGAGGATCTGCATCCCTTCCTCTGAACCTTCTGAAAAGAACTGCCGGATCTTCCGAATCACCTTTGGAGAGAATGTTATCTCTGAACGAAGTGGCAGTCTGTCGGTTGAATATTCCGTTCTGCTCAAACAGAGAAAAAGCATCGGCCTCCAGAACTTCAGCCCACTTGTACGAATAATACCCAGCCGAGTATCCACCAGAGAATATATGCCCGAAAGAAGCTGATGTACATGTACCTGGGACATATGGAAGGACCTTATACGGACGCAGAACGCGTGCCTCGTAGTCCTCAACCCTCTCATTTGAAGAAAGCTCATCATTGCCATGCCAGGCCATATCAATAATACCGAAATCTAATTGGCGAAGCTGATAATATCCTGAGAGATAATTCTTAGATGCCACTATACTATCCACAAGACTATCAGGGATAACTTCCCCTGTACGATAATCCTTGGCAAAACCATGCAAGAACTCTTTCTCAAAGCCCCAATTCTCCATGATCTGCGACGGGAGTTCCACAAAATCCCTGGCAACGTTTGTGCCCGTCATCGATGGATATATTCCTTTAGAGAATATGCCGTGAAGTGCATGACCGAACTCGTGCAGAAGAGTTGTAAGCTCATCATGGGTAAGCAGAGATGGCTTTGTAGGGGTAGGCTTGGTGAAATTCATCACTATGCTTACTGCTGGCCTTTTGTCTGTTCCGTTTTCAACTCTCTGCTCGGAGAATTCGGTCATCCAGGCCCCTCCCCTCTTGCTCGGCCTCGGAAAGAAGTCCGTATACAGCAAAGCCAGATGCGTCCCGTCTGTATCTTTGACATCATAGACCTTTACATCCGGATGATAGACAGGCAAGTCGTGCAACTCATCGAATGTAATTCCGTAAAGACGTGTCGCTAGCGAGAATACGGCATCAACACAGTTCTCCAAACGAAAATACGGCTTGAGCTTTTCCTGAGACAAGGTAAATCTCTTTTCTCTCATACGTTCAGCCCAGAATGGAAGATCCCAAGGTTGCATAACTGGTTCACGGTATCCACGAGCTGATGCAAAGACAAGCAGCCCGTCAATCTCATCCTTGGCATAAGGCATGGTGGCGGAAGTGAGGCCGGAGAGAAATCTGTTCACCGTATCAGTATCATGTGCCATATTTTCCGCCAATACATAATCCGACCAGGAATCATATCCGAGAAGAGAGGCTATTTTCCGCCTAAGGCTTACTATACGTCTTATAATCGAGGTATTGTCATATTCTCCCCCTACAGCCCTTGTAGCAAATGCCATATACATCTTGTGACGCAGAACAGAGTTACGGCAATACTGCATAAAAGGGCCGTAACTCGGCCTATCAAGGGTAAACACCCAACCATCCTTACACTTCTCCCTTGCAGTAGTTGCCGCAGCTTCCAACAGGTAATCTGGAAATCCTTCCACATCCTTATCCCGCGTGATATGCAGTTCATAAGAATTGGTGGCAGAGAGAACATTGGCTCCGAATTTCAGGGCCAGTACAGACAATTCCGCCTCACAACTCTCATATTCAGCCTTCTGCTCTCCTTCAAGGCCTGCACCGTGTCTCATCATGGAGCGGTAATGCTGTTCAGTAAGCCTTATCTGCACAGGGGTCAGTCCCAGATCGTGTCTCTTGTCATACACAGCCTTGACCCTTGCAAAGATGCGCTTGTCAGCAATATTATATTCTGTCATCAGTGGGGCAACCTCTTCCGCAATCTCTTGCAATCTAGGAGTACTGTCGGCCTCCAAAAGGTTGTAGAATATACCTGACAGGGTATCTAACTTACTTCCAGCATACTCAAGTGCGACTATGGTATTCTCAAATGTAGGGGCTTCCGCGCATGTTGCGATCTTCTCCTTTGCTGACTTTCCTTCCGATATGGCTAGTCTGAAGGCTTCGGGATAGTCTTCTACATATATCATGTCAAACATTGGGGCTCCATAAGGGAGAGAGGAGTCGAAAGGGAATCCTTTGTTTTCCATTGCATTCATGTATAGAATTGTCAACTTGTAAATAGGTGATCATATTCGCCGACAACAGATCATTAAGGCGGACCGGTCCAGACGATGAGAGACAAAGGTACAATCTTTTCTATAAAGAGTCTACCTTCCGGATATTGTAGATCCTGCAAGGCGTCCGTATATACATTATGTCGAAGCAGCCATAATGATCTTTGTGATTGCATTTACTGTGAGATGTTACGAACTCAAAGCTATAACCAAGTGCCATCAGATCTACTATGGATACGGTTGTCCTCTTGTCATGAAGAAGGCCAGTCAGGATGCAATAGTTCTTCTTCAGTATTGAATTTACATGGTGCTTTATATTTCTCGTCTCCAGAGCTAAACGGTTGTAATACTTTGTTCTGCATTCTCTAGAACAGAACTTCTTGTTTGAACGCCAATAGAATGCTTCTCCACACGCCAGACACCTGTCTTGGAGAAATTCATCTTCGATAATCTTGTATCTTGCCATAATATGCGGTTTTATTTTCCTCTCGAATTCAGGGCTAAAGATGGAGATAAAATTCGTTCTTAGAAGTCAAAAGTATCAGACTATCAGAAGATTTTTATGATTCTTAATCATTAAGAATAATTTTAAATAGGACAAAATTATTTTTTAACAGATAGGATACACAAGATTCATAAAAAGAGCACATTCGATTTTTTTAATTTCCGGATTCGCGTGAATATTTCATTTTACTTTGCGGCAAGACTTGAGGAAAGGCCTTGGGTCGTCAACAACTAATAACTTAATATCATGGAACAGCTAAACAGAATCGAACTGAAAGGCAATGTCGGGAATGTAAAGATCCAGCATGTGGGTGACAATGATGTCATAAGGTTCTCGCTTGCGACTAACTACGTATTCAAGAGCAAAGATGGCAACCCTGTAATAGAGACCACATGGCACAATATAACAGCATGGAACGGAAAGGGAATGCCTGATTTCAGCAAAATCGGCAAAGGGACTCTTGCACATGTCTACGGACGAGTGAGATATCAGAAATTCTCCGGTGCAGACGGGACAGACAAGCAATATTATGAGGTGCTTGCCAACAGAATTGAGATATGCAGTGAACCTTCCCCTGAATTGTAATATATTCATTCTACCATTCTTGCATACAGCCGTTGCCGCACTCATAATATCACCGAAGGCATCGCGTGAACTGCATACCTTACAGTTTACCGGACTCCGTAACAACTTCTCTTCCCCAAGAGATGCTCATCCCACAACAGAGAGTCCTGAAGCTATAGGGTGACGTGAACCGGAAAGCGTACTGAACACGGATGCCCTGGGGCACAAAAGAGGCGGCAATGGCCAGGCAAGATCCAACGGCCTATGAACATGAAACTGAGAACTCTAATATTTGCGGCACTAATACTTGCACCATATCTGTGTACTGCTCAAAAATGGTCTGCCGGAACCAACGGTGCTGACTGGATTCTATTCGGTACTGTCAATGCCTCAGCCAGTATCGCTATTGCCCGACATGTATCGGTAAATGCAGAATTACGATACAATCCGTGGACTTTCATGGACGATGATGCCGACAATCAGTTCCAGATGCGCCAACAGACATACTCTGCAGGTGTGCGGTGGTGGCCGTGGCATATATATTCCGGATGGTGGACAGGATTGGCCGGCCAATACCAGGAGTACAACCGGGGAGGGCTCTTTACTCAGAGGACGGAAGAGGGCGACGCGTTCGGACTTGCCTTATCTGGTGGCTATACGATGATGCTGCATGAACATCTCAATATTGAATTCGGGGCTTCTCTCTGGGGAGGATATACACTATATACAGCCTATGCCTGCCCGCAATGTGGGAAAGTCACTGACTCGGGCAAAAAGTGGTTTATCCTGCCTTCTAGCATAATTGCGTCTGTGATATGGATATTCTGAGATTCACAAGGAGAAGAAGTTATCTTAAGTTCTCAGTTCTTACTGCAATAACGTTTCTTGTCGTAATTGCGGTAGGATGCGGTACTCAGCAGAAAGTCCGCAGACTTAACCTTATAGAGATACCGGATATGCTCCGCCTGCCAGAAGACAAAACTTCATTTCATGCTGAATATGATATCGGGAAGACACATAGGGACACACTCATGGTCACCGATAAGGACGGAAAGAAATTCATCATTATGAACGCCATAAAAGATGAAGGAGGAGAGATGGTTGCAAACGAGATTCTTGACGCAGCTTATGTGACGGCACGATTCCGCAATGTAGCCGACAGACACGGTAAGATCAACTTGGAGTTCCAGATTATTGTACCAAAATTTCTGATTGACAGTCGATGGCAGCTACGCCTACATCCAGACATATTCGTCCTTGGTGACAGTATAAGATCCGATGGAATTACAATTACAGGGCGGGGCTATAGAAAAGCTCAGCTAAGAGGCTATCAGCAATACGAGCGTTTCTTGTCAACAATCATAGGTGACTCGACAAAGTTCATTGATGTAAGGCAACTTGAAATCTTTCTAAGACGCAATATTCCCTCTCTATACGCCATGAAGACCGATTCTACAAAAATAACGGACGAGGAGTTTGCTTCCTTGTACGGAGCGACCGAGCGCGAAGCGATTGAGCACTATACCAACCGCATAGCTGTACGCCACAACGAAAAGCGCAAAGCCAAACGAGAAAAAATGTATCGGCATTATGTAAAATCCCCTATCACTACAGAAGGTGTGAGACTCGACACCGTAATAACTGATACCGACGGCGATCTCATATACAATTATGTGCAGACTATAGCCTCTCGCCCACAGCTCAAGAGAGTAGACATAGCATTGTCAGGAGAGATCTGGGAAGAAGACAGGCGCGTATATAGTATTTCTGGCGGAGAGCCTCTTACTTTCTATATAAGTTCGATTGCAGCGTTAATTGACTCTTCCACCCGTTACCTTGAAAAAGTGATAGATAGAAGAGCCGATGCCAGCACTGCATGCTATATAGAATTCGGATCAGGACAGAGCAATGTAGACTTATCTCTAGGACACAATAAAGAAGAGACAGGAAGAGTAAGGGATAATCTTGCTGCAATCCTGCAGAACATAGAATATGATCTTGATTCTATTGTAGTGACTGCAGGCTGCTCTCCGGAAGGCAGTTGGAATTACAATGAGAGGCTGTCGCTAAAGCGGTCTGAAAGCGTATGCGAATATTTCAGAAAATGGATGAAAGAATTCTCTGACTCCATGAAGCTCGAAAAAGGTGTATCAATCGACCATGAGGGGGAAATATTCTTGGAAAACGAGCCGGATATACATGATATAGAGTTCATACCTAAGAATATACCCGAGAACTGGACTTTGCTGGATTTCATGATACGCAATGACACTCTGATGACTGAAACCCAAAAGGAAGCATACTTCGCAATCAGGCTGATTACAGACAATGACGAAAGGGAGAAAGCTCTGTCAGGGATGCCATATTACCGAAGGCTGAGAGAAGAGATGTATCCCTACTTACGCATGGTGAGATTTGACCTTCACCTACACCGCAAGGGAATGGTCAAAGATACGATACATACGACAGAACCCGATACAGCCTATATGCGCGGAGTTCGGGCCATTAGCGAGATGGACTACAAGACAGCCCTTACTATACTCCGGCCTTATGGAGACTACAATACAGCCTTGGCATACTGCCTGCTCGACTACAACGCGAGTGCAATCGGGATTCTCGAGCCAATGACAAAAACAGCCAAGATACATTACTTACTGGCGATTCTATATTCAAGAAGAGGAGAGAGAGAAAAAGCAGTAAGGCATTATCTTGATGCCTGCCGCACAGACAACTCTTACAGGCACCGTGGCAATCTGGACCCTGAGATATCAGCTCTCATAAAGGCTTACAAGCTTAATAATGAGGATCTTTAGACAACCAATAATAACTATTAACACACACTAAAATGAAGAAGACAATTGCTTTATTTCTCACAGGCATAGCAATAGCTGCATGCAACAAACAGCACCTACCATCAATGAGAACTTCTGAATATGGGACAATTCTAGTCAGCATTGCTCCGCAAGATGGACGTCAGACAAAGTCCGTAACAGCATACACAACAGCTCGTAGCTACGAGACTAAGGTAAACAATGTGCAAGTGCTGATCTTTGGTGATGACGGAAAAATCAACTATTACAAAGATTTGGGGTCCAAACTCTCGGGTGAGCTTTCTATCACATCAGGCATAAAGACCGTATATGCCGTTGTAAACGGTCCAGATCTTTCGGATATTGCAACCATTTCCGACTTGGAGGCCGTTGCGGTAGATCTCTCTGCAAACAGCACGTCAGACTCGAATGGTTTCGTAATGGCAGGCAAAACGACATGCTCCGTATCTTCAGGAAGTGTCAATTGCTCTGTACCAGTAAGCCGTCTTGTAGCCAGAATCACTCTAAAGAGCATCAGCAACAAGCTTCCCTCTTCTTATGGGGACATACAGATCAAAAGAGTATTTCTTGCCAATGTAGTGGGGAATCAGAATCTCTCGGGAATCGCTTCAACGAACACCTGGTACAACCAAGAAGGTAGAATGGACGAGACACCTCTTGTAGAAAGTCATATCATAGACGGTGTAGCATACACTGCCTCTTGTCCGGAATTGACATATAGGGAAACAGACTTCAAAGTAGTCAATGGATCCAGTCATGATCCTATAGATCCCCTGCTATTATACTGTTACCCCAATTCCTGCACTACTGCTCCCGGCGGATTCTCACCATCATTCTCACCTCAAAGAAGTGTCCTTGTCATCGCTGCAATTGTCAATGAGGCTCTTTTCTACTATCCTATAGTTCTAGACAATGCCATCATAGATCGCAACACTTCATACTCAGTAGCCCTTACGGTCTCCAGTATAGGTTCACTGGACCCGAACAATCCTGTTGATAAAGGAGCAGCCGAGGTATCGGTAAGCATTGAAGGGTGGAAAACAGGAGCATCATACGAAGAGACAATATAGAGAAAGACTTAGCCTGTTCCCATGAAAAAATGGCTACACTGTGGCGACATCAAAATCTGAACCCCTCAACCTTGACTTCATACGCCAAGGTTGACGGAAGATTTTACAAAGCAAGAAGACAACGAGCATGACTATCCGCAATACACTATCATATACTGCCATTATCCTATTTATCATGGCAGGATGTTCAATCAAAGAAGACCGTCAAGACTGTCCGTGCTGGCTGCAGTTGACTGTTGATAATACCTTTAGCATAGATAAGAAGGTGAACGTAGTTTTGATGGATCGGTGGAAGCAGGCGGTTTCTGAATCTGTTGTCTTGTACATGAGACATGAGATCGCGGTTCCTAGAGATCACCTTTGGACTCTTGCTTTCACAGGAATAGAGCCTGATGGGCTTACCGAAGAAATGATTCTATACAATAATGAGAATGTGATTAACCCATTATGGGCTTACTCCGATCTTGTCGATTGCCGCGGAGAATCCGCGATAGATACAGTAGTGCTTCACCGTCATTTTGCTGTTGCCCGACTTGTTATCAGCGAAAACAGTGAAATGGTCGGCAAGCAGAGCTATTCTGTCGAGACTTCCTGCGGTGGCATTGACCTCGTCTCCATGGTGCCTATTCCAGGGACCTGGAGGATCAGCCTGAATATGAGTAAAGACGGTGGCGTATTCAATGTACCGAGGATGAAGCCGGAAGACAAGTTTGTCATAGTTGTACGGAATTCTAACGGAGATATAGATGAGATCGACATACAAGCTCAACTCAAGAGTATTGGGTATGACTGGTACAAGCAAGACCTTGATGACATGATCATATTGATAGATCACATAAGAGGTACCGTGGGCATAACTATTATTCCATGGCAGAAAGGAGAAATATACGATGTTGAGATATGAGAACAGGCGAGCCAGCCGAGAACTACACGAATCAAACTATAATTCAATGAAACAATCTATAATACCGCAGATGCTTTCTGTACGACAACTGCTTTATATCCTGGCAGTAACATGCGCTATTTCTTCATGCACAAACGAAAATCGTGAAGAAGAGCACTTAGCAACAGCAAGGATTGAAGTTGTAATCGACGATGAGCCCATGACAGGTCGACAGGCAATGATTCACACTTGCAAGAGCGAAATATCAACCAACTCTTGCATCGGAACTGAAGAAGAACTTGATGCATATGAAAACGCAATAAAAACGATGACGGTCTTTCAGTTCGGACAATCACCCAATGGAACATACTGCCTTGAGAAGTCATATCATTTCGACATGTCTGGAAACAGATCGCCTCTGATATCAGGCATTTACGGCAGGAACTACCGTCTCTATGCCCTTCTCAATACCGATGATCTGTCAAGTTCTATGGCTATAGGTGACAGTGAAGAGAAGCTATTCGGAATCAGAGTCTCATATAATATAGCAGAGGCATCGGGCGCCAAAGGTATTCCTATGGTCTGCGGCCCGGTTGACGTGAGCATAGGATCCGCCATCACCTTGCACTTCATGAGACTTCCTGCCAGATACGATCTAAGGGTAATAAAAGACTTCTCGCACGGCACCTTCAATGTTGAAAGCCTGAGGCTAAGGCAGACACCGGTTGAGACCAGCCCTTTCGGAGGACCGGACGCCTTTGCTGACAATCAACCGTCGAAAGTGGCTGATGGAGACCATGCCTCAGGGACGGATATCGTATCTCTCAATGCAGGTGCTCCTGTTCGGTTCTATTGCTTGGAAAACGCTTGCGGCAAATTAGTCAGTAATCCGACTAAAGATCCAAAACTTAAGGTTCCTCAGGAGGGCACAGGTGTCAACGGATATCTACCCACATATATCGAGATAACAGGAAGATACACTGATCTTTCTGGAGGTCTGTTGAGCGAAAATACATATAGAATGTATCTCGGAGAGAACAATTATGACAGTTTTGATGTCATACGGGGCACACGATATACGTTGACTCTTACCCTTACAGATGAGGGTGGATTTTTGGAGAGTTACTGGAAACTGGACCCGATAGTTACAGACAACAGAACATTCCGCTTCAGCAAACGGGAATACAGACTAGAGGGGAATTCAGGTTGCATAATAGGGGTTACAGGAAACTCCCCTCATTATGGAATCACTTACATGTTAGACGAATCTTTATCCGGAGTATCGTTCAACTCTGAAGAGCTGAAGCTATTTCAAGGGAAGGAAATAACCCAAAGGAGCGGAAAACTCACAGCTTATTATTGGGATGGAAGAATTGCAGACCGCTGTACAGTCACCGCCTTGGCCTATAATGAGACTGCTGACATGGAACCTGTCGGGATAGTAAATATTGTCACAGGATGGGACAACCAGTCTGTCAAAAGCATACATAATCCCAGATGCCAACGCCCACACAGCTCTCATGATTCAAACTGCAAAATCAACCATATTGCTCCGTGGGAAGACGATTACATAACTCCAGAAATGTGTCCCAACAAAATAGAGGACATAGAAAATTGTCCTGAAAAAGTGATTGTTCCATCAGGATCCGGAGCGATCTGGATGACATTCCAGATTGCCGCCAACTACCGAGTGACAAGTAATGACGAACTCGTATATGATATTCTTAATCCAGGAGAAGACTACACTGTCGAATCTTACAGGCTTCTTACTATGGACGGCAAGGAGGGCGATGATGATATACGATATGGAGATATAGAGTATTTAGGGAATATGGTTAAGATAGGATGCCTGTTCCAAGATTCAAGACGTACTCATTGGCATGTCGAGATCAAGCCTACTGGAAAGAAGTCGGATACTGAGGAGAGATACTTCATTGTGGCAAATGCAGGCACGGCTCCTGTCGGGTCTGACTTGAAGGTAAATTACGGGCATACAGACATTCCTCACACCTATCTTCCTGAATGTAAAGAGCAAGGGGCAAGAGTATGGCTTTTGTCAGACAAAACAAAAGTCTCATTTGAGAACACGGATGTCTCGTCAATGAAGAATTCATTCGTAAGTGGCGAAGAAATCTCAGCAACTGTAAATGAAGGACAATATGGGAAACGTACAAGGGTGTATGCAATGGACATGAATGGCAATATCCTAAACGAAAGCGTATTCAACACTGATGAGTATACATGCAATGTACTATGCCATGGATATTCGACTGATCCAGTAAAAGCCTCACGGATTGGATTTAACTTCTATACGGGCTTCAAAGAAAGCCTTATGTCCGTAGAGGTCGAACAGGAGAACGTGCATTTGAAGGCTACTTTGAACGGTCGCAATTATTACTTCAGTACTCAAGATGACAGTATATTTGACTTCTGGTCGGACGGGTATACAGTCAATGCTATGCTGTTCGATCAGACACGATATGACTCATACGAATGGGACGCGACTGTCAGACTGAGATACGTGAATGCAGATTTTCTTACAATTGAGAGTGACGGCAGTTGGACTCTCCAATAGGCAAAATATCGGTCACAAGAATTCCTTGGACAAATACCGCTGACAAAAACGCGGATGGATAGAACTCCTCCACACAAGAATCTATCGAAAAAAATACTACAACACTAAAAAGTTAAAAAAAATGTAGGATATAAACTCTAAAGAGAATAAAACTCCGCAAAGCCGCTGACAAAAACGCGGACGGATAGAACTTTGCCTAAGAAATAACTGACTATGAAGCTGTTTTGAAATGATTCGTCTCTTCTCTTATGGTACTTTTCGGCCATTTTCATCTTTGTCATCAGCCTGGTACATCCAGTACACTACTTCTTCCAAAGTCGAGGCTGCCTCGAAAAATTCCTCATAATAAAATTCGGTAACCATCTCAAGACAGCTTCTAAATATCTAAAAAATGAGCAGACTATTTCCTTACATGAAGCCCGCATTCGCGATGCTCGGGAGACTCCCACCACCAGCGCCCAGCACGTATGTCCTCTCCAGGGGCGACAGCACGGGTGCACGGCTGACAACCAATACTTGGGAAACCTTTGTCATGCAATTTATTGTATGGCACATCATTGGCTTTCACATAATTCCTCACCATCTCCTCTGTCCAAAGGATCAATGGGTTAAACTTGATCACATTATCGGCAGTATCGTATTCGACCATCTGCATGGAAGCACGAGTTACAGACTGTTCACGCCGTAGCCCACTTACCCAAACCTCAACGCCCTGGAGTGCTCTCTTGAGAGGCTCTATCTTACGGATATTACAGCATAGATGCCGAAGCTCTATACTGTCATAGAAGCAGTTGATGCCATGATCGCGAACCATCTTCTGCACATTATGGTAGTCAGGAAAAAAAACTTCTATCTTGATACCGTACTGCATAGAAGTTCTGTCTATAAGCTCGTATGTCTCTGGAAACTGCCGACCTGTATCGAGCGTGAATATTCTGACATCCTTGCGCAGTTTTGCCATCATATCTGTAATCACCTGATCTTCAAGGCTAAGGCTCGAAGACAAGGCTGTTGACGAAGGGAACTCAGACAAAAAATACGCTATAGCTTCTTGCGGACTATGCCCAATGAATTTCTGATTAAGAGAAGAGGCCAGACTGATTCTCTCTTCTACCGGCATATCGCAGAACTTTGGCTCCAAGGCCTCTGAATCCATTTGCATTTCGGTTTAGATATCGCTCTCCTCACGCACAATCATGCCGGCACCAACCGTGTCATTGGTTCCTTCCTCTATAAATATGAGACTTCCCATGGTACGGTTGTCTTTGTAATAGTCATAGACTAGTGGATCTGCTGTCTTAATACGCACACGGGCAATGTCATTCATTACAAGTTTGTCTACTCCGTACTGTTTCTCCCGTGTATTGATATCAATCTTGTATTCTATAGCCTTCACAATACCAGGAGTCTGCTGGGTAGCATGTCTTATTATATAACGTCCCCCCTTCTGCATAGGCGAGTTGCGAAACCAGCAAACATTCAGTTCCACTTCCTGTCCGGTCATAGGTTGGACACCGTCCTCTGAGACTATGACATCACCACGACTAATGTCAATATCATCTGAAAGGGTCATGTCAATAGACTGTGTCGATACTGCTTTCTCAAGACTTTGCTCTCCGAGATACAACCCAGTGACCTTCGATACCATCTCAGAAGGATAGACCTTTACTCTGTCACCGACTTTTACGCTTCCCTCGGCAAGACGACCGGCATAGCCTCTGAAATCAGGGAATTTGTCCGATATAGGCCTTATCACATACTGGACAGGCATCCTCATGAGGTCTTCTGCCTGCAGCGGAAGCGGCACTGTCTCAAGAAAATCCAGCAGAGCCTTTCCGGTATACCATTTCATATTATCAGACTTATTGACAACATTGTCGCCAAGCTTAGCCGATATAGGAATAAAAGTCACATGTCCAAGATCAATCGAAGCGGCCATGCTCTTGTAATCCGCTACAATCTTGTCGAATACCTCCTGCGAGAAATCCACGAGATCCATCTTGTTGACGCAGACCACAACTTCCTTGATGGCAAGAAGTGAGGCAATATATGAATGCCTTACAGTCTGCTCCATGATTCCGTGCCTTGCATCTACAAGTATGACGGCTAGGTCTGCTGTAGACGCTCCGGTCACCATATTACGGGTATATTGTATATGACCTGGGGTATCAGCAATAATGAATTTGCGCTTTGGAGTGGCGAAATATCTGTATGCCACGTCAATAGTAATTCCCTGCTCTCTCTCCGCCCTAAGGCCATCAGTCAGAAGAGCGAGATTGACTTCCTCGTTGCCCCTACTTCTTGAAGCCTCTTCCACAGCCTCAAGTTGGTCTTCGAAGATAGATTTCGAGTCATACAGAAGACGGCCTATCAGCGTACTCTTGCCGTCATCAACGCTTCCTGCTGTTGTAAAGCGAAGAAGCTGCATATCTAGATATCCCTTATTGTTATGTTCCATTGTATTTCAGTATTGTAATATTATCCAAGAAGCGGTAAGACCACCATTACTGGCATACACCGCCGGCTTTATCACAGAAAACTCTGGAGACCGATACACTAAAGTCAGTAAATACCAGAGAAGTCTGCCCTTAAAGGAAAATGTCTAAAAATATCCAGCCTTCTTACGATCCTCCATGGCTGTCTCTGACCTCTTATCATCGGCACGTCCACCTCTCTCCGTAACCCTGGATGAGGCAATCTCGTCAATTATATCCTCTACGCTATGTGCATGGGAAAGCGTCAGGCCTGTACATGTAACATCTCCGATTGTACGGCAGCGAACCTCTTTCTCCTCGACTTTCTCTTCCGGACGTCGCAGGATAATGGGAGGCTCGGCAGCAAGCCACTGACCATCCCTGTAGAAAACCTTGCGAAGATGTGTATAGTAAAGACTCGGCAACTCAATATGCTCTTGATAGATATACTGCCATACATCCATCTCTGTCCAGTTGCTAATCGGGAAAACACGGAAATGCTCCCCAGGATTCTTCATGCCATTATATATATCCCAGAGCTCCGGGCGCTGGTTCTTTGGATTCCACTGACCGAACTCGTCCCTGTGAGAGAAAATCCTCTCCTTAGCTCTGGCCTTCTCCTCGTCTCTTCTGGCACCACCGCAGGCAGCATCGAATTTGTATTTTGCAAGAGTGTCAAGAAGAGTTACGGTCTGCAACTTGTTGCGGCTGGCATTGTAACCTGTCTCTTCCTTGACTTTTCCTTCGTCAATCGAATCCTGAACATAGCCGACAATCAAGTCAGCACCGAGTTTTTTAACAAGCTCGTCACGATACACAATAGTCTCAGGAAAATTGTGTCCTGTATCTATATGAACTAGTGGGAAAGGGATCTTGGCCGGATAAAAAGCCTTATATGCAAGATAAGTAAGAACTATAGAATCCTTTCCGCCGGAAAAAAGTATGCAAGGTCTCTCAAATTGGGCGGCCACTTCACGAAGAATATATATAGACTCCGCTTCCAACTCTTTAAGATGTGTCAGATGTTCACTCATTTTTTGGTGTTTAATTCGACAAATATAGCAAAAAACGAGAGCA
>DJOF01000023.1 GCA_002439585.1 Bacteroidales bacterium UBA6445 | reverse complement strand
TATATTCGGCGAAGCCCAATATCAGAAACCGGGCTCGACGGTCCAGACGAAAGCACGAAGGCCAAGCTTCGGGGTAGCCTCGTCTTTGGCCTTGAGGTCACGCATGATGCCTTCCACGCTGGAATCCTCGACCATAGCAAGGATCGCATTGTTTTGCACCGGCCATGCATGGCTTCCGTAATGAGGCTCACCATCTATGCTGCCTCGGCCGTCTATGCCTTCCCAACGGGAGAAGCCTCTCTGCTTGTGCGCATCGAGAACATCGTTGATCTCCTCATTGTAAGATTGGTTATATGATATGAATAATGCTTTCATTTCACTAATTATTAAGATCTACTTTGCCTCGGCAAGTGCCTTGGCTGCTTTGCGAGCCTTTCTCTTCTCCTGCCTTGTAGCGAAGACGCAGTACATGGTAGGGATGAGAATCAAGGTTACAACCGTGGAGATGGATAGACCCCAGCAAACTGTCATACCGAGAGATTTCCACATCTCTGAACCCTCTCCAGTACCGACAGCCATCGGTATCATACCAAGCACGGTGGTAAGGGTTGTCATAAGGATAGGACGCAGACGGCTTCTTGCTGCCATTACAGAAGCGTCAAGTATGCCCATTCCTCTCTCACGACACAGTATCAAGTAGTCAATAAGCACGATACCGTTCTTAACTACAATACCGATAAGAATGAGGATACCGATCATGGCCATGACCCCAAGGGCGGTGTCTGTCAGCCAAAGACCGAGAATGACACCTACAAAGGCAAACGGCAGGGAGAACATTATGACGAACGGACTCATCAAAGACTCGAACTGAGATGCCATCACCATATATACCATAATGACAATCAGCACCATCAGAGTCAAGAGAGCTCCGAACATATCCTGCTGGTCTTCATAGTCACCGGCAATGACAGCAGATAGCTCTGACGGAATTGAGGTATTGTCGATGGCTTCTCTTGCGGCTGCTACACCATCACTCATAGCATAGCCGTCCTCAATGACGCCTGATACAGTAATCATCCTCTGCCTATTCTTTCTCTCGATCATAGGAGGCACAACAGTCTCGATGACATTTCCAAGATCCTTGACCCTAATAGCATTGCCAGCAGGAGTATAGACGATTATATTTTCAATATCCTCTACAGAGGTCCTGAACTGGGGAGCATAGCGTACCCTTATATCGTACTCTTCGCCCTCTTCCCTATAGTAGGAGCCGACTGTACCGCTCATCGCTGCACTTACCGCCGCAGCGGCAGTAGTGGAATTGAGTCCGTTCACAGCCAATTTAGTCCTATCGAAATCGACCTGATATTCAGGGGTATACTGGTCACGGCTGAGAGTTACCTGTGCAAATGCCGGATTGGCAAGCAATTTCGTCTGAATCTCCTGGGCTACCATATCAGTAGTCTCGAAGTCGTATCCGTAGATCTCAACATCGACTGTAGCTGCACCACCGGTCCCGCCCTGGCCTTCAGTTACAGTAGCCTTGTGGACTTCCGGATATTCCCTGAGGTCAGTACGAATGATATCTGCTATCTGGCTGGCAGAACGCTTTCGGAGCTCCATACTTCCGAGGTTGATATTCATCGAAATGACATTGGATCCGTTAGTCTGAATACTTGCCCACGCATTGTCTGTATCTGCTTGTCCGAAAGTATAGCTACATACCTTCATCTCAGGTACTTCCTTGACAAGCCTCTGATAGAGATTCTCAGCAAACTGGCCTGTAACCTCCTGGGAAGTCCCGGCATTGAGCTCTATAGACACCGTAAGACGCCCCTGGTCAGCATGAGGGAAATACTCGCTCTTGATATGCGGGCCAAGAAGGCCTACAACAAGCACGAAAATACCGAATGCACCGAAGATAACAGTCTTGCGATGGCGCACGGCCCAGTTGATTATCTTGGCGTATACTTCTGATATCCAGTTGAGACTCTTGTCAATAGGGGTAAAGAGTATTGTATAGAGTTTGCTTGACTTATTCTCATTGGTAAGCATCCTCGAGCACATCATAGGCACGAGAGCTATAGCGACCAAAAGAGATACAATCATGATGATGCTGACAATCCAACCAAGCTGACGGAACATGATACCAGACATTCCAGATACCAAGGTAAGCGGCAGGAACACGCAAAGCATCGTGAGGATTGATCCAACGAGGGAAATACCCACTTCCTCCGTTCCATGTACAGCAGCCTCTACAGGCTTTTCACCTCGCTCAAGATGCGTCGTTATGTTCTCGAGTGCCACAATAGCATCGTCCACAACCATACCGATAGCGATGGAAAGTGCTGACATCGATATGATATTCAGGGTGTTACCTGTAGCAAAAAGGTATACGAGAGATGCAAGAAGGGAGATAGGGATAGACAGCACGATGATCAAGGTCGCCTTCCATCTTCCAAGGAAAACATAGACCACAAGCATCACAACGATGAAGGTAATGATGATAGTTTCCTTCAAGGTGTTGATACTATTGATAATGTTGTCAGAGCTATCGATTACAGTCTCAACCTTGATATCGGAAGGAAGCGTTTTCTGAATAGAAACAAGTTCTTCCTTGATGCCGTTGATAACATCCACAGTGTTAGCCCCAGTCTGCTTCTGTATGACAATCTGGGCAGAACGTGCTCCGTTGGTAAATGCCTGCTGCTCTTTCTCCGCAGGTTCGTCAATAACCTCGGCGACATCACGCAAATACACAGCATTGCCATCGGCATAGCCTACCACCACGCTCAGAATCTCGGACGGATCATTAAACTCCTTCTGGATTCTAAGAGAATATGTCTCTGAACCTATGTCAATATTGCCACTCGGGATATTTTTGTTCTCATATGATATGATGGAAGACACCGTCGAAAGCGAAAGTCCGTAAGCCTGAAGCTTATGAGGGTCACAATAGACATGTACTTCTCGGGTAGGCGCACCGGTAACGGAGATTGTACCTACTCCTTTCACACGGGCAAGAGGCGTGGTTAACTTATCGTCAAGGATCTTGTCCAATCCCGGAAGACTTTGGTCAGCAGTTGCCGAAAGAATGAGAATAGGCATGTCATCCGCACTGAACTTGAAGATGACAGGCGTACTGGAGCCGTCTGGCAGTTGAGAGTTGACCATGTCAAGTTTGTCACGTACATCATTGGTCGCATCCTCAATGTCAACACCGTAATTGAACTCCAAAATAAGTATGGAAATATTTTCCTTGGAACGGGACGTGAGGTCTTTGAGGTCACTCACACCGTTAAGGCCGTTCTCCAAGACCTTGGTAAGATTCGTCTCGACATCTTCGGCACTAGCGCCAGGATAGCTCGACATGACCATGATGACATTGGCATCAAAGTCAGGATACTGTGCTATAGATGTCTTCAAGAAGGAGAACACTCCGAATATGGCGAAAGCCACGAATACAAGGGCAGTCGTCACCGGTTTGTTCACCGCTGTTCTGTATATACTCATCTGATGATTCTTTACTTCTGTAGTGGAAGATTATTCCTGCACATTGACTTTGGCCCCATTCTTCAGGCTGGCCTGACCTTTGACTACAACTTTGTCCCCGTCAGACAGACCTGTAAGTATCTCGTACTCAGTATCGAAATGACGTCCGAGAGTAACAACGGTCTCCTTGACGGTATTGTCACCTTGAAGCACGAAAACTGTGCGTACGCCTGAGCCCTGCTGCTTAACTATACAGTTGTCAGGGACAGTGACACTGTGCCTTGTACCGAAATTGACAGTGGCACGGCAATACATTCCAGGTCTTAGTACCCTGTCTCTGTTGGCTATATGAATCTCTGTAGTAAAGGTATGGGTAGTAGGATCTATAGTGGGATAAATTCTGGAGATAACTCCGTCAAAAGTTCTTCCAGGAAAAGCGTCTGCAACAAGCTCGACCTTGTCACCTTTGTGGACTTTAGTGTAGTCCGTCTCGGAAATGCCGACATAGAGCTTGACCGGAGTGATCTGCTCCACGGTATAGATAGGAGTACCTGAAGAGAACATATCTCCCTTGTCATAGTTACGCGCGGTAATGACACCGGCCACAGGTGAGCGGAGAATGGTATTTTCAAGGAGATTGTCATACTGAGCCTTGGAGACGTTGTACTTTAGCTCCATGGCGTCAAGATCAGACTTGGACACCCCACCTTCTTCGTACAGCCCCTTAAGCCTACCGAACTCGGTAGAGTCATTGGTCACAGTAAGCTTTGCCTGAAGCAGGGACACAGCATCCATCTTTGCAACGATCTGGCCTGCCCTAACATAATCACCGACTTCAACATATATCTTCTCAATCCTTGAAGGTGACTGAGGTGCTATATTATTGGTAACATAAGCCTCAACGGTAGAGGTATAAGTCTCAATCTGTGGCACATCCTTGCTTCCTACCGCAAATACTCCCACATTGGTCACGCGCTCGGTCTCCTGACTGGTAGAGGCTGCCTGCTCTTTGGTGTTGCTTCCGCAGCCAATTACCGACAATACGGCAAGTACGCATGCTGCTTTTGTGATAATTGATTTCATATATGAATTTTTCATTTTATCTGTTGTTAAGATCGACATTGCCTTCGTCATCGATAAAATCATGACCGAGAACTTGTTCAAGAGAAGACTTTGCAACCATGAAGTCATAGATATTTTGCGATACGCTCAGCCTCGCTTGAGTAAGAGCAAGCTGGGCATCATTGAGCTCAGTGATCGTACTTCTTCCTACATTGTAGGATTTCTCGGCAATGCTATATGCCTTCTGCGCTGTGGCAACTGCCTCTCCGGAAGCTGCCCAGCTCTTTGTCTTAGTATCCATTGTATTGAGATACTGACGTATGGCTATCTTAAGCTGTCTCTCGGTATCATCTATCTGCAAAGACATCTGAGAAGCCTGTACTTTGGCCTGACGAACGTCATTGAGCCTTTTTCCGCCCGAAAAAATAGGAATATTGAGACTAAGACCCAAATATGAATACGGAGTCCAACGATAGTCGCTGAATTTGAAGTCATTTGTCATGGCGTTCATACTATAGGAGAATGCCACAGACAAAGTAGGGATATAGGCAAATTTCTGAAGCTTGATTGCTTCTGCAAGCTGGTCAGCCTGGATTGCCAGCTGCCTCATAGTAGAGTTGTAGTCAAGGTTAATCTCACTGGGATTCTCATACTTCATGTCACCGGCATAGTCTTCCAATGTACCTGCGACATCTATATTTTGATCAAGAGAGACTCCCATCACAGCCTTGAGCTGCCACAGAGCAAGTATGACAGAACTCTCGGCATTGAAAACATTAGGAATTGCATTGGCAACAGTAGATTTCGCCCTCGTGAAATCAAGTTCAGACGCTTTCTGAGCATTATATCTCATCTTTGTCTGCTCGAAATTCTTGACCGCATTGTCATAGACTTCCTTGTAAGTGTAGAGGACTTCCTTTGACAGAAGGACGGCATAATAAGCTTGTTTCACTTGAGTCACCATATCAAGCCTTGAAGATCTAGCTTTCTCAACTGCAAGTTCAACATCCTTTCCGGAAATCCTTATGCTCTGCCAAAGCTGGGCATTGATAATAGGCATGGAAGCCACGACTCCCCCGTTGTATGTATTCCAACGGCCAACTTCTATCCCGCCACCGGATGTCTTGGCAGAAGAAGAAGTCTCAGTGTCTGAAGAGCTTCCCGAGCCTTCAGACCCAGAGCTAGCACTACCTCCGAAGCTACTCATGTCTATGTCCATATACATGACCTGCTTCTTTATTGTCCTCTGGAATGACCCAGTAAGATCTATCTGGGGGAAGAGAGAGGCATATGTGCCTTTTCTGGCATACTCCGTACGCTCAATCTCCTTGTCTGCGATACGGACAGAAGCATTCTCACTTAGGGAAATCTTAAGTGCCTCATCCAGCGTCAAGACCATCGCGGTCTGGACATTAACCGCCTCCTGCGCATAGGCCACAGCGGACCACATAACCGAGCCTGCTGCCAGCAGAATGCTCGGAATAAGAAATTTCATATAATTGTTCTTTAAATTCTTTCAGCTCTTTCACAGAGCTCAAACTTTACACTAACCCAAAAAATAACACAGAGCCAATTATGTTCAAAAAGAATACCTAAAAAGGGAGAGAATTTGTACTTTTCCTACTTTTTATGTTCTAAAAGATGAAAAGACCGCTTGGTGCTTCCGAGATTCTGACCATACATCTCTCTACTGATAGACCGCCAATATAGATGATCTCGGAATATGTTTACTTCTCCTCGGCCATCTATCTCAACGGTTTTGCATAATGGGTGACCGGCTTTGTCTGAGGTATCTTGTCCGGATGTACAAGCATTGCAGGCTGCTTCCTCACACATGCATATATCAGAAAGCCTATACCTATGAGTATAAACGGAATACTCAGCAACTGCCCCATATTGAGAATCATAGTCTGCTCGAAATCCACCTGTGGCTCCTTAATAAACTCAATAAGGAATCTCATTCCAAAACATACTATGAAGAAAATGCCGATAAACATCCCCCTATACATCTTCTCAAGCCTGTATTTGTAAAGGGACATGAGGACAATCCCTAAGATAAGATAGCTGAAAGCCTCGTAAAGCTGTGTCGGATGCTTCGGCTCAACTTCACCTCTCACGCTGAATATGAAACCCCACGGCAAGTGTGTCACATCACCGTATATCTCAGAGTTCATAAGATTGCCGATACGGATAAAGAATGCGGCAAAGGCAACTGCTATACATAGTCTATCTAGAAGCCATACAAAGTCAAATCCATTCTTCCGGCCATAATGGTGCGCATACCAAAGCATTGCTATAAACAAGGCAATCGTCCCACCATGGCTCGCAAGCCCGCCTTTCCACGGCATGAAAATCTCCCAGAAACCCTGCCAACTTCCAAAATAGTAGTCTGGTTGGTAGAAGATACAATGCCCTAGACGCGCGCCTACAATGGTAGCTATCAATAAAGTATAGAGCAGTGAATCTAGCAGAGACTCAGGCACGCCTTCTCGCTTGAAGAACCATTTGAAGATAAACCAACCGAGTATAAATCCGGACACGAACAGAACCGAATACCAACGTAGCCCAAAAGACCCGATATGAAACATTACTGGGTTGACATCCCAGTTGACAAACAATAAATCAAACATGTCTTAGCGCGCCATTTTGTACAAAGTTACGCAAAATCGGACGCTATTGAAATTTTTTCTCCCTCACAATGGAGTCACAATTGAAATGGAGTCAGGACCTGCACAGGTTGACAACAAAGAAATTGATATCATAAAGAGAAGTCAAAACTGAACTCCGATAAAAACAAGAAACAGGGGACGGCTCTTTATTCTGAGTCTTCCCCTGTCTAAGAAGCTTAATTATCCGAAGAACGGATTATTTCTCAATGGCAGCTATGCCAGGAAGAACCTTACCTTCGATAGCCTCAAGCATGGCGCCACCTCCGGTAGATACATAGCTTACTTTGTCGGCATAGCCCATCTGAGTAACTGCTGCCACAGAATCACCACCACCTACGAGAGTATAAGCACCGTTTTTGGTAGCTTCTGCAAGATATTCCGCAATCTTAAGAGTTCCTTTTGCAAAATTGGGCATCTCGAATACGCCTACAGGGCCGTTCCAGAGAATTGTCTTGGAAGACAGGATAATCTTCTTCCAATTCTCAAGAGACTCGGGTGCAGCATCCATACCTTCCCATCCCTCAGGGATATTGAAGATATCAACAACCTTACTGTTGGCATCGTTGCTAAAATCGTCAGCTGCAACAGTAGCGACTGAGAGAGAGAGATTTACACCTTTCTCCTTAGCCTCTTTCATAACCTCGAGAGCATCAGGAATCAGATCATCCTCGTGAAGAGATTTTCCAATATGGCCGCCTTGAGCCTTGATGAAAGTATAGCCCATACCGCCACCGATGATAAGGTTGTCAACCTTGCCAAGAAGATTCTTGATAACTCCGAGCTTGGAAGAGACCTTAGAGCCACCGATGATGGCTGTGAAAGGATGCTTTGCATTCTTAAGCACATTGTCTATAGCCTTGATCTCCTTCTCCATAAGGAAGCCGAACATCTTGTCGTTGGGGAAATACTCAGCGATAAGAGCTGTAGAGGCATGTGCTCTGTGTGCTGTACCGAAAGCATCGTTGACATAGCAGTCACCATAAGAGGCAAGATGCTTTACGAACTCTTTCTGACTGTCCTTGACAGCTTTCTTGGCTGCTGCCTTCTCTTCATCCGTAGCGTCGTCCTTGAGTCCCCTCGGCTTGCCTTCCTCTTCTGCATAGAAACGCAGGTTCTCAAGAAGAAGAGCCCCGCCCGGTTTCAAAGCGGCTGCCTTGTCGTCTGCCTTCATGCAGTCATCAGCGAATTGTACAGGTACTCCGAGGCACTCTGATACATGATCAACGATGTGCTTGAGGGAGAATTTGGGGTCTACGCCCTTAGGACGTCCGAGATGTGACATGATCACGAGAGCACCGCCTTTTGAGAGGATGTACTTCAGTGTGGGGAGAGCAGCCCTGATACGGGTGTCGTCTGTAATCTCGAATTTCTCGTTAAGAGGAACATTGAAATCGACTCTTACAAGAGCTCTTTTGCCCTTGAAGTCATAAGTGTCAATGTGCTGTTGCATAATATTGCGTTTAAAAAATTGCATTTATAATAGTTTCGCCTAACCGCGACGGAGCAAGAGCATATTGTCGCAAAGATTGTGCTAACTGATGCCACCACCGCGATTATGGTCGCAAAGTTAATAATTTTGGACAACCTCGGAAAATAACCTACACATTAAGAAGACTTAAGAAGCTCCGAAGAAGCATTCTAACATAGCAGCGAGACAAAAGCAATCAGTTTTCTGCCACATACATGCGACAGATACCAAAGGTGAAAGCCTTGTGGCGGACATCTTTGTACCCACATGAGCGCAAAGTTGCCATAAACTTATCCTTCGGAGGGAATGCCAGCACTGATGCAGGAAGATATTGGTAGGCAGCCTTGTCTCCAGAGATCATACCACCTATCCATGGAAGGAAATGCAGGAAATACAGATTGTATATAGAGCGGATCACTTTGGCCGAAGGGACTGAAAGTTCAAGTATTACAAGCTTTCCTTTCGGCTTCAGAACTCGCCTGATCTCAACAAGAGCCCCTTCCCTATCCTCGAAATTGCGGATGCCGAAAGCAATAGTCACCCTGTCGAACGAAGCGTCCGGAAACGGCATATCCAGACAATCTCCTACCTGCTTGGAGATGACATCACCAAGACCGGCAGCCTTCACTTTCCTATCCATCACGGCAAGCATCCCTGACGACAGGTCAAGGCCATCTATCTTCACTCCAGGATTTACTGCCTCACCGTGCCTCTTGGCATACCTTGCCATATCTATTGAAAAATCTCCTGTACCGCAAGCGACATCAAGTATCTTCAAAGGGGCATTTTCCCCTGCATTTGAGGCTGATCCTGCCCTGGGGACAACTGCTGGCCTCGACATCGGTGCAGTCTTGTCGACAGGCTGGATTCCGGAGAAGATAGCGCGCATGGCCCTTCTCCTCCAGGTCTTGTCTATACCCATAGACATCAGATGATTGAGTCTGTCATAATCTCCGGAGATGTCGTCAAACATCTTCCTTATCTTCTCTTTCTGCGGCATATGATTATCTTCTCAGACGAACAAATACACTCAGGGGCAGATTCTTCCCGAATCGATCCCTCAAGACAAGCTCTCCACTCTCCAGGTCAGTATTGGCGTCAAGAGAGAACGCCTGCCTTACTACAGTATCTCCAAGCACTGGAGAAAATCCATTGGAATATAGATTGAGCACCATGAAACTGTCTTTTGGGGCAAGAATTGTGCGTATGCTCTTCATCATCTCAAACAGGCACTCGTCAAGCTTCCACCTCTCACCGTCAGGGCCATGCCCGTATGCCGGAGGATCGAGAATAATTCCTTGATAGACATTTCCTCGGCGGGCTTCCCTTGCAGCAAATTTCATAGCATCCTCAACAACCCACCTTATTCCGTCAAGACCACTTGCTTCCATATTGCCACGAGCCCACGTCACCACCTGTCGTACCGAGTCAAGATGAGTCACATCCGCCCCAGCCGCCTTTGCAGCAAGAGAAGCTGCCCCAGTATAAGCAAAGAGGTTGAGCACCTTGGGGTGAGCGTCCTTCCCTTGAGCTTTGAAAGCTTCGCGGATACGCTTAGTCTCTCTGTAGATATAGTCCCAGTTGGAAGCCTGCTCGGGAAACACTCCGACATGCTTGAAAGAAGTAAGCCCAAGACGAAGAGACATCTCCTGCTCACCGGACGGCAGCCCTCTGACAAGGAGACTGGCTTTATCTGTCGGCTCAATTACGCCTGAAAACCCAGGTTTATTGACAAGTCCGACATTGTCTGGAAGTCCCAATTTATATCTTATATACCACTGGTCATCAGCCTTCTTCAGTTTCTCCCATATACCGCTATCTTCCTTTCCAGCCTTTGCAAAGCCTGCTCCCGGCTTGAAACGGATATGTGCGGTCTTAAGCCATTCTTGAGGAGACATAGATTTGGACCATAGGGCTTTGGGCTCAGGACGGATAAGAAGATACCGTCCAAATTTCTCTAGTTTCTCTCCCTCTCCCGAGTCGACCAGTTCGTAGTCGGCCCACCTGACGGAAGGATATTCAATATGTGTCGTCATCACTTTATTATATAAAGTTACCTGTAGAAACGATGTTGCCAAGTGAGTCTTTCACGCAGGCAGCATCAATTCTCTATACAGGTACATAAAAACAGCTATCTCTAAAAAAGAATCAGAGATGTAAGCAGAAAGTCTTCTCCAAGAGTCAACCACCACAAAGATAATGCTTTTCCCACATTCAGAGCCTGTCAGAGCCTGTCGGCAGAGTCAAAAAAAACAAGTGCAACACGGGGAGTCCGAGACAGTGGGTGATAAGGTACGGAAGCCTTTGTACTGTCCGCCGAAAAGAATTGTTGAGCTGTATTATTTAAACTACTTCTCAAGCGCAGCAGAAGCCTTAGTATAAATGTATTCATAATGAGCCCTATCCTCAGGTGTACCGGAGTGGCGGGCAGAAGCGGCCATATTGCGGACTTTCTTTACGAAATAAAGCCTGTAGCTGCCCATCTCGTCAATAGCGTCCGTATCTACAGCTTTCTGATAAGGGAGATTGCCCTCACCAAGGGTGACCTCACAACCGCACCACATGCCATCTGGGCATTCGGACTCTTCTTGCAAGGACTCTTCTTGTAAGGACTCTTCCAGCACAGACTTCACTTTCTCAGAGGCATCATTGAGCAAAGCCCTCTGCAAAGTCTTCTCCTGAGATGTAAGTTTTTTCCCGGCAGTACGGCCATATACTGAACTGAAAAGATCGTCATAATAATCCTTAAGGCTGTAGCCTTTGTCCTCTCCTGCTATTGACGAAGAGAGAATAACTCTCTTGGGAATCGACGTCGAAAGAAGTTTCGCTGCGGAGAGGCATACTTTATTGGAAGCAGGTGCGGCAAGAGGAAGATTGCCAGTCACATCCTTGTTGTCAAGCCAAGCCGAGGAAGAAAGCTCTTTGACTGCCCATTTGAGAGATGATGCCTGTACAGAGGCAGGGACACTCTCAGCAGGCTTGATCCCTGAATCTTCGCTTGCATGGCCGAGGTATATGCCACCGACCTGTGCCAGAACATGACTTATATATCGGTAATATTGGTTATAAATCTGCGAATATAAGTCATTCCTATGCGAATAGTCACGATCTTCTCCAGAGAGCCAGCCATTCATGTGCGAAAGAATGTATTTAAGATTGCTGATGCCATAGTTTCCTGATTTGATAGGATCATCACCGAGATCTTCGTTTCTGGCACTCGGATCATATTCAGCGTATATAAAGCTTCTACTCATCTGCTGTGCTCCATAACGATATTCCGGATCACCGTCTTTCTCATCAAGAATCTTAGATGCGATGGCTGCCTCTTCCCACATATCCTTTGCCTGAGGCACGGGAGTATAAAGCCACTTGATTGCATACATGTCATAAACCCCTAGAGAAGGAGGTACAAGTTTCACTCCGGTATCACCTGGCTGGGCTACATAGTTAAATCTCGCGTAATCCATGATAGAAGGGGTCGTACCGTGAGTAGCAGTAAATACCGGATCTCTCAGGGAATCTGTCGGATATGCCGAGGAGGCTCCCATATTGTGCATTAGTCCGAGAGTATGGCCAATCTCATGGGAGACCACATAGACAAGAGATTCATCAAGCACCTCCTGAGGCATCTTGACGCTTCTCACCCGAGGATCAACCTGTGAAGTCTGGACGAAACGCCAATTATTGATAAGCTTGATCACGTCATTGTATATAAGCACCGAAGCATTCAATATCTCCCCTGTAACAGGATCTCGCCAAGAGGGTCCCATGGCATTCATCGTGGCATTGGGCACATAGCGGATACACGAATACTTGAGATTGTCAGGATCAAACTCCGGGTCTTCTTCCGATGTCGGGAAATCCCTTACCTGCATTACTCCTTCGAGTCCTATCGCCTCAAAAGCCTTGTTCCACGCAAGAATCCCGTCCTTTACCGGCTTCTTCCAACTCTCTGGGAAAGTATTGTCCACATACCATACAATCGGAGTCTTTACTGTAGTCTTACCTCCTGCAAGCCAGGCAGCGGTGTCAGCCAGTTCAAGTCTCCAACGGGATGCTAGAAGATATCCTCTGAACCCGTCTTCCTTGGAAGAGATGTCATATTTGAGAGAGCCTTCACTCGGACCTTCAGGAAATATACCAACTCTTGAATCCTGGATTCTCGGCCTCATAAGAGTCTCTGGAAGCATAAGGAAAGACACTGTATACTGCAGAGTTCCGCTGCCGAGCCTTGCTTTCAGACCAAGAAAAGATTTTGTAAAATCAACGTTCGAAAACACCTTGACTGAAGCATTGTCCTCAAACGACTTAAGATCCCCGTACCACGTAGTCTTAGTATCAGAAGCCTTTACAAGAGAAAAGTTCGAGGATTTGGGAGCGGCATCACCTATAAGACCTGTCACCTCAAATATCACGGTAGAGCTGTCCTTGTCATAGGCTTTGACCGGCACCCGACGTACAATCCGTGGAAGATAGTTCTTTTCCAGAGCTTCAGTCATGGCTGGATCAGAAGAAGTGGCGTTGGCCCCAGGCATACTGAAAACCACTACACTATCAGCAAGCTCTATTTTGAGACAGACTGGCTTTGTATATTTATATCCGATATCAATATACGCCGCATTGCTTACCGCACTTACTGTGCTGCCGACAAGAATACGCTTTCCCATATACGACTTAGGCAGCCCCATATAGAACTTGTCCTTCGCAGTACGGTATAGGGTAAATGTTGGCCCTGTAGCTGAATCACATACATCTTTCATAAGCTTTTCATAGGGCGTGGCCTTCTTTTTCGGTGTCGCCTTGGATGCCGTAGCATCAGCCTCTATTTTTGCTTTTTTCTTCTTTCCAAAGAATGGAAATGCTGTCGCATCCATTGCAGGAACAATGATAGCGGCAGCAATAATACCAAGGAAAATACTCCTTACTTTCATTACAATGTCTTGTTGTTGATAATAATTGAAATTTACATGGAAAACTTCCCATGACTGTCAATCATGACATCATCTGAGCCTGCAATAGTAGATGACCATGCCGAGGTAATATGTTGTCATTCTATACCCTCAGAAAACCTTTGGCCAGCAGCACCTCTGCTATCTGTATAGCATTAGTAGCCGCACCTTTGCGGATATTGTCAGACACACACCAGAAGTTCAGGGCATCAGCTATGGAGAAATCCCTGCGAAGCCTACCGACAAAAACATCGTCATGACCAAGGGAATATAGAGGCATAGGATAGATATTGTGAGAAGGGTCATCTTGAAGCGTGACTCCAGGAGTCTCCTGCCAGAGCCTACGCACATCCGATAGCTCAAAAGGCTTACGAAGTTCCACATTGACAGACTCGGAATGACCGCCTATCACAGGCACTCTTGCTGTAGTCGCACTGACACCTATACTGTTGTCACCAAGAATCTTATGTGTCTCATTGACCATCTTCATCTCCTCCTTGGTATAACCATTTTCCTCAAATACGTCAATATGAGGGATAATATTCTCGTCTATCTGATACGGGAACTTGGCCGGATATTCTCCCCACTTGGCACCGCCTCTCTCCACCTGCATCTGCAAGACTGCCTTGCTGCCGGCACCGGTAACGCTCTGATATGTAGATACGACTATTCTCCGGATTCCGTATTTTCTGTGCAGTGGTGCGAGCGGAAGTAGCATCTGGATAGTTGAACAATTGGGATTGGCTATGATATAGTCATCCACCGTAAGCACCTCAGCGTTTATCTCCGGGACAACGAGTTTCTTCGTCGGGTCCATTCTCCAACAAGAAGAGTTGTCGACAACACGGCAACCGACGGCCGCGAATTTCGGAGCAAGCTCTTTGGACGGGCCTGCGCCTGCCGAAAAGATCGCAAGATCCGGGCGTGCCGCTATGGCATCATCCGCGCTGATCACAGTGTACTCCTTCCCCTTGAAAGTCACCTTGCGCCCGACTGATCTCTCTGAAGCCACAGGGAGAAACTCCGTGACAGGGAAATTTCTCTCCGCCAGCACCTCCATCATTCTCGTGCCCACCAATCCGGTTACACCTACTACTGCTACTTTCATATTTTACTTATATTACACAACTCGTCCGACTCCATCCTTCGCCATGCAAAGCGATAAAACCGCATTCAGGCTAATCATAATCGATACCAAACAACTGCACCCACAATACAAAGAACAGCCTCAAAACATCTGCAACTGAAATATTATTCCAATCCGCGAGCACGAATAAGGGCCTCGGGATCAGGGTCTGCGCCTCGGAATTCATGATAGAGGATCATCGGTTCCTCACTGCCGCCCCTCTCAAGGAAGATCCTGCGGAAAGACAAGGCCATCTCTGAATTGTAGAGGCCTTTGCTCTTCCAGTACTCGAAAGCATCCTTATCGAGGACTTCGGCCCACAGATAACTGTAGTAGCCGGCACTGTAGCCGCTGTTGAAGATATGATTGAAGTATGTACTCCTGTACCTGGGTATGATCTCTTCTATGAGTCCCATCTCTGCACATACCTTCTTCTCGAATGCAGCTATGTCTAAGTTCTCCCAATCTGTATCTGCAGGCAACTCATGCCATTTCATGTCGAGTATGGAGGCCGCTGTAAGTTCGGTTGTCATGAAACCCTGATTGAACTTGGATGCATTGCCTATCTTGACAACAAGAGAGTCGGGAATCACCTCACCGGTCTTGTAATGAGTCGCATAAGTAGCGAGTATCTCTGGCTGGAAAGCCCAGTTCTCGTTGAACTGTGAGAATGTCTCCACGAAATCGCGGGCCACATTGGTACCGCTCACATCCACATAATGGCACTTTGTCAGAAGGCCGTGCAGGGCATGTCCGAACTCGTGGAACGCTGTAGACACCTCATCTATTGTAAGTAGCTTGACTGTATCCTCAGGCTGACCGAAATTGCATACATTCACAATGATAGGACGAATGTCATGGCCATTTGCATCCACATACTGCTCTCTGAAATTGGTCATCCAGGCTCCGCCCCTCTTGGTACTGCGTGGCAAATAGTCTGTCATGAAGATACCGAGCGGAGAGCCGTCACCGTCCGTTACACGGAAAGTCTCGACCTCAGGGTTGTACACGGGAAGACCCTCTACCTTCTCTATCTTGATACCATAGAGCCTCTCGGCAGCCTTGAATACTCCGTCACGCACATTGTCAAGCTCAAAATAAGGCTTGGTCTGTTCCTCGTTAAGGTTGTAGCGAGCCTTACGCACCTTCTCCGCATAATACGACCAGTCCCATGGCTCGATGACAGAGCCGGCAGGAAGAAGTCCAGCCTTGATATCCTCGTCCATGAATTCCTGAAGATCCTTTACTTCTTCTTCGGCCTTTACCACTGCCTTCTCCATTATCTTGGAGAGGAAAGCATCTACAGTACCATGATTGTGAGCCATCTTGTCTTCAAGGATCATATCAGCAGCGCATGCATAACCCAACAAGGCCGCTTTCTCTGTGCGCAGGCGCATTATATCAAGCACTATCTTGCTGTTGTCATTGTCATTACCGTTGGCACCGCGTGAGGAGTAGGCCTTAAATGCAGCCTCTCTCTTGGCTCTATCCGAGCAGGTTGTCATAAACACTGGATAAGAAGACACTGGTATGCCGATATTCTTCTCGAAGAGATTGTTCTCCGCAAGCAGATTGTTGCCGAATTTCTGCGAGAGAGTGGCAAGGGCAGTATTTATCTCCTTAAAACGGACCTGCGCGGCTTCGTCCAGGGCCACTCCGTTGCCTACGAACTTGTCATATAGCTTCTTGGTCACCATATACTGTTCCCTGTCGAGAGAGGCCGAATCTGCAAATACAGCCTTCACCCTGTCGAAGAAAGCCTTGTTCATGAAAATGTCGTCCTGGTGGGCGGTCACTGCCGGAGTCACCTCGTCTAGTACCGCGAGAATCTCTGGCGTAGCATCCGACTCTGACACATTGTAAAGCACGCCAAGAGTCTTCGCAAGAGTCCTTCCGGAGAGTTCGTAAGCTGCAACAGTATTGTCAAATGTTGCAGGAGCAGAATTGCCGCAGATTGCAGCTATCTCTTTCTGCTGCTCCTCTATGCCGGCCTGCACCGCCGGTACATAATCTTCCACACGTATCTTGTCGAAAGGTGGGAAACCGTCATTTTTCGTCCACTCCGTGAGGAAAGGATTGCCGTTACATGCTGTCATCATCAAAATGGCTGAAGCCGCTAAAATCTTGCCTTTCATCTATTGGCTGATTATTATTTAATAATTTATATGGTAAGTCCCTGGTCTGCTCACATTTATGCCTATTCCTCGATTTTCACACCACCGAGATCAATAAGCGTAAACTGCGTCTCATCCCGGTATATGGTCAATATGCCGGTAAGACTTATAGTCGCACCGCTGCGTATTTCCTGTTTAATCTCGGTATCCGCAAAGCGGGCATATCCGCTCGTACGCACCTGCACATCTGTACTGCCCATATGGAAATACTGGCTCACAGCATAGGCCGAGGCATTCTTGCGAAGTGTCTCCTTAACCTCCGTCAGGGAATTATTGTAATTGTTGTATTGTGCCTTGTCCCATACCCCACTTTCAAGATAGCTCAGAAATCCCTGCTTGGACATCGCCCAAGTATTGACGCCCCAGGTAGGATCCTCGACTGGCTGGTAATTCTTACCCGTTCCTGAGAGGAAAATGCGGTTGTCATTGGAAGACTTATCCTTGTTGGGATCAATGTAGATAAGGCAGAAGATCTCACCAGCAGGGTTGGCCACACTTCCGTATTTAACGCCATTGAGTGTGACATAGCAGCCAAGATTCTCGGGTTTCTGCAGATCTGCCTCGGCCACCACCTTGGGATCAAGCGGAGTGTCGATGCTCCCCTTGAAGATGTGGGTGTCGATTATATACTGGACATCTATATAAGCTGTCTCGTAATCTCCTGTCGGATCATCATAGCCGAGTTGCAACATACCGTTGTATTTACCAAGTGTCAAGCCGCTGCATTTCACATATATCCACTGTCCAAGTTTGTAGTCATTGTACAGGCCGGTCTTCCCTATCTTAAGTTCTATGGCACCGCTCTCGTCTTGTATATAAATACTTCTATATACGTTGCCGCTGCGATCTTCGGTGACAACCTGTCCACCGATGACCATATCAGCCTCGATCTTTACGGGATTGCCATCCTTGACATATAGAGCCTTGAGCTCCGCTATCGTGGCATTTGGAGTCATCGTGACTGGTTTCTCAACATCCGCCTTACCATAGTCTGCGGTAAACACCTGATCCCATTCGTCACAAGAGCAGATCACCATTGCCAAGGCTGCAAAAACTAAATATTTCTTTTTCATAAACTTCTCTTATAAATGCCGCTGTTCCGTCCGCACCGCTTCTTAGCAAACTCGCAGATTCCTTTCGGAACATATCGTACTAATTTGAATAAATTTCAAACAGCTTCTAAAAGCGGAAATATACATTGAGCATATAGTTCACACCCGACATATAGAAATATTTCGGGTCGAACCTGTAATAACGCTCTTTGCTTACAGTATTGTCCACGAGCCTTGTCTGCTCATACCCTCCGGTACGCACATCCCTATTATTCAAAATATTGCGTACCTGGAGAGAAAAGCCGAGCTGATACTTGCGCTGGATATACCAGGATTTGCCCACACTCGCATTGACAAGGAAGGCATTGTCGAATTTCTCCTGCGAGGCCATATAATCTATCTCGGCAGGAGTAGCCATCTTGTCCGGTCCGGCAGTAGCCATGTCTGTACGATACAGAGGATTCATATCAAGATAAGCCCTGTCGAAGAAATTGACATCAGCGTCCACGAACCAGTAGTTCTTGTTCCAAGAAAGCCCGAGACTTGCAGCCAACTGCGGGGTGCCTGCCACATAATGTTTCACGGTCTTGCCCTCTACATCCGGATGGCTCTTCCAGTAAGGAATCTTCACTCCATAGGTCTCGGCTATGACCTCCGCGCTATTGTCGTAAGTCTGATACATTGTCGGATTGGAAGTGTAGATATATTCTCCATAGGTAAATACGCCCTGCAGAGAAAGGTTATTAATAGGAAGCGGCACGCGGAAACCGAGTTCCACACCCATATGTCTCTGGTCAATACCCGACATGGCGAAGTTGGTAAATGAGTTCTGTGAATCATCGTAGAAACTCATAACATCGCTCTGATCCTTTATTGTCGTATAGAAACCTGTAACTCTAAGGTCATAACCTGAGTTGCTGTAGACATAGTTAATATCGGCAGTTGTGGTCTTCACGGTCGTTAGATCTGGGACTATCGAGTTACGAGTCCTCGGAGAGACAAAAGCCTGGTTGAATGTAGGCGCATCCACTATATAAGCTGCATCCGCATAGATCCTATGCCCTCCCTCGAACACATAGCTAAGGTTGAGTTTGCCTGCTCCAGTTAGGAAATCTTTCTTGTCAGAATCTCCGAGAGAGGTGATGGGACGTCCGTCCTTGTCATATACAGTGATCACTTTACCCTCATAAGTCATAGGCTGACCGTCCTTGAGACCTGGGAAAAGACCCTTTCGAAGCAGTCCTTCTCTCCAGAACTTGGAATAGCCTATGCGTCCAGCAAGAGAAGCATCGAAACCACCAAGGGAGAAATGCCCTGAAGCCCAAGCCTCTGCCCTACGTACATGAGCATAGTAGTCATAACCGTATTTGTCCCCCTTCCGAAGTATCTGGGCCGAGCCGTGTGCCATATAATAATCCAGGTCATTTTGGATCATAGTAGGATATGCGGCATAGTCTCTCTCGGCAAACTGGTCTATATTGACATAATAGTCTCCACCGATAAGGTCATCAACCATCTTGTAGAACTCTGTCCTGTTCCATTTGTACGAAAGGCCGCCATTCACAGTGAGGTAGCGGAAAGGATTCCAGGAAGCATTGGCTGCAAGATTGATATCATTCTGGTCGGTACGCCTCTCCTCGATGATGTATTTGGATCGATTGCCGTGTTCTGTAGCATTGTTGCTGTTGACTGTATACAGACGGTCCCAGTTGAGATGAGTCACGGACGGAATGTCATTGGTCCATGATTCCTTGGCCCAGACGTACTTGACGTAATTCTGCCTGTTGTAGTCTGGATCGTCCATATAGAAATAACTCGGCAGATTGCGATAGTAGTCAGGCCTCGGATCGGGGGCATCATACCAGTCCAGAGCCGTATACCCATTCTTTCCAAAGCGGTAGAGGACTGTTGCTGAAGCCCTTACTTTATGATTCTCAGGAGTGAAGTCGTATTTGAGTATAGCTATCGGCTCGTGGGTCTTGCGTACGCGGGCATTGCGTACTTTGCCATTGTAATAGCCCCAGTTGGAGTTATACATATTGTCCCCCATGAGGTCATACACTTCCTGGGTTGAGCCATTCTGAGCACCTCTTTCTCCCGGAGCAGCCATGAAGGTAAGTCCCAACTTGTGGGCATCAGAGAATTTCTTCTCTACCGAACCATAATAGCCGAAAGAACGGTAGAATACTCCGTCAATCCAGTCATTTCCTCCAAGGCGGGCAGATGCGCTGAAAGCATAGGACCAGCCGTTGTCAAGCTCTCCAGAAGCATAGGTAAGCATGAGACGGAGTCTGTAGAGAGCACTGTTGGTCAACACGCTTCCTCTCCATCCTATCCTTACAGACGAGGCCATCGGCAATATATTTGTCAAACCATTGTAGCCGCCGAAGCCGTAGTCCGAAATCTCCGCTCCAGTTACTGACTCCTTGCTCCTTAACGCTTCGTTCAATCCGCTCCAGAGAGAATAAGGGGTATATCCTGTGATAGCGTCATTCATCCTGACACCGGCGAGATACACGTCCTGAGATTCATTCGAATAGCCTCTTGACCTGAATCTTACAGAGCTGAAATTATAGCCTGCTATATCGTTGAAGACATCATTCTGGCCGAAGAGGATAGTAGGGCTGTCCTGGTAGCCGGAGTCGTCCATGTCAAACTCGGAGAAACTGGCATCGTCCACCTCACCTACTTTATGAACCGGGGTAAGCGAGAGACTGAACATATTCTTGACGTAGCCGTCATTTACCGTCACATTAACCTTGGACTCAAGGTATTCCGGAGTCGAGATGACAAGCTCATACATACCGTCCTTAAGATCTGGTATCATGAACGTGCCGTCTTCGCTTGTCTTGACAGCTGCGACTTCGCTTTGGCCGGAATATAGTCTGACTACGACTCCGCCAAGTGCGGTCCTGGCCGATCTGTCTACTACAGTGCCCTTGACTCCTCCAGTATTTGTCTGTGCCGAAAGCAAGGCCGGCATCAGAGCGAGGAGAATTGACAGAAGTTTGATTCTATTCATAATATTATTGAAAGCCCTAACTCGAAAGGCTATTTATTGCTGATTACTATATAAGTAGGATAATGGTCGCTATAGCCACCTATAAACGTGCCTCCAGAAAAAGTCCTGAAAGGGGTACCCTTGTACTGGCCGGTCTGCTGGGTCATGAAAGGCTGGCTGAAGATCCTGCCATAATATTGTTTCTTCACTATGGGGATTATCCTCAAGCTACCCTTTGCTGGGGAGGCCAAGGCTTTGTTGACCATGATTATGTCGTAGATGTTCCATGTGCCACGATAAGCCAAGGAGCCGTAGCCGGCCTTGAGCATGGACAGGAACGGAGAGAAGAAATCATATTCCCCCACTTCAGAGATGGTCTCCTTGCCGTGCAAGAACGTTGTCATGCTCTCGTCAGTCGGGTTGTCGTTCATATCGCCCATAACAACTATCTTGATGCCGGGGAAGTCTCTCATCAAGTCCATAGCGTTCTCATATATGATCTGTGCTCCGCGGCTTCTTAAGTCAGAGCCCTTGCCTCCGATCCGTGAAGGAAGATGAGCTACGAAGAATGCGAACATCTCACTTCCGATCTCGCCTCGTACCATCAGTATGTCTCTCGTGCGGAAATTCTTCTGAGCCTCACTATCCATGCTGAAGACGATGTCCTTGCTGTTGAAGTCAAACGGGATTGACTTGCTGTCAAGTAGTTTGAACTGGTCTGGGCGATAGAGTAGGGCTACATCCACTCCTCTTCTGTCAGGTCCGTCATAATGCACTATCTGGTAGTTGGCCTTCTCTATCTCGGGCTGAAGCACCAGGTCCTCAAGCACATGCCTGTTCTCTATTTCAGAGAGGCCAAGGACAGTGTGGAACATTTTATTTTCGGTTGCCATGGCAGAAATGACTGATGCCATGTTGTGAAGCTTCTTCTCGTATCTCGGCTCGGTCCATTTGTTGGCTCCATCCGGAAGATACTCATAATCATTCTTACCTTCGTCATGATAGGTATCAAATAGATTCTCCACATTGTAGAACCCTATGACATAGTCCTTAGCCGAAGCCGCAAATGACGCTGTCAATGATGCAATGAGCACCATCAGAGCTAAGGTTCTTGTACACACATGTTTCTTCATATAATGTCTGATTTGACTCGTTATTATTACCACCACCAACTTATGTTCTTGGGATCTTGAGCCTCTACTTGAGCTGCCCCTGACTCCCCTATCTTGGCCGGCAGATTGGCGAAGAAATCCCACCCTGTCTTCTTCTCAAGTTCATCGATTGAGAGGGCATAGGAAGAACTGACATTGGCATCGTCATAATCCTTGTGCTCCATCCATATGGCACAGGCACTGTAGCCTGAGACTCCAAACGTGGATTTGCGGCTGTATCTGAGCACAGCCTTGTAATATGCTACTGGGACAGTGACCTTCTTGCCGACATTGTCAGTCGCGTATTTCGTACTGCCGTCTGTAACACATCCGGTCACCACATAGAGGGTATCGGACCTATCAGCCCAGCCTCGAACCTTGCCTTCCAGATTGGCCCAGATGCTTTGATTGAAGTCTGCACCTCTTTGGGGTGTCATATTCGTGAAATAGAATGTCATCTCGTTATTACCTCTCGTCCGTCGGTCTGCAGACGGGATCTGATGACCTCTGTCAGGTTTAAACCCAGCATTACCTTTCTCATATCCTTTGTTGAGGACCGGTTGCTTGGAAGACGGGATCTTAGGATCAGGTTGCCATGCATTTGTCCTGCCTCCATCACCTATGGTCCAATTGCTTAGAGGGTAAGCCACCCATGGAGCCACAAGATTGTCATAGTCCCATACAAACTCGTAGTTTCGTGTCCTGACAGAGCCTATCTTCATGGAATGGGATACATACTTGTAGGGTGAGTCATCAGGGATCGCCGGCAGCTCAAGCCAGCCTGCAACCGGACTCGGATCGGGATCTGCGCCTCCGGATTTGCCCTTCTGCGACAACCTTACAGTCGATATCCCTGACGAAGACCTCACAACTATTGTTGCCTGCCGGGCTGTATTGCCAGTATTTGCGTCATAAGAAAGCACAACACTATTGCTATTGCCGTTGCCTTCTGACGGGTTCGCTTCGACCCAGTCCCTTGCTGTCCCTTCATATGCCACTTCAATTCTCCAGAATCCTGAAGCCTGCACCCCTATAAACTGAGATGCGGCCTCTGCACCTACTTCAGCATTCTTAAGTATCAAGACCGGAGGAGGAGTCGCTTCCTTGTCACAGCTTGAAGCCGAGACGCAGATTGACACCACTGCCCCAAGCAGAGATCCAAGTGTAAATCTTATTGTTCCTTTCATCTTCATTATCTAAAATCCTCACGACCCGTCCACCCTGAGAAGAGCCATGCCTCATGCCGTATCAGCCTTTCCGAGGTATGAACATGTCCTCATACCACAAGAAGTGCTGACCAGAAATCCGGCCAACACTTCCTTATAACATCATACTTTTACGACACTATTTATGAGCCTGGATACCAAAGAGCAAAACGCGATTTTTACTTCCTGTAAATGAAACAGTCACTTTCACGTCTGCCGGAAGTGGAGAACCTCCGGTAAGGGCAGTCACATCGACCGAATATTTATCGGAAGATTCAACAGTAATGGTATATGGCGGGGTGCCAGTAGCACCATCATTGCTCTTGACATCAAATGTTACAGGGGTAGTTCCCTCTCCTAAATTTGCTGTCAACTTTCCCTTAGTCTCACCTTTCCAAGCCACCGCATAGAAACTGAAGGTCTTCGTGCCAGCAGGAACTGTAATCGTAACTGTACCCTGTTTTTTGGATGTACCAAGCTTTATTAGATTATCGACTTCGACACCATTGATGGTTGCAGTTTGTTTGTTATTGGTGGAAGTATTGTCATATGCGTAATCACCGAGAGTCCAAGTTACGTTGCTTGAATAATCCTCTTCGCCAGCAGCTGAGACGCCCTTGTGGGTAAGGGTTACCTCATAGGTCTTGGTTGTCACCTCTGCCGTAGTGGAGACTGTCAGTTTGACGGTCTTGTCCTGTTCAGTAGTATTGGCAGCGAAAGATACCGTAACTTCAGAAGCTCCGTTTCCGGAAGCAGGGGATACTGTATATGCTGCATCGGAAGAGGTCACTGTCCAGTCCACATTGCCAGTCACATTGAATGTAGCTGAAGTAGCATCAGCATTGGCGCTGATGGCTGTCTTGGATACTCCGAAGTATGAACCTGTTCCCTGCTCTATCTGAACAAGCATCATATTCAGGTACTTGGAATTAGAGCCACCGGCAAAGAAACCTCTGTATGTCACGCTCTGGCCTTCATACTGAGACAGATTGAAGTCATCAAGAGGATATGACAGAGAGCCTTGAGTGGTAGTACCGTCTATCTTTACATTGTAATAGTTGCCGCTAATGGACAAGACTCCTGTAAACTCGAACCATGTAGCCTTTGTCTTGTCGAAGCTTGAGATATTGCTTGCATCTACTTTGACCGGTGTCGGATATGTAACAGAATTGCCGGAAGAAACGGTCTTGATATTGTCATAAGTAAATGCCAACTGAGGAAGGGGGTCGTAAGACGTCCTTGTACCTGACACCTGAATATTGTCACCTATTTTAACATCAGGAGCGATAAAATTGGAATTTGCGTTGTAGCACAGGAGATAGTCCTTCCCGTCAGTAATGACGCACCCTTTCTTGTAAATGCCAGCGACTACACCTTCAGTAGAGCATTCTGCACCCTTCTCCGCAGCAATTACATCTGCAATCGATCCGCTGACAGGCTCGACTGTGCCACCGCCTTGCCCGTCAATGGATATGAGCTCATTATTGGCATTCATTTCAGGAGTATCGCCCTTATAGAGGACAATTGTACCTTTCACTACGACTGTCTTGCCTACTGAGAGCTGATCCTCAGACGTAAATTTCTCACCTCCTATATATTTGCCTCTGTAGATAGTGAACTCGTTCGTGGTCTTGCCGTCATCAGAGATATTGTATGTGTAGTTGCCATACTGATCATTGAACTCACCGAGAGATGAGATAATGCCCTTTACATACACTTCAGCAGTAGGCACATTCGCGGAATGAACCAAATTGAGGGCTTTTGCCACATTGTACGGGGAAGTTTCTGTACCTTCTCCTGTTGCACCCGGAAGATCTGTCCAGTCTCCGCCAGTGCTGCCGCCGCCTATTGCGATCTCAATGCCTTTTGAGAAATCAATAGCTGTACCTGCCTCTGAAGATACTGACAGGTTAAGATCATCAAGACGGTATGCGCTTGCAGCATCAGCTGTCACATGCACACTGAGGGAAGTTGTCCCTTCAGGAAGGGTAAATGTCGACGTGGCAAGATCCCATCTACCTTCTTTGTCTCCATTGGGGAATGCATATTCAAGTTCTACCCACTTGCTTCCATCGTTGCTTATATAGACATGGAATTCATCGTGATTGAACTTGGAATCCCCTTCCTGAAGATATTTTTCACTGCCGAAAGTAAGGCTGAAGTTCGATCCTTCTGCAGGAAGAGCTATACCGCTTACACGGAAATATGCCGATGATCCGAAAAAGAGATTATTGCTTCCGGATCCCTCATAGTCTGAATATTCACTTCCATTAGACTTAGAATTAGCTCTTACGGACATACGTTTAAAATCATATGTCTCGCTGCCTACTCCCGAACCTTCAGCATTTTTCCATCCATCAAACTGGTCAAGATAAGGCCAGCTGGAGTCATTCTCACCAAATTTTTTTGTAGCTTCTTCCTTATCGAAGTTGTTCTTGTAGACGATTGCATCTGAAGCTGAGCCACTGCCTACCTGCTCTACAGTGAGAGTCTTGCTGGCAAAGCCTATGTCGAAAGTTACTGTGGCAGAACGGTCGAGACCTGCATTTTCAAGTACTGTGATCTTCACATCTACCGCTGACGCCGAACCTTTGCCTGATGCAGGGTCGATTGCAATCCATTCTGCATCGGTCTTTGCAACCCAGTCGCGGGTGGCTGTAAGCTGTATTGTCTGACTGGCAGAGGCCTTGTCCTCGAATTTCAATGTAGACTTACTGATCTCAACATTCGGAGCACCAGTGTTTTCCTCTTCCTCTTTACAAGCCACCAATGCAAGGGCAGCCAAGGCAAAGGAAGAGATCCGCCATAATAATCCTCTCACTTTCATGATATATGTGTTTAAACAATCTTATACTGTATGGGTGACAAGCTTACCTTTCTTCAGGAACTGCATGTGAGGGCAAACCGATTCGCCTTTCATCTGAGCATACTGCCCTGAGAAATAAAGACTAAAACTTTCATCCGCTATACGTGCAAATTTAGTAAACCATTTTGGCTATATCAATAATAATGCTTAATTTATAGCTGTTTTTATCTTTAAATTTATCAAAATTGTAACACACTCCAACTGAATAAAGGACAACCTGGATAAAGGAGAACTACCGAGCAGAGCCGGAGACAATGTCGAGGATATCGCTAGTGATCTTCTGCTGACGGTCTTTATTATATTCAAGGGTAAGATCCTGAAGAAGTTCATTACCATTGTCGGTCGCTGTCTGCATGGCGACTGTGCGCGCGGCATGCTCAGCCGCATTGGTATCAAGCTGCACGGCATACATCTTCAACATAAGAACTTTAGGAAGAAGCTCTTCTATCACGGCATCCACCCCTGGGTCTACAATATAATCAGACAATAGATTTGCTCTGCCCAGACCGTTTCCTGTATGTGAAACTCCAGAAGATGAAGACTCCGCAGAACCAGACAAGACACCCGAAGCGGATGACATGGAATCCACGGACAGCGGAAGATAGCATTCCCTTACGGAGGGCTGTGAAGAATTGGAGCGGAAATGGTTATAGACCAACTCTACTCTGTCATATTTGCCCACCATGAAACCATGTACCAATACGGAAGCAAGAGCTGAAGCCTCTTCGTAGGAAGGTTTATCAGAGAGATGCGTATAGTCATCAGGTGAAATATAACCCTTACGTCTCATGGCATCTGCCATCTTCTTACCGATGGAGAATACTGTTATATCTTCTGGATGCAAACCGTTGTCAGTATACTCCTTAATAACCGCTTCCGCACTTTTGAGTGCAACAGTATTGAAAGAACCGCACAATGACGAGTTGGATGCATAGGCTATTATTGCGACCTTTTTTATTTCTCGATTGGCAGAGAGGCTGTCAAGATCATCATCCAAAGTCCCGCCATCAGACAATAATACTCCCGACTCTGACTTATTATCCGAATGGGCCGAATTTGCTCGGTACTGCAAAAGATCTGACAGCATAGAATGCATCAGCTCTTCATACGGCAAAAGATTGCCAATAGCAGACTGTGCCTTGTGAAGCTTGGCTGCCGCCACCATTTTCATGGCGGAAGTTATCTTCAAGGTACTATTGACCGACTCAACCCTGTTCTTTATTTCCTTTAATGACGGCATCTCTCATTATAATTTTATTCATTGACTTCCTCAACGCGGCTCACTGCCAGGAAATCTACAAAACCGAATTGCCAAATGACAGTTGCGCAACTCAACGACCTGCCGGAGCAGTGTTGTCACCGAAGGCCAGGACGGCATCCTCAGCCTCATGCTCGATAGTCTTGGCTATCTCGTCATTTATCTCTCCGCGTGACAACGGATCAAGGACATCTTCCTGATGCGTCGCCCTGAGCCTCTGCAGAAACGCTTTCTCAAAAGCGCCAACTTCTGCAATGGGGACTTCGCGCAACAGAGAATGCGTACCACAATACAATATTGCAATCTGCTCTCCTACTGGCATAGGCGAATACTGCGGTTGGATAAGCAGCATCTTGTTCTTACGGCCTTTGTCCAAAGCCAGAGCTGTAATCTTGTCGACATCGCTGCTAAACTTGGAGAACGACTCAAGTTCGTCATACTGGGCCTGGTCTATCTTGAGAGTACCGGCCACTTTCTTCATACTCTTGACTTGAGCACTTCCACCGACACGGGATACAGAAATGCCTATGTTTATTGCTGGTCTCACGCCTTGATTGAACAGGCTCGTCTCAAGATATATCTGCCCATCTGTAATGGAAATGACATTGGTCGGGATATATGCAGAGACATCTCCGGCCTGAGTCTCGATGACAGGAAGAGCCGTAAGAGAGCCACCGCCTTTGACTTTGCCTTTCAGAGAGTCAGGAAGGTCATTCATCTGCTCTGCTACTTCCTGCTGGGAAATGATCTTCGCTGCCCTCTCCAACAAACGGGAATGAAGGTAGAAGACGTCTCCAGGGTAGGCCTCTCGTCCGGATGGTCTGCGGAGAATAAGGGACACTTCTCGGTAAGCTACAGCTTGCTTGGACAAGTCATCATATACCACAAGAGCAGCTCTGCCCGTATCACGGAAATACTCTCCTATCGCAGCTCCAGCAAATGCGGAATAATACTGCAAGGCTGCCGGATCAGCCGCGGTGGCCGCAACGACGATCGTATATGGCATCGCGCCTTTCTCTTTTAGCGTATTGACCAGAGCTGCTACAGTGGAACCTTTCTGGCCTATCGCCACATATATGCAATAGACAGGATTGCCGCTTTCATAACCCGACTTCTGGTTGATTATAGTATCTATCGCTATGGCAGTCTTGCCGGTCTGACGATCCCCGATGATAAGTTCTCGCTGCCCGCGTCCTATAGGAATCATCGCATCTATCGCCTTGATACCCGTCTGGAGAGGCTCGCTTACTGGCTGACGGAAGATAACACCCGGTGCCTTGCGCTCAAGAGGCATCAGAGTTTTCTCCCCAGCTATCTCTCCAAGTCCGTCGATAGGATTACCAAGAGGGTCTACAACCCTCCCAAGCATATTCTCATTGACTCCGATAGATGCAATCTTACCTGTACGCTGCACGGACATGCCTTCCTTGATCTCGTCTGTAGGTCCGAGCAGGACAGCTCCGACATTGTCTACTTCGAGATTCATGACCACGCCCATGACTCCGTTCTGGAATTCAAGTAATTCACCGGCCTCGGCTTGGGACAGACCATAGATACGTGCGACTCCGTCGCTTACTTCAAGCACAGTTCCCGTCTCCTGCTCCACAACGGACAGGTCTGTTGCCTCAAGCTGGCGAAGCAGCACATCGGAGATCTCTCCCGGTTTTATATTATTCTGTGACATAACGATAATTTCTACTTGACACTGTTATTCTTGGCGACAAGACTCCGCTTGATCTTAGCAAGACGGGTGGCGACACTCGCATCTATCTTTCCGTCATTCACCTCTAAAACAAAGCCTCCAATCAAAGACGGGTCGACCTTCACCTCCATCTCAAGACTTCCGCCTGACTTTACCGAGAAAAATCTTCTTATCTCCTCTTCCATCGCATCAGAAGCCATGGCAAGGGTAAGGCAAGCCTCGGATATACCCCTTGATTCATTGTACCTCAACATGAAAGAATTGAGGATATAACGAAGATATCGCCCTCTGTCATTGTCAAAGACCAATGTAAGGAAGCGCTCCAATAGCGGAGAAATCTTCTCTCCGCCCAAGACCTTGGCAAGAAGTGCAACCTTTTCCGCTACCCTTCCGGTCTGCGGGTTGTAGACTGCATTCCTGAGCGGCAGACAAGATGACAGAGCTGACGAGAGAATCCTCACTTGCTGCAGCACTGTATCTGCGGCAGAATTCTCATCAGCATATTTCAGCAACGCTTCCGCATATCGGGAGGCAATTATTCCTGTATTCATCTTCTTTATAGTCTCCTGCTACTTTCTTACGAGAGAGCAACTTAATAGCGCAATATACTTTCTTTTAGGCTTTAGCACCTGTATTACCATGAGAGTCAAACTCAGACAGGACTTTGTCGACATAGGTTTTCTGCTCCTGTTCTGAGGAGAATTTCTCCATAAGTACTTTCTCTGCAATCTCTACTGCGAGAATTGCAACGTCCTTGCGTATGTCGGCAAGAGCCGCTTCTTTCTCGGACACTATCTCGGCCCTTGCCCCGGCAAGAATCTTGTCGGCCTCTTTGCGAGCATCCTCAGACGCCTTCGCTATGATATCTGCTCTCATCTTGGCAGTATCAGCGAGGATTCTGTTCTGCTCATTAGTAGCCTTGGCGACTATGGCTTCTTGCTTCTCGTTGAGATCAGCCAAAGTCTTCCAGGCTTCGTCTGCTTTCTTCAAGGCGTCATTGATAGATTCGGTTCTTTTCCTCACCATCGAAGTGATGACGGGGAATCCGAATTTGGCCAAAATGAAGAAGACGATTCCAAAGATAACGACCATCCAGAAAAGGAGGCCGCTGTCCGGAGTAATCAGAGACATTGCAAGATTAGTTAAGAGCCATGAAACATACGATGATGGCGAACAGGGCAGCACCCTCGATCATCGCAGCAACTATGATCATGGTAGTACGGATCTGTGCATTAGCCTCAGGCTGCCTTGCAATGGACTCCGTGGAAGAAGAACCGATCTTGCCTATTCCGATTCCGGCTGCCAAGGCAGCTATACCTGCACCTATCGCTGCTCCGGCCTTTGCCAGAGATGCGCTTGCTACCGCCTGTAAAAGAACTGTAAGTAACATATTTCAGATAATTTATAAGTTAATCATTTTTGCCTTGCAAGGCCTATGAACACCGCTGAAAGTATGGTGAAAATATAGGCTTGAAGGAATGCTACAAGGACCTCAAGAAGGTCCATAAAGACACCAAGCAATACTGTCACTACCGTCATGCTCCCAAATATGACTGCATTGTATTTTGCAAATATGAAGATAACGCAAACGATGCTGACACCGATTACATGACCGGCAAACATATTTGCAAACAACCTTATCATCAGAGACAAAGGCTTTGTCAGTGCACTAAAGAACTCGATGACCGGCATGAGTGGGATCGGAAACTTGAGCCACCACGGGACATCGGGCCAGAATATGTCCTTGAAATATTTCTTCGTACCGAAAAGGTTGATCGCCAGGAAAGAACAGATTCCGAGCACGCCCGTCACTGCAAGATTGCCTGTAACATTCGCGCCTCCAGGGAAGAAAGGCACTATTCCGAGCATATTGTTGATCAGTATCCAAAAGAATGCTGTACACAAGTAGGGGGAGAATTTCTCATAATCTTCTCCTATCGATTCCTTTACTATCCCGTCATCTACCATCATTACGGCTGGCTCCATGAAAGCGGCAATCCCTTTCGGGGCTTCCTTTGTAACATCATGCCTGCGATACCATCTCGCCGTAGACAGAACAAGGACAATCAGCAAAGTACTGCTCAACAACATGGAGAAGACATTCTTTGTAATGGAAATATCTGTCGGCCTAACCTCGCTACCGTCCGGACAACGCTCTACTATCTTGCCAGCTAAGTCGCTTGACTCTGAGATATACAACCCCTTGTATGAAGCTCCGCCATCGAATCTGGACGACATGAAGACATGCCATCCGGTAGAAGAACGGACTATAACTGGAAGTGGGACGGCAATATCATGGTCGCCTATCTTGGTAATATGCCAACTGTAAGCATCTTCTATATGACCGAAGATGACTGACTTGATATCAAAACCAGTACTGTCGGCCCGATCTGCCGAACCATCTTTTGCAGACATTGCCAGCGATATAACTGACAATAACGCTACAAGTATGATCCTGTACAACTTCATAATTCGACACAAAGAGATACCCTGTTGTCCTTCACTTCGACAAAGCCGGAACGTATCTTAAGGCTCTTCTGCCCATCGTCCGTCTCATATATCACTTCTCCATCTCCGAGAGCGGCAATCAGAGGCGCATGATCGACAAGTACTTGGAAACGTCCTGAAAGTCCCGGAAGGGACACCGATGTCACCTCACAATCTATCGCCCGATCCTCTGGCGTCATCGCGACCAATGTCAAAACCTTATTGTCCATAGCAACCGCTATTTTGAAGCCTTGGAGAGAATATCCTCACCTTTCTTGATCGCATCTTCGATAGTCCCGACATTGAGGAATGCCTGCTCCGGAAGATAGTCAACCTTGCCATCAAGTATCATCTCAAATCCCTTGATAGTATCTTCAATATCAACCATCACGCCCGGAACCCCGGTAAACTGCTCCGCCACGGCAAAAGGCTGGGACAGGAAACGCTGTACCCTTCTTGCCCGGTTGACAGTCTCCTTGTCCTCGTCGGAAAGTTCGTCCATACCGAGGATTGCGATTATATCCTGTAGCTCCTTGTTGCGCTCAAGTATTTGCTTAACTCGCTGGGCGGTATTGTAATGACGCTCCCCTACTATATTCGGGTCAAGTATACGAGAGGTCGATTCGAGAGGATCGACGGCCGGATATATACCAAGTTCAGTTATCTTACGGCTAAGCACTGTAGTCGCGTCCAGATGCGTGAATGTCGTGGCTGGAGCTGGATCAGTAAGGTCGTCGGCCGGAACATATACGGCCTGCACAGAGGTAATGGAACCATCCTTGGTAGAAGTGATACGCTCCTGCATCTGTCCCATCTCGGTAGCCAAAGTAGGCTGATACCCCACTGCCGAAGGCATTCTGCCGAGCAGAGCGGATACTTCCGAGCCGGCCTGGGTAAAACGGAATATATTGTCTATGAAGAAAAGTATGTCTTTAGGGCCGTCTGCCTTGTGGCTGTCCCTAAACGACTCGGCCAAGGTAAGTCCTGAAAGGGCGACTGAAGCCCTTGCTCCAGGTGGCTCATTCATCTGGCCGAAGACGAGGGCGACCTGCGACTTGGCAAGCTCTTCCCTGTCTACAAGGGAAAGATCCCAGTGTCCCTCCTCCATGCTCTTACAGAAAGCGTCTCCGTATTTGATAACTCCAGACTCTATCATCTCGCGCAGGAGGTCATTTCCCTCTCTTGTCCTCTCTCCAACTCCGGCGAAAATCGAGAAGCCGTTGTGCTTCTTGGCTATATTGTTGATAAGCTCCTTGATGAGCACAGTCTTGCCAACACCGGCACCTCCGAAAAGCCCGACCTTGCCACCTTTAAGATAAGGTTCCAACAGGTCTATAACCTTTATGCCGGTATAAAGGACTTCCTGAGATGTCTTCAAGTCCTCGAAACGGGGCGGTTCCCTGTGAATTGGTAGCTCTTCGCTGCGGTCAAGTTCACCAAGTCCGTCTATGGCATTACCTGTGACATTCATCACCCGGCCTCTTATCTGACCTCCGATCGGCATCTCAATAGGATGGCCTGTCTCAGCCACTTCCATCCCACGGTGAAGCCCGTCAGTAGAATCCATGGCCACTGTCCTAACCGTGTCTTCCCCTATATGCTGCTGCACTTCCACTATGAGGTCCTTGCCCCCTTCTCTCTTAACTATCAGAGAATCATGGATTGCAGGAAGCTCTTTGGCTTCCTTGCCTCTGTCCACATCGAAATGAACATCGATAACAGGGCCGATGATCTGTGCAATATGTCCTACTCTTTCCGGCATACTTAATTCATTAACCAAACCGACTTAACACCGAAAAATTCATGCCAATTCGTCAAAGTTCTGTCCAAATCCGCCAAGTTAAAGTCCAAAATAGCTAATTTACGATAAAAGAAAATCTGACTAAGCCTTCTGAGACATCGCTCTTGTCCTTGCCGTGCACATCGATGATGATGTCGCGTTCCAGATGTGAGCCATACTTCCATTTGATACAGTATCCAAATTTATAGTAATTTTGGGATAGGTTTCTATATTATTTACTTTTATGAATAAGAATCTATTAGTGGCAGCGATGGCTGCTTTGTCGTGTGCCTTCATGCTTTCGTGCGGCAAAGATGCACATGAGGACATATCTGTCATACCTACTCCCGTGCACATGGAGAAGACAAGCGGTCATTATGACATTGCCGATGGTACAAGCATAGGGATATCCGACAAAAGTTTAAAAGCTGCTGCGACATATCTTGCCGAATCATTCAGCGGAAAGGCAGCACTTGCCGTCACAGAAGATATAGACAAGGCCGGTATCAGCCTGATTCTCAAGCCTGGATATGAGTCCGGGGAATACTCCCTCAAGGTCTCCCCCTCAGGAATAGTCATAGAAGCTACAGACCTTCAGGGCATAATATCAGGCATAGCGACTCTGCGGCAACTGATGCCGGAGAGCGGCTGCGCAATCCAAGCCATGCAGGTACGAGACAAGCCAAGATACGCATGGAGAGGCTTGATGATAGACGCGTCAAGGCATTTCTGGGACAAGGAAGAGATAGAGAAAGTCCTTGACCTTATGGCACTTTACAAGCTCAATAAGTTCCACTGGCATCTTACCGATGACCAAGGATGGCGTATAGAGATAGACAAATACCCTCTGCTTACGGAAAAGGGTGCCTGGAGACAGTTTGACAAGAACGACAAGGCATGCATTTCCAGGGCAAGACAGGAGGATAATCCTGAACTGCAACTACCTGAGAAACGTCTCAGAATAGAGAACGGTGACACCCTTTACGGTGGCTTCTACACAAAGGCCGATATACGGGAAATTGTCAGATATGCCAGCGACCGAGGCATAGACATCATCCCCGAAGTTGACATGCCAGGGCATTGCCTCGCTGCAATCCAGCAGTATCCGGAACTTGGCTGCAAAGGGCTTGTAGGATGGGGCAAGAATTTCTCTTCTCCACTCTGTGTAGGCAATGACCAGGTGCTCGAATTCTGTAAGAATGTCTACCGTGAGGTGTTCGAGCTTTTCCCATACGAATATGTACATATCGGTGGAGACGAGGTAGAAAAAGACAATTGGGAGAAATGCTCACTGTGCCAGGCGAGGATCCGTAAAGAGGGTCTCGGCTCGGTAGAGGGTCTTCAGGCATGGTTCATCAGACAGATGGAAGGTTTCTTCAAGGAAAACGGCAAGAAACTCATTGGCTGGGACGAGGTGACAAAGGACGGGCTTGGCAACGAAAGCGTAATAATGTGGTGGAGGATCTGGGTACCGGATGCAGTGCCTACGGCCACGGCAGAGGGCAAGAATGTGATAATCTGTCCTACGGAATATATGTATTTCAGCAGGGAACAGACAGTACACTCGATGAGCACCATATTAGGCTTCGACCCAAGCGGCTTCCCCAATCTCTCTGAAAGACAGCTTTCTCTGATAAAAGGTGTGCAGGCAAATGTATGGGCAGAGGGAATCCCTTCATTCAGAAGACTTTGCTACATACTATTCCCGAGATTGTTCGCCCTGTCAGAGATATCCTGGTGCGAGAGAGAGGCAGTGTCTACCGAACCGGAATTCGAGAAAATGCTTCCGCCTCATTTCCGCAGACTTGATGCATTGGGCATAAACTACAGGATTCCCGACCTGAACGGTGTATATGATATCAACGCATTTACAGACACGGTAACCGTAAGGCCAGGCTGCCCGTTCCCAGGAGTTCAGATACGCTATACTACAGACGGTAGCTTCCCCAATATAAATTCACCGCTCGCGACAGACGGCATATTTGTCGATAAGGACATGACACTGAAGCTACGTGCTTTCAGGGCTGATGGAAGCGCAGATGCAGTGCGCACCTGCTCTTTCTTCAGGGAAGAGATGTCTTCGGCAATTGATCCGTTAAGAGAAGGTTCAAGCGATGAGACACTTTACAAGAAGAGCGACAGCAAGCCCACACTTAAGCCAGGCATCAAGGTCAAGTGGTATGGCACAAAGGTGATAAAATGCGCGGACATAGATGCACCGGGCAATATTCTCAAAGGTGAATATACAGTGGATCGCATAGCCATACCGTCCGAGGCAAACGGCATCATAGGCCTCGTATTCAATGGATATATCAAATTACCTTCTGACGGAGTGTACACATTTGCTCTTCTCTCCGATGACGGAAGCGAGCTGAAACTCGACGGGGAAAAGCTCGGAGACAACGACGGAGAACATTCGACCGAGGAAATAACAGTACAGAAAGCCATGATGGCAGGCTTCCATCCTATACAAGTACGGTATTTCGACAGCAACGGGGGCTCACTTGAACTTGCTCTTATAGAAAACGGAGTCCGCAAGCAGATCCCTGCCGAATGGCTCTGGCATCTGGAATAAGGCATCCTGAACCATATAATAGCCATATCAGCGTAACTCATCATCGTTGTGGCAGCAAAGAAAAGGGGCGACGCCGTTTCCGGCATCGTCCCTATTAAATTTATTCTGCCTTGAAGCAATCTAAGCTTCTAAGATAGATTATTTTATCTTGGCGTATCCGTATTTTGAGGTCTCACAGAGTTCCATCTCGATCTTCATCAGACGGTTGTACTTAGCGATACGGTCTGTACGGCTGAGAGAACCAGTCTTGATCTGGCCACTGTTGGTAGCGACAGCGATGTCAGCGATTGTGGTGTCCTCAGTCTCACCTGAACGGTGTGAAGTAACGGTTGTGTAGCCGTTTCTGTGAGCCATCTCGATAGCGTCGAGAGTCTCTGTAAGAGAACCGATCTGGTTGACCTTGATAAGGATAGAGTTTGCAGCACCCATCTTGATACCTTTCTCAAGATACTTGACGTTGGTAACGAAGAGGTCATCACCTACGAGCTGGCACTTGTGGCCAAGAGCCTTGGTAAGCTTAACCCAACCTTCCCAGTCATTCTCATCGAGACCGTCCTCGATAGAGTCGATAGGATATTTTGCAACAAGTTCCTCAAGATATTTGATCTGCTCTTCGTCTGAGAGCTTCTTGCCGTTAGGATCCTTAGGCATACCTGTCTTGAGCTGCTTGTAGTCATAGAAGAACTTGTCGCCTTCCTTTACACTGAACTCGGATGCAGCGCAGTCCATTGCAATAGTTACATCCTTGCCAGGCTCATAACCGGCCTTCTTGATAGCCTCCATGATGCAGTCGAGAGCATCGTTGATGCCGTTAAGCTTGGGAGCGAAACCGCCCTCGTCACCTACTGCTGTAGAAAGGCCACGTCCTTTGAGAACTTTCTGAAGAGCGTGGAACACTTCAGCACCCATCCTTACGCCTTCTGCGATAGAAGATGCGCCTACAGGACGGATCATGAACTCCTGGAATGCGATAGGAGCGTCAGAGTGAGCGCCACCGTTGATGATGTTCATCATCGGGACAGGTAGAACGTAAGCGTTCGGACCACCGAGATATCTGTAGAGCGGAAGACCGAGATATGCGGCTGCAGCCTTTGCAACTGCGAGTGATACGCCGAGGATAGCATTTGCGCCAAGCTTTGCCTTATTCTTAGTGCCGTCAAGCTTGATCATAGCCTCGTCGATAGCTCTCTGCTCGAAGCAGGACATGCCTACGAGTGCAGGTGCGATAACCTCGTTGATGTTCTTCACAGCCTTGAGGACGCCCTTGCCACCATAGCGCTTGGGATCACCGTCACGAAGCTCGATTGCCTCGTTCTCACCTGTAGATGCTCCTGAAGGGACAGCAGCTGTACCTACAATGCCTGATGCCAATACTACTTCAGCCTCGATGGTCGGGTTGCCTCTTGAGTCAAGGATTTCCCTGCCGCTGATCTGCAGAATTTCAAAATCTTCCATAATACTTTAAATTATTTGTTATATATTCTGTCAAAATGTCGTCTGAGAAGAAAATCTGCCATACAGCTTATAATTTCCTCTCCAAAAGCCACATTTGCAACAAATCTCAAGCCATTCACCAAAATTTGCTGCAAATATACGAAAAAGCGAGTGCAAAGCGCAAACTTGTTTGCAAGCTTTGCCGAGGGCATGATCCCCTCAACCCACATTACTGCACACTTTCTCATCCGCTTCTTTACCTTGCTCATATATATAACATAAAAAAAAAGTCAATAAGGCAAGTATGAATATCATGTCTATAATCGTGATTGCCAGGTGTCCAGTCTCCCACATAGAACCAGCCGTCATATAGGCCTTCCCTCCCCCTATTTATATCGGTTTTGTATTATTGTGACATCATGCGCAATAAAGGCTCTATTAAAATCGAAAGGGATGTTATACTTGTCCAAATCGAAGTGGGACATTACGCGCCTTAGCGAAAGAGTTTTGTAAAACCGAAAATAGCTTTACATTTGTATAACTTTAGACGGTCTTATAGAAGACTCCATTGAAATGAACAAAAAAACACTTCTCCTCGCGCTGTCAGTACTGACAGGCATAGCTTTTTCCTGCACTCAAACCGTCGAAACAGACGATGCCGCTCAAGAATATCAGACAAAAATTCTCAATACTCCTTATGACTGCGATGACAACAGTATTCTCATCTGTATGGCGGACAGCCGGATTCCAAGCGCAGACTCAATTCCAGGAATAAAAGAATATCATAGAGTATTTGATCCATGGCCGGGCAGAGAGGAGGAAGAACACCGCTTCGGACTTGACAGATGGTTCATCGCAGAACTTGAAGATGGAGCCGTACTCACAGAAACCGCGCAAAGACTGGCCAAAGACAAAAGCGTTGCCCATGTTCAGTACAATTCTTTGCTCCGAAAAATCAGCGACGGGATCACAATGGCATACTCACCTCGCGTAAATACAAAAGCGGGCAGTGCCTATCCTTGGAACGATCCTTATATCGGAAGCCAATGGCATATTCTAAATACAGGAAGCCCAGTAGACGGCATTTCTGAAGAGGATAATTTTTCGGTTGCTGGTGCAGATGTCAATGTAACTGAAGCATGGAAACTTACCGCTGGAGACCCATCCATAATCGTTGCCGTTGTAGATGAGGGAGTGGCATACACGCATCCTGACCTTAAAGCCAACATGTGGACAAATGAAGCCGAGATTCGTAACGGCAAAGATGACGACAACAACGGATACGTCGATGATTTCCACGGATATAATTTCGCGGAAAACGGGCCAATCACATGGGATCAGGCAGGTGACGGAGTCCTTGTCAGCGGAGATACCGGACACGGGACACATGTAGCTGGGATAATAGCCGCGACTTCCAACAATGGAGAGGGTATAAGCGGAATAGCAGGAGGTACAGGCTCCGGAGACGGAGTCAGGATAATGTCCTGCCAGATATTTTCCGGATCATATAGTGCTGATATAAGCGATTTTGCCCGGGCAATTCGGTATGCTGCGAATATGGGAGCATCGATACTCCAATGCTCGTTCGGAGTGACCTCCGGAAGCTATACATCCGACAACGGCTATGCGGCCGAAAACCAGCTTGAATGCTTGGCCTACAACTATTTCATGAATTCCCAGAGGGACAATCCCATAAACGGGGGAATTGCGATTTTCGCAGCAGGCAATAACGGAAAGGGAATGTCATCATATCCAGGCGCATCAGAAGAAAACATATCTGTGACTGCAATTGCCGCAGACTACCGGCCTACGTACTATACCAATTACGGACCTGGCTGCAATATTGCCGCTCCAGGAGGAGAATTCTATACAGGCGGAGTATTGAACGGAGGCTCCGCAATTCTGTCTACGGTACCACTTGAATTGGAATTCGATGACTATGAGACCAAGTCATCTGGATACGGTTACAAGCAGGGAACATCCATGGCGTGCCCTGCTGTCTCCGGAGTTGCTGCTCTCGGACTTTCGTATATGAAGAAACTCGGAAAGACATGCACTCCCCAGGAGTTCAAAGCAATGCTACTTTCAAGTGTAAATGACGTTGACACGTATTGCACCGGCACCAAAAAGACATGGAACGAAGAGATCAAGGGTCTCGGAGACTTCAATATCAAAAAGTTCCAATACAATATGGGCACCGGAAATATTGATGCATGGAGACTCTTGATGCAAATTGAAGGGACACCTTGTCTTACGGCAACGGTCGGAGAAGAAAACGATCTGAGTTTGAGAAATTTCTTCGGAGATTCATATAAAACAATGACTTTCACAGAAGTGGAAATCTCAGACGCTGACATGGAAGCTGCAGGACTAAAAGAAAAGCCTGAAGTCCGCAACGGATATCTTGTGGTAAGGCCACATAAATCCGGGAACTTCAGACTTAATATCAAGGCTATCGCCGGAGGCGACAAAATCGGCGGCGAAGAGAATATCGGAGGAATGGAGATCAGCAAGACCGTGTCTGTCGTTGCACGAGGTGTCAGCGGAAACAACGGAGGTTGGCTATAGTACGCCATTCCTCCAATAGATTATTCCACAGGCATTACGATACGGAATCCGAATGAGGCCATATGCTTGGAAGTATTGGACCAGTCACGGGACGCAGACCTAAGCTTGGCCTCTGTATAGTTCACAGTTCCTCCTCTTACGACTTTTTGATTGGCTTTCTCAGGTCCCTGAGGATCTACCACCACGGTCGTAAAGTCAGTAAGGCCGTACTCCTTGTGGAACCAATCCGAGCAGAACTCGTTGGTATTGCCAAGCATATCGTACAAGCCCCAAGCATTGGGCTTAAGCTGTCCAACCTCTTGTATTGCCGTATCAGCATTGGTTATATACCAAGCATATTCCGACAAAAGAGCAGGATCATCACCAAATGGATAAGCTGTCGTACTACCGGCCCTGCATGCATATTCCCACTGGGCCTCGGTAGGGAGGCTGCCTCCTTTCCACTTTGCATATTCATTGGCGGCGAACCATGAGATGCCGCCTATGGGATAGTTCTCGTAGCCCTTGGTAGCTTCCCATTTACCGGTCTCCTTATTGAACTGACAGTAGCAGCCCTTGTCAGAAGGATATATAGCATTTGTCCACTTGCTACCCGTTATCTCTTCATTATTTGCGAATTTTCCATCTTCGGTAATCCCGGCAGCATTGGCATACTCTGCGAACAAGGCCGCCGTCACCTCATATTTACCCATATAGAAATCCTTAGTGAACTTTACTGGATGCTGAGGCTCATATACGGTCCTGTTTGCCTCAGTCTCGGGAGAGCCCATCATGAAAGAGGAATCGGCAGCGTGGATCAATACCATTGCCGCATATCCCTCGCCGATCTCTGCCGGAGCGATAACTGTAACCGTACACTTTGCAGACACATCAGCAAATGAAGCTGTAATGATAGCCTCACCCTTGGCAACTCCCGTCACGACTCCGCCCTCTACAGTAGCGACATTGACATCCGTGGAAGTCCAAGACAGTACGACATCACTATTTGCGGAAGTTACAGTAGGTGTAATCTTAACGGTCTTTCCGACTTCAACCTCTACAGCTTCGGCATCAAGTACAATACTGTCTGCCACAGTCTCTTCGGTTGAGGAATTCTTATCCTTCTCGCATGAGAAGAGTATCGGCATTACAGATAAGCATGCCAATACAAATACTCTTGAATGATACATAAACAAAATAAGATTAGAATTGTTTCTTAAGCTAATTTACGCAATATTTACTGAATCGCAATTACAGGAAAAGAAGTTCAGATCCAGAATTATACTTTTATCGTTTATATTTATTTGCAAAATCAAATATTATTTATATTTGCAGCGCAAGATCATGGAAAGGACAAATAGAAATAGAATCATCATCGCATGTGCGCTACTGCTTACTTTTCTACAAGTCAGCATCATAAAAGCGGTGCACGTCCATCACCACGATGATTTGGAGATCTCCCAGACCGCCGCTCATGAGCATTCTCACGACAGCGAAGAGGGAGACACATGCCCTATATGCAATTTCTTCTTGTCCCCCTTCATTGAGACTACGGCATTCAACTTTACTTTCTTTACAGAGTCTATCTCTGTCTTGGCCGTACGTCCTGCGAAAGATATCATACAGACCGAAATCCTCGCTCTTTATCTTCGCGCTCCCCCGAAAATCAAGTTCGCATAACTTGATGCCGACTTGACCGTGCGACTCTCACCGCTTGGACTTCGGCTATCAGACCTTACCTCTCTCGTAAGGACTGTATAATCCAATTTTTAAATAAATGAAAACGAGCATAGCATTTGCCGTGCTTCCGTTCTTCATACTGCCATGCTATGCAGAACACTCCGCCGGTAGCAGGCTATATCTTCAGTCTATCGACAGCACTGAGACATACATTCCAGCTGACAGCACGCAAAGTATGACAACAAAGCGTATTGTGCTCGATGCGGCAGTAGTGAACGGAAACAGCAGCAAGAAAGACATACAAATGCGCTCTTCCCTGAACATCGAAAAGGTGAGCGGACAATATATGCAGGATAATTTCGGGGCATCCTTGATGCAAAGCCTCTCGAAGATTCCCGGGATAAAGTCCATGTCAGTGGGTTCCGGAGAATCCAAGCCGATAATCAGAGGCCTCGGATTCAACCGGATACTCGTGGCCGAAAACGGGATCAAGCACGAGGGGCAGCAATGGGGAGACGACCACGGGCTTGAAACGGACCAATACAGCATAGACGCAATCGATGTCATAAAGGGTCCGTCCGCACTTTCCTACGGGTCTGATGCGATAGGAGGTGTAATAAATCTGCAAAGCATCACATCGCCGCAGACGTCTTTCGGTGGGAAAGTAAACATTTTCGCCAGAAGCAACAACGAATCTGTCGGGACAAGCGCAAAGATTTATGGAAGAAACGGAGGGCTCTGGTATAAAGCCAACGCCACTTTCATCGATTATGCCGATTACCGCGTGCCGGCTGACAGCATACCTTATTATTCCTATTATATCAAGTTGCACGACCGGAGACTACGCAACACAGCCGGACGCGAAGCAGACGGGGCTCTGGTACTTGGATATGACGGAGACGGATGGAATACGAGCCTGAGACTATCTGATGTCAACACCAGGAGCGGATTTTTCGCTGATGCCCATGGTCTGGAAGTCAGATTGTCCGACATTGACTATGACACTTCCCGTAGAGACCTTGACTTGCCTTACCATACGGCGAACCACCTTTTTGTCTCAAACCATACCGAATGGCACTGGGAAGGCGGAATGATTGAAGGAAATATCGGATGGCAGAACAACAGGCAGCAAGAGTTTTCCGAACCCGTATCTCACGGTTATATGCCCAAGCCTGCCGATTCGCTCGAACGAAGCTTTATCAAGAACACCGTATCTGCCAGCATGCATGTTCGCCATACTTTCGGCAAGAGTACTCTCTATATAGGGACAAATGTCGAATACCAGAGCAACAGACGTGGGGGCTGGGGCTTCATACTGCCCGCGTTCAGGCAGCTGCAGTTCGGATTTTATGCCTCTGACCGCCTTGCCATCAATGACAAGTTCATCCTTAGCGCAGGTATCAGATATGATCATGGGACTGTGGACATCAGCAGCTACAAAGACTGGTATAAGACCCCTGACGAAAACGGAGATCTCACATATATGGAACGATCCGAAAATATGTTCAAGGCATTCGACAGCTTCATCTGGTCGGCTGGCATCAACAGGAATTTCGGAGACTTCACCTTGAAGGCCAATATCGGAAAGAGCTTCCGTATGCCGATAGCCAAGGAGCTGGGAATGGACGGAATTAACTACAGCATATTCCGTTATGAGAAAGGGAATTCCAGGCTGCAACCTGAAGAGTCTTACCAGGCGGATGCCGGAATCTTCTATGAACGAAAGACTTTCTCAGCCTCCATCACTCCATACATGAACTATTTTCCTAATTACATCTATCTCAACCCGACAGACAACTACAGGGAAGGGCTGCAACTGTATTATTACACTCAGAGCCGTGTCTTCAGATGGGGCTTTGAGGCTGAGTTTTCATACAGTTTCTGCAAAAATTTCGAGCTGAAGGCCAGTGGAGAATACCTTCACGCACGCCAGCTCTCTGGAGAGAAGAAAGGATATTCACTGCCGTTCTCCACGCCATGGTCAGCACGGACGGAACTACGCTATACCCTGCCGTCCATGGGTCAGAGGCAGCCGTGGTTCATCGCAATGGAATATGTGATTGTCGGACGACAGGACGAGATCGTACCTCCGGAAGAACCGACTCCGGGCTACAGGCTGCTGAATGCCTCTGCCGGAAAATCATTCCAGATCGGTGACAATGTCTTACGCCTTACTCTACGATGCGACAATGTCCTTGGAACAAAATATTATGACCATACCAGCTATTACCGACTCATAGGCGTGCCTGAACCGGGACGCAACGTCTCGCTGATGGCTGCATGGAACTTCTGAACAGATACTTATACAAACTAGGGCACAGCATGCCCACAAAACAAAATAGCATCATGAAAGCAAAATTGATTTATGCAGTACTTATGCTGCTTGCAACTCCTGTAATGTTCTTATCTTGTGACAAGAACGACAACCTTGAAACAACCGACAAACCAGTAATTGAACTGTCGGAAGTAGGCGAGGAAAACAGCAAGACCGCAGTCGCCGGCAAGGATCTTCATCTGGAAGGAGAACTGGTGGCCGAAGGGCTGATCGCAAAAATCGACCTCTCAATCAAATCGGCATCGGGCGCGGAGCTTCTGTCAAAGTCATGGACTGACGGGAAATATATTGGCGTGAGGAATACTGTATTCCACGAGCATGTCGATATCCCTGCTGATGCCGCAGTCGGAGACTACACCCTTACTTTTACTGTTACCGACAAGGCAGGGCAGAGCAGCATATTCACTTCTGCCCTGAAGATAGAGGTCTCTGTGGAAGGCGCACCGGTCATCAAAATAACCGAAGTCGGTGAGAATAACTGCAATGCAGCCGTAGTCGGTGGTGAACTTCACCTTGAAGCAGAGATTAGCGCACCCAAGAAAATCGCCGAGATAGAGGTCGAGCTGCACAATACGGCGGCTGATTACGAAAAGGTATTCAAGTTTACTGGGGACTATCTTGGCCTTACTTCAGCCTCTTTCCACGAGCATATAGAAGTTCCGGCAGACGCTCCGGTGGGAGAATACCATCTCCATTTCACTGTCACTGACGGAGAAGGCAATTCGACTACTGAGGAAGTTGAAGGCGTTCAGATCTCAGCGAAATAGACAGAGCCTTCATGGCCGTCATTGGTTAGAAGCATTGAATAATGAAACATATCTTATATATCGCCTGCTGCCTGCTTATGGCAGCCGGATGTACAAAGGATGACTCTAAGGAGAAGGATATGGTAAAGCCTGAAATTACAGACAGCGACTTTCCTTCTCCTGTAAACTGCCAGGTTTATCAGAGAGGCACTTCAATACCTTTCAGCTATATCTTTACCGACAACGAGGAGCTGGGAAACTTCAATATCGAGATACACAACAATTTCGATCACCATTCCCATTCCACTTCAGCCGGTGACTGTCCTCTTGATCCGAAAAAAGATCCGGTCAATCCTTGGATCTACAATCAGGACTATACTATCCCGTCTGGAAGCAAATTGTATGATGCCGAGCTGGAGATACCCATACCTAAAGATGTTGATGAGGGAGATTATCACTTCATGATCCGCCTGACAGACAAGTCCGGCTGGCAGCAGCTGAAGGCAATAAGTATCAAGATCAGATAAAGATAGGGGGACTACAAGGCTGGTTGTTTTTTGAATCAAGCCTACAACAAAGTACGCCGAGGCAATCTTCGCGAATGCCCCGGCGTTTTTTATGTCACCAAGTCAAAAGGAGGTAATTCTGAATGTACCCTCTTGAACCGGTCCCTTATGTAAGACTAACGTATATAGCTTGTAACGAGTTTCATGTTCTCCTCAGGGGTGAAAGTTACACCCTTGGATGTCGCAGGGATGAGCACAGTCTCGCCCTGATGCAGAGACAGAGTGTGGTCTGCTTCCTCATGGTCTATTAGCGAGCCCTTGCCCTCAACGCACATCACGACAAGGAAAGAATCCACCTCTGACAGATCCCTTGTGAAAGGTTTGTCAAGATTGTACTCGCTTGTTGTGAAGAATTTGCAGTCAACAAGGACATTCTCGGCATCCTTATGCTCGGTATAATGAGTCCTGTAATCTGGATATACATTGTAGTCGATGGCATCCTTTGCAAGCTCCGTATGCAGCTCACGAGGCTTTCCGTCAAGGCCGAGACGCCCGTAATCGTAGATCCTGTACGTTATGTCGGAAGTCTCCTGAATCTCAGCGATGAAGCATCCGGCGCCGATAGCATGTATACGACCTGCAGGAAGGAAAAAGACGTCCCCGGCTTTTACATCGAACTTGGTAAGTACATCTGTAATGGTATTGTCACCGACTCTCTTGACATATTCGTCAGGAGTGATCTTCTCGGATAGGCCGGAAAGCAGATGAGCTCCCTTGTCTGCACCCACAACATACCACATCTCGGTCTTACCGCGAGAATTGTGTCTCTTGCGTGCAAGAGCGTCATTGGGATGAACCTGGATTGAGAGGTCTTTCTTCGCGTCGATGAACTTTATCAGCAATGGAAATTCGTCACCGGTAGTCGCATATACTTTCTCCCCGACAAGCTTTCCCTTGAACTCCTTGACAAGCTCCGCAATATTGCGTCCTGCAAATTCACCGTTGTCCACGACTGACTCATGTCCGGGGACACCCGACAATTCCCAACTTTCCCCTATGTTGTGCTGGTCTGTGGTAATCTCCTTGAACGGGGCTATCTTCTCACCGCCCCACACAACGGTCTTCAATATGGGCCTAAATTTGAACGGATACATATCTTCTTTTCTTTTTATTATTTTTCCAGTTGTGCAAGCGCAAAGGTATATGCTCCTATAGAGATAGCCTTACTTGCTCCTATCTTGCTCTTAATCACTCCTATACGCTTCATCGGGTCATATATAGCAGTCTTGTCGGTGCCATACACCTTGATCTGACGGGCCTCGCCCTTGGCAAACTCCGCAAACTCAGCATCGTCATCAAGGTTATAAACCTTGGACTGCACCTTGCCGATAGTATCACCGGAGATAGTCTTCACCGTCCCGCGCATAGACTTCAGAATGCCCGGCATGATGAATTTGTCATTGTTCATAAGGCCACCGCCTATGCAGATGATACCGTCAAAAAGCGATGCCGCGATAGCCATCCCGTCACCTGCAGCCTCCCCGAGATCGAAGAATGCCTTCTTGGCTGCCTCGACATTACCTTGACGCTTTCCGTTGCAGATATCAGCTATATCTTTAGGTGTAAGCCCATGGTTCATATCTCCACTCGCCTCTCCGTACACACGAGTAACAGCACGTATGGATGCGCTGTCCTCAAGAATGTAGCCAGGCATCTTGAAATTGGGCAGACAGTAAGTCTCAACACAGGAATTGTCGCCACGGTTGAGCACACCGTTCATGACAAACCCGATGCCGAGTCCAGTACCGAATGTATAGCCTATAAGATTGTGATATCGTTTGTCGCTTCCTGCAGCCTGCAGTCTCTCGTTAATATAAGGCAACGCACCGCCAAGTGCTTCTCCGTAGGCATACAGATCTCCGTCATTGTTGATATACACTGGGATACCGAATTTATCCTCGAGAAAAGGCCCGAGGGCAACTCCATCCCTAAAAGAAGGGAAATTGGGCAGATAGCCGCCTATGATCCCATGAGGATAGTCAGCCGGCCCGGGAAAGGCGAAACTGATGGCAACCGGCTTCTCTTTCAGATTATTGACCACCGTACTGAATCCAAGAACGAGGGTTTGGAGACAAAGGTCGAGATTGTTGGCATTTGATGGAAGAGTGATAGGTTCAACGATATATTCTCCTCCGCGCATAGCGCTGAATACCATATTTGTACCGCCAGCATCGAGGGTCAGTACAATCCTTGAATCTGTTTTGAAATTTGACATTATTGTTGAAATTTTTCGTAGTGAGGCCATCTCAAGAGGCGGCATACAAAACGACATAAAGCATAGACGCCCCTGCAGCCGCTCACTCATAATTTAAGTTCCTAAAACCAGGATTTGGGCTCCGATCCCATTGTGAAGACAAGATTTCCGCCGCGGTATATATCTTCAAACTCTATATACGGCAAGGAAAGAGGTTCTCCATTGAGAGTGATGCTTTGGATATATTTGTTCTCACCACTGAGGCCTTCAGCCTTAATGTCAAGAACACCGCCTGGCACTTTGACACTCATATGGGGAAATGCCGGAGCACCGAACCAGAATCTCGGATTTGCAGGCTCTACCTGATAGAAACCGAGACTTGAGAGTATATACCAGGCAGACATCTGCCCTACGTCCTCATTGCCGGCAAGGCCGTTGGGATCGTTGAAATAGAACTCGTGATATACCCTCCTTATCAGATCCGCTGCCTTCCAGGGCTGTCCAGCCATTGTATAGAAATAGATTATATGATGACTCGGCTCATTGCCATGTGCATACTGGCCTATAAGTCCGGAGATATCAGGGGAAGACTCGCTACCTTCAATCTTGCTCTCTGCCTTGAAGAGGGTATCAAGTCTCTCGATGAATTTCTCTTTTGAGCCATACAGAGTCACAAGTCCTTCATAGTCATGAGGGGCAAGCCATGTATACTGCCATGCATTCCCCTCGCAATATACATCGGCACGGTGCTCTGAGCTGTAAGGATTGAACGGCTCAACCCAACTGCCGTCAGAGTTGCGTCCTCTTATGAAAAGAGTCTTGGGATCAAAATAGTTCCTGTACGAATGGCTTCTCTGCAAGAAATACCCGTAGTCGTCTTCTTTGCTGAAAGCCTTGCATGCATTGGCCATGGCGGCATCGGCTATGGCATACTCCATGTCGAAAGCCACGGACTCAGCACTCATCTTGTCAGCAGGGATATAACCATACTTCATACGCACGTCTTGCCCTCTGTCCGGACGCATCTCTGATTCTTTCAAAGCCTTGTATGCAAGTTCCTTGTCAAAGCCGGAATAGCCTTTCACCACGATATCGGCAAGTGCCACGACACCGGGATTACCCACCATACAGTCAGTCTCGTTGCCCCATAGATGCCATACTGGGAGCTTTCCCTGCTGACTGTAAATATTGATCATTGTATTTGCTATGTCGTTGATTCTGTCCGAATGAATAACAGTCATAAGAGGCATGGCAGCGCGATAAGTATCCCATAGTGAGAATGTGGTATAGTTGACGAAATTGTTCTTTTTATATACGGCGTCGTCTGCCCCACGGAAGTCAAGGTTGCAGTCGTTGAATACCGACGGCTGTATCATTGTGTGATACAATGCAGTATAGAATACAGTCCTGTCATCGTCATTGTCTGTCTCGATAGCTATCTTGGAAAGTTCTTCGTTCCAGGCTTTCTTTGCCGCTTCTGTCGTAGCATCGAAATCCCATCCGGAAAGTTCCTCATTCATATTAGCCTCAGCACCTTCAACACTTACAGGAGAAATTGCCACTTTGAGAAGTATTTTCTCCCCGTCTGTAGTCTTGAATGACATTCGTCCATAAAGGCCTGTTGTATCGAAACTGTCAAAAGGCTTGCTCGCAGTTGCAAAGAAGAATACTTTCTGGTTCTTTGCCCAGCCGGTAGAATATCTGAAGCCACGTATAGACACACTGTCAACCACTTCCATTGAGGCTCCGGTTGTTTTGTCCCAACATCCTCCATTCTCCAAATCAAATACGATCGCAGAAGAGTCACTTGACGGGAACGTGTATCTATGGAAGCCTACTCTTGAGGTCGCCGTCATCTCGGCATTGATACCGAATCTTGTAAGCGGAACACTATAGTATCCTGGCCTTGCGACTTCCCTCGTCCTGTCGGCATATGACCAAAGACCGGTCTTCACGGCAGCCTCAATCTCCTCTGGAGTAGCATCCTTGGAAGGCTCTACTCCCCTTGCGTATGTAACATTGCCGATTATAGGCATCACTGTCACATCGAACAGATCTCCGATTCCTGTACCTTCAAGATGTGTATGAGAAAATCCTATGACGGTAGAGTCGCTGTCATGATAGCCAGAGCACCAATCCCATAACTGAGGAATACTGGTGGGACCGAGCTGCACAAGCCCAAACGGGACATTTGCCCCGACAAATACGTGGCCGTGGCCTCCGCTTCCGATCTTAGGATTGACATACTGCGTATAGTCCGCCTCCTGCCTTATATCGGTCGAGCAGGCTGCAACTGCGGCACACAGCAACGGTACTATAAAAAAACTTTTATTCATATAAATCTGTTTTATTCTTCATTTACATCGTGCAAGAATTCCCAACTATAGCTTTGTCTGAGGCTACTTAGATGGCTTACAATTATATATGACTTCTCCGCCATGAGTCAGGCTCAAGTGACTAACTCTCAAAGCTGTGCTCCTCCTGCCTCCTATCACCACACTCTCAATCCTGTCATATTGTCCTTCGGAGAGAGGCGAAGACTTCTTCGTTACAACCAACTTGTCATGACCTGAGTACCAACGAGGGTCAAGCTTTATCTCTATCTGGTCAAATGCAGGTGCTGTCAGCGTATATGATGGATCTCCGGGACAGTCCGGATAGAAGCCCATCATCGAGAATACCGCCCAAGCAGACATTGTACCCGTATCATCATTGCCGGGGATACCGTCAGGCTGGGTCGTATAATACTTATGAAGCAGCTGCGGGACAAGCTTCTGTGTCCTCCATTCAGAGCCTTTGAAACGGCTGAAAAGATAAACATACGCTATATCCGGCTCATTTGCAGGATCATACAGACCGTCATCAAATACTTTCTGAAGTTTGGAGACGAACGCTTTCCTACCGCCCATAAGCGTGGCATAGCCGTCTATATCATGCGGCACATAGAACGTATAGTTCCAGGCGCTGCCTTCATGGAAACCGGGCACATGCTCGAAATTCTCTCCTTGTCGCGGATTGAACGGGGTAAGGAAAGAGCCGTCTTTGCAAAGCGGACGCAACGTACCGAAATCCTTGCTGTAATAATGCCTGTATCCCAAGGACCTCTCACGGAAAAGCTTTGCGTCCTCTTCATGGCCGAGATCGGCAGCCAAAAGAGAGAGGGCATTGTCCGCTACATAATATTCAAGCGCGTGAGATACGGAATTGTCACCGGAGAAATCAGCTGCGAAATACCCCATTGGGATATATCCGTCTGCTATATAAGGATTTATATCCGGACGCATTTTGTTGTCCTTGCCGGGAGTCGTTGCTGACTTAATGAAAGCCTCATAGGCAGACTCTATGTCGAAGTCCTTAAGGCCTTTCAGCCAAGTGTCAGTAATCACCGGGATGGCAGGATCGCCTTCCATTGTAAAGGTCTCACGCCCATAAAGCTCCCACTTGGGCATCCAGCCCCATTCTTTGTAGATATCTACCATGGACCTTACCATATCGAGCTGACGCTCGGGATATACGAGAGTCATGAGTTGGTGAAGGTTGCGATAGGTATCCCAAAGGGAAAATACTGTATATCTATCATGTCCCGGCTCCACTTTACCGATACCACGGAGAGATAGAGCCGCGTCCTCAGTTGACATGGTTGCAACTCCTTGTAGAGGTGCTCCGGTAAATTCCATCAGCGGGTACTCACCGTTGACGTCATTCAGGATATTAGGGTGTATAAGTGCGTGATAAAGAGCGGTATAGAATACCCTTCTATCTTCCTCAGACCCTCCTTTTATCATTATCCTTGAAAGGTCAGACGTCCAGGCATTCACCGCATCAGACCTCACCTTGTCGAAATCAAAGCCCTTCTGCTCGGCATCGAGATTGGCCCTTGCATTGTCTATGCTGACAAATGATACTCCTACCTGCACAAGAATCTGCTCCCCTTCTGCAACATTGTCATAGGAAAACCAGTATCCTATGTCATCTCCGGAAAGTTCCCTTGCATATCTCGTGTAGAGCTTGTATTTCCCTGCATCCTGGTCCCACTGGGCTTCCGCCTTCATGGGGCGCTGCTTCTTCCAATAACCGTCAGAATCAGGCACTTTGCTCACTCTCATGACAAAATAGATGGGAAATACCGCCTGTGGATTGTAGCAGAAAGTACCGAGTACTTTCATACCCTCAATCTCTGTATCGCTTACCTTGCGCACCATTGCACCGGACTCATTGGTAAGGCCTTCTCCCAAATTGATAAGGATATTTGCCTTGCCGGCGGGGAATGTGTACCTCTCGATGCTTGTTCTCTTCGTTGCCGACACCTCGGTACGTATGCCGTATGCCGAGAGGAAATTGGAATAATAACCGGGTGATGCGACTTCTTCTTTATACGGAGAACCGTATCGCGTATATTCCACCTGTAGATCACCCGAGGTCGGCATTGTAAGCAAAGAACCTAGTTCAGGGCAGCCGACTCCGCTCAGATTAACATGTGAAAACCCGGTAAAGAACTTATTCTCAAAGCAATACGGTGTAGACCACCAGCGACTGTCCTTATCGTATACATTTGTCTCCGAACCCATCACATTGAACGGGCTGACGCTCATCATCCCGTTGGGACAAACTGCTCCGGGATTTGTCGTGCCGAAATTGGTAGTACCGATGAAAGGATCCACATACATGACTGGCGATACTTCGCAACTTTCCGCAGCCTTGGCGACCGAAGACGCACCGCAAACCTCTGTAGACTTAACAGAAGCGGACTCCTTATCCGTCATTGCGGATGAAGTCAACATGAGTTCTCCTCCCCCGAGCGAAGACGCCAAGAGAAGGAGAGACATAAACCTATATCTTGCAGCCATGAGCCTACAGGATATTTGTACGTTTGGTAAATTCTATAATTTCAGGGATATAGCCGAATGCCATGCCTGTGACGGTGTCTGCACAGCCATAGTATATGGCAACCTTTCCTGTAGCGGGATCATGAAGCTCGGCACAAGGGAAAGTAACATCTGGGACGTCACCCGTAAGCTCATAGATTTCCCTCGGGGAGATGAGATATTGACCGCTGCGGGCTATGACTTTCCAGGGTTTCTCCAGATCAAGCAGGGCGGAGCCGAACGCATATACATATCCGTTGCATGAATGAAGTACCCCGTGATAGAAGAGAAGCCAGCCTTCTGATGTCTCGATCGGGACAGGACCTGCGCCTATCTTCATGCACTGCCATGCGCTCACTTCAAACGGTGCTGGAGACATGACGTGACGATGATGTCCCCAGTATTCCAGATCCGGTGATTCAGAATAGAATATGTCTCCAAATGCTGTATGTCCGGTATCGCTTGGACGTGACAGGAGGGCAAACTTGCCGTCTATCTTGCGTGGGAAGAGGACTCCGTTGCGGTTGTAGGGAAGAAAAGCATTCTCCATCTGGTGGAATGTCTTGAAGTCTTCTGTCCATGCCAGTCCGATAGTCGGGCCGTGATAGCCGTTGCACCATGTCACATAGAACTTACCGTCAATCTCGGCTACTCGCGGGTCATAGCCGTACACCCACTCTCCGATCTCCGGGTCTGCACCCTCGAAACGTATGGTCTCATGATTGATATCCCATTTGAGACCGTCTTTGGAGAAGCCTGCATGGAGAGTCATCCTGCGATTCTTGTCATCGCAGCGGAAAACTCCGGCAAAGCCACCCTTGAAAGGAACTACAGCTGAATTGAATATACTGTTGGAATCTGGGAGAAGGTCTCTCGGAATTACGGGGTTGGCAGAATAACGCCAAAGAGGATCATTGCAGCCTGCAGGTCTGTCCTGCCAAGGAATATTCGGAAGGGGCTGCCCTTCGATTTTCAGTGTACTCATTGTATCTTGTTATTATGACTATATAATCTTGTCTGACTGTCAACCTTCTGGCTACTGTCATGTATATCACTGCCAATACCTTGCAGATATTACTTGTTTGCCTGCCTCTTTACTTCTGTCAAGCCCACAGACACTGACGGACCTGCCCTCGCCTAACGAAAGCCTGTCGACTCCCGTCAAACTGCCAAGGATTGTCGAAACACCTCAATGGTCGCAAAGTCAGAATAGGCCTTGACGGAGGCTCCGACGAGACAAACCCCGTGCATGACACGCGCTGTCACACCGGAACCGGCAGAACGGCACAAAGATACAAAAGGTTTTTGTCAATGAAAAGAAAGGAAGATGCGTCATGAGACTCCTCACTACTGTCACACACATCGGGGTTCCGCTCATGCGAGACGCAAAGCTGCCCCTGCATTCGCTCCGCCCGATGTCTGACGACTACTACGATTTCATGAGACAAAAGAGTGTCAAGGCACTTGGTTTGAGAATTCCAAAACTGTCACGGGGAGAATATGAAGGATATGATTTTCCGGTTATATTTGTACACTTGGAACAGGACTCTGGAAGAAAGCTAAGGGATATCATTGACATGAGAAGGGGGAAGATCTTTTCTTGTCTCAGATAGAGTCGTGGAACTGCTATCTCAGAACAATGTGACGGGTTGGAGTACATACCCTATAGAGGTTTATAACAAAAAAGGCAATTTGATTCCAGGGTACAACGGTTTCAGCGTCGTTGGATATGGCGGAAACTTTCTTAAGTGTGAATATGATATGAAGAAACTTAAGCTTGATGCGATCTACGATATTAGCCAGTGGGACAACAGGAGGCTATTTTGCATGTATGTATGCGCAATATTTGGCAAGCAGGCTCGCAATCGACAGATCGCCTGCCCTATAGCGTTCGGCGTCAAGGAACATATTGAGAATATCTGTCTGCTGCCTGCTTAAAGATACAGAGGAAAGCCTTTGCCAGAAAAACTCTTGTTCAGTACGATACTGACTGTCATTACCGCCTCGTCGAGAGCACCGGATAATTATGCGGCATTACGGCTTGAATAACGACGCAAATTATGCGATGAATTTAATGAAATTTCATCGCACTTTCAAAAACAGCTGTAGATCATATCCGCAAAAGACATTTGCAGAGCCGGGCTGGGTCCTTACTTTGGAAGAAAATTTTGTGTATAGAAAACGTTTAAACTTACACAAAACTTTAGAAATTCAGCTTTTTGTGTAAAGAAACCGTTTAAACTTACACCGATTGAAGTGACAATTGAGTAGAAGAGCCAAGAACCCTGATTGTTTGAGGCAAAGATTCATTTATCCATATCAGACATCAATACATAATCGCGGCGACGTTTACGAGACACCTACGCAACAAGGGAACAGACAATGGCCAAGGCAATGATAAGGGCAACGGCTGGGACAATGACTTAGGCACAATGATAATAGCAGGGAAATGACACAGGCTCAGGTAGGGACATCACGAATCGCGTGGAGATCAGCATCAGTCAGCACGAAGGACAGTTGCGGTGGCCCAGACCTGACAGCCTTCGCAGCGACCGACAAAGCCCATGCCTTCGGTTGTGGTGGCCTTGATGGAGACGCAGCTCTCGGGAACGCCCAATATAGGAGAGATAGCAGCTTTCATTGCAGGTATATACCGGGCTATCTTGGGACGCTGGAGAGCAATGGTGATATCCACATTCCCGACAAGATACCCACTCTCGTGTACCTTAGACACGACTATACCGAGAAGTTTCTTGCTGTCGACACCGGCCCATTCGTCCGAATTGTCAGGAAAATGATGTCCGATATCCCCGAGAGCAAGGCTTCCGAGTAAGGCATCGCACAAGGCATGAAGGGCCACATCTCCGTCAGAATGAGCAACAAAACCGCACGAAGACTCGATCTTCACGCCTCCGAGCCACATCTCAAGTCCTTCACCGATTCTATGCACATCATATCCGTTGCCGACTCTGAAGGGCAACTTACTCTTGTCTCCAAAAGGCAAATGGCCCTTGTCACACTCCCCTTGGCCCGCCACGGGCACTCTTTTTGAAAATTCCATATCATGTACTGTTATGAAACCTGTCAAGGCTTCGATTGGCAAACTGCGGAGACTCTATGCCCACAGCAGCCGCTGAGTATATCTCCGGCAAGCGGAGTTCTTGCGGAATGCATTGCCTCGTGGGCACATAAGTGCTGCAAAATGTAGCAACGACGATGCACTATCCACGCGGATGAAACTCTTTCCGCTGATTATGAGTCAGCCGAAAATGACACCGGTAACGAGCAACCCCTTGCGAACAGAGACAAACCTCTGACAATCAGAGGAATAATTAACACTAGCACACACTAATGGCAAGTCTCATGACAGGCAAAGTAAATAAAAAATATTATATTTGTTTTCCTAAAAAGAAGAAAATCATGGCGATATTCGGCTGGTTCGGAGATAGTGAGCATCGTGTATTTGACTACAAGCCCAGATACTACGACAAGGAGAAGGACGAATTGAAACAGAAATTCGGCAGGGTTGACGGGAGCTACGAGCAGAAAGACTCCACATACGTGCCTGGGGCTGCCCTGCACGGTGCATTCCGCAACGGAATAAAGAAGAGGGGCGAAGCTACACCCGCACAGAAAATAATCACGATTGTGGGACTTATCCTTTTCTTCGGAGTGCTCATCATGATCGCGAAATTCTATTCTGTACTCTGACATGGAGATCCGGATTCTTCCTCACAACATAGCGAACATGATCGCGGCAGGAGAAGTGGTACAAAGGCCGTCTTCCGCCGTCAAAGAGCTAATGGAGAACGCTGTAGACGCTGGGGCGACACAGATAAGTGTGATCGTAAAGGATGCGGGACGAACTCTTATCCAGGTCATCGACAACGGATGCGGAATGACTCCTGACGAAGCCGTGCTTTGCTTCGAGAGACACGCCACATCCAAGATTGCCACAGCCGAAGATCTCTCCGACATCCGGACATTCGGATTCAGGGGGGAAGCCCTTGCTTCAATTGCAGCCGTGGCCGACGTCACTCTCAAGACAAGACGTAGCGGTGATGAGACTGGCTGCCAAGTGGAATTTTCCGGATCGACTCATACTGATACTCGAGAGATCTCCTGTGCTGCAGGATCCAATTTCGCTGTCAAGAACCTTTTCTTCAATGTGCCGGCAAGGAGGAAATTCCTCAAGTCCGACAATGTAGAACTTAAGCATATAATAGAAGAGTTTACAAGAGTGGCTCTCTCGCACGAGAGCATAGGTTTCTCGCTTGTCAGCAACGACAAGGAACTGTATGTACTGAAGCCGGCCAAATCTCTTAAATTCAGGATACAGGATCTCCTCGGTAAAAATCTTGCCGGGCAGATTGTGGATCTTGACGTGAGGACCACCGTTGTTGACATACTCGGCTTCATAGGGCGTCCAGACGAGGCCAAGAAAACCCTCGGCAACCAGTTCATGTTCGTTAACGGCAGGTATTTCAGAAGCGCGTACCTGCACAAGGCAGTAATGAACGCCTACGAGAACATGCTTCCGCAAGGAGCTACCCCTACATATATATTGTATCTCACGGTAGACCCGCACAAGGTTGATGTCAACATAAGCCCGACAAAGACGGAAGTCAAGTTCGAGGACGACAATATCATTTTCCAGACATTATTCGCGGCTATAAAGGAGGCTCTCGGGAGGAATTCATTCGGGGCAAGCATCGATTTCGAGACAAAAGATATGGCAGAGATGCCGTATTTCAGTAGTGACTTCGAGAAATTCCGTCCCGAGGGGAGAGCTCCCGAGGTGAGCTACGACCCTGATTTCAACCCGTTCGTGGACCTTGCTTCTCCTTCGGGAGATAATAACGGGGAAGTCCCCGCTTACAACCCAGCCGGAAGCCATGACAACGACTCTGCCTGGCAAGGGGGTGGATACAGTAACGCTTCACCAGCATCCGGCAGCCAAGGGGGCGGATATCAGAGACAGCATCAAGACTATGGCAAACTGTTCGAATCAGAAGGTGGTACTTCTCATGCGATGGCTGACGTCATGGTCGTACAAGGCAGAAACATCCTCATTTCCAGACCGGAAGGCCTGCTGCTTGTCAACATACGGAGAGCTTGGGAGCGAATACTTTATGAGAGGTTTCTCAATTCATTAAAGAATGGGGAGAAAGTCTGCGAGACGACCCTGTTCCCCGTACAAGTAACAGTAGGAGCGGACAACAGATTAGTTTTCGACGAACACGCGGAGATGCTCCGCAAATTGGGATTCGACATAGCCCCGTTCGGCAATGACACCATCGTAGTAAATGGCCTGCCAGAAGGATTCGCTACTGATGCTCCAAGTGTAGAATCCGCTATGGCCGAAGTGCTTATAGCCCTGTCTGAGAACCATACAGCCCTACCAGGACTTATTGAATCCGCAACAGCCGAGAAATTCGCACGCATGGGTGCAGCAGAAGGACGCACTGTCACTACTGCAGAGGAGGCTACAAGGATTGTGGATCTTCTGTTTTCTTGCAGCAACTGCGAATACACTATCAACGGGCGAAAGATCATGACCTTACTCTCGTCTGACATTTTAGATAAATTGCTTTAAAACATATGAGCTACTACAATTATGGTGGTGGAGGCGGAGGTTTCCTCGCATCAATCCCCCCGGCAACGAAAAATATAATCGCAATAAACATACTCGTCTACATAGCAACCGTGATCAATCGGGAATTCATGGTGGCTACATTTGCCATGTTCTATCCTGCGTCCCCATTCTTCAGACCATGGCAGATACTCACGCATATGTTTATGCATGGAGGCTTCTTCCACATATTTTTCAATATGTACACGCTGCTTATATTTGGTATGCCGCTGGAGAGAAGTCTCGGGACCAAGAAATTCCTTATATTCTATTTCGTTACCGGACTCGGGGCGATCGCACTTCACACAGGAGTGGAATATCTTCAGGCATCGTCCTACCTGTCTCACGGCATAATATCCGCATACGACAATTTGCTTAGGACTCCTACTCTCGGAGCCTCAGGAGCGATCTACGGTGTGCTCCTCGGCTTCGCAATGCTATATCCTAACACAAGGCTTACTCTTATATTCCCGCCCATAACGCTTACAGCCAAATGGTTCGTCCTGATATTTGCCGGCATCGAACTGTTTACCGGAGTCACAGGCACTGCTGACGGAGTGGCGCATTTCGCACATCTCGGAGGAATGATTTTCGGCTTCTTGCTCATCCGCTACTGGAGAAGACGAGGCAATATTTATTATTAAATCATTCGCCTGAGGCCTATAGCATGAAAGCGTGGTTGAGGTATATAGGCAGGAGGCATTTCTATCGTATATTTGGATAGAAAAACAGATTATTATCAGTAATTTATGGAAAGAGAAGGGCAACGAAAGCACGGACTTCTGTTCGGCATCACGGCACGCACTCTAATGTGCATTGCCGGAGGACTTCTTGTGCTAAGCTACCTATCCACCTATATCAATCCATCCAAGGCCTGGTACATGACCGTCTTCGGACTTCTGTTCCTACCCCTACTGATAGTCAACGCCGGGCTTCTTGCCTGGGCACTATACCGGAAGTCCAAAGCGGCCATGATACCGCTGCTATGTCTTCTTCCTGCCCTGCTCTTCTGCGGGCGATTTGTACAGATTGGCAGCAGATCCGGAGCAAAGGCCGGGGATATAAAGATAATTTCTTACAATGTCGGCAGATTTGCACTGTACCGAAAAGGTAGTTTCACTAATCGGAGAGAATGCGCAGACTCAGTATTTGCCTTCCTTCGCCGACAGGACGCTGACATCATCTGCCTGCAGGAGTTCCAGACTATCAGTGGAGAGAATGTGCGTGACTTCATACGCAAGAGACTGAAAGGATACGACATACAGTATTATTTCAATGTCGGAAGAAGAGAAGCATACGGGAATGTGACTCTGAGCAGATTCCCTGCAACGAGCAAGGGTAAGATAAATTTTGAAAAGAGCTCCAATCTCGTGCTATATTCCGACTACAAGATAGACGGACGGCCTCTGAGGGTCTACAATTGTCACCTTGAAAGCTACAACATCTCTCTGTCGAGACTTGCACGGATGGCGGACTACAAGGCTGCCGTCAACGACACCGAGTACCGCATGAAGAGATCTATAAGGAAACGTCCTGAGCAGGTAGAACAGATCTTGGAGAATTTCGAATCCGGGCCGTCCGAGGCTTGCATAACAGGAGATTTCAACGACAATCCCATGTCCTACACATACAACCGGCTGATCCGCGGACGCAAAGACTCTTTCTGCGAGGCTGGCTCAGGAGTCGGGGCAACATATTCGGTATTCCGGCCTCTTCTAAGGATAGACTACATACTTTACCCCGAGATGTTCAGGGCGACCGGACATGAGGTGATCCACAAAAACTACTCGGATCATTACCCAGTGCTTGCAACTATAGATATGCATTATGACAATGAATAATATTGATGAAATCATCTCTTCCTGTCTCAAAGTGCTCAGAGACGGGGGCACAATCCTGTATCCTACCGATACTGTATGGGGAATAGGCTGCGATGCGACGAATCCGACAGCTGTAGAGAAAGTGTATGCGATCAAGCACCGCTCTGACAGCAAGGCTCTTGTACTACTTGCCAGTGATATGGACATGATCTGCAGGTACGTAAAGCAGATCCCAGACATGGCCGTAGAGCTTGTGGAAGTAAACGACCGTCCGATGACCATCATCTACCCAGAAGCCATCTGTGGCAAGACCCCTGCAGAAGGAGAGAAAGCTGTTGCCGACAAGCATTTCCTCGCATACAATGCTGTGGCCGAGGATAGAAGCGTCGGTATCAGAATCCCTGACATGGAGTTCTGCAAGAAGCTTGTCTACAAACTAGGACATCCCATTGTCTCCACATCAGCCAATATCTCCGGTGAGCCGACACCATCTTCCTTTGCTGCCATCGATAATAAGATCAAAGACGCTGTGGACTATGTAGTACCTTCAGGCCTTGAGGCAAAGGCTACAGGCATGTCGTCCCAGATCATCAAGGTTGGCATGAACGGAGAGATCTCGATTATAAGAGGCTGATGGAAATTTTCTGGGCATATAACACGGCCGATGGCATATGCCGCCTTGATAGTGAGGAATCCGCACACTGCTGTCGCGTTATGCGTCACCGTTGTGGAGACAGCATCAACGTGATAGACGGCCGGGGGACAATGTATGAGTGTACTCTCGAAGACGACAACCCTAAGGGGGCTACGGCAAGGATAATCACCACACATCCCGACTGGGGTGGGCACGGATACCGGCTTACAATGGCAGTATGCCCTACCAAAAATATTGATCGGTACGAGTGGTTCTGCGAAAAGGCTGTCGAATTCGGTGTCGACAGGATAGTTCCGGTCATCGGAGAGCATTCGGAGCGGAAAGTGGTCAAGAGGGAGAGGATCGAGAGAATCCTCCTGTCAGCGGCCAAGCAGTCCCTTAAGGCAGCTGTTCCTGAGCTTGACGAATGTACCGGTGTTATCGATTTTGTCCGGGAGGTGGCTTCCGATGAACAATCACTAAAGCTTGTAGCTTACTGCCACGGAGACGAGAGACGAGAGGCGGCAGAACTCATCGCAAGATATCCAGGTAAAGACATCATAGTACTTATAGGTCCGGAAGGGGATTTCTCCGGAGCGGAAATCGAGGCTGCACTCAATGCCGGCTTCATACCAGTAAGTCTCGGGGCTTCAAGACTCCGGACAGAGACAGCAGCTCTTGCGGCAGTGGCCTTAGCTTATTTCCATAAACACTGATTCTCGCAAGCAGCCATCTCTGCAAACAGCGTCTAAGAGGGACTTCAGCGATGCTATATGCTTGTTATCCAATGAAATACGCTTCACTATGTACATAGGAATAATATCCGATACTCACGGGGTCTTCAGCGAGGAATTCAAGGACTTCCTCTCCCCTGTCGATGAGATCTGGCATGCCGGAGACTTCGGGGGAAGTATCAATTTCGTAGACAGTATTGCCGCATTTAAGCCACTTGTAGGGGTATATGGCAACTGTGACGGACAGGACATCCGCATCGATTACCCAGAATACAGATGCTTCGAGCGGGAAGGCAAGAAGATTCTGCTCATACACATAGGAGGCCGGCCGGGCCGGTATGACTACAAGGCGCGGACACTTATAGAGCGCTACCGACCAGATATATTCGTCTGCGGACATTCCCACATACTCATGGTCAAGAATGACCCTGCATACAATCTTCTGTATATAAATCCCGGTGCGGCTGGGATACAGGGCTGGCATATTGAAAGGACCGCACTACGCGTGCATATCGAAGAAGGAAGGATCTTCGGCATGGAACTTTACAGAGAGCCACGAGTCATAAAACCGTTATAACCAACTAATCAGGCGGTTTGTAAGGCGTATTTTTAACGTTTTTAATAAAATTTTTAATTTTTTTGCTTGCTCTTATAAAAATTGTCATTACTTTCGCAGCGGAAAACCAAAGGGGTTGACCATTAAAATTACTAGCATTATGAAAAAAGTATTGATGTCTTTGGCAGTAGTAGCCATGATGGTTGCCGCTGCTTCTTGTGGAAACAATGCAGCCAAGAAAGCAGAAGAGGCTGCAAAGGCAAAAGCTGACAGCATCAGAGTAGCAGACAGCCTTAAGGCTGCTGCAGCGTGCAATGACAGCACAAAGTGCTGCAACGCAGATTCTACTTCTTGCTGCAAGGATTCTACAAAGGCTGAGTAATACAGGCTTTGTAACTTTTCTGAAAACGCGGTATCTTAGGGAAACTCAAGATGCTGCATTTTTTGTATACCCACGGTCGTGACCTCTGAAAGAGGACTCAAGGTATCACGGCCGACAATTCAAACACTGACAACACGATACGATAACATGGCTAAAGAGAAGACAGTATGGTTCTGCACCAACTGCGGCAACGAAAGCCCAAAATGGATGGGACGTTGTCCCGCCTGTGGTGAATGGAATACCATGGTGGAGCAGACAGTTGTCACCGGCAAGGCAACACGTCCTGGAAGCAGCGGCAGCACTTCAAGCAACAAGCCTGTAGACCTAAGGAGCATAAGTTCGGCAGGCGAAAGTCGCATACCCTCTGGGTTGTCCGAAGTAGACAGACTTCTTGGAGGCGGGATTGTAGCCGGGTCTCTGATACTTATAGGCGGAGAACCAGGTATAGGAAAGTCTACCCTGTCACTTCAGTTGCCTATGTCATCAGGCCATCTCAGGACCTTGTATGTATCTGGAGAGGAGAGCGCACGCCAGGTAAAGATGAGGGCAGACAGACTTGCTGGGGACAACCCCATGTCTGAAGACAACTGCTATATCCTGGCAGAGACTGATATCTCCAAGATCATCTCTGAAGCCGAAGTCCTGAAGCCAAACCTTATGGTCGTGGACTCTGTACAGACAATGTTCTCTTCCGGAATAGACTCCACTGCAGGCTCTGTGTCGCAGATAAAGGAAGTGACTGCGCTGCTTCTGCATTTCGCCAAATCGTCAGGTATACCGGTAATACTTATAGGCCATATCACAAAAGACGGATTCATAGCCGGACCGAAGATTCTCGAACACATCGTGGATGTGGTTCTTCAATTCGAGGGAGACAACAAGAGTCCATACAGACTTCTAAGGAGTATTAAGAACAGATTCGGTTCCACGTCTGAGCTTGCCGTCTTCGAAATGACTGGCAAAGGACTGCGCGAGGTGACCAACCCGTCGGAGCTTCTTGTGCCGATGCACGAGGAAGGGTTGAGCGGCATATGTATAGGTTCTGTGCTTGACGGCATGAGGCCGTTCATGATTGAGGTACAGGCTCTTGTAAGCACGGCCGCATATGGGACGCCTCAGCGTTCCGCTACAGGCTTCGATGTAAGAAGACTCAACATGCTCCTTGCCGTGCTTGAGAAAAGGGCAGGTTTCAAGCTCGCGTCCAAGGACGTGTTCCTCAACATGTCAGGAGGCATGAGAATAGCTGACCCGTCGTGTGACCTTGCCGTTGTAGGGGCAATACTTTCCTCCAACTTCGACTATGCCATCCCCGCCGATACCTGCTTTGCAGGAGAAGTCGGCCTGAGCGGAGAGATCCGTCCCGTCAACCAGACCGGACGCAGGATCATAGAGGCCGCGAGATCAGGCTTCAGGCGCATCTTCGTCTCTCAGTACTCGCCTAAGGAAGAGGTCAAAGGCGATATAGAGGTAATACATGTAAATGATGTCTCTTCTCTTACTAGAAAATTGTTCAAATCATGAAAAAGATCAATCTGGAGCTACTCTCGGTATTTATTGCCGTAGTCTCCATAATGCTTACAGTTCTAATGATGTCCGTTGCCAGAAGCAGCAGTGAGACAGCCCAGACCGAAGAAAAGGGATTCACTTCAGAAGAAGCCGGGATCATCAATGCACCGGACAGCCTGCTCCGTGTACTTACCATACTATGTAAAGCCGACTCCCTGACTCTAAGACAGAAATCCGCACCGATAGCCGAATCGGAGCTGAATGGAGACACTTTCCGCACTCTTGCAGCCAAGATGATAGCCACAGTCACAGACTCAACTCAGAACGGGGTCGGGATAGCGGCTCCCCAGGTAGGCATTCTTCGACGGGTGATAGCCGTATGCAGGACCGACAAGGAGGGCGAGCCATTCGAGATCTACGCAAATGTAAAGATCGACTCACTATATGGAGAGAAGAGCCATGCCCCGGAAGGCTGCCTATCCATCCCTGGACTTAAGGGAAATGTAGACAGGTACAGTTCTGTCATCGTATCTTATACAGATCCTGCCACACTCCGCACAGTCAGGGATACGGTGCACGGGTTTCCGGCTATTATCTTCCAGCACGAATGCGACCATCTTGAAGGCATCCTGTATATAGACAAGGCCGATTCGGTAGCTGCTGTCTGCAAGGCTGAATAATACTGCAGACCTCGCCCGATTTCCTGTTAATATGAACTAGGGCTATAGAGGCGTCCCTGATAGGTGTCACGCTCTTCAAGACGACTGTCAAGCAGATGCAAAATCTGGAAATTGCGTATAAGCCCCCACTCGCTCTTGTCTACGAAACGAGGCGGGACCTCACCGGCGATTCTCTCTATTGCAACATCTGGCCGTAGACGCTCAAGAATATCTATCATAAGATCCAGATAGTCATCGAGTCCAAGCCGCAGGAAATCCTCCGGATGCTCGGCATATTCTCTTGCCATTCTTGTTCCTTTGACAATCTGGAGCTGATGGAATTTGACCGAGTCGACTGGTAGTGTATTGATGAAATCGGCATAGCCGAGAAGCATCTGCCTCCTCTCACCTGGCAGTCCGATTATGAAATGCGCACCTGTATCGATGCCTCTTGCTACCGTCATCCCAGCAGCCGACTGAGCACATTGCACATCGTGGCCTCGCCCTACTCTTTCCAGTGTCTTGTCATAGCAAGACTCTATGCCATACTCTATCCTGACGATTGGGGCATCAAAACCTTCCCGCTGCCAGCCATCGAGTCCTTTGGAGAGTGATGCTATCCAGTCGAGCTTCTCAGCGTCAACACAGTCCGGCCGGGTACCTATGACAATGCCGACTACAGAGGGGTGTGAAAGGGCTGCAAGATAGCGTTCTTTCAACACCTCAAGTGGGGCGTATGTATTGGAATAAGATTGGAAATATGCAAGATAATGCCGAGCATTGCGGTAGCGGACCTTGTGAAAGGCTATTCCTTCATCTATCTGCTGCGCTATAGACAAGAGCGGATTGCTATATGAAGGATGAAAAGCCGCATTGTCACAGAAAGAACATCCTCCACGGCCGACAAGCCCGTCCCTGTTGGGACATGTGAAGCCGGCATCGATTACAAGTTTCTGAAGTCTCTCGCCATAGAGCCTGCGGTAATGCCCGACATAAGTATTGTACCGTTTGCCATCGGGGAAATCATATTTGCCCATATCGGGGACAAATTTAGCCAAAAAATGTAAGAAGTTGCGAGAAAGGTGATTTTGTAGTATTTTCGCCGGGAAGCTATTAAAAAGGATAGCTGAGCTATCTGACTGAACAAAAGGCTAAAGAATCATATATGAGACTTATACATATCGCTGTCACGGCATTGGCATATCTGTCCGCATACGCCTTGGACGCAATACCGGTAGCCGCGCAGACATACGGAGTGGTCGGACTGTCCGCCAATTATATGAGGATCAAGCCAGACTACGAGTCGGCACTTGAGACTCAGGCTCTTATGGGCACGCCTGTGGAGATCCTTGACACAAGTGGGTATTGGCTAAAGATCAGGACATCACGGCCGGACTATACGGCATGGGCTACCGACATGGGCATTACAGCAATGTCTGGGAGCGAATTAAAGGCCTACATCGCTGCTGACAAATACATTTGCACAGTTCTATTTGCAGAGATGTACGATGCACCGTCAAAGAAGGGTCTAAGAGTCGGAGATCTGGTGGCAGGAGACTTGCTCCGCATATCAGATGGCCACAAAAACGGCTTTCTTGCCGCACGTCTTCCTTCTGGGGAGAGAGTCTACGTGCTCAAAGGGAACGTCTCCCCTTTCCGTGAATGGGCCGATAGCCGTAGGGCAACTCGAGAGAATCTTGTAAAGACTGCATTCCGCTTCCTCGGCACGCCTTATCTGTGGGGCGGGACAAGCAGCAAGGGTCTCGACTGCAGCGGTCTTGTGTGGAACACCTACTTCCTCAACGGGATAGTCCTGCCGAGAAACGCTTCGCAACAGGTTCATGTAGGGATAGAAGTATCTCTGGACGGGTTCGTCCCTGAAGATAGCGAAGGAGACCTACTTCCTGGCGACCTACTCTTTTTCGGTAAGGCGGCCACAGACTCCACATCAGAGAGGATCACGCATGTAGGCATCTATACTGGCAACGGGCATCTTATACATTCTTCGCACCTTGTGAGGTGCAATTCCATGCGTCTCGGGTCAGCCGATTACTATACTGGCACTCCACGACTTCTTCATGCAAGGCGCATTGTAGACAGCACTGGGCGGCCCTATGACAAAAGCCTGTATCTACTGTCAAATCCATCATATTTCCCCAACAAGTAAGAATACTACCATCGCAGATGAACCTCGCAAGCCCGCAATGCGTCATGTTTATTCCCCGTAATAATCCGTTTAAAAGGGAAAATGATTAACTTTGCAGTCGGGCCGGCGGATCCGGTCACTTATAAATTTATCAGAATATGAATCTAAGAGTATTCAAGAAAGACGTAGAGTATTTCGTCGGAGAATTCATCGATGACTGCTCCATCTTCATCACATTGAACCCAGGCAAGAGTTCAGATAAAATGGCAGCTCTTATCGGGGACGCTGTAGAACTTTACAACAACCTCAAGGACAAGGCAAACTCCAAGCCTGAAGACAAGAAGCCGAAGGCATGGTATGACGGTCTTCGCAAGGACATGTTCGACAAGCTCGATGACCTCTATGCAAGTCTCAGCGAGATCATTGCAGCGGCCAACAAAGAAGAGAAGAACTAAGATCCTCGCCCCGTAAGATTCAGAGGCGCGGTCCTATACAAAGGCACGATCCTATCTATACAACGAGAATTACGCCTCAACACTGGTAGACGAAGAGAATTTCTCCAAGCCACGAGTGCATGAACAAACGAAGAAGCTGACCCAAAAGGTCAGCTTCTCTCGTTTATAAGGATAGTATCTAAATGTGATGATGTGGCAGACTCACAGTATGACACTTGTTGCTGAAAAACCGGCAATGAAGTCCGCTGTGTAGTTGTCGGAAAGCTCTGCTTTATTGTTTGCCGGCAAGATGCTTCTCCCATGCCCAGGCTGCCGCGAGCGTCTGTTCGATAGTACGCTCTGCTTTCCAGCCGAGTTTCTTATTGGCAAGTGAAGGGTCAGCCCATATTGCTGTAACATCCCCTGATCGGCGAGGCGCGAACTTATAGTTGAGCTTCACACCGTTGACTTTCTCGAAAGCCTTGACAAGCTCAAGTACTGATACTGGCTTTCCGGTACCTATATTGAAGATCTCATAGTCTTTCTCCATCTTGCCGTCAAGCATCCTTGCTACTGCATATACATGTGCCTTGGCAAGGTCAACAATATCTATGTAGTCCCTCTGGCAGGTCCCGTCAGGAGTTGGATAGTCGTTGCCGAAAATGCTTAGGCAAGCTCTCTTGCCGATTGCTGTCTGAGTGATGTAAGGTACAAGATTGTTGGGCACTCCTCTCGGAAGTTCACCGATAAGTGCTGATGGATGGGCTCCGATAGGGTTGAAATAACGTAGAGCCATACCTTTGATCGGGCCGTTCTTCTGAACACCAGGTGTAACTTCGCTTCCGTACACGGCATAAGCCTTCACTGAATCACGGAGTATGTCCTCGCTGATCTGCTTTGTGTTGCCGTAAGGGGATGTGGCAGGCTGACGCGGTGACTGCTCCGTAACTGGAAGATGCTCGGGCTCTCCATATACTGTCGCTGATGAAGAGAACAGCACATTGCATCCACCGTGCTTCTTGGCAGCATCGATCACATTGACAAATGATGTCAAGTTGTTCCTATAATATTTCAACGGCTCGGCAACTGACTCCCCTACAGCCTTGAAAGCTGCAAAATGAATAACCGCATCTATCTGGAACTCAGAGAACAACTTGTCTACCGCGTTCATATCGCAGAAATCCATCTTCACGAACGGGATATCCTCCCGGCCGGTGATTTTCTTAACACCCTCGAAGCATGTCATGTCACAATTGGACATATTGTCGGCTACTACCACCTCATAGCCGGCTTCGAGAAGCTCTACCGTGACATGGCTGCCGATAAATCCGGCACCGCCCGATACAAGAACTCTTTTGCTCATATTTTGATATATATTTTGAGATCCTATCTTTCTTTCAAGAGGCGACTCAAGATGTCCTTACCTCACTACGACTGACCATCTTAACAGTTTATGCAACTCTACATTTGTATGGTCAACTCCCTATCGGTAGCCCAATCTCACACATTGCACAAAGTTAGCGAATTTTGCAGGCAATTATGAGTAATTGAGCCAAAATTTTGATTAAAGCGCCTGCTTGTCTTAGACTTGAGAAGTTGTCGCATTGCTTGTAGATCATGCTGTCGTTGCATGAAGATACCGCAACGGACGCTGCAAGCAGTATCGCCATCATAACTAACTGAGACTCACTGGACATGGCACAGGGAAGCAACAAGGGTGTCGATGATTCTGTTGACGGCAGAGGCTGAGTCTGGGCAATTGTTTACCATGATGGAGAATACGATTGCCGGAGTATCAGCTGATTGCGGAGCAGCCGGGCGGTGAGCAGATGATTCTGACGGGCATGTATACGGAATCGATGGTGGCAGGACATAGCCACTGTAGCAGATAACACCGTCCATGGATCCGCTTTTCATCCGCACACGCTCACGGACTGACAGCGGGAAGGCTTTAAGGCGATATTTCATACCTTCATTGCCGGGCATATTGATAGTGGATATATATGCATCACGGCAAGGTGCAGTCCACATTGCTGATAGAAAATCGCAGAAGAAGCTCGGTGACATGTAGTTGTGTCTGGAAAGGCCGCTTCCGTCCACCATCCGGAAGCCTACCGGGAGATGAGACGTCCTCCGTCCAAGACCTGATGCAGGAGCGACACGACTACGATTGCTGGCAAACATGGCTTCAAGACAGCGTACAGCAGCCACGGCACATGAGTCATATGAGGCTGAGAAGGTTGACTGCTTGGACAGCGCCCTGAACAAAGCTTCCGCATAGAAGTTGTCGCTAACCTTGTTGGTCATACGGGCTATCTGCAAAAGGGCCGGAGAATATGTCTCTCCTATGATATGAACACCTGTACGGCCTTGCCCTGCAATCGGTCTATTAGCCGAATGAGCCGCTGGCAACACATCCCTAGATGCCGGGCCATTGGCTGCTGAGATGCTTGCAGGCTCTCCTTTAGAAGTGACGCCTTTGATCTCAATGCCGACACGAGATAGATATTCTGTAAACATATGGGCGCAGGTCCTTGCGCCTTGTTTGTTTGCAGCCTTAAAAGTATATGGCCCGCCTTCCTGTGGGAGAGATCCGGCAAGCACTGCATTGTCAGAGAATGTTGTCGTATATAGCAACACATTGTCTTTATTCCCGGCAGGAGAAGTCCTCGCGGTATTATCCATGGAAAGCCACGGGAGATCCGGATAGACGCTTTCGATAAATACCTTTCCTCCTGCCTTGTCAGAGGGACGAAGATGCAGGTCAATGCGGTTGCGATAAAAGCTGAGGCCATCAGAACCAGGGCCGTAATATGTGCCAATATCCCCGTATTCCCATGTCGGCTGGTCATATTCTCCGTCATAGTACGAACCGTCCCCGATGACAGAGCCTTCTATCTTCCTGATACCGACATTCCTGACCATTGCCGCCCATGCGGAAAACAAAGAATCCGCCGGACTCGCTATCTCGTCCCTTGCTCCTATTGTAGGGTCACCTCCACCAATGATGTACAGGTCTCCGTGCAGGACTCCGTTCCTTATTTCTCCAGCATATCCGATACGGGTGGCAAAGCGGTATGAAGCTCCGAGTCGGCTTAAGGCAAGACCGGTTGTCACAAGCTTGGTATTCGATGCCGGGACCAATTTGCGCAAAGGATTATATGAGACTATGGTATCACCGACTGTCGTCATGGCAAGGACACCGACCTGTGCGGATCGGAAAGGCTCTGTCATCATGACTGAATCCAAATATGCCTGGAGACCGCCAGATACTGACTGTGGATTGCCTTCTGTGACAAGAATCTCCCCGATCCTATCGTTCGGGGAATCTACAGCCACAGCCCTTGGTGCAAGACTCAGCGCAAATGCCAAGAATATCGCCAATGAAAAAAAAGATCTGATCGCCATAATATTATGTAAATTTAGAATCCGCCCTCATTTTTTGCAAATATTACCTCCATAACAGCCAGCAAGAAGAGTAGATCATTTCCTCTTTGCTCCTGTTATGGCTTTTCTGTATATTTGAATTTCTGTATATTTGAATGAGAAATACACTACAGAACGGTGTTGCAATGATAAGACGAACAGGCAAACAATTGAGGCTCATGCTCCTTGTGTCAATTATAGGAGCTTCTGCCAACATTTTCACTATGAAGGCCGACTCTCCGATGCGAGGACAGCAAGGCGATTATAAGGAAGAGGACGAGAACCTGGCGACGATGGCGTTCCAATCCGAAGACAAAGAAGTGCGTGGGACAGTCACGGACGAGAGCGGAGAGCCTCTTGTCGGGGCGATGGTATTCATAAAAGGCACCGCAATAGGACAAAGCACGGATACTGACGGGGCATTTGCCATCAGGGCGCCACGTCCGGGCGAATCATATGTCCTCTCCGTCCAATATCTCGGCATGGTAAGTCAGGAAGTGAAGGTCACCACGCAGAGAGAGGTTAATTTTGTTCTGAAGCAGGACAACAAGTTGGCAGAAGCGGTAATCACCGGAGCGTATGGCACAAGGCAGAGCCGGGAAGACCTTATAGGAAGCGCATACCAGGTAAGTTCGGAACAGTTCAAGAACAAGCCGATGGCCAGGGTAGACAATCTGCTTCAGGGCCTTGTCCCAGGTATGACCATCGAGCCGAATGCAGACTATGCCGGCACGACAAGGTCCAGATACGAGACCAGAATCAGAGGAGCAGCCTCGCTCAGCGCTTCTAATGAGCCCCTTTGGGTCGTAGACGGGGTGCCGATGTATACCGGTGAACGCACGAACCTTGTACCTGGCATGACATACACTGTCTCCCCCCTTTCATACCTCAATCCAGACGACATCGAATCCATCACTGTACTGAAAGACGCGGATCAGGTCACAATCTATGGCTCGGACGGCTCGAACGGGGTAATTCTCGTAACCACGAAATCGGGCATGAAGAACAAGCCGGTCGGTGTATCAGCGAGAGTCAATTTCGGCGTATCGGCAATCGACAAGAGCACCATGTTCAAGATGATGAATGCTAAGCAGTACATGACAGTAGCAAGAGAAGCCTGGGCCAATGCCGGATACCCCACCTCTACATTTCCATTCCAGGACAATGACTACAACACTTATTCTACTACTTCCACCGATTGGACAAAAGAATATCTCGGAGCGGGTTCTGAGTTCTATGCTGACGTATCCGTATCAAGCGGTTCCGACAAGGCTACCAATCTCGTTTCCGGGTCCTGGTACAGGAACTCCAACACAGTAAAGGGCGACTCTCAGCAGAGATTCTCCCTCAGAAGCCGGAACACATACGATCTCACCCACTGGCTCAACGCTGACATACGACTCTCCGCATCATACAACGACAACGACCTGTTTCCACTCTCTTACAGTTATCTGGAGACACTGCCAATCTATGAGCCATACATGCCAGACGGATCTTACAGGCTGTACAACAAGATCTATGACAACGGGAACTGGATACTGCGCAAGTTCAACGACAACCTGATCCCATCGAGAGAAGAGGACACCAACAGACAGCGTACCGTACTGACATCGGCCAACATTTCCGTAAGGGCAAGGCTGATGCAAGGACTTGACTTGACAGCCCAATACGCAATCGACTACATGAGCAGCCACGAAGACTATTACACTTCATCCCTTACGCCGGGAGCAATCGATTCCAACGGGACGGCAAAGGGGTATTCTCGCCGCGCGGATGCTTCCTATATCAACTGGACAAATGTAGAAAGACTCAATTTCGACAGGTCCTTCAATACCGTACACCATGTCAGCGCACTTGCCGGGATAGAGTTAAAAAGTCGCAAATACAATACCCTCTCGGGAAGCGGAAGTGGCTTCATGAATGACAATATCCAGGAAATCACTTATTCGGACGAGAATTCGAGGAATGCTGAAAGTTCGGTATCGACAACACGGAAAATGTCATTTATCGGAAGAGCAGTATATTCTTACGACTCAAGATATTACGCCTCGTTCAACATACGAAGGGACGGAAGTTCTGACTTCGGGGAATTCTCTAAATGGTCCAATTTCTGGTCAGCCGGACTGTCATGGAATATCAACAGAGAGAGTTTTTTCCACAATGAGAAGATAAGCCTTCTGAAGCTCAAGGCTTCTTACGGAATAAGCGGAAACTCAAGGGCTGACGTATCAGGAGCCCTGGGGACATACTCGTACGGAAGTTCCTACTCATACGGAGGGGCTTCAGGAGCTATCATAGCTACTGTTCCCAATCCCGGCATCTCGTGGGAGAAGACAAGAATGTTCAACTTCGGCATCCGGATTGAGATCAGGAACGCCATAGAGCTGGAACTTCAGGCCTATGACAATCTGACCTCAGACCTGCTCAGTTCAATATATGTATCAAGAACTCTGTCTTCAAGCAGTATTGCCGCCAATATGGGCGAACTTCGCAACAGGGGCATTGAGCTTGACTTGTCTTCCACCAACCTCAGGCGTGGGGATTTCCTGTGGACCACCAATTTCAATATGGCGCACAATTCCAACAAGATACTTAAACTCTACAATGACGTACCGACAAGCTACACGACTCGCATTTGGACCGAAGGGCACGACTCGCAGACATGGTACCTTGTAAGATGGGCAGGCGTTGACCCGACTGACGGATCTCCCATGTGGTATGACCGCAACGGCAACCTTACCAGGACATACAGTACGGACAACAGGGTTGCGGACAAGAGCAGGACTCCAATTCTGAGCGGAGGCATGGTAAATACTCTCTCTTGGAAGAATCTCAGTCTCGCTTTCCAGATAAATTACCGCATTGGAGGCTATGCCCTTGGCACTTATGCATCCAGATATTTCGCAGACGGATACGATATAACAGGCAGCAATCAGGCTGTCGAAGTGTACTACGAGAGATGGACGACACCCGGACAGGCAGCTGCATTTCCAAAAGTATCACAGGTCAGTACATCATCTGGGCGATATTCAACAAGATTCCTGTACAATGCCACCAATTTCGACCTTAGTGAAGTAAGTCTTACTTACAATTTCCCTGGACGCATCATCGACAGATGGAAGCTCAAGGGACTTGCCGTAACAGCCGTCCTCAACAATGCATATTTATTTACTCCGGACCAGAAGAGAGGCAGAAACTCATACAAGACAATGATATACGGATACCCACGTACAAGGACTCTGTCTTGCAACATATCCGTTTCGTTCTGATAAAATGGCAAGGATTCATGGTCCTATATTGAAATTCATGGATTCATATTGACATGGATCATATTGACACCAACTCTGAAACTGACAGTAAGACCCGAACATATAGATATGATATTGAATATTAAACACATAGCAAGAGGCGCGATGACAGTAGCAGCGGCCATGGCCGCCGTTTGTGGCTGTGATTTTCTCAACGTAAGCAATGAGGGACGCTCGACAATCCCTGCTTTCTACTCGGACGCTTCCTCTGTAAAGTCGGCTCTTGACGGAACATACAGCCTGACTTACGAATTCTATGACAAATACATGATCCTTTACCCGGAAGTAGCCGGAGACCTTACCAGAGTACAGCCGTCTGCCTCAGATTGGATTCGGCAATTCAACTTCACCTCCGATGAGACAGATGAGACCACTCCGGTAGGCTTCATCTGGAAGTCGGGGTATGAGATCATCCTAAATGCCAATGAGATCATACATTACGCCCCGTACGTTGCGCAGCGTTATCCTGGGCAGGCAAAGCTAATCGACAACTACATAGCACAGGCTTATTTTCTTAGGGCATTGGCAAGCCTCGACCTTTGTCTCACATATGCCCAGACTTACACATACACTTCAGACGCATCGCATCTCGGTATTGCAGTACTGACATATGTCCCAGACGTCAAAGCCAAGATACGAAGAAGCTCGGCAGCAGACTCTTACGCTCAGATCGTCAAGGACCTCGGCACAGCTCTCTCCATGTTTTCTGCCGATTATGCCCCTGGACCGTCTTACGCAGCGGCCGCTGCATGCAAAGCACTGCTCGCAAGAGTCAGCCTGTATATGGGCAGATATTCAGATGCAGCAGGATATGCCACTGACGTAATAGAGGATTACGGGCTTCAGCTGACACCAAGGAAAGACTATCGAGATATGTTCTGCAGACAAGCGACCGGTACGGAATCCATTCTAAGGCTCAATGGGAAATACAGCACAAGTAATCTCAGAAGTATCTTCTCATATATAGAGCCTAAGATATTTCCCTCACAGAAAGTGCTGTCGACCCTCACCGATGAGAAAGATATTCGTAGCAGTCTGCTTCACCATACTAACGATAACGACACATATGACGGTATCTGTATGAAATATGCAGACATCAATAACATAGACGAAAAAGAAAGGCATACTGACCCGTTCATCCTGAGACTCTCCGAAATGTACCTGATACGGGCAGAATCTTATTGCGCCCTCGGGGAGACGGGCAAGGCCGCTTCAGACATAGCCGCACTAAGAGCAAGAGCCTACGGGATCACCATAGAAGAAGCAATGCCAGAATATTCCGACTCCGATGACTTGGACCAGCAGATAATGCAGGAACGTATAAAGGAACTTCACCTTGAGGGGCACAGGCTATTCGATATAACAAGGAGGCACGAGAATCTGTCCCGCGGCAGTGATACAGGAGCTACTATACTTGAGATAGACTATCCTGACGAGCGGTTCATCCTTCCCATCCCTCTTGTAGAGCTTGAAGCCAATAAGGACATGCAGCCCAATCCCGTCAACAAAACACAAAGATAAAATGAACGTATTATGAAAACCGGACATATGACATTCAACCGAATAACGAAGCTTGCAGCCATAGCAATGGCACTTGTGATAGTGCTGTCTTGCAACAAGATGATAATATTCCGCGACAGTTTCATATCATTTGTTGCAGAAGAGTCCTCTTCTACCTACATAGATGCGGCAGGCGACTGGACAGGCAGCTACAAGATAAGATATACGGGAGAAAAGCCCTCAGAACCTATCACAGTAAGCTTTGGAATCACAGCCGGGGACGGTCTTGTAGAAGGCACTGATTATGAGTTAGTGACAACTGGAGGCCATGTCACTCTTCTTCCTGGGGTATTCGAGCAAAGTATCAAGATACACTGGCTTAGTCACACGCTGGACGAGATCAAGGACAACAGTCTCACTATCAGTCTCCTTTCGGCAGACGGAGTACGTCTCGGATATCCGGGGCCGTCGGAACTGATGAAAAGTATCACCATTAAGAAATACAATAATTGACATCACACTCCAAAAAATGAACTCCCAACAAAAGTTTTGTGTATAATTTTTGGATGCTATTCAAAGTTGGATGGGATGCAATTCTAAGTTGGCCATAAACGAACTTTATATAAATTTTCAAAACACTCAGAAATGAAATTTAGAAACCTATTATTGCTGGCAGCCTCTGGAGCGGTTCTGTTGGCAGCATGCACTGAAGAAGACAAGAAACCGGATTATTCTCCTGCAGTCATTTCTTCATTCGGATTTTACGAAGAGCAGAATCCCAGCCTCACAGAGGATTATATAATTGATGAAATCTCCGGTAACTCCTTGACGTTCAATCTATCTTACGGCACAGACGAGGCTACTGTCAAGGCCTTGATACCGACTTTCGAGACTACCGCAGACGCTGTATACCTCAGTGACGCATCAGGCGATGTCGGGAGTGTCGTGGAAAGCGGCAAGACAGCAGTTGATTTCTCCTCTGATGTTGTGCTTATAGCGAAGTCAGGCAACAACTACAATGCCTACACGGTATCTGTCAAAGTTGCACAGGCTTCCAAATGGGTAGAATTTGCCAAGACTACAGCCTCTATGGCCGAAAGACCAGCAGCCGGCATCAACCCTGTGGATGGTAAACTCTATATCGCCGGAATAGACGGTCGTGACGAACTTAAACGTCCTGTCATGTACAGCTTTGACGGGACAAACCTCTCTGAACTCGGATTTCTCTCCGACACGACAGGAGCAGCTGTTGCAGTCGGCTTCAGCGCCGAGGGTAGTACTTTTGTCAGCTTCCAGGACAAGGTTCTCAATCCTGATACAGACAAGACAGAGAACAAGACTTCTGTGGTGAAAGTATCCAAAGACGGAAGCTATTCCTTTGTCGGATCAAGGGCTGCTATCAATAGGCAGAACACAAGCCAGTTTCTTCCAAGTGGGGTTGCAGCCCTCTCGGACAACGACATCTGGACAGCGACGACTCTCTTCTCAAATGGCTCTACATTTAAGAAACGGGCTCTAAACCTTTCTCATTTTGATGGCTCGGGATGGACCAATGAGATTGCTATAGACGGCCGTGATGCAACCTCACGCGGATACAATCCCACAATGAAGATCATTGACGGAGTGCCTTATCTGGGAGTATTTAACCAAAACGCCAATACGCTTTCTCTGTACAAATTGGAGAACGGAAACTGGAAAACTGTAATCGAAAGCCTGTCAATCAAGAAGATGGATACAGAAGAATCATCCAAGCTATATCTTTCGTCCGGAGACTTCGATATCGACTCCAAAGGTATCCCCTATTTCTTTATAGGTGCTGAATTCCTTGGTGAGGGCGTGTACAATGGAGCTGTCGTGAAAGTCAATGTCTCAGACAAAGGATATGAATATATTCCTATTGGAGGCGTCCTGAAAGACCTTACTCTCGACAGCAATTCATACCCGAGATTTGCACTTTCTGCTGGGGATGTTCCTTATGTCGTATTTGACAAAGTGACAGGCGATAAAAGCCACCAACTTTGCATAACGCATATCGACTCCAAGACCAAGACATGGACCGATCCTGAAAAATTAGGCTCTTTCGATTCATGGGAACTGACCTTGGATTTCGACAAGAACGGAAAGGGATATATCGTAGCCCGTGAACAGGCAGGACCATATCATCTGTTTTATACTCAGGACTAATGTCATGACCGGCATCAGGACTTGGATGCTTGCAGTGGCACTCCTCCCTACCCTCTGTACATTGCCTCACACTGACGCCTTTGCCTGGGATAACGGCAAAGAGTCCTGCACAAGGTTCATGAAACAGCATGACCGTCGCATGGGCAATGGACTTAGGGTCGCTTTTATCGGTGATCCTCAAGTCGGGAGTGAAGAGGAGTTGTCCTATGCAAGGCATTCCATTTACAAGGAACTCTCTGAAAGAAGAGACCTCGATTTTGCTATCTTCCTTGGAGACATCACCAATGATGAGATGGGACTACTTAAGGAAAGTAAGGCCATCATAGATTCTCTCCCATATCCATCCTATTTAGTATCTGGCAACCACGACAGGGACGTCTATCCACGGAAGTCTGTAAACGGGACACCGAAGAAGGACGCTGACAGGGTGCAAATGGATAAGACCATGAGGCTAACGGCGGAGACAACTGAGCGGAGTAGGGACTTAGCTACATGGCGCAAGATCATCGGATATACAGACACTGCATTCGACATCTCCCGCGTCAGATTCATCTTGATGAACAATGTCAGGGATGATGGTGAAGGCGGATATTGCGGTGGGCTTACTGTCAGACAGTTGCATTTCCTCGATTCTGTAATTGTCGGCAAAAAGGTAAAGCCACACACTATAGCCCTCGTCACACACATTCCGATCAGTCAGTCTCATGGAAAGGATTCCATACTTGCAATCTTCGGCCGTCATCTCTCTTTGATCCCAGAACAGCGTAGGCCGGAACTTCTCTTTGTCTCCGGACATACACACAAAGTACGGAGAGACACCCTCTCGTTAGGCATTATGGACGGAGAGCCTGCACCTCCCCCTGCAAACGAACTTATCGGCGGAGCGACTTGCGGCAGTTGGTGGCGTGGTGTGAAAGACAAGGACGGTATCCCCTACGGGCTAATGGGTTGTGGCGCCCCGAGAGGGTATTTCATCGCAGACTTCGACTATAAGCGAAAAGGCGCGGCCCGAGAAGGACGATCATCCTACAGACTAAGATACAAGGTTGTTGGACGGCCAGATGATGAGCAGATGTCGGTGAATATTGTCTCCGAAAAAGACTCTGTCGGACGAAGCGGCTACAGCATCTATGTCAATGTCTTCGGAGGGGCTATATACGGCAAAGTCCGTGCAAATATTCTCCCCGAAGACTTTCGCAAGAACAGTATAGAGCCCCGATGCGGTGACTACCGGGTTATTTGCTTATCGCGCTGTGACAAGCCGGCACTTGAGGTACTGGAGGTCATAAGATACAACGACTCTTTTTCACGAGACTACAAGAAGCAGCATCGCAGCGATTTTATTCCCATGCGAAGACAGCCCTCGCCACACCTTTGGCGCAGCGACTTCATACCTGGGATGGCACCTGCAAGACTCGAAGTCTTCTACTCGGATCCATTCATGCGAGAGATATTCATGGCGGACGACCTGTTGTTAACATGCTCACCATAGATATCGTCGTCATAGATGACTTTATTAGGCAACATCACGATACGACACAATTACCTACCCGAATTTTAACTGGAAGCAGGTATAGTTAAGGTATGCTTCCAACTCTATCCGGCTGTTTATCTGGAATGAGACCCAGTATATTTAATGGAGAATCGGTATAGTTAAAGGCATAGTCTCCAAATCCATTTTGAACTTTTGGGATAAGTCAGCAGGTACATCTAAAGGACAGTATCGCCCACATACAACAAACCCTCCTACATTGCTGCAAGAGGGCGTATCGCTAAACTATTTCTTGAATAAGTCTGAATGAGTACCAGTTCTGGCAAGTTCGAGTATCTGCAATTCGTTGTTATCTGTCTTTTTGTATATCAACAGCCAATCCGGCCTGATATGACATTCCCGATAGCTGACATAATTTCCTCGCAAGGCATGGTCTTTATTCTCTTTAGGGGGAATGGACCATCCGATGTAAAGCGGTCCAGTGAATGTGTAAACAATCTTAGTTTAACCACCCCAAAAGTGTCAACCATTCTCAGGGAAAGTCAAGTTCTTCATTATCGTGTCTTGAAGATGGGCAGGACTTTTTCACCCTTTCATTTTCCGGATTCCAGTATTTGAGCTGAACAGCAACACTGGTCTTGTATCTTTTCTTCTGCCCCTTATGAAAGACTTGAAGAAAGATTGTGTAGTTTCCCTGCCTGTTTGGCTGATGGGAGCGTTCAAAATGAAATGTCATAATATAGCAAATGGACAATAATTTTTAGTGGCACATTAGTGGCACTTTTGTGTCCATTTGCTCCCCATACAGGGCTTCCTTGGGACAGGTGGCAACACCTTGCAGATACTGTCCCGAAAGCCTGAAATCCTTTTGCAGGCACCTGTGGTGGGGTTTTACATAAAAAGAAATCACCCAGTCCATCAAAAAGACAGACTGGGTAATTTTCATTGTGTGGTCCCAACAGGGCTTGAACCTGTGACCCTCTGATTATGAGTCAGATGCTACTAACCAACTGAGCTATGGGACCAAAATTGCAAAACCGACCTTAATCGGTCTTGCAAATATAGGCAATTTTTCCATTCCCTGAAAGCGAGGCGACAAACTTTATGACAAATTTGCCGTATCGGCTTCTTCAACTGTGATAAGATCTATCAGACCTTGATCTCAACCTCAACGCCTGAAGGAAGCTCAAGCCTCATCAAGGCATCAACAGTCTTAGCATTCGAATCATCGATATCCAGAAGTCTGCAATAAGAGCTGAGCTGGAACTGCTCACGGGACTTCTTGTTAACGAAAGTCGAACGGTTGACAGTGAAGATCTTCTTGTTGGTAGGAAGCGGAATAGGACCGCAAACCTTGGCACCTGTAGAACTCACTGTATCGGCTATCTTCTTCGCAGACTTGTCCAGAAGCATATGATCGAATGATTTGAGCTTTATTCTAATCTTTTGACTCATATCAATAATCTCTTTTGTACATTAATAAATTACTCGTCGTCATCAGAAGCCTTGTAACCACTCTTCTCGATGATCTCCTTTGCCAGGTTGGCAGGAACTTCTGAATAGTGGTCGAAGCTCATGGTACTGGTCGCACGGCCTGAAGACAAGGTCCTAAGAACAGTCACATAACCGAACTGCTCCGATAGAGGAACGAATGCCTTGATGATCCTTGCTCCGTTAGGAGTTGAATCCATAGCATTGATCTGGCCTCTTCTTCTGTTCAAGTCACCTACGATGTCTCCCATGTACTCTTCAGGGGTAACAACCTCAAGGCTCATGATAGGCTCAAGCAATACCGGATGACACTTCGGACATGCATGGCGGAATGCCATACGTGCGCAGATCTCGAATGACAACTGGTCGGAGTCTACCGGATGGTAAGAACCGTCGAGCAGGGTAACCTTGAGTGAAGGAACTTCGTAACCAGCGAGAACACCGTTGGCCATTGCTGCCTCGAAGCCTTTCTGAACGCAAGGAACATACTCCTTCGGAACGTTTCCACCTTTAACCTGGTTGTCAAACTGAAGGCCTGTTACGCCCTCGTCTGCAGGACCGATCTCAACAACGATGTCAGCAAACTTACCACGACCACCAGTCTGCTTCTTGAACAGCTCACGGTGCTGTATGGAAGTAGTGATAGCTTCTTTGTAGTTGACCTGAGGTGCACCCTGGTTTATCTCGACACCGAATTCACGACGGAGACGGTCAACAATGATATCAAGGTGAAGCTCACCCATACCGCTGATCACTGTCTGACCAGTCTCATGGTCTGACCTTACAGTAAAGGTAGGATCCTCTTCTGCAAGTTTGCCAAGAGCAACACCGAGCTTCTCAAGGTCAGCCTGAGTCTTAGGCTCAACTGCTATACCGATCACAGGATCAGGGAATTCCATAGCCTCAAGGGTTACAGGATGTGCCTCATCGCAGATTGTATCTCCAGTACGGAGGTCCTTGAAACCGACTGCGGCACAGATATCTCCGGCCTCAACAAAATCGATAGGATTCTGATGGTTGGAGTGCATCTGGTACAGACGGGCTACTCTTTCTTTCTTGCCTGTACGTGTATTGAGCACATATGAGCCGGCATCAAGATGTCCTGAATAAGCTCTGATATATGCAAGACGGCCGACAAAGGGGTCTGTAGCAATCTTGAAGACGAGTCCGCAGAACGGCTCTTTTGCATCAGGCTTTACCAAGACCTCTTCTCCTGTCTCAGGATTGGTGCCCTTTACAGCTCCGATATCGATAGGAGAAGGCAGATACCTTACGACTGCATCGAGAAGGAACTGTACACCCTTGTCCTTGTAAGAGGAACCGCAGGTAGCAGGAACTATCTTCATGGCGATCGTGCCCTTGCGGATAGCTGCTATAATCTCGTCTTTTGTAAGGGAATTGGGATCCTCGAAATATTTCTCCATCAAGGCATCGTCGCATTCTGCAGCAGCTTCTACAAGACGGTCTCTCCAGAGCTCGACCTCACCCTTCATATCTTCAGGGATAGGAATCTCATGATAGTTTATGACTTCTGTGTTGTCCGCATCATATGCGATTGCTTTTCTGTCGATAAGGTCAACGATTCCGACAAACTTGTCTTCGGAACCGATAGGAAGACTGATAGGAACTGCTGTAGCTCCCAACTTATCCTTGATATCCTTGACACATCCGAGGAAGTCGGCACCGACCCTGTCCATCTTGTTGACATAGGCTATTTTCGGTACGCCGAACTTGTCAGCCTGACGCCATACGGTCTCAGACTGTGGCTGAACTTTGCCTACCGCATCGAATGTAGCGATAGTACCGTCAAGCACACGGAGCGAACGCTCTACTTCAACGGTGAAGTCAACGTGGCCTGGGGTATCGATAAGGTTCAGCTGATATACATTTCCGTTGTAATGCCAGAATGCGGTAGTTGCAGCGGAAGTGATGGTGATACCTCTTTCCTGCTCCTGTACCATCCAGTCCATTGTAGCACCTCCGTCATGCACCTCACCGATCTTGTGGATCTTTCCGGTGTAGTAGAGGATACGCTCGGACGTGGTTGTCTTACCGGCATCAATATGAGCCATGATACCGATATTTCTGGTGAATTTAAGATCTCTTTTTGCCATTAGTCAAAAGAATTAGAAACGGAAGTGAGCAAATGCCTTGTTGGCCTCTGCCATCTTATGCATATCTTCTTTTCTCTTGTATGCGCCACCCTCGTTGTTGTAAGCGGCAACGATCTCGGCGCAAAGTTTCTCTGCCATGGAGTGGCCGGAACGCTTGCGGGCGAAAAGTATCAGGTTCTTCATAGAGAGCGAGATTTTCCTTTCCGGTCTCAACTCCGTAGGCACCTGGAAGTTAGCTCCACCGACCCTGCGACTCTTAACCTCGATCTGAGGTGTCACATTCTCGAGAGCCTTCCTCCAAATATCTAGAGGAGCCTTGTCAGAATCTTTCATCTTCTCGCCTACCATGTCAATGGCATCGTAAAAAATAGAATACGCGATACTCTTCTTTCCCTGCAACATAAGATTGTTCACGAAGCGAGTAACATTTGCATCGTGAAACTTAGGATCAGGAAGTAGAATCCTCTTCTTAGGCTTCGATTTTCTCATTTTGTTTTGAGTTAATGATAATGAAAATTACTTCTTAGATTTCTTCGGCCTCTTGGCACCGTACAGAGAGCGAGACTGAGTCCTGCCTTCTACACCTGCCGTATCCAAAGCTCCTCTAAGGATGTGGTAACGAACACCCGGAAGGTCCTTTACACGACCGCCCCTAACAAGCACGATAGAGTGCTCCTGGAGGTTGTGGCCCTCGCCGGGTATGTATGCGTTGACCTCTTTGGTGTTGGTGAGACGTACACGCGCAACCTTACGCATAGCTGAGTTAGGTTTCTTAGGTGTGGTTGTGTACACACGCACGCAAACGCCCCTCTTCTGAGGACACGCATCCAACGCACGGGACTTGCTCTTCACAGCAATGACCTCGCGCCCTTTGCGAACTAATTGTTGAATTGTAGGCATAAATGATTGTTAATCTGTAATTTATGTTCCATCCCCCACTTTTGGGGGCTACAAATTTACACATAATTTCTCAAATACCAATATTTTATGTGTTTTTGAGTCAACTTTAAATTTTACGAAGCCCCCGTCCACTGCTGTGAGAGTACTGGGGTAACAAAACAAAGTTTCAGATGTTCGACAGTCCTCTTCATAGCCATAAGGAGACAAAAAATCAGATGCGATTGATCTAAATATAAGCATATGAAGGTCGCCCACAACCCAGGCGGTAAATTCAATTGCCTCTGAAATCATCAGCTGCGATTTGATTGACCCTGTCAAGAGAGAGCCCCGTAATAGCAGCAACCGTACCTGGCGCTACTCCTCGGGACAGAAGCGATCTCGCCTGCAGCTCTGCCACCGCGCTGTCATGATCTTTGAAAGGAAGCCTTCTTTTAGGTATAATTAAGTCGTCTATCTTCATTGAAAATATTTTAACATTGGCCGTGAACGCCAGCCTTAATATTCTTTTCTAGAATTCACGAAAGTCGAAGATAGTAAAAATAGTTAAGGTTTTTTTGCTATCTTTACGTCATAAATATTTTTAGAACTAAACATTATGACTAACCTTAGAATCCTGGCCGCGCTCTCTGTGGTGGCGGCATCTGTGGCACTTGTTGGCTGCGATGAGGACAAAAGCGAAGAGGCCCCCAAGGCTTCGGCCATACACTTCACCGAAGAGACCCTGGCCCTGCAGGCAGGTCAGACAAAGACTCTTGAACTCACGGTCGTGCCTAATGGAGCGACAGTACAGGCGGTCCTGACTACAAGCGACGAGACAGTACTGAAAGCTGACGGGATGGATATCACGGCTGTGAATCCTGGCATTGCGACAGTGACTGCAAAAGCTGGTGACCTTACTGCCCAATGCACTGTGAAAGTATCTCCAGAAGGTTGGACGGCAGTGGAAGAGACGAGTAACAATGCCGCCGGTTATTATTATGGGAATTACTATATGGCCGGTACAGATTCTTTCTGGATATATTTGACCACCGGCAATACCGTATATAACGATGGGACTTTCTCTGGAGACGGCAAGGCCTTGTTCATGGAGTTGAATACAACTCCATCAGAGAAGCTCCAATCTGGCACATTCACAGTAAGCAAGGATACTCACGAGGCTGGCACTTTCGAGCAAGGTGATGACTTCGGAGTTGGAGGCCTTTGGGGCACTTTCATATATGACAACGGGGAGAGCCTGATTGTCGATGGTGGCACTATAATCGTTGATGTAGAGGGGGATATATACAGTATCTCCGCCTATGTAAGCGTAGCAGACAAGCAGTTTACATTCTCATACAATGGGAAAATCCCTGTAGAAAACTATGCTCATAACTATGACTCATACGAGGTTATAGAGATGAAAAACCTCAGCCACGGGACACTGGACTTTTACAATCACCAAACTTATGGGGACACCGGCACAGACTACGCGGGATGGAGCGTCTATCTTGCAGATGAAAGTGTTGACCTATACGAATACACTGGTGACGGACAGTTGCTATATATTGATCTAAACACGGCATCAGATGTAAGGAATGCTCTTCCGGACGGCACCTACAAGGTAATGTACTCATTTGACAAGGCTCATTTCCATCCTTTTACCATAGTACCCGGAGGTGATGAAATTATGTATGGAAGTGGCTGCGCAATTAACTGGGAACCTATTGCCAAAGCTCAGATCGGATGGGCAAAAATTGCCAGATCAGGCGAGACTTACAACATAGATTTCAAGTTCAGGGATGACTCCGCAAAGAAATTCTTCCAAGGACATTATTCCGGACCACTCACATACTCCGACTACTCGGAGTAAATGATAAAAGGGGCTGACTAAAAAGCATTAGTCAAGCCCCTTATTATTTTTATTGAGTTTATTGAGGACTATACGGCCGCGGCCTGGGATCTGTAGCAGAACAGATAGCTACTCTCTCACACAGCGGACATTCATACCTTGAGAACGTACATCATTGATAACCTTGTACATGCGACGATTATTGATGATGAACATATACTGTCCGTATACGACTTGACTTGTCGTGCCAGGCTTTACTGCAGTACCGGTCCATATCCCAGCATAGGGATTGGCCTCTGGATAGTCAAGTCCACCAGAAGCATAGACCCTTGTACCTCCCGCCGGAAACCACTGCCCATCCTGCAATGCGCCACTGTTGGTCTTGTCCCACTGCATCTCTGCAAATACCATCCAGGCGTAAGGCGATGATTCACCGACAAATACAGGAACTTTGTAGCCGACAGGGCAGGGGTCATAGATAGTCTTTGAGCCTGAGACTCCTCCCCAGAAATCATCATTAGAGACATCTGTCCAATCTCGGCTCGGATAGTCACTCTCCTGCACTGGGTTGCCATCCGCATCCACTGTGTCCTTGAATGCGACTGCGTAGAATTTCATGGGATTCTCTATGGAAGCCTGCAATGAGCCATGGAAAGCAGCCAATTCACGGATTTTGGGAAGAGGCTTGCCTGAGATATCATACAGAGTAGTCTCTCCGTCTTCTTGATAGCTGTAGTCTACATTCTGTACAGTAAATGACTTTGCTCCAGGAAACGGGTCCTTCCTGCCCCACTGATAGATCAATCCGTGGCTCTCTATCTCAGAGCGGTTGATGCTTGTAGCACCAATATTGCGATCCATGAAAAGCCACGATACCCCTGACTCGTCTGCCTTAGTCTGATAGAGGCTTTCCTGCGGATTGTATTTGCATATCCATAGATGCCAACTCCAAAGGACTTTACCCGAGGCGTCATTTACCGACACGACTGCATTACCCCTTCCATCTCCTATACTGACATTGATACGTCCAAGTACTTTGTCATACTTTACTTCCTTGACAAGAGCAACTGCGTCCTGCCATACAAGAGAAGCCGAGACAGCACCTGCGATTTTCTCTGTTGTCGAATTGCCTTTGACAGTGGCATCGAAAGACACCTTGCTTGAGGGCTCTGCGATATAGCAGTTTGCCGTACCGGAAGCCGAGAGATCCTCGCCTTCGATCACAGGCACTGCCGGCTCATTTTTGTCAGAAGGATCACATGAACATAGGCTCGCGAAGATAGTAACTATGGCCGAAACTATGGCAAGACCACTTGATATTCCCCTTATTACAGAGAGGGTCCGGTTAGCGTAAATATGTAATAACATAATAATTTAGTGTTTAGAAGCTATTTTGAAATGGTTCCCGATTTTTATTATGAGGCTTATTCGAGGCAGCCTCGACTTTGGAAGAAAGAGTGTATTGGAGGTACTGGGTTGATGACAAAGATGAAAAATAAACTGCTTCAAAAGTACGACAGAGTTCAATATGAATAATCATCGACAGTAGGCTCTCCAGCATACTCGAATATGATACCCTCTGTATCCGTCTCCATGAAAGTACCGGCCATCTTGTAATATTTACCACTCCGGCTCACAGTAAACTTACCCGACTTTACATAATGGGTTACGCGGATAGGATCTCGTTCCGAGTCAATATCATACCAAAAGCCCTTCATTGACTCAGCATCCTTGTCGTTGAAAGTAAATGGCTCATATGTACCTGGGGCTGATACATATTCCCCATCAGGTAAGATAAGGTCGGACGTGTCTCCGTTTTTATGACCCTCAATAAGAGGAACTGTGGCATAGATACAGCCATTCATTACCTGAACTTTAGGAAAATCCTTGACATATATGCAGAAGAGTGAATTCTTTTTATCATCCGTGATTCCATAATACATAATCTCGGCAGCCGTAAGCACATATTTTGTCAACATGACCGGACTTACCACATCAGATGTCAGGATAAGTTCGGTACCGGAATCCAAAATAAAAGAACCGGAAAATATAGCTGAAAATGCATCCCCAGGCTTCACTCCGATATTTGCCTTGCCGGAAAGAATGCTCTGCGGATCACCGCCTGCCGGTCTAAAGAAACTTCCACTCTCGATAATTTTCTTTCCTTGCTCTCCTTCTACTGCAATTTCTCCTTCAGACAGTTTATTAGCATCCAGACTAAGCATGAGAGTATCTCCAGCCTCACTTGCAAGAGCCAATTTAGAGAATTCACCTTCTGCTGTCAGAGAAGCGGCCACCGCCTTAAGATCTATAGGGACAAGCGGATCTGGGGTTTTGTTGTCATCCTTGGCACACGAGACGGACGAAACAATGCTGCCAAAGAATAAGGAAACTACGGCTACATTATGCCATAAATTTGTTCGTTTCATAATATTAATAATTTTGGTTGCGTCGTAGTATTTGTATTGGCAAAGGTACTCACCAATCTCAAATATACGTTTTTTCTGTATAAAATCACAATAAATTGCGATTGTAGACGCATCGGCTTTGTCGGAACTTTGCATAATGGAAAACTTGAGAGGGTCTGCTTCAAATATATCGAAGCGAAGATTCGATTTATGACTATGCGAAGTATCTTATTTGCAATATTTATCTTCTTGACGGTATGCACAACATCTGCAAAGGAAGTCGGACATACACTGACTGGCTATATATTTGAGAGACAGCAAGACAGCCTCTCCCCTCTTCCTTTTGCGGCTGTACAACTCACATCTGTGGCAGGTTATTCCGAAGGAGCGGCAAGTGATATCGAAGGAAAGTATAAGATCTCAAGTATTCCCTCAGGAATCTACAGAATCACAGTCTCTTACATAGGAAAGAAAGAGATCCGGAAAGAGATCCGGATAAGCAGTGACACAAGTCTGGACTTCACGATGGAAGATGCGGAAGACATTCTCAATGAGGTAGTTGTCACGGCCAGGGAATCCAAGGGCATGACCTCTGCATCTAAAATCGACATCACCGCCATGGAACATCTTCAGCCTACAAGTTTCACTGATCTTCTCTCGCTTCTGCCCGGAGGTTCCACTTACAATCCGAGAATGACATCTGCCAATATCATCACAATTAGGGAGGCGGGCATAAGCAGCTCAGACTACGAGACAACTTCGCTTGGGACACAGTTCGTGATAGACGGCACACCTGTCAACACCAATGCAAACCTGCAATGGATCAAATCAGATATGTCTGACTTCAGTTATAAAAACTCTGTAAATGAAGGAGTTGATATGCGAAGCATCCCTACCGACAACATCCAGGACGTGGAGATTGTGCGCGGCATCCCGTCTGTGGAGTACGGAGATCTCACTTCCGGACTTGTGCTTATCAACAGGAAAGACAAGGCCACACCCCTCACAATGAGAATAAAGGCTGATCAATATGGAAAACTATTCTCTATAGGTAAGGGGCTTGAGACAAGAAAGCAATGGACCATATCGTCAGACGCAGGTTTTCTCAGTTCAAAGGTCGATCCGAGGAACAATCTTGAGAACTACAAGCGAATCACATTTTCCCTAAGGAGCGACAAAAGTTGGAATCCGGCAGAAAGCTACAGACTAAGGCTCAAGTCTTCATTTGACTATGGCGGCAATATCGACAACAGCAAGACTGACCCTGACGTGCTTACAATGCCTGAGGATAATTATCGCAGTTCCAACACTTCTCTCGGACTCAACAACATACTCTCTCTGACTCGGAGTGAAGAGGGTTTCTTCCGAAGCATCGAGGCCAATTTCTCTGCAAATATGTCATTTGACAAGATCAAAAGAAGCCGCTTCATCGGCCTTGACAGAGACAGGATTGTGCCGACGAATATGACTGAAGGCGTTTACGATGCCGAGATACTTCCTTACAAATACACGGCTCATATGGAGGTGGACGGCAAGCCTCTCAATCTATATGCGTCACTGAAGGCCAAGTTCTCGGCGCAGCACGGATGGCTGAGGCAGAATATTGTCACAGGGGCGAACTGGAGCTATGCCAAGAATTTCGGAATGGGACAAATCTATGACATGAGACGTCCGCTGGATCCGACTTATGGGATGACAAGGCCGCGGACATACAAGTCCATTCCGGCTTACGAGGTGATCTCGCTATATGCCGAGGACCTACTTAGTGCATCTGCTGGAAGACACAAGATAGACTTGCAAATAGGTCTAAGGACCAATTCTTTGGCAAATATCGACAGCCGTTATTCCCTTCACGGGAAGATTTACGTTGACCCTCGGGCCAATATAGTCTGGACATTACCAGGATTGCAGGCAGGCGGGAAGACGATTGTTGCCGACTTGGGCGGTGGTATAGGCTGGCTTTCCAAGATGCCGACCTTGGCTCATCTGTATCCGGATCTCCTGTATCTCGACATTATCCAGTTGAACTATTGGAATCAGAACAAGGACTTCAAGAGAATTAATGTACGGTCCTACATACTAGATCCCACCAACTACGGGATAAAGGCTGCAAGGAACTTCAAATGGGAAGTCCGCGGAGGCCTCGAATACGATGGCAACAGGCTTTCTGTCACACTGTTCCGCGAAGATCTGAAATCAGGATTCAGGTCTGCTGCCATATACCGTCCCTTCATCTATGACAACTACGATGAGTCCGCCATCCATGGGAATGAACTGACAGGTCCGCCGCAGCTCTCCGATGTCCCGAGCGTCAGAGATACTGTACTGAGGGGATATTCGCAGTACACCAATGGGAGCCGCACTTTAAAGGAAGGCGTAGAGTTCCAGTTCTCCTCCAAGCGGTTCAAGAAGATCAATACAAGGCTGACAGTAAACGGAGCCTGGTTCCGTACGACTTATTCCAACAGCCAACCGGTATATAACGCTCTGTCATACGTGATCGGCAATACCGCTCTAAGTGACAAATATATAGGACTTTACAAATACGATGACGGCTATGTCCGCCAACAGTTCAACACTAATTTCATAGTGGACACATATCTACCCAAACTCGGGATGAAGATATCTGCAACTGCTGAGTGTACGTGGTTCTACAAGGCTCAAACAAAGCGGCATGAGGGAGTACCGATAGGATATATAGATGTCTCAGGGCAGACAAAGCCTTTCCCCTCAGAGACAGATTCGGAACTTTACCGCAAATATCTGTCAAATCTTATTGTTGACTATTCGGATATCATGTGGAGAATGAAGACAACTCCTTTCTTTATGTATGTAAACTTGAAACTGACCAAGGATTTTACCCGTTACATAGGGCTTTCGCTATTTGTAGACAGGCTAATAGACATAGTCCCGGACTATACCCAATACGGAGTCCAGGTACGCAGAACCCCAGCAAGCCCGTATTTCGGAATGGAATTGAATATCAGAATATAAATACTATAAAACGATGAAACAAAGAACATTACTACTTATCGGCATTGCCACTGCAGCGATTTTGGCATCTTGCGATCACAACGAAGACGGAGTCAAGATGGCATCAGCCACACTTCAGTTCAATATCCCCTCTTCTATCGCAGTCGAGGAAGGCGAAGTCGGACTCAAGAGCGTTATCCTTAAAAATGTCAATACCGGAGAAGAGGTACGTCCCATCAAAGTTGTCGAGCCTGAGACCAAGGCAGAGGGCGACACAATCCCCGTAGCAAATCCTGTACTCGAGGTCTCCGTGCCCGAAGGGCTGTACAATATCACCATGGACGGTCTCTTCGCTTACAAGAGCAGCGGAGAGCTAAAAAAAGTAGAAGTACGTTCTTATACTGAGAACGTGCCGATTCTGTCTTCCGGAGACGCCGGCCAGGTCATTTCCATAGAAACATATATGTATGACAGCAGCGTAGCCAACGGATTTGTCATCAGCGAGATCTTCTTCGTAGGTACAGAGACTCCAGAGCATAAACAGTATCACAATGACTGCTATTTCAAGATCACCAACAACTCTGACAAGACATTGAGTGCAGACGGCCTTGCGCTGCTTGAGACATCGATTATGACAAATAACAAACTTGGCAACATGGATCCGAACCTCATCGACTCATTGGTACCTCTGAGGGCAATGTATAGGATTCCTTTAGGGTCAAATGTAAACGTAGCTCCAGGAGAATCCCTCCTTATCGTGGACAATGCCCGTAACCATACCAAGGATAATCCTAATTCGTTCGACGAGTCTGATGCCGATTTCGAGTGGTACGATGAAAGTACCAGCCCTACATTTACGGACACAGACAACGAGAACGTCCCAAATCTTGAGAAAGTGTACTGCTACACAAAGACCATCTTCGCACCTACCGTACAGGGCAACTGCTCCTACGCACTCGTAAGGCTCGGGGATGACGAGTCCAACCAACTTACTGTTGACGAGTATCTCGATGCAGCCAACGGACACCAAAAGAGCTACAGCTACAGCCTCAACACTAACGCAGGGCCTATAGAGATGACAAGGCAGACATGGACCGTGCCCAACAAATGGGTGCTCGATGCTGTGAATGTAGCCCCGAGACTGGAGATGCAGTGGCTCGTTCTTTCTCCTTCACTTGACAGGGGATTCACCTCGATCAGCGACTATCCCCGTGAGAATAAAGCTTACGGCTACAGCGTCAGGAGAAAGGTTCTATCTAATGGCAAACTTCAGGACACTAACGATTCATCGCTTGATTTCGAGGCTGTAAAGGCAGATCCTCATTACAAATTCCACGAATAGGGAAATGACTGCTACACGACAACTCGTCACTGTCTGCGTCCTATCATCTATCATGACGGTATCCTTGTCCGCAGCGGACAGGGATACCTTGTCTGTTTCCTCACGCATATTATCCAACACGTCTAAGGCACACAGATTTATGACGCTTCAGTATGACAATCCTGCCATGAACTGGTTTCATTACGATCACTCTCTTACGGAATTGGAAGCTGGCGGCATATTCAGCGATGAGGAGATACCTTATCAAGTAGAAAAAGGGGATGGCGTCAGAGGCTTAGGATTCAAGGCATCATCATATTCGCGTATAGACCGGAACAACGTGGTATGGGGAGAAGCCTCTTACTATAACGGGCGACGGCGCAATGTCACGTGGAACGAGAATTCCGACTATGACAAGATAGGGCCATACGTGATGGCCGACAGCCTTAAAGGAGACATAGACTTTGAACACTATCTTTTTGACGGAGGATATGCCCGGGCAATAGGGCGGTGGACTTTAGGTGCTGAGTTCCGCTACAGAGCTTCTCTCGAATACAGGAAAATCGATCCGCGTCCAAGGAATCTGAGCGCTGAGATCTCGGCGGATGCCGGGGCCTCTGTCCTGCTTGGACCAGTAAGACTCGGGCTGTCTGCAACTGCCGGCAGATACAGACAGAATAGCACAATATCCTATTACAATGAATTAGGCCTTAACAAGACATTCCAACTTACGGGACTTGGGAGCAGCTATCTGAGATTTGACGGGGCGCGCAATGCGGCAGATTATGAAGGATATTCCTATGGAGGCTCCTTCTCCACGTCTTATGTCCCAGCCAATAAGGCTTTAGGCGGTATAACAGCGAGCATCTCATATCTTGGCGGATATATCAACAAGCGTCTACCGGACCTCAACGACCTTGACCTTACCCGGTCCGATGACAGTCAGATCTTGGCAGAGATCGGATGGATGCGCGATCTAAGCGGACACACTATAGGGGCCAAGGCAGTTGCTAAGACTCTTACCCGCAAAGGGACAGAAAATATATTCGGGGATGCCGCCGGGAATGAATACAGGAAACTTACTTCCGCACAGGTATATCGCAAGACTGATACAGAATACGGAGTTACGGCCTTGTATGAGGGATTCTCCAAGCGCGATGACAGGATAAATGCCACAGCAGGCCTGCTATTCCGAGGGCTGAACGAGAAGCAACATTCCTCAGGAAGCCATATGAGTATAGAGAATATAAATATTGACGCTTCAGCTTCTTACGCAGCCGTCCGAGGGCGAAATTCATTTGAAGCCGGAATTGCTGGGACATATACTGTCGGCACAGGTCAGTCCCTGACTCTCGGCAAGGTTACAGCTCCTTTTGCAGATAGGATAACCCGACAGAATTTCCGAGTCCAGAGTTCTGATGCAGTAAGTGCAGCAGTTGCTGCCAGATGGGGCTACCAGATACATCGGATAATCCTATATATCGGTGGCGATTGCCGTCTGACCGTATATTCAGGCACTAAATCCAAGAGCACGATGGTCGCCATGAGAGTCGGCATCGCTCTCTAAATGCTAGATATCGAGCATCTTCCCTATACGATTATGCTGGATTTATGTAAAGAAGGTGTTGCAGAACCTTAGGGGGCTTCGTAACTCCATCATAAATATAAACTAATGATGACCGGAATAAAGGCACGTACACTTTCATTGACTCTTGCCGTCCTGTCTGTTACAGCTGTCTTCACAGCATGCGACAAGAATGGTGGGGACGATGCCGCAAAAAATATGGATGTGGAATATTTCTGCATTTCAGACGAAGGCTTCGACATGCAGGGCCTGCGCCTGCCATCTGACAAAGACCTTAAAAACAGCACCCGCGGAGCATATAGAATAACGGGAAACTGTCTTGAGAGGACGTTCCACGAAGCCGATAAAGCTGGGCTTTTCATAGTTGATGACGGTGAAATTAAGATAGCAAACCTTCCTCTAGAACATTTCGGAGAAGACAAGGACGGATTCGCTCTTTTCGGCAAAGCGGGAGACAAGGGACAAGGCGTCCAAGGACAGGACGGAGCGGTTTCCAAGGCTTCGACAGCAATTGCGATAAGTCCGACTGCTGAATGTATATTGTATTACCCTTACAATGAATTCCTGCTTGACGGCATGACGACTTCGGAAGCCACATCCGATGACATACACTCTCTTATCCGGGAGAAATGCGCTATTCCGGAAGATCTAAGCGAGGTGTCAGATTTTTCCAGAGCCGATGTAGTAGTATCACAATCACCAGCTTACGACAATGGACGAATCTATTTCACTGGAAGACATATGCGCGACCTTAAAGTGGAATACGTCCCCACTGTCCGCTGCCTTTTGGATGGAGACCCGCTGTATTTCTGGGAATATGAAGATGATGCACATACACAGAGCAACGGTGTAAGGGAAGCTTCTCAGAACCGGGATACGCACAAAGGATTTAAGGCAGCCCCCGGAATCCACTTATCCCTGCAATACCGTCCCTCTGAAGACAAGCAGCCGGAAGTCTCTTCTCATGGAGATATGGGCTTGACAGAAGAGAAATATAAAGCCTCAACTGGGGACTACTATTTCTCCGACGGCTCGCTCTCAAAAGAGACACTATCCCCTACCGGGGCGGAGTGTATCGGCATAGTATTCTGGCTTGGAGACCCTACCGAGGATGACACGACACTTCGCCGGGACAAGCCAGAGTGCAGGCACGGGCTTGTAGCCTCGCTTGATGGAGACTTCGCGACAAGATGGCAGACAGCATACCGTGAGCTTCTGTATTCCGTCGGGACTTGGCTTGACCTTAATGCGGAAAAGGCTCCGGAGGAGTTCTTGCCAGTCACTACAGGGAAAGAAGCAGATGCTCCTCTAAATAAGACGATAGGCTACAACAACACAAAGGCGATAGAGTATTTCAACAGCAAGATGCCAGAATACAAGGTGGACGCTGTAGAAGCCGCGACTATATACCGGGACACGACAAGACACAAAGCTCCGCATCTAAGTAGCGACTGGTTCACTCCGTCAGAAAAGGAGCTGACACTTCTTGCCGGAAAAGATCTTCCAGATATTTGGTCGAACGAGACATCAAACCTTATCGGACTTGAAACGATGAAGACTGTAAATAACTCACTGTCAAGGCTGCCAGGGACTCTTCCCATTCAGGAGCGGCGCTATTGGTCAAGCTCTGAGGCCTCACCGGGAGTAGCCTTTTACGTCTACTTCACTTACGGTGGAGCCCATTCGGCTTCAAAATTCTTCACTACCTATCGCGTAAGGATGGTTCTTGCATTCTAATAAACTGCCAGACTTAACCTCCAGCACCAGTACATAGCCAACAGTATTGGCATCCCGATAGCGGATTGACACATAACATCAGAAAGAACGTTCAGAACTGTCATGTAAAGCCGGTAACCAGAATGTAGAAGACAGGGATTTGTCTTAAGTCTCAACTTGTATTCCTCATTACTAACTGGCCGAAGATATGGCGCGACCGCGATGTATGTCCATATGATTACCCATTACCTATAAAAAGAATAGGCTGAAAATCACCATTACAGTGTTCTTCAGCCTATATTATTATGCTTTGTCCGACACTCGTAGTGTCAAACGCCAGAAGCTATTTGCTGCTTTGCGCGAGATTAAATCCAGCTCCGTCATTGTCTACTTTAACGGACTTGTCGGCATTGACGAACCATACCTTGAGAGACTCAATCTGAGCGTCATGTGCAAGGCCGAAGAATTGGCGGGGATAGATATATTTGCGGAAAGTACTCTCTCCTATGTCCTCCATCTTGGAAGCGTCACTGACAGCATCTACTGTCTTCTCAGTACCGTCGGCAAGGGTGACAGTGCCGCAAAGCCAAGCCTCTGAAGTCCCATCAAGAGCCGAACCCTTGGAAGTGAAATTCACAGAGAAAATGTCACCGTACCTAAATACGGAAGGAGTCGTAGTCACGGAAGACTTCACAGTATAGTCATAAGAAGGTCCGTCCGCACCGGTAATTTCCCACACAGCAGTCTTCTCATTGGGCACATAACGGAAGTCACCGCTATTCTCAGACTCGGTCATAAGTCCTCTATGAGTGCCGCAGTAGCCAACTCCGAGGAAAAACTTGATATTGTCCGCACCTGTCTTGATTTTCATGGTCACAGTACCTATGATAGGATCCGCACTCACCTTATCGTCAATATGGAATTCTGTTGAGGACTTGAACACAGTCCACTCTACAGGGCCAGTATTGCCCATAAGCCCAATCTTACTCTGGTAGGCCATAGACCAAGTAAGTTGTGAAGAAGGCTCTTTCTCAGAGTCTGGTATAAGGGTCAGAGGCTCGTTGATAACCTCATCAAACCCTTGGGCGGCATAACCTGAAGTACTGAGGGAAAGAGTAGCATTTTCTTTCAAGTTCCAAGACTTGGGTGCAAGCACGGCAAAGGCAAACTTCGTGACATCGTCAGAGCTAGGGGTGAGTTTCACTTGCACTGTCACTGTCTCTTCCGTATTTACCTTGGCATTGGCAGGCAATTCTATTTTTTCCACGCTCATGACGCAGTCAGCCGCCATGAAGAGCATCGATGCCAAAGCGATGCAGGCGGTTTTGTGTTTCTTGATAATATTGAACATGGCTATTTTATCTCCTTAAATCTAAATTCATATGTAATCTCTTCACAGTCAAGGTTAAACGGGACATAGAACTCTCCGTCTTTGAATATAGCCACGACGTTGTCTGCGCCCTTGATTTTGAGCACATTTGGACTGACTGATGTATCGAACTCGCAGGCGACCTCTCCTTCTGGGATGTCAAAGCCATAAGCCGAGAAGGGGATGTCACCGTTGTCGAACGAAAGGCTTGTCATCTTGCCGTCTGTAATGTGGATATTGAGCCTAAGTGTCTTGAAGAAATCGAAATACGGATATACATCTATACCGTTGATATTCACCGGGTCTTTCTCCAAGACAGTGCGAAGCTCATAATTGATGTCGCGGTTGTAGTTGTAATTCTCGTCAATCTTGTCAGAGACATCGCTGCATGCTGCAAGAAGCCCCATGGACAGACAGCCAATAAGTATTTTTCTTGTTTTCATCTTGTTATTCATTTTGAAAGTATCATATCCTTCTCTATCCAGAAGAATCTCGGCCTGTAGCTCTCCACATTGGAATACTGCTCGGAGAAATCATCGGTGTTGACATTGAACGAGACGAGGATCATGCCATCCCTCTCGAATTGTGGATGTGCCATGGCATTGTAGGTAAACCAGTTCTTGTGACCAAGATCGGGGATCTCGTATATCAGCTTCCTGTCTCCCCACGGGCCATAGGGCGATGAAGAGGTGAAGGTGTAGATCTTGCCGCTGTTGAAAGTCTTGTCTTGAGTGATCAGTACGTATTTGCCATCAAGCCTGAACACGTTAAACTGCGAAGACACAGGTACGGTCTCCAAGCCGGCAAGAGCCTTTGCCGCGTCCTTGTCAGAGGACCATGTGTTACCGCTCCAATATTCCCATTCCGTGTACAGTGTTTCCGGGGTGGCCCTTGCCACTAGCACCTCCGTGACAGGATCAATATCGTTCTCTATGTCAACTTGGGCATAGATATATATGTAGTCCCCGTCATTAAGAGCGGCAGCACCGTAATGCACCGTCTCATCGGAAGAAGTAAACGGAATATTTCTGTCAGAGACAAGAGCGAGAGACGGCAGGCTATATTCAAGCAGCCTTGTCTTGCGATAGCCGAAGCCGAATGCCCCTTCACCTGCCCTGTACATAAGGAGTTGAAATACATACAGGCGGTCTCCGGATACAAAGCCGTGGCCAGGCCAGTACCATTCCTTTCCCTCGTCCTTCACACCCTCTGGCACAGCTGCGGAGGTATTCTCTCCATTGGCGTTGCAGATGGCCGATACTTTCCCTTTGTCGTACACGATATATGTGTTGCGATACATGTGGTTGCCACTAATACGCTTTCCTCCAGAGACAGTCCCGGTATAGGAGTCCCCCATAAGGAAAATGCTTCTGCCGTCAGGAAGTGCGATGGAATACATGCCATCTCCTTCTGTGACGCTGCCACTGTCGGGGATAATCTCTGAGGAAATATACTTGTCGAAACCGTCAATCACGACATCCTTTTCCAGTGCGGAGACTTCCTCGTCTCCTTTGAACAGGGATATCCTCACAACATATCTTTGATTGTATGGGACATGAGTCAGCACACATGAAGTCTTGTCTTTACTCAAAGAGAGACTATTGCCACCGATCTTGTCGGACACCCGATAGCTGTCAAAGTCTACGTCTTTCAGAAATTTCCATGAAAGGAACACAGAATCCGCATTGGACGTGTACTCAGCAGCGATTGCAGGAGTCCCACCTTCTTCAAATATATTGGGAAGACGGCCCTCTCCACTCTTGCTGCATGACACGGCACAGAGGGCAAGCAAAATGGATATATATGATAGCACCTTTTTCATTATCGCTTGAGATTTGGATTGAGTCTCTTCTCGCGAAGAGGATAAGGATAGAGAAGGTCATCTTCTGCAAATGCAGCTTCGTGCCCAGGAGTCTGGTAGCCGAGAAGGTCTACCACTGTCCCTGTGACAGGATTAAGCGCCTTGTGAGTACGGAGCATGTCATACCACGACTGCATCTCGAAGCAAAGCTCCCATGTCCTCTCCCTGTATACGGTAGCGAAGTCGATTGAAGACGGCCTGGACTCTTCTTTCATGGCTCTGTTCCTTACCGCAAAGTAGGCATCGATCGCTGCCTGGTCTGAGGTAGAACCGCCGTCTGCCATTACTTTGGCTTCAGCAAGAATCAGCAGCACATCGGCATAGCGGATAAGTGGGTAATTCATACCGGACTTGCCAGAAGTGGCGCAAGAAGCGTCCCAATATTTGTACAGATATGGTCTTCCGAGCTCTATGTCTCCGGATCCGTCAAGTGCTTTGCCTTTAGTAGTATAATATCCGTAATCAATACGCCTCAGATCCTTCTCATCATAAGAGTTGTAGAACTCACGGGTAGGAGCGAGAGCCCCACCGTAAGCTGAGTTGGCAGAAATGCCGGCAACCTCAGGATAAGGCAGACAGTCATTATGTACTGGAGAGCCTGCTTTGTCTGCCTCTCTCTGTATGCAGAGAATCCATTCGCCAGTGTTCGTGTTGGAATTTGTCCTCATCGCGGCATAGTCAGAGAAGAGTGAAAACGCCTTGGTCTCAACAACTTCCTTAGCCTTGTCGTAGGCCTTGGCATAATAGTCTTTGCCGAGATTGAGAGGATAGCCTGCCATCGTGAGATAGACTTTGGAAAGAAGAGACTTGACTGCTCCAAGGCCTACATGGCCATCTGACCTTGATACCGCAAGTCCATTCAATACTTCTTCCGCACGGAGAAGATCTTTCTCTATCTGGGAATAAATAGTCTCGGTAGAAGCAAGGGGAAGTTGCACATTGGAAAGATCCTTGGTAGGGTCTGTCTTAAGAGGCACCTGTCCCCAAAGCCGAACGAGATTGAAATAGTGATATGCCCTCATGAAATAGGCTTCTCCGAGAAGTTGATTTTTCAGCGAAGCGTCCACTTCGGCCTTCGAGGCTTCAATGCCTGCGATTGTACTGTTGCAATTTTCTATGGCTGTATATGCCGTCTTCCACAAAGCTTCGAGATTATTGTTCTCCTCGCTTACGTTGAGCAGGTTGGCCTGCGAGAGATAGTAACTTGTAGCTGCCCTCGGACGTTCACCGTATCCGGTCATGTATTCAAGGAAAATGAACCTCTGGGTTCCGACCTCTATATCGCCGTCGAAAATATCATCGAGGTATGAATACAGACCATCAACTGCCGCCTGCATCTGGTCTCCGGTTGTGAAATAGCTGTCCGGAGTCAAGAATGTCTTGGGATGTTCTTCAAGGAAGCTGTCGCAGCCGGTCATGAAAAGAGCCGGAATTGCAGCTGCCGCAATATATAATAATTTACGCATTGTGTGTTGCTTTAGAATGTGACTTTAAGATTGGCTGACACAGTCATAGGCTTAGGATAAGAATAGAAATCGATACCTGAGCCAGTATTCACGTTGCCGAACGCGCCAACTTCTGGATCATATCCAGGATAATTGCAGAATACATAAGGATTCTCCACGTTGACTCCTAGACTAAGCCCCTTGACGAACTTGAAATTCTTGAGGAGGTCGCGCTTGAAGTCATATGCGATCATCACATTGCGGATTCTAAGGAAATTGCCGCTGTAGAGCATTCTTGAGTCTTTCTCATTTTCCCCAAAATAGGCATCCGAAGGACGGCGGATTGCAGCAATCATAGAGTTCTGGTTCTCAGGTGTCCATGCATTGAGGACGGATTTCATGGAGTTGGAATAGAGCTGCCTGTTCTCCATCATAGTCGTGGTTATATCCATTATCTTCGAGCCATATACCGCTCCGAGATCAAGCATGAAGGTAAAGCCTTTCCAATAGAGGGTATTTACCATTGAGAACTCGCCCTTAGGGGTTCCGGAGCCCATGTACTGACGGTCATTATCATCGATCACATAGTCGTGATTGACATCCTCGTATTTGAGGTCACCTGGTTTCTTTCCGTACTTGGCAGCTTCCGCTACCTCGTCAAGACCCCATGTACCAAGCCTATTGAGCACGAAAAACTCGCCCCAGGGTCTTCCCTCTACTGCACGGGCATTGTTGCCAAGTTCTATCACCTCGTCATTGATATCTACAACTATGATCTTGTTGGTGGAGAAGATGAAATCCGTATCCCACTGAAAATCCTTGTGATCGATATTGTGCGAAGTAAGGGTGATCTCAAAGCCAGTATTGCGGATCTTTCCGAGATTGGTCCATGAAGTAGAATAACCTGTAGTATACGGCACCTGTTTCTGGAAGAGGAGGTCGGTCGTAGCCTTGTTGTAGTAATCAGCTATCACTTCGAGACGGCTTCTGAACAAGCTGAAGTCCACACCTACATTGAGCTGCCTTGATGTCTCCCATTTAAGGTCGGAGTTACCGAGGTTTGAGAGGGTAACGAAGGTAGTAGGCACACCATTGAAGTAGTTGGTACCAGTAGCATACTGGGAGAAAGTCCTATAGTTGGGGATGGATGCGTTGCCGACAGAACCGTAGCTAAGCCTAAGTTTGAGATTGCGCATGAAGTCCTTGGCATTGGCGAAGAACGGCTCTTCTGAGATAATCCACGCTGCAGATGCAGAGGGGAAGAATCCGTACTTGTTGTTTGCTCCGAAGTTGGAAGCTCCATCTGCCCTGAATGTAAAGGCGAACATGTACTTGTTCAAGATATTATGATTCATCCTGAAATAGTAGGAGTTCATGGTATTCTGGTCCATTCCAGAGCCAGGATTCTGTATAACGGATCCTGCTCCAAGGTTGTGATAGTCAAACGATCCGTCAAAGAATTTCTCTGCTCCGGCTGAAACACTCTCGGCATGGTAATAGTACCAACTGGCACCGAGCACGAAGGATGATTTGAGTTTGCCGCCGAAGAAAGTCGGACTCCATGTAATATAGTCTTCATTTGCCCATCTCTTGCTATCAGAATATCCGATTGTAGCATATCCTCCATTGGTCTCGGTCTGCTGTACAAGGCCTTTCTCCGTTGCGTAGCTTACATTCTTGCCGTTGTTGAGTTGATAGTCGCCTTTGACTGTGAGAGTAAGATCCTTGTAGAGCTTCATATTGGCTTGAAGGCTCATCACGAAGAAATTGGTCTTGGATCTGCTATGCACTGCATCCATGAGTCGTCTCGGGTTCTCAGCTTCCTCTCCGAGAGGATAGTCGTTCTTGCGACCCCAAGTGCCGTCCTCGTATTTTACTGGCACGATAGGAGGCATTTCCATCATGTTGCGCAATGCGCCCTGACCGAAGCCGTTCTCACTGTCGGCATTGTTGGACTCGGTCGCTCCACCTGTTGCTACAGCCTGAATGTCAAGCCAATCGGTAATCTGTGACTTCACATTGATAGTACCGGTAAGCCTATCCGAATCAGTTCCATAGAGAAGACCCTGTATATCAGAATAGGCCACGCTCGCATAGACCGAAGTCTTCTCGGTGCCAGTAGCAAATGAAAGGGAATGATCATTGACAAGGGCATTGCGTGTCATGACGTCCTGCCAGTCGGTATCGTATTTTGGAGATGCGATGAGAAGCCCGTCCTCACCGTACACATAGTTGCCAGAAGCATCTTTCTTATACCAGAAGAGATTTTCCATCGGAGTGGTAAGATGGGGCATTGTGGCTCCGCTGTAATCATATGCGCGCTTCTGCACTTCCATAAATTCCTCAGAGTTGAGAACGTCAAGCTTGCGGGTAAGGATGCTGACACCGGTCTTCCCGTCATAAGTAACCGTGCCCTTGCCTGCTTTACCGGATTTGGTTGTGATTATAACCACGCCATTGGCACCTTTTGCACCGTACATTGAAGTTGCGGCAGCATCCTTGAGAACATCGATGCTCTCGATGTCGGAAGGGTTGATGAGCGAAGGATTGATGTCCACTACTCCGTCCATCACATAGATAGGGTCACTGCCCGCATTGATAGAGCCCATTCCCCTGATTCTCAGTGCTGATGATCCTCCTGGACGTCCCGAGAAAGAGACGCTCCTCACACCGGCGACTTTACCTGCGAGGCTTTGCATGAGGTTGAGTGCCGTTGCTCTCTCGCTGAGTTGGTCGCTCTTGACGGACGATACGGAAGAAGAGAGTTCCCTCTTAATCATTGTTCCATAACCAACAGCCACGGCCTCGTCAAGCCCGAAGCTGCTTGTCTGCATCCTGATGTTGAATGTCGAGGACGTTCCGATCCGTACATTCTGAGTCTCCATTCCGAGATATGAGAACTCCACAGAACGGGCCGTTTCAGGGATCTGCATTGTGAAATTGCCGTCAATGTCAGTAGTGGCATGGTAACTTTCTTGTCCGGTTACCATGACTACGACTCCTGGCAAGGCTACGCCGTCGGAGTCGGACACTTGGCCCGAAATCTGCCGATAACGCTGCTGTGCAGCCAATGTCACTGTGCCTATAAGAACAGCAAACAGGATGCACATGATTCTTGTGAGTGATTTTTTGTTCATGTTGTTAGTCTTAATGTATATTAGATTTGACTAAAATGTTGTCAGCAGGCCTGAATTCTGCCACTACCTGTCATCCCAGCCTACTCTGCAGGGGCTGCCACTTTGTTGGAGATGCCCCACTTGGATGGCTCAGGACCCATATAAAGCTCTAATACCCCACCTTTGGCAATGTCCTCGAAACGAATCCTCGGCTCATTCAGAGGTTTTCCGTCAAGCGATGCATTCTGGATGTATATATTCTTCGAACTATTGCCTATCGCCTTGACTGTAAATGTCTTGCCCGAGGCATAATGAGGGTCTGTACGGAAAGTGATCTCTTCAAATACCGGACTTGATATCTCAAAGTAATTATCTCCAGGGCATACAGGGTGAAGGCCTGATGAAGCGAGCACATACCAAGCAGACATCTGGCCTGCATCATCATTTCCCACAAGACCTGCCGGTACATTGTCGGAATAGGCATGGGTGCAGATAAAACGAGACCATTTCTGCGTCTTCCATGGCTCACCGAGCCTGTTGTAGAGGAATGGTACAAAATGCACTGGTTCATTTGCATGGTTGTAATACTGATTCCAAAGCATATCTTCCGGGGTATTGGCGAAAAAATTGTCAAGATCTGCTATTACTTTCTCTCGTCCGCCCATTATAGCGGTCATGCCAGGAATATCCTGAGGTACGAACCAACCTTGCTGATAAGGATTACACTCGATACAGCCGTACCACTCCTTTGTCCTTGCGCTGTCCGGCCATTCTGCCCAAAAGCCATCGGCATTTCTAGGCCGGAACCAACCTTTGTCATGACAGAAAATATTTTTGTAAGCCTGGATTGAGTGTTGTTTATAGAGCCTGCTGTCTTCTTCTTTTCCAAGGCCTAAGGCAAGCTGAGAAAGGCACCAGTCAAAATACGCATATTCCAATGTATTTGAGATGCTAAGCGAACCTGGTGTCCAACCAAGAGGCCAGTTGCCAAATTTCTCCGTAGTATTGATAGCGTATTGATATGCCATGTCTACGTCATAGCCTCTGATGCCTTTCATCCAAGCATCGGTGAGAACTGATAGGGCCGGATTACCGATCATGCAGCCTGTGTAGGCGTTGAGAAACTCCCACCGCTCATAATATTCCCGGCCACTCTGATCAGCGAGAGTAACTAACGAGGCTACCATATCGTTGACAATCTCCGGTCTGATGATAGTATAGAGAGGCATCTGGCTGCGGTACACATCCCAACCACTGAAGAGTGTTCTTTTGGTAAATCCGGACTCCTTGTCATGGACTTTGTAGTCACCACCCACATATCGCCCGTCGGTATCGGCATACAGACGAGGATCTATCATGCTGTGATAGAGGGCCGTATAGAATACGGTCTTGTCAGCATCGCTTCCTCCCGTTACTGTTATGCGAGAAAGCTCGTCATTCCATGTGCGGTACGCATCCTTCCTTACTGTGTCAAAGTCCTTGTCTGCTATCTCTGCCTCGTAATTGCGGCGGGCTCCTTCAACATCTACGAAGGAAATGCCGGCTTTCACAACGACTTCCTCGCCCTCCGCAGAAGGGAACTCGGTGAAGAAGCCAAGATGCTTGCCTTCTATCTCCCTTCTGTCACTTATAATCTTGGACTCGGCCACTCTCTGAAGATAAGGCAGGCTTACCACCTCATCCTTCTTACGTACCCAGCCATCTGGTATATCAGCACTCCAGAATCCGTAGTTTGAGAGAGGTTTGCTGAATGTTGCGTGGAAATACACTGTATAAAGAGCGTTTCCTTCTCCGTTACCCCAACCACCTGTTGCTGGAGTACACAACATCCATCCCTCTATTGTATTCTCATCCACAACCTTGACATATTGTCTCTCAGAAGTCCCACCAACTCTCCTCGCAAGGTCAATCTGAACACGGGAAGTATCACTTTCGGGGAAAGTGAAGCGAATTATGCCGCAATGCGGTGTGGCCGAAGTCTCCGCCTTGATACCGTAGTCTGTAAGAAACACCTTATAATACCCGGGCTCTGCATCTTCAGACTCCTTGTCGTAATGCGAACGCCAGCCGCTGAAGCTGCCGTCTTCCTTGCCTGCAATTGTCTTCATTTTCCCAGTTGTGGGCATCACGAGAAAATTGCCGAGGTCTCCGAACCAGCCGACCCCGCTCATCTGGGTGAATGCAAAACCTTCTATGGTCTTCATCTCATAACTGTAACCACTTCCATTATCTCCTCCGGTGATTGTATTCGGGCTTACCTGAACCATTCCAAAAGGGGTTGTCGCTCCAGGGAATGTCTTTCCAAGGCCATGATAGACTCCGGCCGCATCTGTATTTGTACTGGCTCCAATAAAGGAATTTACATACTCAGCAGGAGTGAAGTCTTTCTGCTTCTCTCCGCATGCCACTGCGAAAAGAGCCGCTGCTATCAATGCTATACTACATACTCTCATTCTCATCGACATATTTTGCCTTGTCTTAAAAGCTGTTTAAAATTCAAATACGCTTGTGGCTGCTGACCTGACACGACTTCGGACTATCGGTTACAGCCGGAAGCAAATTATTTCCGGATAAAAATGTTCTTTATTCCGAAAGAAGGAATCTCCACCGCAAATGTATTTCCGTTGCTCCCAACTGAAGATATTCTCTCTCCGAGGAGATTGACCTCCTGCAACGAGCTGAACGGAAATCCGATAGTGAATATCCCTGTTTCCTCTTCCGAGGAGGAGTTGTAGAGTCTCATGATCCAGCCTCCCTCGACGGAATACATCGCGCTTATCTGCAATGCCGTGTTGTCAACGCTTACCAGACTAGCTTCTTCTTTAGGAGCGGAAAATTCCGCATAGAGAGGCTCATTCCAGCCTTCAGACTGTCCTTGCACTCCGACTTCCTGCCATTTGCCCTCATAAGGAAAGATCGCATACCTTATCTGCGAAGAGCCTTCGATCGTATAGTCGCGTCCCCAAAGCCCATGACCCGAGAACTGGAAAGTAAGTGATAGTGGGAAATCAGGGCCGTATGTATATGAAGTGGTATGATCGGAAAGCACGGCTGCCGACTTGTCTCCTTCGAGAGACACCCATTTGAATATGACATTGTGCTTGATGGAGTCCCAACTGTCATACCAAGTATTTTCTTCAAGGCTTCTGCATACATCGAACGGGGCGTCCTTGTACAGATCAGGGTTTTCGATAGCAAAGGGGAATAGGACATTGAGCTTGAATCTGTCGTCATAGAATGCCCTCTTATTGCTTGACCATGTATCTTTCTGACGATATTTGCCTATACCTACATTCTTGTTCCAAAATACTTTCGCATCGCATGAGATGAGAGGTTTGCCGTCTTCGAAAATAATTGTTTGAACAAATGGGACTGAGGCTATCTCGCCTTTCACAGTAACTTTGGTGCGTATGCCGTCTGACTTTTCTACTGTCACATCAGCCGGGCTATCAGTTGATGAGAGCCATTTGTCTTCATCATAGAAGAAGCCTCTCAGTTCGTTTATTCTTCGCTCTGAGGATTTGTCGGCAAATTCGCGGCCTGTATTTTTCTCTATTAGGGAAGTGATGGCTCCGCCAGCAATAGGGTCAAATGTAACCGAGTAGAGGTCTGTGCTGACAGTAACAGGAGCATCTCTGTGTTCTGATACCGTTGTCCTGACAGCACAACTGCGCTTGGACGGCTCTATCTTGTATACGGCAAGTCCGAATGAAGGAGCAGATGCCTTGAAAACGAGAGTATCCCCCTCTATGGCAAAAGGGACGTTGTGTCCTTTAGAGTTCTTGAGCCTAAATGACTTTGGAGCGTCTTTGCCAAGTCCCAGCTTAACAACGCTTTCACGAGCCGCTGCTACTGTATTGAACACCGAGATGTACTGCGCTGAGTCTTCTTCAGGCTCCGAAATAACGGATGCTATGGCATCTTTGCAGCAAGCATCGGCTGCAGCTGTCCATAGGGATACATTGTCTGCCCATGTCCCTTTCTTGTTGAGCCTATTGTATGGCACTATCCAGCAGTCGTGATGTTGTGAAAGCATAAGTGTACGCCAAGCCTCATCTATAAGAGCCTGTCTGTATTTGCGGCCTGAAAGAATTGTTTCCATACTGCCGATTTTCTCGGCCATAACTATGTTGTTCTCAGTGCGGCGCACCTGGCGTGAGAGACGCTGCAATACTTGAGAGCCCCACATGAGTCCAGCTCTTACGTCTTCCTGGCTCATGTTATAGACTTCCTTCGGTGCATCCGGAGCTATTATCTCAAAATATTCTCTCCAGGTAACGTATTGGGAGTTATTGCGCACTTTGTCACCATAGCCAAGCCAAGGGCCATAGGTCCAGCCAGCATCCTGATAGCACATACCAACTGGCTTGTATACCCTGGCCTCCTCGCATGCACGTATGTATTCGTCTGTATTACCCCAAGCTATGGTCTGCCATACGGAGCTGTCTTGCAACGCTTCGCATTGATATCTCGGTACGGCTGTTAGAGTCGAGCCGTCAGGCGATGTCCACTCTACGATGCCTTTGCCGAAGGGAGCGGAATAGCCGCCCCAACATGTATTCGGGCATTTGATCGAAGCATATTTGAAGCCGGCCTGAGAGAGGATCATTGGCAATGAGTTGGTAAAGCACGGCTCTTCGACCGCATAGGTAACAAACTCAACATCAGGAAAATGGGACTTGATCTTATCCATTCCGTATTGGAGCTGCCTGATGATACTTTCCCCGGAGATATTATACATATAGGGCTGTGCATATGCCGGATTGGTAAACTCTATTCTCGGGGATGAGATCATCGACTTGAAGCGCTCATAGTCTATCGGGGTCTTTACGGCTACCGTATCCCAGGTTTCAGGCTCGATTTCAAGACAAATCCTCCAATCAGGATGGGCATCGAGTTGGTCTGCCATGAATTTGGTGTATGTCATCACTGGATAATGCCCGTAGACTCCCCCGTGGTATCCGTCGACGAAATACGGCCTGTTCTTCTGGCTGCCGACTTTTGTACCATTAATATTTTGAACTGGCTGTTGAGCACCGATGTCTTCCGAATTATGAATTACGATACCCGGTGATGCGAGATCTTTAGTCTCGGCTGCATAAGAAGCAACACTCGTCAAGACGAGAGCAGCAAATGTAACCAATATCTGTATCAACCTGTTAGTCATTTTAAGTTTAGAGTTTGTATTTAAGAAGCAACACGGCTGTTATCAATGATTGTCAACCTTTTCGAGGACAATTCTGTGAGTGACAGGTTTATTGATCTTGTAGATACGGCTGACGATATAGTCCATATAGTCGGTCCAAGTCTCTCTTATGCCTGGATAATAGCTTTTCTTATACCAGTAGTTGCTGGCGGCAGTGAACCAATCTTTCTTGGCCTGATCATTGACTTTCTGCAAAGATTGCCAATTGTCGGCAAAAAGGAGGTCCGTACCATTGAACGTATTGTATTCTATCCAGATATATTCGCGAAGACGTTTCTCGATTTCGAATCTTTCTTCGTTGAGATACATTATCTCACTGGCCTGACGATACTGAGGGGTATTGGTATAGGATGCAAGGTTTACGCCTTCAGACAATTCCCCAGAAGAAAGTCTTGCAATCGGCTCTCCGTCAATAGTGAGATCGTAGTTTCCTGTCTTAAGCCCCTGCACTGTAAGAAGTTCCTCGTTAAAATCTTTCGTAAAGGGGATTATCTTCATGGCGTCTCTTTGGGAGTGAATATTACCCCAACCGTGCTCTGATACGGAGTCGCACGGATAAGGAAGGGATTGGGCCAGATAGTCAAATGACAGAGTCCCGTTTTCGCTGCACACTTTAGAAATACGACAATTCTCCGCCTTCAAAGCTCTTGCCGAGGTAGCTTCTATCTCTATGTCAGCGACTTTCTTACCTGAAAGTCCCTGCGCCTTGAGGAAAAGCCAAGCCATGACCATCTGTCCGTCTTTGTCGGGATGCACCCTGTCCGCAGGGCAAAATGAATATGAGGTGTCAATCTGCTGCAGACTGTCTGCAAGATGAACCATCGGTGCGTTGAAGTCAACGAATCCCCAACCATGTGCCTCCGCCGTATCTTTCTGCGCCTCAGCTATTTCCTGAATTGCAGCATTTTTGCCGTGAAGGATATTAGTATTAAATCTCGATGTCTCGTCATAGGGTGAGCCGCCTATCATCACTATCTCAGGATTGCCAGGCATGGCTTCTATCTTCTCCACGATTTCGGCATATTTGGACAGAGAGGCTGTCACTTTGACGGCGGCGAGACTGTCTGCATCAGGTGTATTATATACGTCCCAGTAGCCTGTATCATTCATGCCGAATGTCAAGGTAAGGTAATCTGGCTTCGCGCTCATCACGTCAAGATCCCAACGGTCGTATATGTTGCTTGAGGTGTCTCCTCCGACTCCCCTATTATATATGTAAATAGGCATGTCCGGAAAACGGGTCATATAGTAGAGCCAGATATAAGAGTGATAATGCCCTCCGTGTGTGATGCTGTTACCGACAAAGGCAATACGGTCACCTTTCTTGAACATAGGTATTGTCCCTACGTTGGCCGGGTTGTCGCGTGAAGCCGCAATAGATGTGGCAGCAGAGAATACGATTGACGCTGAAATTGCAATTACTCGGGTTGTTATTAATCTACGCATCATTAAAGAGTAGCATTGATTTGCACACAAATTTATCGTTTTGCACCTACCGAATGTTATACTATACCGTCAAAAAGGTATGTTATAGTATCAAGTGCGCATCGTTTAACGGGTATCCAAAGAGAATGCAACATAATTCTGTACTTAGATAACGTTTAAGCCACAAAAGCTCTATTGCCGGAGAACATTGAAAAAACCGCACCCGAAAGTCAACATGACTTTGGAGCGCGGCTATAGGTTGTATCCCGTAGAGAAAGATTGTAGATATCAGTGATGAAATCTCCTGAAAGCAATCCTTCTATCGCGGACTAAAATAAGAAATAAAAAAACAAAACAGATTTTAAAATGCAAACAAGGCGCGGGTGTTAGTTTTCATCTCCGAAAAACAAGTCCGAGGTGCTTCCTGCGCGACAAGCATATTCCCATTGCGCCTCGGTAGGTAGTGAACCTCCGGCCCAAACGGCATACTCATAGGCGCCGAACCATGTAACCCACGTGGCCGGATTGTTCTCACAACCGCGAGAAGCGATTTAGTGACGGGAACTACAGTTCCCAAACGAGGAGGTCGCAAAGAGCCTGATAGTAGTCTCTCTGTGCGATCATAGCTTCATCGATTATGTCGTAATAGAGAGAAAGCTCGACAATGGCGTCAAGCATCGATATCTCTCCTGCCTTTGAACGGCCTGCAGACAAAGTGGCAGCTTCCTGCGTGAGAGGGATTGCTGAAGACAACTCGTCCATCACCTCACCGAGAGCCACAACCTTGTCATACAGTCTTCTGGACTCTGCATACATAAGTTCATTCTGACTCTCATACTCTGTACGGGCCGCAACAAGTCCAGCATTCGCTGCTCTCACCTGCCTTTTTGCCGACCATAAAGGTATGGATAAGCCGACAGTAAGACCTCTGAAATTGCTTCCTTTGACAAGCTCGGCCATATATCCGGCGGTTATCTCCGGCAGCACTAACATTTTTGCTACAGCCTTCTCCCTCATTGCCACATCGACATTGGCCTTCGAGAGCATGAGCTGCGGACTTGCGGACGAGACCTCCTTGAACCAAGTATCGAAATCCGCAGGCAGCAAGTCTGCCACTGGATATTCTATAGTCTCCACGTCGACAGGCTTGCCCCCATTCAGTCGTCTGAGTATCGAACACAGATCATTAATCTCCGCCTCATTGCGTCTAAGAGCATTTTTCTGTACCAGATAAGATAGATGTACTTTGTTGACTTCCACCATATCCACATCTCCGGACTCCATAGCAGAAGCATAGGACATGTATATATCATATGCCCTCTCTACCCTTTTGGTCAGTTCTTCTTCATGCTGAAGGCAGTATACCAGGTCTATGCAGGCCTTCTTAGCCTCGAGAAGAACGGCCTGACGCCTGAGACTATAGCCAAAGTCGGACACGGCTGCACGGGATGTTCTAAGACGTCCGCCAACTCCGGTAAGAAAGGCGAAGTCTACAGACTGGGTTATGGAGAAATCTTTCCTTGGGCCGATCTCTACAGGATCCGGCCATAGATAGTCAAAGCCTATTTCCGGACCTTGAATGACATTGTCTGCCTTATAAGCGGCTTTCTCAGCCTCGACCTTTCCGCGCATGACAGAAAGTTCAAGATTATTGTTCTCAATCTCAGACAATATTGCGGTTATACCGTCCTGGGCGAATACTTCTGCTATCCCCATAAAGACGGCCGCAATCACACATATCATTTTCATACTGTTTCCTCCCTTTCCGCCACTTTGCTGCGGCTTATAAGAACATATACTATCGGGATAATGAACCCGTTGAGAATTGTGGAAGTCAACAGACCACCGAGAAGCACCTTTGCCATCGGGCTTTGGATCTCGTTTCCCGGAAGGTCTCCTCCAAGAGCCAAAGGGACAAGTGCAAGGGCAGAGGTAAGCGCAGTCATCAATATCGGATTGAGTCTGTCAAGTGAACCTCTCAACACTGCTTCGTGCAGTGAAAGTCCTTCCTTGCGCAGTTCGTTGTAGCGGTCAATGAGCAGCATGCCGTTCCTTGTGGCTATACCGAAGAGGGATATAAATCCTATGATAGCGGGGATGCTGACGATCCTATCCGCGAAGAATATGGCAAACACACCTCCTATCAGGGCAAGCGGGAGATTGAGCAATACAGCTGAAGCCTGCTTCAAATCGCGAAACTGCCCGTAGAGAAGCAGGAAAATGACAATAATAGCCATGAAAGAGGTCAGAAGCAATGTCTTAGACGCACTCTCGGCACTTTCGAATTGGCCTCCGTACTCAATATGGTAGTCCTTCGGCAACACGATTTCCCTGTCTATAGTCTTGCGGATCTTCTCGACAGCACCTTTAAGGTCTCCGCCTACAACATTTGCCGACACAACTATCTTGCGGGATACATTTTCCCTGCTTATTGTGTTGGGGCCTGAAGCCGACCTTATCTCTGCCACCTCGGAAAGAGGCACCGGGAGGCTGTCAGTATCGATGCAAATGTCTCTTAGACGGGTAATCGATGCCTTTTCGTTGTCAGCAGCCTTTATCGTAAGGTCAAATACTCTGTTACCTTCGTAAACGCTCGAGACGGCCTCTCCGGCAAGAAGTACGTCTACGAATTGTGAGAATTCCCTTGGGATGATACCATACTTTGAGAGCATCCCTCTTTTGGGTACAATCTGAAGTTGGGGACGCTCTACCTGCTGCTCAACATTGACATCTGCAAGCTCCGTAATACCAGACAGCTCTCCTTTAATCTGATTTCCGATACTGAAAAGCTTGTCGAGATCCGTACCGAAAATCTTTATGGCTATGTTGGCCCTCGTACCGGAGAGCATGGCATCGATTCTGTGCGATATGGGCTGCCCTATCTCTATATTTGCTCCGGGAATACTACCGAGTTTTGACCTCACGTCCGCAAATAGCTCATCTCTCGACCGGCCAGCGAGTTCAAACGGCGCCTCTATCTCGGACACATTCACCCCGAACGAATGTTCATCGAGTTCTGCCCTTCCGGTCTTGCGCGCAACCATTTGTATCTCTGGGATCTGAAGCAGAAGTTCCTCTGCCCGACGACCTATTTTGTCTGATTCTTCAAGGGATATACCAGGCACGGTGCTGACATTTATGGTAAATGAGCCCTCGTTGAATGATGGAAGGAAACTGCTTCCGAAGCTTATGAATACGGCTAAAGCTGTCACAAACAAGACTCCGACAGTCCCAAGTACGGTCTTCTTGTGGGCAAGCACCCACTCCAGGGCTTTGAAATATACTGACCGTAGCTTACGCACGACCAAAGGGTCTTTGCCGGAACGGTCACTGCCGTCTGCCCCAAGAAGGTAGCTGCACAATACAGGAGTAAGAGTAAGAGCAACGACAGTAGAAGCAAAGAGTGCCGTGATGAAAGCTATGCCGAGAGGCCTGAGCATACGCCCCTCCATACCGCTTAGGAAAAACAGAGGCACGAAACTTACCACTATAATAAACGTAGAATTGAGTATTGGCAGCCTTACCTCGCGCGAAGCATTGAATACAACTTCAATGACACCTTTCCTCTCGCTGGGAGGCAGCTTCCTGTTGGCTCTTAAGTGCTTGAATACATTTTCCACGTCCACTATTGCATCGTCCACCAGAGAACCTATGGCAATGGCCATACCACCGATACTCATAGTATTGATAGTAAGTCCCATAGCCTTAAGTGTCAAGATTGAAACTATAAGAGATAGAGGAATTGTCACCAATGATATAAGGGTCGTCCTTACATTCATCAGGAAGAGGAAAAGGACGATAACTACGAAAATAGCACCCTCGAACAGAGACTTGCGTATATTGTCTATCGAGCTGTCTATGAATCTCTCCTGCCGGAAAATGTCGGTAGATACTTCCACATCCTCTGGAAGAGATGCTTGCAGGTCCTGCATTGCTGCGTCTATCTTGCCTGTAAGCTCGATAGTACTAGACTCAGGCTGCTTGGTCACTGTGAGCAAGACCGCAGGCTTGGCATTCTGAGATGCTGTGCCCAATTTCGGTGATTTAGCTCCGATATGTATCTCAGAGATGTCTGAAAGCAGGATCGGTGAGCCACCTTCGAAGCCGACAACTGTCCTGCCCATCTCTCCAGTGTCAGACGTTGAGAGAAGTCCACGTATGATATATTCATTACCATATTCATACATCACTCCTCCATTGGAATTGGCATTCATCTGTTCTGCAGCATCCAATACCTGCTGAAGGGAGATGCCATAATATCTCATTTTCTCGGGAGAAAGCAAGATCTGGTACTCTTTGATATCTCCGCCTATGACAGTAACTTGGGCTACCCCACCGAGAGCAAGAAGCCTCGGACGTATACTCCAGTCCGCTAAAGTCCTAAGGTCAAGCATGGATGTCTTGTCGGAAGTCAAGCCTATTATCATCACCTCTCCGAGTATTGAGGATTGGGGCCCGAGTACAGGCTTGCCACAAGAAGTCGGAAGCGACTCCCCTGCTTCTGCAAGTTTCTCGGATACGATCTGTCTGTCTCGGTAAATATCTGTTCCCCAATCGAATTCGACCCACACCACGGAAAACCCTGCGGTCGACGATGAGCGGACTCGCCTTACACCTGCGGCTCCATTGACAGCCGTCTCTACGGGAAATGTAACAAGGCGTTCGACCTCTTCAGAAGCCATTCCGGGAGCCTCTGTCATCACTACTACTGTAGGTGCATTAAGGTCTGGGAATACATCCACGTCCATATGGAACGTAGTGTAAAGGCCTCCAACCGTAAGAAGCACGGCGGCAAGCAGGACAAACAGCCTGTTGCCGAGCGAAAATCTGATTATCTTGTCAAGCATGATCCTCCATTCTAATGGCTATGACTGTGTCCTTCAGGCACTACTCCGGCAAATGAAGCAAGACGCACCTGTGTGGCTGCCGCCGTCACGACTTCGTCTCCATCATAAAGTCCGGAAAGAATCTCCCTTCGGATTCCGTCTCCAGCACCTACCTTCACTTCCTGCTTACGGTATTCTTCTTTGCATACTTTCACGTATACATAATACACGCCCTGTTCCTCAGTAAGAGCTAACTCCGGGACTGTCACCACGCCGTCTCTGTCCTTGCCTTTGAGCCATACGTCACAGTACATACCTGGAAGCAAGTCTCCTGGATTGTTGAGGGAGAAAAGTACGGGGACATATGCCCCAGACAAGATCTTGCTTGATGTCTGTCTGCTTCCGTGAAGCGATGAGACTGTATAGATGCTGTCCATTCCTGGCGCAGAGAAAGTTGCGTCTTTTATGCCGGAAAGGCGTGGATTATACCTATATGGGACATCGGCCTTGAGCACAAGACGATCCCCATTTATTATATCGGCCAATTTCTGTCCTTGTGTCACATAGTCTCCTTCCGACACATAGACCTTGGCCAAAGAGCCGGAGTCTTGAGTCTTCACATAGACTCCGTCCTCTCCGGACCTTCCGTCGTAAGCCTCATATCCGGCTTTGGCTATCAGATAATCACGATATGCCTCTTCATACGCCTTGCGTGAGATGGCATTGATTTTCAGCAACTCTTCCGCCCTACGGTACTGCCTCTCCGCACTCTCATATTCCGCCTTGGCCTTGAGAGCAGGATCTCCGCTGCCTACAGATTTTCCTGAGACAGCAAAAAGAGTCTGTGCAGATTGGACATATGCACCGGCTCCTAAAAGGGCTGCACCGCGAAGGGTTACGATCCCGTCAGATGGAGATACGACTGATACAACATGCCCAGGAGAAGGCAATATCTCGCCACTCACCTGAATAACCTCCGAGAAAAGTCCCGGCTTTACTATCTCCGTCCTAAGGCCTGCAGCTTGTGCCTGCTCCACCGTAAATGTTATAATCCCTGCACCATGCGAATATCCATCTCCGTCATCATGGCTCTTATCTGCCGTTGCTCTATAGTCAGGATGCACCGTTTCGTCATGACTTACTTCTGACTCATGTACAGTAGTTGGTACTGCACCGTGTCCGGAATATTCATTCCCCTCTTGGGCGGACGCATACCGACTGCCTCCTGCATTCCCGCAGGCACAGGCAAGCACTGCAACTGCTGCAATAACGTAATATTGTGTCATTGATTTCTGATTTAATACGAAGCTGGTTATCGTCTATCAGCTTCTGAATTTCTGAAACTGTCCCGGACGTGGATATTCCGAAACGGTTGCAAAATTATAATGCCACCTCTGCAACCCGGTTGCATCTTGCCGGAAGCACACATGCGGCCGCTGCAAATCTTGAATAAATTTTATACAGTCTCTTAAAATATCTCCAAAGAAACCCTATATTTACATTTGCAGATAAGCCTTTTATATATGAGAAAAAGAACAAGTATATTACTTATATCGGCCTGTGCGCTTGCATTCTACGGACACGTGGCGTTTGCCGGCAATGAGTCTGACAGTCATGACGACAATCGCTATGTCCGCACTCCCAACTACGCTCTTGCAGAGAGATTTTCACAGAACAAGGTGGGTCGAATGGTCTTCACAAATGCCACGAAACCGACTTGGTTCAGGGACGGGTCGAGATTCATGTACCAGTGGAAGACATCTGAGGGTACACGGTACTACATCGCAAATATGCCCAATGGATCTGTGGAAGAAGTATTCGACATGGATAAGCTCGCGATGCAGATTACCGAGATAATGAGAGACCCATTCGATGCCAGACATATCCCTTTCAAAGACCTGAAGATAGACCCAAAGGATGACCAGTTTCTCTTGTTCGACATTACAAGTTCAAGGGAGAGACAAGACACCACGTCAGAAGACAAGAAAGAGAAGATTGTCTATCATTTCAGATACGGTATCTCAGACAAAACCCTGACTTATGACACGAACGAGAAGAAGGAGAAATACCCTTCTTGGGCAAATGTCTCCCCTGATGGGCTCACCGGTGTCTATATGAAAGGATCCAACCTCTACTACATGGATACTCTGAATATGCGCAAGGCGGCTGCAAATCCCAAGGACAGCACCTTAATAGAGCATCCCATAACGTCCGACGGGTTTAGGGAGTTCAGCTACGGAGCCAACAACTACACAGGCAATACGGAGCAGGACACTACCAAAAGGGTATTTCCCCAGGAAGTAGTCTGGTCTCCCGACTCAAAGCACCTAGCAGCAATGAGATGGGACATGAGACCTGTACATGAGCTCTGGGTCATCAACTCCCTAAGCAAGCCGAGGCCTACCCTTGAGAGCTACAAATATCAGATGCCCGGAGAGGCCGGCCCGAAAGGGTACATGTATGTCTTCGAGACTTCGGGATGGAGCTTCCACAAGGTAAGATGTCAGGCTTTCAAGGATCAGGATCTTGCATTCCAGTATGCTCCTGAGACAGTGGAAAATAGCTTCCGGGAATATGCCAACACCACTTGGCTCGGAGATGAGAAGGGATTCTACATAACCCGTATGAGCCGGGATCTCAAGCGCATGGATATCTGCCGCATAGATATAGGCAGCGATTCCACCAAGACGATAATCTCCGAAAGGATGAATACCTACGTGGAGAGCCGGTCACTGAGGCTCATCGACGAAGGAAGGAAACTCATCCACTGGTCAGAGCGCAACGGCTGGGCAAACCTATATCTCTACAATGCTGACGGAGATCTTCTCCGCAACCTCACTCCAGGAGCATATCATGTAAATGACGTGGTATGCCTTGGTGCTAAAGAAGATTATCTTCTCTTTAGCGCCTGTGGTAAGGAGAAGGGAGAAAATCCTTATCAGTCACACATCTACCGCGTGTCTATGGACAGTGGAGAGCCTAAGCTTCTCGACATGCCGGACATGGACGTGCATGCAATCCCTTCTGAAGACGGGAAATACTTCATAGCCAATTATTCGAGAGTTGACTGTGCTCCGGCATCGGCCCTGTTCAGTGCGGACGGAAAGCGTATCTGCACCCTCGGAGAAGCTGATCTTTCTCTTCTTTTTGCCGCCGGATACAGATTCCCCGAGAGATTCAAGGTCAAGGCTGCTGACGGAATCACAGACCTGTACGGTGCGATCTATAAGCCATTTGACTTTGATTCAACGAAAGTATATCCTATATGCGACTATGTTTATCCGGGACCACAGGTAGAAGCCAACAACATATCGTGGAGCTCGCGCTTTACACGAACAGACAGGCTCGCACAGCTCGGCTTCATCGTCATAACTGTGGGCAATAGAGGCGGTCACCCCGACAGGTCAAAATGGTATCACAACTACGGATACGGCAATCTCCGTGACTACGGCCTCGAAGACCAGAAATACGCAATACAGCAGCTTGCCGCAAGATACCCATGGATAGACATCGACAGGGTCGGAATACACGGGCATTCCGGAGGAGGTTTCATGTCCACGGCAGCGATTCTTCAATATCCGGATTTCTTCAAGGTGGCCGTATCATGCGCTGGCAACCATGACAACTCTATATACAACAGATGGTGGAGTGAGCAGCATCACGGCATTGTGGAGAAAATCGAGAAGGGAGACACAACATTTGTATACTCAATCGAGACAAATCCCGAGATAGCATCCCGTCTCAAGGGTCATCTCCTGCTTGTCCACGGTGACATAGACAACAACGTGCACCCGGCCAATACCATAAGGGTTGTAAATGCCCTAATACGGGCCAACAAGAGATTTGACATGCTTCTTCTGCCAGGACAAAGACACGGCTTTGGTGACATGGACGAATACTTTTTCTGGCGGATGGCCGACTATTATAGCCAGTGGCTGATGGGCAGCAGTAAGAGAGGTGAAGTGGACATAAGAGAGATCAACAACAATTAAAACACATCTTATCATGAGCAAGATTTTGCCGACACTGTGTATTGCAGCAGCTGTCATTGCCGCCTGCAATGAACAAGAGATGAAGACCGATACATGCAAGGTTGATATCACAGAGTCACTGGCAGACGGTCGCAAGGATTCTGTAACCGTTAGTGCAAACATAGAATTCCCCATATCCGGACTTCCGGAAAATGTAATACAGGCTTTTGACGAGATTATTGTAGGTTCTGTCTTCGGCAGCGACTATGCTGGACTTACAATCCAGAAGGCTGCCGACAAATGGGCAGCTGACTTTGTAGACGAATACAAGAAGGAAGCAGGAGACTTGTTGGAGAGCTTTGCTTCAGACAGTGAAAAGGCTATACCCGAGGACTTAGGATCTCTAAATTGGGAGAACAAAACGGACGGATATTTCTCAGGTTCATACAAGAATGTTATATCCTACACTACCTACTCTTACGTGTATACCGGAGGGGCACACGGCTCAACCACAGAGACTTCTGTCAACTTAGACCTCAAGACCGGCAAGCAGGTGACAGAGAAGGACTTCTTCATTCCCGGATACGAAGAGGACTTGGCTACTATTCTGCGCTCCAAGCTAAGAGACGCCATGCCGGATCAAGAAGCTTATGATGCGCTCTTCATCAAGGATATAGAGCCCAACGGTAATTTCAAGGTATCAGAACAGGGTCTGACCTATGTGTACGGCCAATATGAGATAGGCCCATACTATCTGGGCATAATCAAGGTTACCATTCCCTGGATAGAACTCGGAGACCTTGTAAGGAACTAACCGAATCCCTGTATCCTGCAACATTGGGCACTATTCTTTGGAAATAAGGCACAACTCTCTGGAAGAAGTCACCAATGTCGGAATAATTGGCCATCAAGAAGCACCGCTTACAGGCTTCTGATGGCTTTTTCTATAATTGAGTCCAAGACTTCCTTGTCGATGGCATTCTCCACATTCGAGAGTACCGGAGCAACGAACGATACCATCTGCAAGACCTTGGCTTCTTCCTCAGGAATGCCGCGAGACTGCATATAGAACTGCTCGTCATCATTGAGCCTGCCGACCGTGGCACCGTGAGAGCATTTGACGTCATCGGCATAGATCTCAAGTTGCGGTCGGGTCTCGGCATGTGCACTTGCGGTAAGGACTATATTGTGATTGGTCTGATAGGCCTCTGTCTTCTGAGCATCCGGAGCTACGACTATACGCCCCACGAACTCAGACTTTGCAGAGCCGCCTGCAATGCCGTTGAAAAGCTGGTAAGACTTGCAAGACGGCACCCTATGACGCACGTCCGTATGTATATCTACAACGTCTTCGCCACTACATACAAATAGTCCGGATATAGCCACATCAGCATTTTCCCCCGTCATGTCCACTCTAAGAGGTAGCCTGATGCTATTTCCCGGAAGGATCACGACTGTAAGGCGCACCATAGCATCGGAACCGACCACTATGTTGTCAAACGGCAGTCGAGAAACAACTACGACTGAATCGCTCAGCCTCTCCTGTTCCTCCGATTCTCTGCCTATCACATACACTCTATTGACAATCTCCCCGTCCGAAACCTCAAGCGTTCTCTCGCCTCTTACGACCGGCAGGTCAACATAATGTCCTACTTCTATAATCTCAGGCTTGCCGGACTTGCCTTTCACTGTTGCTGCCATATCATCAGAAAATGTCGTATCCCTTATCCTCGATCTCATCCACAAGCTCGCGACCTCCAGTCGTGACGATGACTCCGTTCTTGAGCACATGAACAATATCCGGCTGAATATAATCAAGCAAACGCTTATAATGCGTGATCACAATAGATGACTTGTCCGGGGTATGCAGGGAAGTCACGCCCTCTGCTACTATCTTCAAGGCATCTACGTCGAGTCCGCTGTCAGTCTCGTCCAGAATCGAAAGTACCGGATCAAGCATTGCCATCTGAAAGATCTCGTCACGCTTCTTCTCACCTCCGGAAAACCCTACATTGACCTCCCTCTTGGCAAATTCGGGACGCATCTGCACAAAAGCCATCTTCTCCCTCATAAGTTTAAGGAAATCACCGGCTTTCATCGGTTCCTCTCCCATAGCCTTGCGCCGAGCATTGACCGCGGTCTTCATGAAATTTGTAATCGTAACCCCAGGGATTTCTACAGGGTACTGGAAAGACATGAAAATGCCTGCCCAGGCACGCTCCTCAGGAGCCATAGCAAGCAAATCCTTCCCCATAAAAGTAATGGATCCCTCAGTAACCTTATATTGCGGCTTGCCAGCCAGAACGGACGACAATGTACTCTTGCCTGCCCCGTTAGGGCCCATCACAGCATGTATCTCTCCCTTACGTATCGTCAGGTCAATCCCGCGAAGAATCTCTTTGTCATCTACCGAAGCATGAAGCCCTTTTATCTCTAGTAAAATATCGCTCATAACAATGTCTTTTTATTCGTTAAACGTTCATCCGCTCTCACTGTCAACAAGCACATTCTCAAGCCTTCTCCTTGTATAGCTTTGACCAAGTGACAAGCGACCATATACCGTTGGCAAGGTACAGGAAGCAGACAATAGGCATGAACACATGGCCTACCGAAATATGCATCGCCATCTGTGCCACATTGACAAGTAGCCAGGCTATCCAACAGTCCCATTTCTTGAGGGCCGACAGAAGCTGTGCGGCAAGTATGAGAATAGTCACGCACGCATCAAGATATGGCTGCGGATCTGCCTGGAACTTCCCAGGGAAGATTGCGTTGCCAAAAAGGCTTATCACCCACCCCCAGACAGAAGCCAAGGCAAGAATACAGGCAATCGTCAACGCTCTTTGCGACCAGGTAAGCTTGGTAACTTTAAGGTCGGAGGCATTTGCGGAGCTCTCCTCCCCCTTCTTGGGATGAGACCACCTGTATTGGCCAAGCACATTGATTCCCAAGGATATCGGCTGAAGCAACAGACTGGCGTACAGGTTCTTGTTCCAAAACATCAGGAACAGAAGTACAGAATACAGATATCCTATCCAGAAGTTGTATTTGTTGTTGCGTCCTGCAAGGAATACGCAGGTAAGACCGACTATCGAGGTCAGCAGATCAATCAGAAGTACAGGTGTGTCTCCTCCTATCGTAAACAAAGTATAATTTATCCAATCCATCATTTTCTCACCACATATTAACCTACTGAACCTTCAAGAGATACAGAAAGCAGCTTCTGGGCCTCAACGGCAAACTCCATCGGCAGCTTGCTGAGCACTTCACGGGCATAGCCATTGACAATCAGCCCTACAGCATCTTCAGGAGATATTCCTCTTTGGTTGCAATAGAACAGCTGATCATCACTTATCTTTGACGTAGTAGCTTCATGTTCCACTATTGCAGAGCTATTGTCACTTCTTATCAGGGGGAAAGTGTGGGCTCCGCATTTAGAGCCTATGAGCAGACTGTCACACTGGGAATAATTGCGGGCGCCTTCAGCTGTAGGCAACATTCTCACCATACCCCGGTAACTGTTCTGGCTATGCCCAGCTGAAATACCCTTGCTTACAATACGGCTCTTGGTACCTTTGCCAATATGTATCATCTTCGTACCAGTATCCGCCTGCTGGTAGTTGTTGGTCACAGCAACGGAATAGAACTCGGAAGAAGAATAATCCCCTTTGAGAATCGTGCTTGGATATTTCCATGTTATTGCAGAGCCTGTCTCTACCTGAGTCCAGGAAAGGTGAGCTCCCTTATGGCATATGCCACGCTTGGTGACCAAGTTGAGAATGCCGCCTTTGCCGTTGGCATCTCCCGGATACCAATTCTGCACGGTACTGTACTTCACATCTGCATCTTGCATCACAACTATCTCGACCACTGCAGCATGAAGCTGATTCTCATCTCTCATAGGGGCAGTACAACCTTCCATATAGCTGAGAGCCGAGCCTTCGTCAGCCACAATAAGCGTCCTCTCGAACTGGCCTGTCCCTCGTGCATTGATCCTGAAATAGCTTGATAGCTCCATCGGACAGCGCACACCCTTCGGCACATAGCAGAAAGAGCCGTCACTGAAGACTGCCGAATTAAGGGCAGCGAAGAAATTGTCCCCTGACGGGACAACAGAGGCCAGGTATTTCCTTACAAGATCGGGATGCTCCTTGACCGCTTCGCTGAACGAGCAGAAGATGATCCCCTTATCAGCCAACTCTTTACGGAATGTCGTTGCTACAGACACAGAGTCAAAGACGGCATCTACCGCAGTCACCCCGGCCAAAGCCTTTCGCTCCTTAATCGGGATACCGAGCTTGTCAAATGTCTCTTCAAGCTTCGGATCTATCTCCTTAGGCCTGTCAGCGTCCTTCTTCGGGGCTGCATAATATATTATATCCTGGAAATCTATCTCCGGTATGTCAAGATGTCCCCACCTGGGCATCTTCATGGTCTTCCATTTGCGATAGGCGTCAAGTCTGAACGCCAAAAGCCAGTCTGGCTCTCCCTTACGCTCTGAAATCAGCCTTACAGTATCCTCATTGAGTCCCTTCGGAATGAAATCCTGAGCCACATCCGTCACGAAACCTTCTTTGTATTCCTTGGTGGTGATCTCCTGAAGGAGTTCCTTTTCTTCGTTTATATCCATCTTCTTCCTAACATTCTTCAAATCTGCAAGTGCAAAGCCATCAAATCTGCCAGCACAATCGCTGCCATAGCCTCTACGATCGGTGGTGTCCTCAGTACGAAACAGGCGTCATGCCGTCCGAGGATCTCAAGCGTTCCAGTAGTGCCTGATGCACAATCATATGTCTTCTGCGGCCTGCCTATGCTCGATGCCGGCTTGAATGCGACCCTAAATACTATCGGAGCACCATTAGTGATGCCTCCGTTGATACCTCCGGCACCATTCTTCTCGGGGACAAGACGGCTGTCTTCTGACGCCGTGTCAGCCTTCCAAGGGTCATTGTGCTCTGAACCTCTCATACGGGCGGCCGCGAATCCGTCTCCAAATTCTATTCCACGGACTCCAGGAATTGCGAATATAGCATGAGAGATAAGCGATTCTACCGAATCAAAGAAAGGCTCGCCTACACCGGCCGGCACTCCGGTTATCTCACACCGTACCACGCCACCTACAGAATCATGCATGGAGACCGCCTCCGCGATAGTCTGCTTGGCCAGAGATGCCGGTGCTCCACCAATTTCTTCTATCTCAGCCCGAACAGAGCAGCCTCCTATCATTTTCTTAGCTATTACACCGGCCGCCACAATCGGTAGCGTAAGTCTTCCAGAAAGATGCCCTCCGCCTCTCGGGTCATTGAATCCTTTCCACTTTACATTTGCGCTATAGTCAGCATGGCCAGGTCTCGGCATACGTGCGAACAGACTATAATCCTCGGAACGAGCATTTCCGTTTGCAAAAAGAATCGTAAGCGGAGCTCCTGTCGCATGGCCACGATACACACCGCTGACAATCTCGGGACGATCCTCTTCTATCCTTGCTGTCGTACCTAAAGCCCCACTCTTGCGCCTGGCTATATCATCCACAAAATCCTCTTCCGCAATATCAAGGCCTGCCCGTACCCCGTCAATAGTCACGCCTATTGCCGGACCGTGAGACTCTCCAAAGACAGACACTCTGAATATCCTTCCGAACGTGTCCATATCACATCCTCCCTGAGAACGAATCAAAAAGGCTGAAGAACTCTGGGAAGGACTTCGCTACACATTCCTTATCGTCTATCACGACTGGGGAATCCGCTCCGAGAGAGGCCACGGCCAATGCCATTGCCATCCTGTGATCATGACTGGAAGAGAAATTCCCGCCATGCAACATTTTGTCTCCGAGAATACGGTGCGCAAGCGAAAGCCCCTTTATGCGAAGTTCGTCAGCAGAGTACTTGACCCTGACTCCAAGGCCTTCAAGCATTTCAAATACGGCCTTAGTCCTGTCACTTTCCTTGGCAGAGAGACGTCCTATCCCAGATATACGGCTCTCTCCTTCACAGAAAGCGGCCAACACAGCAGCTATCGGAACAAGATCCGGGCAATTGTCAGCATCTATGTCAAATGGAGTAAGAGGAGCCCTCCTGACATGAATATTGCCCTTGGGATCATCCTCACCATCTTGGGAAATGCTCGCCCCAGCTTCCATAAGAATATCCATAATAGAGAGATCTGCCTGAAGAGATTTGGTATCAAGGCCCGAGACCTCAACACTGCCGAATACAGCCCCAGCCACAAGGAAACATGCAGCTGTACTCCAGTCACCCTCAATCATCATCGCGGTACTTTTGTATGACTGTCCTCCTTCCACGTGGAGAGTCAGTGCGTCACAATAATTCCAGTCGCGACTCTGTCTGAACTCTTCGCCTCCCTCCATGTCACACCATACCTTTACACCGAAGAGCTTCATCGTATCGGCCGTCATGAACACATACGGAATACTCTTGGGTTCAGTCACCCTTATCTCTGCATCCCTGCCCGCAAGAGGAAGAGCCATAGCAAGGCCTGAGATAAGCTGTGAGCCGTCCTTACCCGAGATTACAGCATCGCAGGAGCGGAGATGCCCATGAGAGCTCAATGGCACAAATACATCATCTTCTGACTGCCCTTTACTGCCACTATGGCTCTCGAGATTCTCTATGTTGACGCCGAATGACGACATTATCTGTCTGACCCCCTTGAGTGGCCTTCTAAGCAATGTGCCCGTACCTTCGACTGTAAAAGAATCTTCCTTATTCAAGAGAGACAGGAGAGGTAGCATAAGCCTCGTAAGAAGCCCGGATTCACAGGTATCAAGTGTCTTTATCGAAAGACAGGACTCGTGTGCTCCTATACCCGTAATCTCGACCGAAGATCCATCTTTTTCTTTCTCTGCGCCATTGTAGGAAATACCTACCTTGACCTGGGCACCCAAAGCCCTTGCAGCAGAGATTGCAGCATCGGTATCATCACACGGGGTATATCCGCCGAGGACGGACTTTCCTGATGCAAGAGATGCGGCTATGATCGCCCTCTGCGCATAGCTTTTGGAAGAAGGCATATTCACCGGAGACGATCCCTCTCCTACGAATCTGAAACCTTTGTACACCTCACGGACCATATCTTCGGTTGGAATCTGTCCTGGGGCAGCCTTATCATCGTCAGATAAAGCGGCATAGGAGAACGGTGCTCCCTTGGCAAGGCTTTCAATCCTCGTCCTTGTCCCGGTCTCACCCATAGCAAAAGCTATAAGCCTTTGAGGCTCAAATATATCATACAAAGATAGAACTCGAGAACCAACATCCTCACCATCAACAGCCGTCACTGCTATCTTTGCGATATCTGCCCCCTGGGCATAGCATTTCTCCGCTACAGCTTTGAGGCCTTCAATAGAATCTGCTCCTGAGAAATCATGGAATGACCGTATCAGTACCGTGCCGTATTCCGTAGCCTCCCTTCTTATTCTTTTTGAGAGCATGGGTGGGGCGTCCAATTCTATGTCAGCATATGCCGCTCCAGCATGGATAGCCGTCATCAACTTGGATTCGGCAACCTGAAGAACCTTCGTCTCTGTCTTTCTGTCACATTCCATGCTTTCCACCATAGCCGTTCTCAAGGATGAAATCCGGCAGGTTGCCACCAACGGAATATCCGAACCGGAGAATATATCCTCGATCTCGTCTCGGCTCAGCTTGCAGTTATCCAGACGGATTTCCGCCATCTCCACCTTGCCGGAAGAGAGGATAGCGGCAATTTCACCCGCATTCTTGTTCTGAATTGTCGTACAAATCATTCTTCAAAATTTTTGGAGCCACCACGGCAAAATACTCGGTATGTCATGTATACTGTTGACACCGGAACTATGCAAACAGTCCTTTGGCCTCTTCGATGCCTATAGCGCAAATCTGCACATCCCCTATTGCCTTGATAAGGACAAATCTCACTTCTCCGCCTTCAGCTTTCTTATCCTTGGAGATATCAGCCCACAGATCCGATGCTGCGAAAGGAGAAGCAACCGGAAGCCCTGCCCTTCGGAAATCCTCCGCCAGAAGAGCCTCCATATCTCCGCTGTAGAGCCTATCAGAGAATCTTGCTGCCAAAATGATACCCATAGCGACAGCTTCACCATGCGATATGTCTATGCTTCGGATGGCTGCAGTCCTCTCTATTGCATGGGCAAATGTATGCCCGAGATTGAGCTTCATCCTCTCTCCCTTGTCGTATTCGTCCTTCTCAACTATAGAAGCCTTTATTCTAGCAGCCGCCAAAGCCAAAACATTCAGCCCCTCCGACCCCGACAATATGGCTTCTGACTTGTCATTGGAAGAGTCTATTTTCGACAGTAGTGATATAGCTCGGCCGTAATGGCCGTCCTTATTATCTATTATAAATGTCTTGACTAACTCTGCCGCCCCTCCTATGAACTGATGATACGGGAGTCTGGAAAGTACGGAATGGCAAATATAGGTAAATTCTGGCTGACGTATGACACCGAGCATATTCTTGTATCCATCGAGATTGACACCTGTCTTGCCGCCTATCCCTGCATCTACCTGTGCCAGCAGCGTCGTCGGGAAATTGGCATACTTGACACCTCTCTTGTATATGCATGCCGCGAATCCGGCTATATCAGAAGTAATGCCCCCGCCTATCGACAGCACAAGGGCATCACGTCCGGCTTCGGCATCGAGAAGCCAGCGGCACAAGTCCATGACTGTCTCCATATTCTTGTGAGATTCAGATGCATCGATAAAGAAAACACCTTTAGCACATACCTCTTTCTCCACCTCATGCGCACAGTCTCTCACATTGTGGTCAGCGACTATATATATGGAATTAAAGCCGGACAGGTATCGGGAGACACCTGCCGGCCTGTCACCGGAATATATCCTGATAGGCAGCATCGCCTATTCTTTTGTAATCTTGGCCACCCAGCCTCCACCAGGAGCCATATCTATGTTCATTATCCTGTCGGACGGAAGTTCAGCCGCAGTATGGACGAAATCACAAGCCGCCCTGTCTGCATTCGGGCCGTCACGGAAAATCTCCATTTTCCATTTGCCAGGGCCGATGAATGAAAGATCAAGTGAGAGTTTCCTCGCATTCCAGTCTGTTATGGAGCCCACATACCACACATCTCCGCGTCTTCTTGCTAATGTCAGATATTCACCCATCTCTCCGTTGACAGCGACACTTTCGTCCCACGTAACGGGGATTTCTGCTATATATTTGGTGCACAGAGGTTCTTTCATATAGTTTGACGGAGAGTCGCAAAGCATGTTGAGCGGAGATTCAAATACTACATACTCGGCGAGCTGGCGGCATCTTGTACCTTGACTCATAGGTTCTGAGTTGACATGACGGTAATTGCCCCTAATTGCATTGCGCATAGCACCCTGCGTATAGTCCATCGGGCCGGCAGCCATACGTAGGAAAGGCACAAGAACTTCATTCCGTACCATATCATAATCGCCCCATTTTACCTGTTCCAAACCGGCCACACCTTCGTAATTGACAACATTGGGATAAGTACGGCTAAGACCGGTAGGCTTGTATGTCCCGTGGAAATCGAGCATCAAGTGATACTTGGCAGCCATCTTAGCGGCTCTCTCATGGAAATCAACCATGAGTTGATCATCCCTATCCATGAAATCCACCTTGAAGCCCTTGACTCCCATCTCGGCATAGTGGCGGCACACATTCTCCATATCCCTGTCGAATGCATAATATCCTGCCCAAAGGATAATCCCAACACCTTTGCTCTGAGCGTACTTTACAAGCTCTGGAAGATCAATTTCCGGCACGACTTTCAATAGATCAGCAGCATACCTCACCGACCAACCTTCGTCCAATATCACGTATTCGATACCCTCGGCAGCGGCAAAGTCGATATAATATTTGTAGGTATCATTGTTGACTCCTGCCTTGAAATCCACGCCATAAATATTCCAGTCATTCCACCACTCCCAGGCGACCTTGCCGGGGCGAACCCATGTAAAATCAGCATTGATATCCTGCGGGGGTGCAAGTTTCCATACTATGTCATTGATTGCAATAGAAGCGTCATTGTCTGTCACCATAAGGATTCTCCAAGGGAAATCCCGACTTCCTGAAATTTTTGCTATATAGTCCTCACGGCTTTCAACCATGCCTTGAAGATTGTTGTGGCCTCCCTGCTTGATAGTCTTGGGATAAGGGGCAAAATTACCGGACAAAGTTGTGTTGCCATCTGTATTGCATATATACATTCCCGGATAATTCCTCAGATCGGCTTCCATGACAAGAGCCTTGACGCCATTATCCGCACATACGGCAAGCGGAGTAAAGGCAAGCCTTGTCTTTGACCACTCGGTAAGACGGACTAGCGAATATACATTCTCAAAAGAGTTGAAATACTGCCGCTCGAAGCTCAATCCCTCTTTCTTGTTGACATACGGGACATATGCCTCCCAATCCTTTGCAAAGCTGAAATCTGCCTGCTCGGCAATCACAGTATAGTCACCTTTGAGTCTGCTATGAAAGCGATAAGCCACTGCCTCGTCATATGCTCTGAACACAAGGTCGAATTCCTTGAATGACAGAGTAAGTTCGTTGTAATTGTCCCTCACATTGGCTCTCTGATACACGGTTGTCTGAAGAACTTGATCCACAAGCTCTTTACGAGTCTTGCGCACAGCGTCATTCTCACCGAATACTATGCCTTCCGAAAGGCTCATCGAGATGGCAGCGTCAGAGAGGATCTTCTGGCCGTCAAATACCACAGAATAAGTTATCTTCTCTCCAACTTCAATCGAGGCCGCAAGCCTTCCATCAGGCGAATTCACCTCATACCCTGCTCCTGCGGCAGAGTATAGAAAAGAGCCGGCCAAAACGGTGCTCAAAGTTAGCAGTTGTCTTTTAAGTGTCATAATTACACGCATTTATTGTTTTGTTTTGTTTAATTTAGTTTTACTTAGAAGCTGTTTTGAAAAGACTCGTCTCTTCTCTTATGGGCTTTTCTGGCCATTTTCATCTTTATCATCAGTTCAGTACCTCTAATACCTCCTTTTCGAGAGTCGGGCAAAACGGGATTTACACTCCAAGTTCCTTTTTCATATCTCTCAACAGGTCAAATGCCTGCATCGGTGTCATATTGTCCATATCGGCAGCCCTCAATCTGTCTCTCAGTGATGCCAATACTGGATCATCTAACTGGAACAGGGACAATTGCAGTGAACCGTCACTTTCCACTGTACCCTCTTTGACGTTGTAAGGCTTTCCTCTGACAGAGTTCTCCTTGACTGGATTTGCCGACTCAAGTGCGGCCAAAGTCTTCTCCGCGCTCGAGAGTACTTGCCTTGGCATTCCTGCCATTCTCGCCACATGGATACCGAAGCTATGAGCCGTACCTCCCTCCATTATTTTCCTTAGGAAAATCACTTCTTTACCTACTTCCTTGACCGCCACATGGTAGTTCTTCACTCCCTTGTATATAGACTCCAAGTCATTTAGTTCGTGATAATGAGTCGCAAAAAGGGTCTTTGCCCCCTTTCCATAATCATGAATATATTCGACTATCGCTCGAGCTATGGACATACCGTCATAGGTAGATGTGCCCCTTCCGATCTCATCAAGAAGGACAAGAGAGCGCTGAGAAAGATTGTGAAGGATCATGGATGTCTCAAGCATCTCCACCATGAAAGTAGACTCCCCTCGGGATATATTGTCCGATGCCCCGACTCTAGTGAAAAGTTTGTCGAAATATCCAAACTTGGCAGAATCCGCCGGCACAAATGACCCTATCTGAGCCATGAGAACTATAAGTGCAGTCTGACGGAGAAGAGCTGATTTTCCCGACATGTTGGGACCAGTAAGAATGATTATCTGTTGGCTATCTTCGTCAAGGTGAATGTCATTCGGCACGTATTCTTCTCCACGAGGCATGAGAGTCTCTATGACAGGATGCCTTCCGGCTCGTATGTCCAGAGTTAGAGAGTCATCGACTTCCGGCCTGCAATAATTTCGCTGCACAGCCGTCTCAGCGAAGCCAGCAAGCACATCAATCTTGGCTATAAGGGCGGAGTCCGCCTGTATATTCCTAACCCTGTCTCGTATATGCGACAGAAGAGTATTGTAGATGGATGACTCAAGACTGTAGATCTTATCCTCGGCCGAGAGAATCTGCTCTTCATAGTCTTTCAGCTCCTTGGTTATATATCTCTCCGCATTGACAAGGGTCTGCTTGCGCACCCATTCAGTTGGAACCTTGTCCTTGTAGGCATTACGGACCTCGATATAGTATCCGAATACGTTGTTGTAGCTTATCTTGAGTGAAGGAATGCTTGTCCTCTCTGCTTCTCTCTGCTGCATATTGAGGAGATAGTCTTTGCCTCCACGGGAGATCTCGCGCAACCTGTCAAGCTCTGGATCCACTCCTGATGCTATGACGTCGCCTTTGCCAATGGCTGTAGCAGCCTCAGGGCTCATTGTACGCTGAATTTCAGCCAACAGTTCCCCACATTCGTCAATACCACCGGCTATCTTGGCCAAAGGTGGACATTTATCTTGTATACAGAGCTCTTTAATAGGTGTAAATTGGGCTAATCCTCGGCCAAGTTGAAGCAATTCACGAGGCTGTATCTTGCCTGTTGCAGCTCTCGACACAATCCTGTCCAGATCACCTATGTCAGAAAGTGATGACTGCAAGGCGGTTAGCCGATCCCATTCACCGGACAGGAAGCCGACTATGTCGAACCTGTCATTGAGCTCCGCAAGGTTCATAGACGGCATGGCTATCCACATCCTCAACAGACGTGAACCCATAGGAGATGAACATTTATCAAGTACATCTACAAGACTTACCCCCTCTCCGCCTGCGGAAGAGTGGAAAAGTTCAAGATTGCGCACCGTGAACCTATCCATCCACACGAACCTACCACTGTCAATCCTTGAAATAGAGCATATATTGGCCAGTCCGGCATGTTGGGTAACTTCCAGATATACTAAAAGCGCACCTGCTGAGCAGACTCCGAGAGGACAGGATTCAAGGGCATAACCTTTGAGCGACTCTACCTGAAGCTGTTTCTTGAGCTTCTCCTCGGCAGCCGCGAAGACAAATGCCCATTCGTCAAGCGTTGAGATATAAAGCTTGTCCCCGTATAATTCTCTGACAGTCTTTTCATCGCCTTTGCGCACGACTATCTCCGTGGGCGAAAGAGATGAGATTAGCGTCCCTACATACTCCGGGGTGCCTTGCGTCACCTGAAAAGTACCAGTAGATACGTCGAGGAAAGCCGCCCCGCAAAGTCCCTTCGAGAAGGTAAGCCCTGCAAGGTAGTTGTGCTCTTTGTCATTGAGCATATTCTCGCCGAAAGCCACACCTGGCGTGACAATCTCCGTTACTCCACGCTTTACAAGAGTCTTGGTCAGACGTGGGTCCTCAAGTTGGTCACAGACAGCAACTTTGTATCCGGAGCGTATGAGTTTTGTAAGGTATTGTTCTATGGCATGATGAGGAAATCCGGCCATAGGCACTGGATCTTTGTCACCGTTGGACCTTCGAGTCTGCACCAGACCAAGAACCCTGCTGACCAATACCGCATCATCGGAATACGTCTCATAGAAATCCCCGACTCTGTATAGAAGTATAGCTTCGGGGTGCTGCGCCTTGACTGAAAAATATTGTTTTAGCAGTGGTGTATCTTCCGTTTGTTTTTTAGCCATATCAGACAAATTTACAATTTTTCTTGCTACTTTTGGGAATATGACCGAGAAGCCGATTGAAAATTATTAATGATAAATATTTAACTACTTCCGAGAAGCCGATTGAAATAAATGAAGAAAGTACTTATCATCACTTACTATTGGCCTCCGTGTGGGGGCTCCGGCGTGCAACGTTGGGTCAAATTCTGCAAATACCTTCCGCTCTTCGGATGGCAACCCGTAATCTACACACCAGCCAACCCGGAGATGACAGCAATTGACCGTTCTCTAGAAGAAGACATCCCGAGCGAAGCTATCGTTGTCAAGAGACATATCACCGAATTCTATTCCCTGTACAGGATGCTCACCGGCAATAAAAACGCATCCCAACAGGAAGTCAATCCAATCAACAGCGGCAAGAAATCCTTTCTTCAGAAACTCTTCATGATGATAAGGGGCAATCTCTTCATCCCCGATCCTCGGATAACGTGGGTCCGCCCGTCGGTGAAATTTCTAAGTAAATATCTGGAGGAACACCCAGTTGACGCGATAGTAAGCACAGGCCCACCGCATTCGATGCACCTTATAGCAATGGCATTGGCAGCAAAGACCGGTCTACCGTGGGTGGCCGATTTCCGCGACCCGTGGACCAAGATGTTCTATTTCAAGCACTTGATGCTCTCTCCGTGGGCAAAACACAGGCATCGTATCCTCGAGAAAAAAGTGCTGGATTCCGCCTCCGTTGTCGTTGCGGTATCACCTCTTGTCAGGGATGACTTCATGAAGATGACCCAGACACCGGTAGTGCTTATCACCAACGGATATGATGAGGATGACTTCGCCCAGGAAGCTGATGATGATGGGTATTTCAACGTTACCCATACCGGACTTCTCGCATCCGATGGCAATCCTGAAGTCATATGGAAGGCTCTTGCTGACAAATGCAGCCAAGATCCTGAGTTCAGACAGATGCTCCATATAAGACTTAGCGGCAAGACAGATGCCGACGTCATCGCCTCCATCAAAGCTGCCGGACTCGGTGACAATCTTGTCAATCTCGGCTATAAAGAGCATCTCGTAGCAATACGGGAACAGAAAAATGCGTCTTTGCTGATCCTCCCCCTCCGCAAGGAACCGGAGTATAAGGCAACTCTTCCGGGCAAATTGTTCGAATATCTTGCAAGTATGAATCCGATTCTCGGAATAGGGCAGACAGACGGAGCTATGGCATCTATTGTCAACAGCACAGGAGCCGGTGTGGTCTTCGGATGGCATGACCTTACTTCAGTATCTGCCTTCATTGATCTCTGTTGGAAGAGCTACAAATCTCAGAGCCAGGCTCAGACTGAAGACGTCAATACCGATGTAGACGACATATTCATGACTGAAGACAAGAAAGAGAAGATAAGGCAGTATTCAAGAAAAGCCCTTACAAGTCGCATGGCGGACCTCCTTGACGACCTTACCGGTATGAAAAAGCCACAGCCAAAAGAGACCGGCAAATCTTACCTGTAACTCTTAGAAGCCGTTTCGAAAAGACTCGTCTCTTCTCTTATGGTCTTTCCTGGTCATTTTTATCTTTCGAGTACCTCCAGTACACTCCTTCTTCCAAAGTCGAAACTGCATAGAAAAATCTTCATAATAAAATTCGGGAACCGTCTCAACACAACTTCTTATACACATCGTTGATTATCAACCCAGAGAGTGTCATCCCGAAGATCGCCGTTATATGTACTGTCGTGCCGTTGATCTGGGCCTTGGACGAACACCATTCATGATTGAGCAGGGACGCATCGCCTGGTCCGTCTTGAGCTTTCGGACACATGCACTGTCCAGTACCACATGTGCGACTTTGGCCTCTGTTCGGAAGGACCTCATCATCGTACACACATAGGAATTTCTTTGACGGGAATGTGCCTGCCCGTTTCATCTTCTTGCGAAGAGCTGCACCGAGAGGACAGCCTCTGACGTCCCAAAACTCCGCCACGCGGACTTTCAGTGGGTCAACTTTCAGAGCAGCTCCGAGAGAGCAATAGAACTTGGCCTTACTTGCCGTCGCCCGAAGTATCAGAAGAGCCTTGTCCTTGAGGGAATCTACGGCATCCACCACATAGTCATAACTGTCCAAGTCAAACTGGTCTGCAGTATCACTGCAATAGATTTTCTGGACGGCCACGATTTCAGCTTTAGGGTTGATCTCAAGCAATCGGGATTTCAAGGCCTCGACCTTTACCTGGCCGACTGTCCGGGTAGTTGCCATCATCTGGCGGTTGACATTGGTAATGCAGACCCTGTCAGAATCCACAATAGTCATATGAGTCACTCCGCTCCGCACAAGTCCCTCTGCACACCAACTTCCGACACCTCCTACTCCGAATATTATGACGCGAAGCTTGGACAAGACACTCATTATATCCTCGCCAAGCAGAAGCTCCGTCCTGTTGTATATGGCTTTCTCGATAGTATTCATCTATACAAGCATCTATTTCCCAGCGTTCATTCCTTTAGCAGATATTTCGGCATCCTTTCCTCGACCGACAAGGGTTGCTGCACAAGAAAGCAGGATCAGCAGGAAAAGTGTGGCAGAAGATGCTCTGGAAATATTTGAACTTACCTTGTAGGATTCCGGTTCAAAGCGCATCTTGAGATTATAATCACCTGCAGGAAGCACAGCCCCGCGAAGTATCCAGTCTGTCCTGAATATGGGTATCTCCCTCCCTTTATCTGAGTCATTGGCATCTGTAAGGTAGAGTTTCCAACCGTGCGGATAGTATACTTCGCTGAATACAACAGCTCTCTCTCTGGCAGCAGAATATCTGTAATGCAATTCATTAGGAGCATACTGTGTCATATAGACCGTATCTACTGATGCCATAGCCTCTGCCTCAGGCTGCACCTGGCTAACATTGCTAGCTTCTATTTCATGGCCGCTCCCCTTGCCCAAAGCAGATATCTGATCATACGCCCATGTGAAATCTTTGCCGATCACAGCTTCACTCGACAGATCCACTGTCCCTACAAGGGCTATCTCGTCGTCAGGAGACTCTGCCTTTACGGCTTTGTCTACAAACCACGCATTGCCCATTGCATGGGGATTAACAATGGCCGGACTGTTCCCGTCTATGATGATATATTTGTCATTTAGAGCAGACAATATGGGGACCTTAGGGAACGAAGCCTCAAGTTTGTCCATAGTGCCGGCCGCATTTATGGCTCTAGCAAGATCACTGATTTCTCCCGTAAGATGCTTATCTATAAGATCCTGATAACGCTGTAGCTTGACAGGGCTATATCCTCCGATATTTTTGTGCCAATAGCTTGGATGCGCGTCATTGAAGACATTTACTGTAAGGTCGAGGACACGGGAAGACAAGTCACCATTTTCTATGATCATCTTGTCCACAGGCCTCTGTGCAAACTGGTTGTTGAACTTGTGCGGGGTGATGAAGTCATCTGCATTCAGATAACGCTTCCCGACCGCAAACATATTGATAAATACCAACAGACACACGGCACCGGCTGCCATCGCCTTGTTTTTGTCCTGGAATCCCAAAACCAAAGCCCCTTTATCGGAATTTCCTGCTTTCTTTTTGGAATATTCTACCCATAACAGAACCGCTACAACCGCGGATATAAGGAAGAACGATAGCCTTGCATCATCTCGCAGCAGCATTTTCCTGTCGGCAGCCACCGCAGAAGCAATCTCCGGATGCATTCCAGCATCTGAAGGTGCTGTGAAACTACCTGCAAGAGACGGCATCAGCCAGAAAACAAGACACACTATCCCCGTAAAAATATAGGCTGTCAGAATCGCCTTTCTGAACTCTTTGTCAGGATATCTGCCCTTAAGAATCCTGTCTACTACAATAAATCCGAGTAACGGCACTGTAACCTGCAATATAACAAGAGCCATGGACACCGTCCTAAACTTACTGTAGAAGGGCATGTGGTAATACCAGAACTCAGTAAATGGCATGAAATGGCTGCCCACGCCCAAGAATACGGCTATTATACTTGCTGCGAGTATCCACCATCGGTCAAAGCCCTTGCACAGAAACAGACCCAGTATAAAGAGAAACACCGATATTGCCCCGAGATACATAGGGCCAGCTGTAAAAGGCTGCGGTCCCCAATAGGTAGGCAGATTTTCAGCTACCTGGGCGGCATTTGTCTGGCCGTATCTGCGAAGAAGCTTCACAGTCTCAGACTTGTGTGGATCTACAACTCCTGCAGATGCACCTCCGTTGAAGTCAGGTATCATCAGATTAGGAAGCTCATTCCACCCGTATGACCAAGCAGTGGCGTATTCTATGTCGAGTCCCTTGCTCTTGTCTCTGTCTTCCGTGGCCTCTCCGTCCCGAGACAACTCCGAGCCACCTCTCATTGTCTGGTGGGAATATTCATACATAGGTATCAGTTTGTTGGCATTTGCCCCGATACCTGCTATCCCAAGGACAAGAAGAATGGTGGACGCTGCTAAGAACCGGCACACCAGCACTCGCCTGTCCTTTAAGCCGAGAATATAGATAAACAGGCCTATTGCAAAGCAACACAATATGATGGCGAGATAATAGGATATCTGTATATGGTTTGCCTTTATCTGGAAGTCAAGAAACAGTCCGAAAAGGGCAGCACCGAGCAACGATGCCTTCAGCCAGCCAAGACGTCCTGACAAAGTACGGGAATACATACCGAGAGCGGAACGATATGTATATACAACTGCCGCAAGAACCCAAGGCATCCATGCTATGGCCATCATCTTGGTATTGTGCCCTACCTGGATTATTTGGAAATTGTACGAGCAGAATGTGATAGCTATAGCCCCACCAATGGCAAGAAGCACATTGACATCCATGGCAAGCATCAGAAGGAATGCACCGAGCAGGGATATGAACAGATATGTTGCAGGACGCTTGCCTGTCAAGAAAGCATCATAGAGTGCTTGTGTCCAGTCTCCTTCCGGATTGCCGGTCAGCATGGTAGTAGGCATCCCGCCAAACATGGAATTGGTCCAAGCCGTGCGATCATCTGGATGAGCCGAATTCCACTCATTGGCCTCATGAGCCATGCCTACATACCCCGATATGTCGCTCTGGTTGACTATCTTGCCGTCAAGCACCTGCGGAACGAAACCGTAGGCAATGACCAGAAACAGAATCACTATACCTATGCCCGCAAGGACATTTCTCCATATTTTTCCCATTGTCTAAACTCTATATATTCTGCATTTTCTCGAAGCCGAACCTAACATTGGCGACTTCGCAATATCCTACAAAATTACGAAAAAACCGTCGGCACTGAAAATGCGACGGCTGTCTCTTATATACGAATTTGCAACTTGCAAAGACACGATCTGATTTTCCCAACTCTGCTCAGAAGACAAGATAGGCTTTGACAGGGAAATGATCAGAGATGAAATATCTGTCAAGATATGGCTTGCGTATCACCGAGAACTCAGTACAGGCACTGAAACCGGAATAATAAATATAGTCTATCACGCCCTTGCCTCTGCCCCAGCCATTGAAAGTATCACCGTTGTCAGTCTTGACCGCTGACTTGCGAGCGCTCGTCATCATACTGTCAAGTTCATCAAGGATCGGACTGTCTGGCTTGGTATTGAAATCACCGGTAAGCACCATAGGATAGCCCTTCCTGTTCATTTCCTTGATCCGTTGAACTATCAGCTCCAGACCTTTGGTCCTCGCCTCTACTCCGACATGGTCAAGATGAGTGTTGACATAATAGAATTTCTGTCCGCTCCTCTTGTCCCTCATAAGTGCCCATGTTGCTGTCCTCTTACATGCACCGTCCCAGCCCTTCGACGGCTTGTCAGGAGTCTCCGAGAGCCAGAATGTCCCCCACTTAAGCAAAGCAATGTTTTTAGTTTTATAGAAGATCTCCATATGCTCGCCCTCATGTCTGCCGTTCTCCCGGCCGACACCTACTGCCTTGTATCCGTCACAATAGTCTTTCAAGTATTTGACTTGATAGTCATAGGCTTCCTGAAGGCCGAAAATATCCGGATTCTGGTCTTTTATCATCAAGGCCGATGCCGGATAACGATACTGCCACGAATTGACCCCGTCATCCGCCTCCCCGTTGCGTATATTATATGATATCACCACCAATTCTGACGGCTCTTTCGCTACAGCCGCAATAGTCGGCAATATAAGCGCACATACACATAAGATTTTTCCTAAAGTTTTCATTTTCATTGAATTTTCTTCTTTTCTACTTGACCGACTTCGGCTCGCCCGAATTCAAATAATTACGACTGAGCGATACCGGACATTTGATTCTAATATTTAATCTCTTCGTTTTCAAGGCTTTCACGATCCAAAGGCTGACGATCCATCTGGCGCCATGCATACACTATATAGGCTGCGACAAAAGGAATGGCTAGTGACACCCAGAACATCGTTTTCAGAGTAAAGAGGCTCGAACTACTATTGATGATGGTCAATGAACTCTGAAGATGGGTATTTGACGGATAATAAGCCGTACCGCCGAACCCTGCCACGAGAAAGATTGCCAGCACGACAAGGACAGTTCCTATGCCGGCGGGCCATATTCCTTTTGAAGACTTGGTAAAGGAGCCGAGATACCAGCCGAGAAATACAAGCACTACACCCACAAAGAACATTACCGCAACAGCCGGCATTGCCAAGAAGTTGTGCAGGTATTTGTACTGTTCTAAATATACTGTGCCACTCTCTGAAACTGCATAACCGATAGCACATAGGAGATGTACAAACCACGCCACGAAAAACAGAAGGAAAGCTACGCCCATACTCCTGATACCAGGTCTCAATTTAACCCTTAACGTCTCGTCTGCAATGTTATTGACAAGGTACAATCCGCCAAGTACGACCGAAAGCAGGAACAGCGAAATACCGAGCATTACTGCCCACGGCTGTGCCAGTGCTTCCAGACCATGCCAGGAGTTGCCCCACTGGCTTATGACAGGCGAGGCTGCCCCGAAGATTATGGCTGTCTTGTCCACTGAGAAATCCGAGCCTGTAAAGAATGTTCCGACAACTGTCCCGATAAGGAAAGGGCCAATGACCCCGTTAAGGAACAGAAAGAACTTGAATGCAGAGGATCCGAGAAGATTGCCTTTCTTGTTCTGGAACTCATATGATACCGCCTGGAAAACAAACGTTATCAGGATTATGATCCAGACCCAATACGCTCCTCCAAAGCTCGTGCTGTAGAACAGAGGGAAAGAGGCGAAAAATGCTCCTCCGAATAGTACCAAGGTGGTGAATGTCAGCTCCCACTTACGTCCTGTCGAATTGAAGATAAGACGCATTGTGCCATCTTCTCCGGCAAATGCCATAGCCCAGAAATTGCCTCCTTGAACGAACATCAGGAATACAAGCAGGGCACCGAGTAGCGATACTATAAACCACCAGTATTGTTGTAAGAATGCAAGTGTCATGATTTTATTCCATTTGATCGTCTTCTGTATGTACTCTTGGCCATGACTCCCCTATCTCAGGGCCCCTCCTGACAGCCTTCACCATTATTCCTATCTCTGCAATGAGGAACAGGGCAAAGACAATCACAAATATGAAGAATGTGGTCTTGACGGCTTCTGTGCTCAGGCTTGATATCGCGACATTTACAGGAAGAAGATTCTGTATGGTCCATGGCTGCCTTCCTACTTCAGCCACTATCCATCCGGCCTCTCCGCAGATATACACAAGCGGGATTGAGCATAGGGCAATCTTCATGATCCACCTGTATCTGTGCAATATAGTCCTGTATGACATGTATTGGAGTACCAACAGAAGAAGCATGAGATAGCACCCGAGTCCGATCATTACCCTGAAAGACCAGTATACAAGGGGAATATATGGTATAATGTCTGTCGGCTCCTCTATATATCCGTAACCGAGATATTTCTCATTGTCTCTGAAAACTTTGAGATACGTCTGTGCTACATCGGGTAGAGAATCCCTTGTCTGCCGGTACAACTTCAAGGCCGATACTGCACGCCTGCCACGCCACATTTTCTCGTCTACAGACGGCTCCACATTACCGCTATCATCAGTATAGCCGAGAAGTATGTCATTGATACCCGGCACATAGCCATTGAAGTCATGAGTGGCAAGGAAAGACAGTATGCCCGGAATCTCCACCCCGGGGATTATTGAGAATGCAGCCCCCCGTCCCCCGTCTTCCAAGCCCTCCGTGGCCGCCAGTTTCATAGGCTGATACTTAGCCACATGGACTCCTGAAGAATCTCCGGAGAATATTGTCGCAACTCCGCCTATAATACCCACGAAGCAGGCTACTGAGAGGCTCGCATAAGCAAATTTCCTCTCCCTCATCTTGAGCAGATACCAGCAACTTATACCTGCCACAAACACTCCGGCCGTCATCCATCCGCTAAATACCGAATGCATGAATTTGATGATAGCCACAGGATTGGTAGCAACGGCCCAGAACGATACCATCTCACTCCTTACTGTATCCGGATTAAACTCAGTACCTACAGGGTGCTGCATCCACCCGTTAGCGACAATTATCCAGAATGCCGAAATACATGCACCAATTGCTGTCAGCCATGTAGATGCAAGATGAAAACGCCTGCTGACTCTGTTCCAACCGAAAAACATCACAGCAAAGAACGTAGCCTCCATGAAGAACGCCAGGATGCCTTCTATGGCCAGCGGTGCTCCGAATATATCACCTACCATCCAAGAATAGTTGCTCCAGTTGGTGCCGAATTCGAATTCGAGGATAATACCGGTAGCAATGCCTATCGCGAAATTAATGGCGAAAATCTTCATCCAGAACTGTGTTGTCTTCTTCCAGAAATCATCGCCTTTGCGGTAATAGATCGTCTCTAATATTCCCACTATCACGCCCAAGCCCAAGGTAAGTGGCACAAACAGCCAATGGTAAGCTGCCGTCATGGCGAATTGTAGTCTCGACCAGTCGATCAATGCTGTCTCCATACGATATTTGTAAGGTTACGTCCTACTGACTCCGATTTCTCTGCCTCAGACATGTCGGACAAAACCGGTCTGAAGAAGAAAATTCTTAAGATCCCGAACAATATTATCAGCTTCAGTACGATAAATAGCCAAAGCGTGCGCCCCCAGGTCATATTCCTGAAACCGTCCCGATAGAAAGTCCATATATCGGCAAATACATTCCTCATCAATAACTTTTTATATCGGACGACCGTCTCACGCTCAAGGACAGATACGGCCTTTATCATCTCAAATGTAGAAATAATATGTTATTTTTGTATCGGTTTTAGCGAAAATATTTAAGACGATATGAATACTTTCTCAGATATTGGAAAAATTGAAGCCATCGAAAGGCTATATCAGGCTTCCGGATTCAAGGTCAGAGACAAAGCTTCGTTTCTTGGCGGACAAGACACTACGGTAAGGACATTTTCAAGGCTTTGGACTGAAGGCATAGATTTCGATCTCATGTATTTCCCCCTGAAGCATCTCGGATACAAGACAGTCATAGCAGGAGTCACCGAAGCATACGCAAGCCTTGCAAGACCCAAGAGTCTGTCGGTCAGGCTTGCAGTATCTTCCAAGCTTGACTTTCCGCAGATACAAGAGTTGTGGTCCGGCATCTGTACGGCAGCAAAGGAACATAGCATCGAAGATATAGATCTTGATTTGAACCCATCTCCCAACGGTCTGACTGTAAGCACAGTCCTCACTGGACTCAGTAATAATGGAAGCCTCGAAGGACACGCCTCTCCCAAAGATCTTATCTGCATATCAGGCAATGTAGGTGCGGCCTATCTCGGTCTCCGACTGCTTGAGCGAGGCAAAGCCATATTTGACAGCCGAGACACTACAGCAAATGACAACTCTAGCATATCCTCTGAACTTGAGAAATACAGGATGTTCGTAGGGGCATATCTCAAGCCGGAGATAGATAATAATATTGTAGGGAGAATATCAGAGAGTGGTCTTACCCCTTCTTATGGATATTCCACAGCCAAAGGGCTTGCCGACACGGCTAGAAGACTTGGACACGACTGTGGCTTGGGCGTAAAACTCTACACTGATAAGATACCTTTCGAGGGCAATTCATTCGAACTCGGCAAGAAGCTTGACATCGATCCTATCTCGGCCGCAATGAACGGTGGTGAGGACTACAGGATTCTGTTTGTAGTACCGCTATCACAATACGAGACGATACGTCATGATTTCCAGACATTTTCAATCATCGGCCATATAGCAAGACCGGATGTAGGCACAGTACTTGTCACCCCTGACGGAGTCGAACTCCCCATCCGCGCTCAGGGCTGGAACAATCCCAAATAAGAAGAGATGATGCCCTCAAGGTTATGTCCTGGCTACAAGATACATAACAACAGATACATTACATAAGATAGAAGCCGACCTTTTTTGGGGGTCGACTTCTTTTATTTTAATATGATAGCTGAGCTATCTGATTGAGCAAATGATGAATGCTGAGCTATCTGACTGAGCAAAAAGTCTGACGAAACAGTTTCAATCTAAGAAGAACCTGCTTCTAACTAATGCAGATTAGTCCAAAGTCCTGAGCAGATTGGACATGCTGACTCTCTTCTCGATATAATCTCTGAGTTCTTTGATCGGAATCCTCTCCTGCAGCATGGTATCGCGGTCACGAAGTGTCACGCAACCATCGTTGAGAGAATCATGGTCTACAGTCACGCAGAAAGGCGTACCGATAGCGTCCTGACGACGATATCTCTTACCTATGCTGTCCTTCTCGTCATACTGGTAGTTGAAGTCATACTTAACCTCATCCACAACCTTCTGTGCGAGTTCAGGAAGCCCGTCTTTCTTAATAAGCGGAAGGACTGCAACCTTTACAGGGGCAAGAGGTGCAGGTATGCTGAGGACTACCCTACTTTCACCGCCTTCAAGCTCCTCTACCTTGTAGGAATGGGACAATACAGCAAGGAACATCCTGTCCACACCTATTGAGGTCTCTACGCAATACGGAGTGTAACTCTCTCCTGTCTCAGGATCGTAATACTGTATCTTCTTTCCGGAAAGCTTGGAATGGTTGCCGAGGTCATAGTCTGTCCTTGAATGTATGCCTTCAAGCTCCTTGAAGCCAAAGGGGAAATTGAACTCGATATCGGTAGCAGCATTGGCATAATGAGCAAGCTTCTCATGGTCGTGGAAACGATAATTTTCAGCGCCCATGCCAAGATTGACATGCCACTTCATCCTCTTCTCCTTCCATTTCTTAAAGAACTCCATCTCGGTGCCTGGCTTGCAGAAAAATTCCATCTCCATCTGCTCGAACTCTCTCATCCTAAAGATGAACTGCCTTGCCACAATCTCGTTTCTGAAGGCCTTGCCTATCTGCGCGATACCGAAAGGTATCTTCATACGTCCAGTCTTCTGGACATTTAGATATTCTACAAATATACCCTGCGCAGTCTCTGGACGAAGATAGATCTTGTCATCTGCATCCCCAGTATTGCTGATCTGTGTGCTGAACATGAGGTTGAACTGACGCACGTCTGTCCAGTTCTTTGTACCTGATATAGGATCAACTATATCGCAGTCGAGGATAATCTGCTTGTATTCTTTAAGATCGTTTGCCTGCTCAGCGGCTACATAACGATTGTGGACTTCCTCATATTTGGCTTTCTCACGGAGCACATTGGGATTGGTCTCGCGGAACTTTGCCTCGTCAAAACTCTCTCCGAACTTCTTACGTCCCTTTGCCACCTCTTTCTCTATCTTCTCCTCAATCTTGCCGAGATAGTCTTCGATAAGGTTATCAGCACGATATCTTTTCTTCGAGTCTTTGTTGTCGATAAGAGGGTCATTGAATGCTGCAACATGGCCTGAAGCCACCCATACTTTAGGGTGCATGAAAATACATGAGTCTATGCCTACGACATTCTCATTGAGACGTGTCATTGCCTCCCACCAATATCGCTTGATATTGTTCTTCAACTCTACGCCCATCTGGCCATAATCATATACCGCAGCCAGACCGTCATAAATCTCGCTTGAAGGAAATATGAATCCATACTCCTTGCAATGCGCTACCAAGACCTTGAAAAGTTCATCTTGTGTCATATCTTCAACAAATTATAATTTCACTTCAACACAAACGCCAGTAATCATTAAACTTGCAAAATTACTTATTAAGTAATATGAATCAAACAGCATTATTAAAGAAGTTGTTTTGAAATATTTCAACTCTTCTCTTATGGTCCTTTCCGATCATATTCATCTTTGCCATCAGTCAAGTACATCCAGTACACTTCTTCCAAAGTCGTGGCTGCCTCGAGAAATCTTCGTAATAAAATTCTGAACGAAAGCACTACTACTATTTATCAGATGAAAATCTCTTTAAAGGCCTCTTTCACCCGCTGGGACGCTACCTGTCTCAATGGAATCATTACAAAATCTCTTGCTGACATCAAAGGATGTGGAATCACAAGATCCTCATAATCAAAATCTTGAGTTCCATATAGCAGTATATCTATATCTATCAAGCGGGAATGGTATATCCTCCTCCCTTCAGCGTCATATTCCGGTTTATCACTACGCCCCATCTGGCACTCAATATCCTTGCACATTCCAAGCAGACGTATCGGTGTCACTGACTCAGACACCTCTGCTCTCACTACACAGTTTATAAATTTACTGTCAGTAGAAAAGCCCCAAGGCTCTGTCTCTATCATGTCCGAGAGTATGACTATTCTGACACCTCTCTCCTCCAACAGTAAAAGAGCCTTATCTATATTGGCCTTCTTGTCACCAATATTACTTCCGAGCCCAAGATAGACTTCTATATCACTCGTCATCGTCAAGCCCCAATTCAACCCTTGCCTCTTCAGACAACATACTCTTGTCCCATACAGGATCAAATACAAGGTCAATCTTGCAAGACTTTATACCTGGCACATCCTCGACAGATGCCTTAACCTCTGCCAATACTTCATCAGCCATAGGACAGGAAGGAGCTGTAAACGTCATCTTTACATAAACATCATGCTCTTTATCTATGACAAGCTCATATATAAGTCCGAGATCATAAATATTGACTGGAATCTCCGGGTCATATACTTGCTTGAGAGCCTTTATCACATCAGAATAAAGAGGTGCCAACGCCTGTGCGTCTTCCGCAGTAAGCACCTCGCTCTCATGTTTCACCTCGCTCTTCGCCTGACTATTGAAATCAGTTTTTACATCAGTCTCTTCATCAGCCTTTATATCAGTCTCTACATCAGTCTCTTCATCAGTCTTTATACCAGTCTTTACTTCTGTCACGCTCTTTGTCATGCGCTTTTCCCCGTCTTTCGGCTCTATAGTTTCTTCTTTGTTGTCAGATCCAGCCATATTGCAATCCTCCTTTTCTCGTGTTTCTCGCTATTTTTTTAACACTATTCTACAACCACTGCGCTTTTACAACCTCTGCGCTGCAGCCGCATCTTAGCTCTTCGTTTTACGAGCCTACTACTTTGCGATATTCTCCAACGCTACGGCCTTAATGGTCGCTACCATAGAGGCAAGTCCGTTTGCCCTTGTAGGTGAGAGATTTTCTTTAAGTCCGATCTTCTCCAAGAATGAGAAATCTGAAGAAGCAATCTCCTCTGGAGTCCGTCCAGAGTAAATACTGACAAGCAGAGATATTATCCCCTTTGTGATGATAGCATCGCTATCGGCCTGAAAGTAAATCCTCCCGTCACGAACCTCATAATTAAGCCAAACCCTTGATTGACAACCTTTTATAAGCTTATCATCGGTTTTTTCTGACTCAGGATAGGGAGGCAGGTCATGCCCAAGCTCTATCAGATACTCGTATTTGTCAAGCCATTCATCATACTGAGAGAAATCGTCAATGACCTCTTGCTCAGCTTCTTTTAGCGTCTTATCATTACTCATCTTCAAAATTACTATTGACTTACCATCTTTATTGCTTTGTCTAAACTCTGCACAAAATATTCCGCTTCTTCCATAGTATTGTATGGGGCTAGCGACATTCTCAGCATGCCTGTTACTCCAAAGCGGTCCATCATTGGCTCAGCGCACATTTGCCCTGAACGGACAGCTATCCCCATCTTGTCAAGCACCATTGCAAGATCTTCGTGATGCGCTTTTCTGACAGATACAGAGAATAGCGGAATCTTCAAGTCAAGATTATCCGGCCGTCCATAAATGGTTATCCTGTCATCTTCCGAAAGCCTCTCATAAAGAAATTTCTTAACATCATCGGCATAAGACACGATCTCTGGACTCCTCATATTTTCTGCCATACGAATAGCTGGTACAAAGGTAGGAATACCGGCAATATTCTGAGTTCCAGCTTCGAATTTCTCTGGAATAGGAGCATATGTAGTACCACTGAATCTGACAGTCGCTATCATCTCTCCTCCACCCATATATGGCGGCATTGCATCAAGCCATTTTCTCTTGCCGTATAGTACACCAGTCCCCGGAGCCGCATAAATCTTGTGTCCCGAAAATGCGTAAAAATCACAGTCCAATGCCTGCACATCAACTGTCTCATGCACTATTCCCTGTGCTCCATCCACTAGGACGGGTACGCCATGAGAATGAGCCAGACTCACAATTTTTGCTATAGGATTGACTATTCCGAGTACATTGGAGATATGCGCGACAGCTATTATCTTGGTTTTGGATGTTATTAGCGTCTCCAATTCAGAGACTTGCAGGAGTCCTTTGTCATCGACATGAAGTACCTTAAGTTGCGCCTTTTTGCGCTGGCACATCATCTGCCATGGCACTATATCGGAATGATGTTCGGCTTCCGAGACAATGACTTCGTCTCCTTCTCCGACAAAGGCCTCACCAAAAGAAAAGGCAACAAGATTGATCGAGGCGGTAGCTCCAGATGTGAAGATTATCTCCTCCCTGTGTCCGGCATTGATAAATTCACGAACAGCATCCCTTGCAGCCTCAAACTGAGTTGTGGCCTCCTCTGAAAGACAATGGATTCCTCTATGAATATTTGCATTCTGAGTCCTTGTGAAGTCGTCCCACTTGTCTATGACAGACTGTGGTCTCTGACTAGTGGCAGCATTATCGAAATATACCAAAGACTTGCCATATATTTTGCGCCCTAGGATAGGAAAGTGGGCTCGTAACTCATCTATACATGTCATATTCTCGCGTCTTAAATATGCTACTGTTGTGACTAAGTCAGGACTTGAAAGTCGATCCTGTTACACAAGCAAGCAGTCTGATTAACCGACAATTTCTGAGCCGCAAATTTAACAAAGTAATCGCTCAAGAAGAAATTATTAGAGAATTAGACGCTGAATTAGACGCTAGCTCCTCAGACATTTACTCTGTCTGACAACTCAACTATCATTTTCAATAAGTCTGGGCAAATCATAGAAAATCCCACATAAAACTTGGCTCCTAGCAACATGATTTCAGTAATGGTGATTAAATTTGCATACGGGAGAGGATAAGACACAGTGTTCACTCCCCTTACTTATAGATTTCCATTAAGGACTACAAAGAATAGAATATGTACGAATACATCAAAGGGGAAATTGTAGAGCTTTGCCCTACCGAAGCTATAATAGAATGCGGAGGAATCGGCTACAGTATCCTCATATCCCTACAAACCTATGAGGTCATCAAGGATCAGACCGAGGCCAAAATCTACCTTTATCACCATATCAGAGAAGACGATGAACAATTCTTCGGATTTGCCACAAAAAAAGAGAGGGAAATATTCATGCAGCTTATAAGCGTCTCAGGTATCGGTGTAGGATCGGCGCGGATGATTCTCTCTTCATTAACAGACGAAGAACTCCGAGAAGCTATAATCAGTGAAAATGCCAATAGAATCAAGAGTGTCAAAGGCATCGGCATCAAGACAGCTCAAAGACTTATTTTGGACCTCAAAGACAAGGTTATCAAAGGGAGCGGATCTGAGATGCAGGGACTCTCAATGATGCCTAAAAACAACAAAATTACAGAGGAAGCCACCACAGCTCTTCTCAACTTAGGATTCAATAAAGGCAATATAACCAAAGCTATCGCAGCTATACTAAAGGAGACACCGAATGCTTCTATCGAAATAATAATCAGGGAAGCACTTAAAAGACTATAGTTCCGATATAAATCAAGGCTAATTACTTCGGCCTCACATAGCTGCAAAAAAGAGTGTTCCACGTGGAACACTCTTTTTTATTAAATTTTTGGTTCCGTTAAAGAAGAGAGATAAAACTAATGGATATTGCAGTTATAATAACTTAAGAATTGCAGAACATCATAAAAGAGCAAAGGTTCGTTATAAAAATAGAAATTCTGCGATAAGTCACTACTGACCTTCATCGGCAAGAAGCTGATGGACAAGGATAGCTACAGAAGACAACACCATAGGGATATATTGCGACAAGACTCTCTTCGCTTTTAAAAAATTCTAGGCTGGTTAGCCCTACGTGCCTAAAATATATATAGAATCTTAGAAATTAATCAACCTGCCTTCAGACACACATTTTGAAACTGTGCCTATTTTTTGAAACAATACTCCTATATCCAGACACATTTTTTAAATAGTACAAGATTGACAACCTTGTCTGATATAAAACATAGATATTAATCAATCTGCCTTCAGACACACATTTTGAGACTGTGCCTAAAACAACACTTTCTGACGCCGTCATGAGCTGTCTCATGATCATTTAGTTGATTAAGCAATACAGCAACACAATTCAATAAGTCATAAAATACTCATCATACGATAATCAGCTGTGGTGTAAAGATCCCGCTATCATATCCAACAAAGAATAAATACTTCATAGAACTTCATCACAGAATATTATCATATAATATTATCATAGAACTTAATCACAGAATATAAACGCGAATTCTATAATGAAAAGAAAATCTTTGAATTATCTCACAGGGATGTTCGCAGGTGACCCACAGGTAACCCAAAATCGCCCCGAATATTTAAAGCAGAATACGAGATAATTATTCAAATATAAAACAATAGAATTACCTGCCAAAATAAAGTAAAAGAACAGAAATATCAGAAGGTGAAATACCTGAAATCCTTGAAGCCTCCCCTACTGTTCGTGGAGCATATTTCATTAATTTCTGCCGACATTCTATAGAAAGGCCTGCAATTTTATCGAAATTGTAGGACTCAGGGATCTTAAGATTTTCAAGTCGATTCATCTTGTCAGCAAGTTGCTTTTCCCTTTCAATATAAGAATGATACTTAATAGATATTTCAGCAGATTCAATAGCCTTAGAAGCACATCTACCGATCAAAGAACGCGGCTCATCATCCAAAAAATTACCACAACGTTTGGTAAAAGAGGATGACATAAGTAGATAAGCGGATTTATAAGCGCCATCAAGAGCCAAATTCTTAATAGCTGATAAATCACTATCAATTGAATTTAATACTTCTGTTCCACGTGGAACAGAAGATAAAAGTCCGTAAAACTTAACATCCGGCCTTAATAACACCTCTTTGAAAGATTTCGACTCCGTCAAAGGACGTTCCTTATTAGATATTAAATAAGCATTAGCTTCATTAGGAGTGATCTTTGTATGCTCTGCAAAATTCTCCAATCGCTCGACACAACGATATTTATCAAGCATCAAATGATACCGTACTTCATCAGCAAGACCAATCTTATAAGAACGGCCTGTTAATCTGAAATCAGCATTATCCTGTCTCAAAAGAATTCGAAATTCTGCCCTTGAAGTAAACATACGATAAGGCTCATCGATACTTTTAGTAACAAGATCATCTATAAGCACACCAATATAAGCTTCATCTCTACCTAAAACAAATGGAGACTCCCCTTTGACAGAGAGAGCGGCATTAATTCCTGCCATCAAACCTTGTGCTGCTGCTTCTTCGTAGCCTGTTGTTCCGTTAACTTGACCTGCCAAGAAAAGATTGGTAACTATCTTTGAACGCAAGGTATGGTCAAGATAATTAGGATCGAAATAATCATATTCAACAGCATAGGCAGGTTTGAAAATTTTCACATTTTCAAAGCCTTCGATCTTACTAAGAGCTTCTAACTGGACATCAAGTGGCAATGATGTAGAAAAACCTTGAAGATAATATTCATTACTATCTAACCTCTCAGGTTCTAAGAATAACTGATGGGAAGACTTGTCAGCAAAAGTCCGCAATTTATCTTCAATGCTTGGACAATAACGAGGCCCTTTTCCGACAATAAGCCCATTGAACAAAGGAGAGCGGTTAAAATTGGCACGCAAGACTTCATGCACATTCTCATTAGTATGAAAAATATAGCAAGGTAACTGTATAGAATCAGCCTGAACAGGAGAAAAATATGGAAGATATGAGAACTTATCAGGAGCAAGATCACCTTTCTGGACAGTAGATTTCTCTAAGTCGACAGACCTTATATCAATCCTGGGCGGAGTTCCGGTCTTCATTCTTTGTGTCGGAATTCCAGCAGACTTGAGCTGATCTGAAATATTCAAAGAAGTGCGCTCCCCTATTCTACCTCCAGGAAAAACTTTATCTCCGATGAAAATTTTACCATTGAGGAAGGTGCCAGCACATAAAACAACTGTTCTAGAATTAAAAATTCGCCCAGTAAGTGTACAAACCCCTGTGATTTTTGAATTCTCAAAGAGGAAAGATACCACAGAATCTATGTAAATATCTATATTACAATTACTTTCAACGATTTGACGCCAATTTTGCGAAAACTGTAATTTATCACATTGAGCTCTCGGACTCCACATTGCTGGACCTTTAGAGCGATTAAGCATACGAAACTGAAGAGTTGCAGAATCAGTAACGATTCCAGTATATCCCCCTAAAGCATCAATCTCACGAACTATCTGACCTTTGGCAATTCCTCCTACCGCCGGATTACAAGACATCTTAGCAAAAGCATCGAAATCTGAAGTAAGCAATAGAACATGGACACCAAGATTTGCTGCTGCCATTGCCGCTTCACATCCGGCGTGACCGCTACCTATTACAATAACATCATAAATCTCCATCTACAATATTCAATTTTGCAAGATAATAATCCTCTTTACTCCTCATAGTCATCTGATCATGTTCTGTGTGATCGTCATATTGCAACAAGTGCAACACACCATGAATTATTACACGATGAATCTCGTCAATAAACTCAGTCTTATAGAAAGAAGAATTATCTTTTACTGTATCAACACTGATAAACAAATCACCAGATATAATATCTCCCTGACAATAGTCAAAAGTGATAATATCCGTGTAGTAATTGTGCTGAAGGTATTTGATATTAATATCGAGCAAATAAGGGTCAGAACAGAAAATTACATTGATATCACCAGGTTTCTTGCCCTCCTCCAATATAGCATCACGAATCCAAGAACTGATAACTCTCTTATGCTTTAATACAAAATCAGTATCTTCACAATAATAACGCACCATAACATGAAAATATATACAAAGATACTAAGAAGCTGATTAATGTCTATTCAAATACATCATAATCAGTAAGTGCTGAATGTAAAGAAGACATGAAACGAGATTAGGATTCTCATCAAGCTCTCAGCAACTCTCAGCCAAGACCTCATCAAATATAAAAAATTTGACATGACAATAATTTTTTATAACTTTACCAAAACAAAGTGAAAATATAAGAAATACTGATATGGAAGTTAAAAAATCACCGAAAGCTAGCCTAGAGAACAAAAGGCTGCTTTTTGCAGAAATTGGCTTCGTAGTGGCTTTGCTTGCACTCCTTATTGCATTTAACTGGACATCAAAGGAGAAGCAAGTAGCAACACTTGAGACCGAGGCTGCTCCAGTGGAAGTAGAGGATATGGTTCCTATCACACAGGAAACCCCTCCCCCGCCTGAGGCCGCACCAAAGATCCCTATTCTTTCCGATCAGATAGATGTAGTAGACGATAACATTAAAATTGACGACAATATGTTCCAGAATCTTGAAGACGATTCGAACACAGGAGTCGAGATCATGGACTACATCGAGAGCGCACCTGAAGAAGAGACAGTGGAAGAAGAAGCCATTCCTTTCCAGCTTGTTGAAGAGAAACCTAAGTTCAACGGTGGTGATGCCAATGAATTCTCAAAATGGGTTAACTCCAAGCTTGTATATCCAGAAATAGCTAAGGAGAACGGTGTTCAGGGCCGTGTTACACTACAATTCACGGTAAATGCTGATGGCACAGTAACAAATGTAAAAGTACTGAGAGGTGTTGACTCATCTCTTGACAAAGAGGCCGTTCGAGTGGTATCAAGTTCTCCTAAATGGACACCAGGTAAGCAGAGAGACAGAGCCGTTAAGGTAACATACACATTCCCTGTTATCTTCCAGTTGAGATAGAATATATATTACAAGGAATAAATAATATTTGAGTGCGATTCATAAGTTTGGGTTGCACTCTTTTTTATGAAATATGGAGAACAAAGAAATAGAAAAAGCAGTATTTGTAGGCATAGTCAAGGAAGGTGACAATGAAAGCAAGGTTATAGAATATCTTGAGGAGTTGGAATTTCTTGCTGAGACAGCAGGTGCAACCAAAGACAAGAAATTCATACAGAAATTAGACAAAGCTGAGAAATCAACATATATTAGAAGTGGCAAGCTCAAGGAAATAGCCCAATATTGCGAGGAAAACAATATAAAATACGTCATATTCGATGATGAGCTGACTGGCACGCAACAACGCAATATTGAGAAAGTAATAACTACCTCAAGCATAATCGACCGTACAAGCCTTATACTTGAGATATTCGCTCAGCGCGCAAAGACAGCCTATGCCAAGATGCAGGTTGAACTAGCACGCTACAACTACATGCTACCCAGACTTGCAGGCATGTGGACACACCTTGAAAGACAGAGAGGAGGCGTAGGAACCAGAGGTGGTATGGGCGAGACTCAGATAGAGATAGACAGACGTATAGTAAAAGAGAAAATAAGCAAGCTTAAAGAACAACTAAAAAAAGTTGACCGACAGATGTCCACTCAGAGAGGCAACAGAGGACAATTAGTCAGACTTGCCCTCGTCGGCTACACAAATGTCGGAAAAAGCACAATAATGAACATACTGTCAAAGAGCGATGTGCTTGCTGAAAACAAGTTATTTGCAACCCTCGACACGACAGTAAGGAAAGTTGTCATAGAAAACGTACCATTTCTACTAAGCGACACAGTAGGATTCATAAGGAAACTCCCTACTCAACTTATAGAAGCCTTTAAAAGCACACTTGATGAGGTAAGAGAATCTGACATACTACTTCATGTCGTTGATATATCACACCAGGGATTTGAAGAGCAGATGGAAGTTGTTGAAAAGACACTGAAGGATATCGGAGCTAACGATAAGCCTATATTTGTGATCTTCAATAAGATAGATGCATATAGACACGAGGAATACGATGAATTTGCACTTGAGCCTAAGAGTGACAAAAATATGACACTCGATGAACTCAAAAACAGCTGGATAGCAAAAGAAAAAACGCCCTGCATATTCATATCTGCCAAAGAAAAGATCGGCATTGATAAACTCAGAAACGACATCTATAAGATGGTCGCGGAGATACATGCAGGAAGATATCCATTCAACAACTTTTTATGGTAACAAAAAAAACCGGTCCTAAAAAGGGCCGGTTTTACATTATATAATAGGTAGATATCTACTCTGCAAACTTAGCTTTAAGAAACTCCCTATTGAGTCTTGCGATATGATCTACAGATATTCCCTTAGGACACTCCATCTCGCATGCCCTTGTGTTAGTACAGTTACCAAATCCCAATTCGTCCATCTTGGCAACCATCGCTCTTGCCCGTTTTGCAGCCTCAGGAAGACCTTGTGGAAGCAAAGCTAAAGAAGATACCCTCGCAGCTACAAAAAGCATAGCAGAGCCGTTTTTACAGGTCGCTACGCAAGCACCACAACCGACACAAGCGGCCGCATCCATACTCTGCTCAGCTCGCTCATGGGGAATGAGAAGAGCATTACCATCCTGAGCAGAACCAGTACGAACAGATATAAAGCCACCTGCCTGAAGAATCTTGTCAAATGCAGTTCTATCTACAACTAGATCCTTTATGACAGGGAAAGCTGCACTTCGCCACGGTTCGACTGTAATAGTAGCTCCGTTCTTGAAATGACGCATAAAAAGCTGACAAGTAGTAACCTGATCATCAGGACCATGAGCACGACCATCAATATAAAGTGAGCAGGCACCGCAAATACCTTCACGGCAGTCATGATCGAAAGATACAGGACCACTACTCTTGCAACCCTTGTCTACAGCGACAGGATCAGCACCTTGCTTAATGAGCTGGTCGTTGAGAATATCCAGCATTTCGAGAAATGAAGCATCCTCTTCTATTCCTTTGACGTTATATGACTCAAAATGACCTTTTGACTGAGCGTTTTTTTGACGCCATATTTTTAATGTGAAATCCATCTGACTAGTCTTTATAATTTCTCGTTGCCACGTGAATATTTTCGTATATGAGAGGTTCTTTGTGAAGTTCAGGCTCAACACCTTCACCCTTATACTCCCATGCAGCTACATACATGTAATGCTCATCATCTCTCTTTGCCTCGCCCTCTGGTGTCTGGCTTTCAACCCTGAAATGACCGCCACAAGACTCATTCCTATTAAGGGCATCCAAAGCCATGAGCTCACCTATATCGAAGAAATCGACAAGCCTAAGAGCTTTTTCAAGCTCCTGGTTAAACTCTAACTGGGAACCAGGTACGCAAACTGTTTTCCAAAACTCTTTGCGAAGTTCTCTTATCTGAGCAATTCCTTCTTTAAGTCCCTCTGCGGAACGTGCCATACCGACATGTTCCCACATAATATGGCCAAGTTTCTTGTGAATTGTATCTACAGGAACTTTACCTTTGACAGCAAAAAGCTTATTTATACGAGCCTGAACAGCCTTCTCTGCTTCATCAAATTCAGGCGCGTTAGTATCTGTCTTAGGCTCTGCAAACTTATGAGAAAGATAGTCTCCGATAGTAACTGGCAAGATAAAATAACCGTCAGCAAGACCCTGCATAAGTGCAGAAGCGCCAAGCCTGTTTCCGCCATGATCAGAGAAATTGGCCTCACCTATTGCATAAAGACCTGGAATAGTAGTCTGAAGGTCATAGTCGACCCATATACCACCCATGGTATAGTGAATAGCCGGATATATCATCATAGGCTCTTCCCAAGGACTTGAAGCTGTGATCTTCTCATACATCTGGAAAAGGTTGCCATATCTCTCTGCTACTCTCTGCTTGCCAAGACGGGCAATAGCATCCTTGAAGTCAAGGAATACCGCAAGACCTGTCTCATTGACACCGAAACCGGCATCGCATCTTTCCTTTGCAGCCCTGGAAGCCACATCACGAGGTACAAGATTACCGAAAGCAGGATATCTTCTCTCAAGATAATAATCTCTATCCTCATCAGGAATCTGAGAAGGCTTGATCTGATGCTTGCGAAGCTTCTCAACATCTTCTTTCTTCTTAGGTACCCAGATACGTCCGTCATTTCTCAAAGACTCTGACATAAGTGTCAGCTTGCACTGCTGGTCGCCATGTACAGGGATACATGTAGGGTGAATCTGTGCAAAGGCAGGATTGGCAAAATAAGCTCCTTTCCTATAGCACTGCATTGCAGCAGAACCGTTACTGTTCATGGCATTGGTAGAGAGGAAATAAGTTCTTCCATAACCACCAGTAGCAATCACAACAGCATGTGCACCAAAACGCTCAAGCTTTCCAGTAACAAGATTCCTTGCTATAATACCCTTTGCCTGTCCGTCAATAATAACAAGATCAAGCATCTCATGTCTGGGATAACTTTTGACAGTACCTGCAGCAATCTGCCTGTTCAAAGAAGCATACGCTCCAAGAAGAAGCTGCTGACCGGTTTGTCCTCTTGCATAGAAAGTTCTGCTTACCTGAACGCCTCCAAAAGAACGGTTGGCAAGATATCCTCCATATTCACGAGCAAAAGGAATACCCTGAGCCACACACTGGTCAATAATAGCACTACTTACCTCTGCAAGACGATAAACGTTTGCCTCTCGGCTTCTGTAGTCTCCGCCCTTTATAGTATCATAGAAAAGACGGTAAACGGAATCATTGTCGTTCTGATAATTCTTTGCAGCATTGATACCTCCCTGGGCTGCGATAGAATGTGCCCTTCGTGGTGAATCGCTGATGCAGAAAACTTTGACATTGTAACCCAACTCGCCCAAAGTAGCGGCCGCAGAAGCACCGCCCAATCCGGTACCAACTACAATGACTTCAAGCTTCCTTTTGTTATTCGGACTGACAAGACGGATTTCCGACTTTCTTTTGGTCCACTTGGAAGCCAAAGGTCCGTCCGGGATCTTCGAGATAAATTTATCTGCCATTTTATAGTTATTATGAATATTTTGATTATTTCAAAAACTCATTTTAGAGGCAAAGACAGAGGAATCCTAGTTCTGACATGCCTTTTAGCCAAATATGTTGCAAGTTTAGTGATTTTTTGGCTAATTTCATTTAAAATTCTTAAGAAGCTGCCTAAAAAAGGGAATTCTCTATAAAGTCCTCCTGCTCCCCAAAAAGCCTATCTCTTTTCAATCCGAGATGTTCATATGCAAGCTCCGTTGCTATTCTACCACGAGAAGTCCTCTGTATAAAACCCTCCATAATAAGGAAAGGTTCATAAACTTCCTCAATAGAGCCTTGATCTTCCCCTACTGCGGTAGCGATAGTATTGACACCAACCGGTCCTCCTCCGAATTTCTCTATAATAGTGGAAAGAATCCTATTGTCCGTCTGATTAAGCCCCCTCTTATCTATATTCAAAGCGTCAAGGGCAAACTTTGATATGGATAAATCTATATGTCCGTCCCCTTTAACCTGAGCAAAATCTCTAACTCTTCTGAGCAGAGCATTGGCTATACGGGGAGTTCCACGACTACGCATAGCAATCTCAGTAGCTGCATCATCATCAATACCGACAGAAAGAAGTCTACTATTTCTCTTTATTATATGTATAAGATCTTTTGCATTATAATATTCAAGAGGGAAATCAATGCCGAAACGAGCACGAAGAGGGGCTGTCAGCAGACCCTTACGGGTAGTGGCACCGACTAAGGTAAATGGAGAAAGGGATATACGCACAGATCTTGCTCCCGGCCCTTTATCAATAAGAATATCTATGGCGAACTGCTCCATTGCTGAATAAAGATATTCTTCAACGACCGGAGACAGACGATGTATCTCATCTATGAAGAGAACATCACCTTTGTCAAGAGAGGTAAGAAGACCTGCAAGGTCGCCTGGTTTGTCAAGAACAGGGCCAGAAGTAATCTTGATGTTTACCCCTAATTCATGAGCGACTATATTTGCAAGGGTTGTCTTGCCAAGGCCTGGAGGACCGTGGAACAAGACATGATCTAAGGTTTCGCCGCGCATCTTGGCGGCCTTAATGAAGACAGTAAGATTCTCTACTATCTTCTCCTGTCCGGTAAAATCGCCTAATTCATGCGGTCTTATAATTCCGTCCAAATCCTTATCTTTGTCAGCCGCGGATGAGTACGGAGAAAAATCATCGGCCATAAGCAATATCAATAGCAATACAAATTTATATATTTTTATATAATTGTTAATGTTGTTATATAGTTTGTGAATTTGTTAATATCTATCATATTCGCTTATATATTAATTAATTACGAAAGGCATATATTGTTAATACCATCGATGGTAGCGATATGGAAGAATGTTTGAAAATTAATTTGCACTTCAGTAAATTACACTGCATAAAATAAGGATCATAATATTCAACAATAAGTTTTGAATATTTATAGTATGGGTTTTTAACAGGTTATTAACCACTTTTTAACAGAAATTCGTACCTAATGTTGATAAGTAGCAAAGCTTGCGGGATTCTCTCCTGTGAGATTAGAGATAAAAACAATATCTATTGTGACGGGTTGTTCCTTTCAGCTAAATGGTTTGTTTTGTCGCAGATCTGCGACAAAGGAATCCATGTTGTATTGCTCCCTGACAAGGATACAGCTGAGTATTGTGCTGCCGATCTTTATTCTCTTGTAGACGGAGACCATGTATTTTATCTTCCAGATTCTGGTAAGAATATAGAAAGGAGCAATTACAAGTCATCTCTTGCCGTGCAGCGTACATCTGCAATAGGAAGTATCATGTCTCAGACAACCAAGAATGGACTTGACATAATAGTCACTTATCCTGATGCCATAGAGGAATTAATTCCGGCAGAACATAAGATACGCGAAGCTCTTCTTACCGTGAGCAAAGGAATGGTCATAAGCCATGACGAACTTGCCGGTAAATTACAGAGTTTGGGATTTACTCGCTCGGATTTCGTCTCCGCACCTGGACAATATGCCGTGCGAGGTTCTATTATAGATATTTTCTCGTATTCATACAGTGATCCTTATCGAATTTCATTCTTCGGTGATGAGATTGAGAAGATAAATGTATTTGATGCCAATACACAGCTGTCAAAAGGAGAGGTGGAGAGTTTTGACATTTTCCCTGATATTATAGCCGATGATATAAGTCCTGACATGTCGATTATAGACTTGTTGCCTAAAGGGACAATATTTTGGCTCGATTCATCAGATATGTATTGCGAGAGGGATTTCTATGCAAAGATAGAAAATTTCAAAAGAGTATTCCTTGAAATGCCCATTTCGCTCAGGGATTGCGCTCCTGTAAGGTTCAACATATCCCCACAGCCGGTGTTCAACAAGAATTTCGAGCTTTTATCTGAGGATATAAAGAGCAAGATGGAATCCGGATACAAGGTGCTTATCTATGGAGAGAAGGAGAGTCAGGTTGACAGGATAAAGTCTATTCTTTACCGAAATGGCGGCATTCTTCCCGAATTTGTAAGCGGCAAGAATATACACAAGGGATTCATAGACAATGACGACAAAGTATGTTGCTATACTGACCATGAGATATTCGACAGGTTTCACAGGGTGTTTCTCAGAAGGACAGTGGAGAAGACAGAGCAGCTTACACTCAATGATATAAGTGCTTTCAATATAGGGGATTATGTTGTTCATATAGACCACGGAGTAGGTGTGTTCGGCGGACTTGTGCGAATGAAGGACGACAAGGGAAGGATGCACGAGGTTGTCAAGATTATGTACAAGGACAATGACGTGGTCTTCGTGTCCGTGCATGCCTTGCATAAGATATCGCGCTATAAATCTAAGGATTCTCTTCCACCTAAAGTTAACAAGTTAGGCTCCAAGACATGGCAGACGCTGAAGAATAGCGCAAAGGCTAAGGTAAAGGATATAGCGAAGGATCTTATAAACTTGTATGCCAAGAGGAAGGCGTCAGAGGGATTTGCATATTCTCCAGACACTTATCTTCAGGAAGAACTTGAGTCAAGTTTCATGTATGAGGATACTCCTGACCAGGAAACCGCTACTCAGGCTATTAAGAGGGATATGGAAGATAAAAGCCCTATGGATAGGCTTGTATGTGGGGATGTAGGCTTCGGCAAGACAGAATTGGCAGTCCGTGCCGCATTCAAGGCTGTGGCAGACAGTAAGCAAGTAGCGGTGCTTGTGCCTACAACCATTTTGGCTTTCCAGCATTACAATACCTTTGTTTCGAGACTTAAGAATTTCCCATGTAATATAGAATATGTAAGTAGGATGAGGACGGCAAAGGAGATTACTGATATACGTCATCGTCTTGAATCAGGTGCAATTGACATACTTGTGGGAACTCACAAAATTCTCAGCAACAGCTTTGTATTCAAGGATTTGGGACTTCTTATAATAGATGAAGAACAGAAATTTGGAGTAGGTGCAAAGGAGAAACTCCGTCAGATGAAAATGTCTGTTGATACCCTTACATTGACAGCGACTCCGATTCCGAGGACTCTGCAATTCTCTCTGCTCGGTGCGAGAGACCTTTCAATTATCAGCACACCACCGCCAAACAGGATTCCTATTCAAACAGAGATCATACTTTTCGATGAAGAAGAGATAAAAAACATAATCGATTATGAACTGGATCGAGGAGGACAGGTTTTCTTTCTTCACAACAAAGTAAATGAGTTGCAAGGCGTATATGATATTTTACATCGTATAGAGCCGGATATGAAAATATGTGTTGCGCACGGGCAGATGGAGCCAAAGGAGCTTGAGGAGCGAATGATGTCATTTATAGAAGGAGACTATGATATGCTCTTAAGTACTACTATAATAGAGAACGGGCTTGATATACCGAATGCTAATACTATCATTATCAATCAGGCTCAGAATTTCGGACTTAGTGATCTGCACCAACTAAGGGGGCGTGTCGGAAGATCCAACAAGAAAGCATTCTGTTATCTTGTAGTACCTCCGCTTGCTACCCTAAGTGATGATTCCAGGAAGCGACTCAAGGCTATTGAGGAGTTTTCGGATCTTGGCAGCGGTTTTAATATAGCTATGCAGGATCTTGATATCAGGGGTGCAGGCAATCTTCTTGGAGCCGAGCAAAGTGGATATATAGCTGATATGGGATATGAGACATACCAGAAAATACTGTCTGAAGCATTGGATGAACTTGGGGTTGAAAGTGGCATATCCACCAAGAGTACTACCGACTCATATGTGGAAGACTGTAATATCGAGACAGACCAGGTAGCCTTAATTCCTGACGGTTATATAGATATACCTGCGGAGAAGATAAGAATATACAAAGAGCTTGATTCAGTACCCAAAGACTCTGAACTTAAGGTTATAGCGGACAGGCTTACTGATAGATTCGGCCCTATTCCTGAAGAGCTAGAGAGGTTGTTTGATATAGTAAGGATAAGACATTTGGGAGAGAAACTTGGTCTTGAGAAGATAATCATCAAGAACGGAATAATGATAGCGTTCTTTGTAACCAATCCGATGTCAGTGTATTACAAATCCAAGACATTTGAGTCTGTACTTAAGAAAGTAAGCGATATGCCGGGACTGTTTGAACTGAAGCAGGATAGCCCCAAATTGAAGATTATTAGCCGGAAGATAGATTCAATATCCAAGGCATATGAAGTGTTGAAGAAACTTTTGTAGACAATGTCAAATCTTATAATAGACATAGGTAGTACGGCTGTCAAGGCAGCTAAGGCCGAAGGCGAATTACTCGGCAAGACTTACAGATATCAGGGTGAGAGAGTCTGTGACTTTATAATGAGTCTTGCAAGAGCAGAAAAGCCGCATGAAATGATAATATCTTCTTCTACAGACATCTCACAGTCGGATATTAATGCCTATTCTTCCGTATGCGGTAAACTTGTGCTTGTTGACAACAAGATTAAAGAAAAATACGGTCTTCCAGATTGGCTTACTCCAGACAGGACTGCTACCGTTCTGGCTGTAAGGAAGATGTTTGCCGGAAAGGGATGCACTATCATAGACCTCGGAACAACTATGACAATAGATGTTATAGATGCCGAAGGGAACTATATTGGTGGAAATGTGTCTTTGGGACTCAGGGCAAGACTTAAGGCTATTAATAGGTATTCTCGATCCTTTCCTTTGGTTGAACTAACTGAAATTGATTGTATCTTAGGTCATTCTATGCAGACTTCAATAGTAAGTGGAGTTACAAGGGGCATAATCTTTGAAATAGAGGGCTACGAGTCGCGCTTTGCTGGCAATATAACTGTTTTCACCGGAGGGGACGCGATTTATTTTGCAAAGAAAATGAAAAACTCGATATTTGTAAGTTGTAACCTTGTGTTGATAGGGTTGGTATTATTGTCCGATACGTATGACGGAAAAGAGTATTAAATATATTTTTTGCGCTGTAGCTTTGGTATTTTTTAGTTGTAACGTTATCAAAGCACAGGATGGGACGTATAGTTCCTATTCGCCATATTCCATATTCGGAGTTGGTGATCTTGCACGTCAAGGTACTGCATACAACCGTTCTATGGGAGGCACAGGCATTGCCTTGCGCAACAACAGGATGATAAACTATCTCAATCCTGCTGCCATCACAGCGAGGGATACATTGTCTTTTATGATGGACTTCGGTCTGAGTGCTGAAGGAAGGGTATACCAGAGTAATGGATTGAAGTCAGCCAACAATCTGATGAATATATCCGACATAGTGATTACTGTTCCGATATACAGAAAATCTGCGATAGTTGCGGGTTTGACACCATTCAGTGCGACAGGATATGATTTTTCACATGATATCAAGGATGCCTCTCTGATAGGACAGACCGGCAATATCAACTACAGATCATACGGAGAAGGCGGACTGTATCAGTTATTCGTAGGTGCGGCAGCGACTTTCTGGAAGAGACTTTCGGTCGGTGGTCAGTTTATTTACTATTTCGGAAATATTGATAAGTCCACGGTAATGGATTTCTCAGAGTCTTCATACAGGGATGTGTCAAGCGGATATACGCTTAACCTCGATGCTATGGGAGGTAAGTTCGGTGTTCAGTATGAACAGCCTCTCTCTTCCGGAATGGCACTGACTCTTGGAGCTACATACCGCACCTCTTCTCGATTGAAGGGGTATGTGACTGACTACAAATACGCCAGCATATCCAGTATCACCGATACTCTATCTCACCGGATAGATACACTTTCACACGGAGGAAAAGCTAAGATTGCATCAGAGTACGGCTTTGGTATATCTTTGAAGAAAGGAGACAAATGGCGTATAGAGGTAGACTATACAATGTCGGATTGGCAGAATTCTAGTCTTGGAGAGACTCCCGGTTTCTCAAATATTGGTTCTGCGAATTTCTCGACAACATATTCCCAGTCGGTAAAGGCCGGCTTTGAATTCGTGCCTAATATCAATGATATAAGATATTATATGCGAAGATGTTCATACCGAGCGGGCGTGTATTATGACAGGGACTATTATAAGCTTGGAGGCAATACAGTCAATTCCTACGGTCTTACATTGGGTATTACTTTCCCTGTGTTCCGCTGGTACAACGGTGTCTCTGTAGGGGTTGATCTCGGTCAGAGGGGCTCTCTTGGTAACAAAATGGTGAGAGAGCGTTATGCTATGATATTCATTGGATTCAATATTCATGATATCTGGTTCCAGAAACCAAAATACGAATAATAAAAGTATATTTATATTATGAAAAAATCGGTATTCATCGTCGCAGCCGCGATTATGAGTGTTTTCAGTGCCCAGATACTCTCCGCTCAGGGGAAATGGGGTGCCGACAGTGCGGAATGTATCAAGTACCTTTCCTATTACAAGGAGTATTACAAGAACAAGAATTATGATGCGGCATTGCCAAATTGGAGGCAGGCTTACAAATTGTGCCCTCCGACTGCCAACCAGACAATGCTTATTGACGGAACTTCATTGATGAGGCGTCTCATCAATAAGAACGCAGGCAATCCTGAGTATCGCAAAGCTTTGATAGATACTCTGATGACTATCCACCATACCCGTGCGAATTCTTGGCCTAAATATGCTGTAACAGCATACAACAACATGGGCTTCGATATGGCTAATTATTACAAGGATGATCCGCAGAAGCTCTATAACGGTCTCAGTGAGATCATAGCTGCCAATAAGGAGAAGACAAAGCCTACAGTCCTTCTTTTCGATCTCAATGCAGCTGTTCAGCTCTATCAGGAGTCAAAGCTTGAGGCAGATGAGCTTATAAATGTATATCAGACAAATATGTCTTATCTTGACTCTGTTACTCCTAAGGATCCTACAGAGAAAGAGGAGCTTGATAAGCTAAGGGATGATATGGAGAGTCTGTTCATTGCAAGTAAGGTTGCAAGTTGTGACAAGATCATCGAGGTGTTCGGGCCGAGATATGAAGCCAATCCTAACGACCTTGCACTTGTTACAAATATCGTAAAGATGATGAGTGCTGCCGAGAATTGCACTAATAACGATCTGTTCCTCAAAGCATCTACTTCACTTCACGCTCTGCAACCTACATACAAGTCTGCGTATTTCTTGTATAAGCTGTATTCAGTAAACGGTAACTACGATGAGGCTCTCAAGTATATTACTGAGGCTCTTGGCTATGCAGATATAGATACAACCACTGCTGCAGACTACAATTACGAGGCAGCTGCATTCTGTGTAAAGAACAGTCACAATGCTCAGGCTCTTGAGTTTGCCAAGAAGGCAATGGAGCTTTCACCGTCCTATGCTGGCAAGGCTTACTATCTTATGGGAACAATCTGGGGGGCTACTACATGTACCGGTGATGAGATCGCCCGTCGCGCTCCTTATTGGGTTGCTGTAGACTATATGGAGAAGGCAAAAGCTGCAGATCCCACATTGGCCGAGGATTGCAATAAACTGATTGCTCAATATAGGATATATTATCCACAGACAGCAGAGGCTTTCATGTATAATTATACTGACGGTCAGTCCTATACAGTCTCATGCAATGGAATGAGGGCTACTACTACTGTCAGGACTCAGAAGTAATATCTTGTATAAAGGTATAAATATTATAAAGATGTCAGCAACCGCGATTGCGGTTGCTTTCATCGTTTATTCGTGCAAGACCAAACTTTCTGTAGCGGATAAGCTAGATCTTTCTGTAACCCCTCTTCAGACGGTGGACAGTATGTATATGCTTCAGACAGACAATGGTAAGATACAGATGAGGGTACTTACGGGAGAAATGCAGAGATTTGACAACGACTCTCTATCTTATGAGTATTTCCCTGAAGGTCTCAAGGTATATGCGTATACGGATGACGAGGTGTTGGAGTCTACTATTTTCTCAGATGAGGCAAGACACGAGAAAGATAAGAAGAGCGGGGACGAGATATGGAAAGCCTATGGCAATGTCGTAGTGAAGAATATAGTGAAGCAGCAGACAATGGAGACTGACACTATCTACTGGGACAGGGCCAAGAAAGAGATATATACGGATTGTTATGTCAAGATGTATTCTCCTGACGGGTTTATTCAGGGATATGGGATGCGCTCCGATGAGAGAGCCAAGAATTCTATAATTCTAAGACCTTTTGATAATTTCGGTGTTGTGGTTCAGGATAGTACTCATGTGCCCATTGATACTGCCAATTTTATAGGTCCCATCCTAAAAAAATAGTGTTGTTTAGTGGAATTTTACTAACTTCGTACCCCTAAATTATTTTAATTGATTTTACAAAATGGCGGTTCTTGAAAAATTGCGTGTTAAATTCGGTCTGGCGATTTCGATAATCATCGCCATAGGCCTTCTTTCGTTTATTATAGATCCTAATGAGGTAATCTCGGCTTTCAATGGTATGTCTTCCAAATACGATGTTGGAGAGATAAATGGGAAGTCTGTATCTTATAATAATTTCCAAGAGGATGTGCAGCGTTTTACGACTATCAGCGAGATGATGACAGGAAGCTCTGCACAGACAGCCGAGCAGCAGGTGCAGATTAGGAATTCCGCATGGAATGAGCTGATATACAGGTATCTTTTTGATGAGAAAGCAGGTGAGGCAGGTTTGAATGTTGGCAAGGCTGAGCTCATAGATCTTACTACTGGCAATTCCCTTTCTCCTCTCATCGCCCAAAATCCCGCCTTCCAGGACGAGAATGGAACTTTCTCTAAGGCAAGACTTATAGAGTTTGTCAATAATATCAACTCTGATGAGACAGGCAATCTGAAGCTTTATTGGGATTATCTCCAAAATTCAGTCTACAACCAGCAGTTGTCAGGCAAGTACAACGCTTTATTTACAGCGGGGAATATATTGAATCCTGTAGTGCTCAAGAGAACATTGGCTGACAATAATACTACTTCGGACGTCGAGTTTGTAATGGTTCCCTTTGGTTATCAGCAAGATTCGACTATTGAAGTTTCCGACAAAGAGATTAAGGATTATTACAATGCTCATAAGAAATTCTATAAGCAGCAGGCAAGTCGCGATATGGAATATGTCGTATATCAGGTCAAGCCTACGGCTGAAGATGTAGCAGAAGAGGGTAAGAAAGTCTCAGATCTTTATGATGAATTTGCTGAGACATCCAATGTCAAATCTTTCCTCATGAAGAATTCAGACCGTCCTTATGAAGATATATATTACAAGCCTGGCGACCTCACAAGTGTTTCTTCTGATGTAGAGAAATTTGTATGGCAGGGAGAGGGCTCTGTATCCAATGTAATCGAGAAGGGTAATGATTTCTATGTGGCAAGAGTAATGGAGACAGCAATGGTTCCTGACTCCGCTTACGTAAGGCATATACTTCTTCAGGGTGAAGACGCTGACAAGGTTGCTGATAGCCTCAAGAATGTAATTGCAGGTGGCGAAAGCTTCTCAAATATTGCAGCTCTCTATTCGGCAGACAAGAATTCAGCAGCAGATGGAGAAAAGGGCAATATTGGCTGGATGACTCAGAATTACATGATACCTGGGTTTGGGTCAGTGCTTACAGCCAAGAAGAACGTTCCTTATGTAATTAAGACAGCATATGGTACTCATGTAGTAGAAGTTACCAAGACTTCTGCTCCTATTCAGAAGAAGAAGGTTGCTATCCTTTACAAGCAGACCCTACCGAGCAAGGCCACATATGCAGCAGAATATGCCAAGGCAAATAAATTTGCAGTTGCTGCTGCTGGAAGCTATGACAATTATCGCAAGGCTGTCGATACTCTTGGAGTATACTCGCATCCTGTTGATCATATGGCAGAGGGGACTGACCGTATCGGCTCTATCGACAATGCTAAGGAAGTATCAAGATGGGTATTTGACAATAAACCAGGCAAAGTATCCAATATCATTACTGTTGACAATGACTATTTTGTGATAGCTACTGTACGTGCAATACACAAAGAGGGTTATGCTCCTGTGAATGAAGTTTCTTCCGGCATCAAGCAGCAGCTTTATTACGAGAAATTGGCAGAGAAGAAACAGAAAGAGGTTGCCGACAAGATAGCAGGACTTACTGATTTGAATGTGATTGCAGAGAAACTCGGTACAACGGTAAGTTCGCATTCGGATGTTGCTTTCTCTTCGACCAATTCGCAGGGACTCGATCCCAAGTTCATTGGCGCAGTATCAGTTGCTCCTGAAGGTCAGATAAGTGCACCGATAGCAGGTAACATAGGCGTATATGTATTTAAGGTTACGAGCAGAGAGACTGGTTCATTCTTCACAGAGGAGGATGCCAAGACAAGACAGTCTCAGATGGCTATGTACGCTTCACAGATGATAGTTCCTGTCATGATGCAGGATGCTGATGTACAAGACAACAGAGCAAGATTCTATTAGAAGAAATACTCATATTGGAAGTAATACCGCCACTGTCTGGAATTTCCGGACAATGGCGGTCTTCTTTATTGCTTTATTTGCTTTATATGGGGCTTACTACCACCTTGCAGATTAGTCTGACTTATACATTGAAGAGGAAGTGCATGATATCCCCGTCCTGCACCGTGTAATCCTTGCCTTCCACATAAAGCTTTCCAGCGGCTCTTACAGCAGCTTCTGTCTTATAGTTAATAAAGTCATCATACTTTATAACTTCGGCCCGAATAAAACCTTTTTCGAAGTCAGAATGTATCACACCGGCTGCTTTCGGTGCCTTGTCTCCCTTGTTGATTGTCCAAGCCCGGCACTCGTCCGCACCGGCCGTGAAGAAAGTTTCAAGTCCCAGAAGTTTGTATGCACCTTGAATCAGCCTTACTGATCCGGACTCCTTAAGTCCCATCTCTTCAAGGAACATCTGCCTGTCCTCATAGCTGTCCATCTCAGCTATGTCAGCTTCTGTCTTTGCTGATATTACAAGAATCTCAGCATTCTCTCCCTTGACGGCTTCCCTTACCGCATCAACATATTTGTTGCCTGTAGCTGCTGAATTGTCGTCAACATTGCATACGTACATTACAGGTTTGTTTGTAAGCAGGAAAAGGTCTTTTGCAAGTTCTGCCTCTTCGGGCGACACTTCTACGCTTCTGCATGACTTCCCCTCTTCGAGAGCCTTCTTGTAGCGTTCGAGAAGATCTGCCAGCTTGCGTGCCTCTTTGTCACCTCCTGTCTTCGCTTGCTTTTCGACCTTAGCAAGGCGCGACTCAACAGTCTCCAGGTCTTTTATCTGAAGTTCAGTATCGACAATCTCCTTGTCTCTTACAGGATCGACACATCCATCGACATGCACTATATTCTCGTTGTCAAAGCATCTGAGAACATGAAGTATGGCATCAGTCTCACGAATATTTGCAAGGAACTGGTTGCCGAGCCCCTCACCCTTGCTGGCTCCTTTGACAAGTCCGGCTATGTCCACGATATCGACTGTTGCCGGGATAACCCTCTTGGGCTTGCAGAGCTCTGCAAGGGCATCCAATCTTCTGTCAGGAACGTTTGTCGATCCAAGATTGGGTTCTATAGTACAGAAAGGGAAGTTGGCACTTTGTGCCTTACCTGAACTTATGCAATTGAAAAGAGTGGATTTCCCTACGTTTGGAAGTCCTACAATACCGCATTTGAGTGACATAATATCGTTTATCCGAAAAATTATGCAAATGTAGCCAAAGAATTTATGATTTTTAAATCCCTTTATGGAAATCTTTCCCATATTGCGGACCAGTTATGACGCAATATGAGATGCTTTGTACTATTGTTGATGCTACTAGCTGCCCACACGCCACTCCTGTACGGCAGCGGTCCTGTGGCGATGTTTTGGAATGTTGAGAACTTCTTTGATTATAAAGATGGAGGGACAGGGACTTCTGATACAGAGTTTTCTCCGCAAGGGCAGCGCCACTGGACAGCATCACGGTTCTACAGAAAGGCAACTCTTATCGCCAAGTCTGTATATTTCATATCGGATAGATACGGAGGTATGCCAGATGTAATAGGCCTTGCTGAAGTAGAGAACAAGAGGGTGCTTAACAAATTGCTGTATGACACACCTTTGCGCAAGGCCGGATACAGTGTTGTACACTATGACTCTCCTGACCGTAGAGGTATAGACGTGGCACTGCTATATCGAAGCGCTGCATTGCATAAAATTGATGAAGATACTATTCAGATAGCCTCTTTTAAGACAAGGAATATACTTTCTGTACAACTTGAGGAGGAAAGTGGCTTAAGAAGGACTTACATAGTGGTCCATTTTCCCTCAAAGTATGGAGGTCGCTCATCCGACGGAAGAAGGAAAGTTGTTGCCCGACGACTGCGAGATTATGTTGATTCTGTTTCGGCTGCAAGGGGTGAAGAAATTGTGGTAATGGGTGACTTCAATGATACGCCCCATTCTGATTGTTTTGAAATTCTCCGTGCGAGCCTGCATTGTCTTGCGGCAGATACTACGCTCAAGGGCAGGGGTACAATAAGGTATGATGGCCTTTGGCAGCTTATTGACATGTTTTGGACGAAGTCTCTTAATTATGAAATGCAGATTGTCGAGCTTCCGTTTCTTATGAAGCGCGACAATACGAGGGTCGGGGACAAGCCGCTCAGGACATATACTGGACCTGTCTATGAGGGAGGAGTCAGTGATCATTTACCCATTGTCTTATTGTCAGTTGAAAAAAAATATTAAATTTGTAGTGCTCTTGCCGTCGATGTCTATCCGTAGTGTCGTCCTTGAGGGTGTTTTCTACAAGATGTGAACTAAATAAAATTAAATAAACCACATTCGATTATGGAGATAAAATCCAAAATTAAGAATAAGTTCCAGATTCTGTACGGGACAGAAGGAGAACTTTTCGCTTCAGCTGGACGTATCAATCTTATAGGTGAGCATACCGACTACAATGGGGGTTATGTGTTTCCAGGAGCGATAGACAAATGCATTATCGCCGAGATTAAGGTTAACGGCACTGACAAAGTTCATGCATATTCTCTAGACTATGATGAGTATGTGGAGTTTGGCCTAAATGAGGAAGACAAACCTCAGCAGAGCTGGGCACACTATATATTCGGTGTTTGTCGTGAGACCATCAAGCGAGGAGGCAAGGTAGAGGGCTTCGATACAGTATTTGCCGGAGACGTACCTCTCGGAGCCGGACTTTCTTCATCGGCTGCATTGGAGAGTGTATTCGCGTATGCTCTGAACTATTTGTTTAACAATCAGATAGATAAGTTTGAGTTGGCTAAGATCGGACAGTCTACAGAGCACAACTATTGCGGAGTCAACTGCGGTATCATGGATCAGTTCGCATCTGTATTCGGCAAGAAGGGCAGTCTTATAAGGCTTAACTGCAAGACTTTGGAATACAAATATTTCCCCTTTGATCCAGTAGGATACAAGCTGGTATTGGTAGATTCCTGTGTGAAGCATGAGTTGGCATCTTCAGCCTACAACAAGAGAAGACAGTCTTGCGAGAATGTATGTGCCGCCATCAAGAAGAGACATCCGGACGTAGAGTTCCTTAGCGATGCCAAGAGGGTTTGGCTTGAGGAAGTGCGTTCAGAGGTATCCGGAGAGGATTTCATACGAGCAGAGTATGTTATAGGTGAGGTACAGAGAGTACTTGATGTGTGTGATGCCCTTGAGAGAGGTGACTATGTGACTGTCGGAGAGATGATGTATCAGACTCATTTCGGGCTTAGCCATCTATATGAGGTTAGCTGCGAAGAGTTGGATTTCCTTAACAACCTAGCCCGCAAATGTGATGTTACAGGCTCACGTGTTATGGGAGGCGGATTCGGAGGTTGTACGATCAACCTTGTAAAGGATGAGGTCCACGACAATTTCATCAATACGGCCATAGAGCAGTTTACTGCCAAGTTCGGCCATGCTCCTAAGATATATGAAGTCAATATAAGCGATGGTGCAAGGCGTATAGAATAAGCCTTGCTGATATGCTATAAGACTTTATCTGATTTTAGAGGACAGCCATTGAGCGTCCACGATAGCAAATCCCGGTGTCGGTCTGATATCGGGATTTCTTTGTACTATCCCGCGACAGTCTTCGTATACGTTGAATCCTGCCTTGATACATGTCATTGATCCATTGTCAGGGTAGGTAAAAATCAAGTCATTGTCAGCCCCTTCTGTCTTGACGAATTTGAGGTCGAGAGCAAGGATTGCCGCTGCTTTATCTCTATCGGATTCTTTCTCCGCCATCTCCATGCGCATCACGTATTTGCACATCTCCATGGCAACGTCATCCAATCCGCAGTCAAATATCCGAACTTTCTCCATAAGATCTCCGGCCTTGGTCACTTTCCTCAATGCATAGCCATCGAGAATCCTCCTTCCTTCAGGAGTATCGAGCTGCCGAGCTATTGAGCTTGCAGCAGAGTCTGCCTCTCCACCGGATTCTGCCGGGGCAAGCCAGACAAGCAGACGTTCGGACGGATCATGGTAGACACTTTGGTATACAGCGAGGTTGGATGCCCCACAGTTGCTGCATTTCCACAAGAAAAGTGAGCCGTCTTTGACTTTGTCCTTGAGTTCAGGATTTGATGATACATTTATGCCAGGGTATGCCTGTATTTTCTCTTCATGTCTGCAATGAGGGCATTTCTGCAGGATTTCAGCCATATAACTTTCAGATCTTTAGTACAAACATAGACAATTTATCTTGAATTAGTATCTTTGCACGCGAAATCATTATGATAAGACCAACAGTCGTATACAAAACCAAACCATAATATGAAATCATGGCTTAAACAGTTCACATCAGAAGATTGGATTATAGTCTTTGTCGGTGCTATTGTGCTTGCTCTAGCCTGCATTTTTCCGAAGGCAATGCCTGTATTGCCCAAAACGCTTGCATCTGGGGCTGACTGGATCAATGCAGCCTATATGTTTGTATTCGTGCTGCTGATGACCTATGTAACTATGGCGGCATTGAGAGCCCCTCTGAAAGGAACAGTTGTCTCTCTTCTGTTCATATTCGTGATAACGCTCTTGGCCCAGCTTACGGCCAACATACCGTTTATCAAGAAAAGCGGTTTTGAGCCAGTATTTTTTGCAGTAATATACGGACTGATTCTCAACAATTGTTTCACACTTCCGTCCTTCCTCAAGAAAGCCGTCAACAGTGAGTTTTATATCAAGATCGGCATTATCTGCCTCGGTTCGACAATCCTTTTCGGTGAAATGATGAAATCTGGGGTATACGGTCTGGCTCAGTCTCTTGTAGTCGTGTTCTCAGTATGGTATTTCTGCTGGTGGGTAGGTCGTAAGATGAATGTTGACCCAGAGATGGGCACGATGCTTTCAAGCGCTGTCTCAATATGCGGAGTGTCTGCTGCTATTGCCACATGCGGAGTCATTAAAGGAGACAGTAAGAAGCTCTCCTATGTCGTCTCTCTCGTGCTTATCATAGCTATCCCTATGATGTACTTGCTTCCATGGCTATCTGCTCTTATGAATCTAAGTCCTGAGGTTGCCGGAGCCTGGATAGGAGGTACGATCGACACAACTGGGGCTGTTGCCGCTGCAGGAACTCTTGTCAAGGCTGAAGAAGCGGCAAAAACGGCAATCATCGTCAAGTCGTCCCAAAATGTCCTTCTCGGACTTGCTGCTTTCATCATATCCATGATGTGGGCCTATAGGGGTAATACTACCCAGGAACGTCCCACTGCAGGGCTTATATGGGACAGATTCCCTAAATTCGTTATAGGAATGATTGCTGCCTCTCTCGTATTCAGTTTCCTTCTTGCACCGGATATGGCAAAGACTGTGGGCAAGGTTACCAAAGGTTTCCAGACCACACTTTTCAGCATGGCTTTCGTATGTATAGGTCTTGAGACAAGGCTCAAGGATATACTTGGCAAAGAGAACAGGACTCCGCTGAAGGTTTTCCTTACAGCCCAGACGTTCAACGTGATAGTCACCTTGATAGTAGCATATGTAATATTCGGCCTCATAAAGCCGGCAATAGGTTAGTTGTCTCTCTGCGCTTGTCTATCCCATTCGGCAACCAGAGTAGCGGCAATGCGGTTATGACTGGTGTACAAGGCCGGACTTAGCATTTCATTTCTACAGATCAATGCTGAATACGGCCTCTACGTAGAAGCGATCCGGATGACCACCTGCCTTGCTCAGAGTTTCGTATGTCTTTCCTCCATTGCAGCCAAATCGTACTCCTATCCGAGTGTCATACGGAATCCATAAGAGATTTGCCATGACGGCTGTAAGTGTAGCTCCAGCACTATAAAGCCCTCCGGAAGTTAATTTCCTGTCTAAAGAGAACATTGTGTAGTCGAAATGTGGGATAATCTCGAAATTCCGTATGTAGAAAAACGGACTGAAGCAGGAGATATCACCGACATAGATCGGGATGCCGTAATCGGCAGTGAAGAGAAGTTGGTTATTCGCGAAATTGCGGATAAATGAACTTGCAAGGCTTCCTCCGAAACCTCTTGGGGTCACACTGATGGCACTCTCCCCTCTCCAGGCTTCAAATTGATGTTGTCCTCTTGCTGTTATCTTCAGACCCTGATTGCGAGTAATTCCTGGCAGATAACCATAAGTATACAGATATGCCGCAGCAGAGTATATCTCATCAGTCTCAAGCCTTGTGGAATAACCTGCTTCCGCCCCGATTCCAAATCTCGGATAGACAGACGACGATGCCGTAGGGCGTAAGATATAGCCACGCAGTGATGTCTGAAGCCTCTGCATAAAGACCGTAGAGCCTTCAGATACTATATATTCCTTGGCTTTCTTGTATTCCGGAGCCTCATATATCCGAGCATAGATACTCTTGTCAAATCTGTCGTTGGTGAATGAATAAGATACCATAGGAATCATTCCTCGTTGCCAGCCAGATGAAGAGAAGTTGAAGGGTATATATACATTGGCATCTATTTTCACGAGAGGACTGTCCAAGAGATAGCCTTCAATCCTTTCAGTAGAAGATCTGGTCTGTATATGAGTCCTTGCATATTGTATGGCATTCCTCTCCCCTATGTCTGCCGATAACGAAAATACAGGATAGAGTCCACTGTAGTTGAATCGGAAGTGTCCGGAGTGCCTTGATTTCCTGCCAGTGAGATAGTAGTAAGGATCTGAATGGAAAGAATATCCTACTGAACCCCAAGCAGTTCCGAGACTGTTTTGGAATAGAGCCGTAGCCCCGGCAGTCGCAATCTTGTCAAGGTCTGTGTCCCCTCCAAGAGAGCTTATGTTGTCATAGTCGAAATATACCGGAGCCCAGGAGTGAAATCTGAATATATGAGGTATCTTCCTGTATCGCTCTGGTGTCGAACGTATTGTCTCAGTATCGGTGTGTTCAGGCCACTTTATCCCGACCTTCAGTGCGGCCGCTTTCTCCTGAGAGGAAAGTGTCTCGGCAACCTTGTATCTGTGAATGCTGGAAAAATCAACTTCCCATGGAGAAATGCAGGAAGCAGAACACAGTAGCCTGTCATCCGCCTTCAAGACAGTGAAATATACCCTGTCTTTACCCATGAAGAATTCGTCTCCTCCATGTCTTAGGGACGTTACTTGTCTGATCTCCACTGAACCTGGTCGTGTGCAGTACAATTCGTTGTTGCCGTTTCGGTCACATGTGAAATAAACCGCTCCATCCGAGTATTGTAGATTGCGGATGCTTATGGGCAGTGGCTCTGTGACGGGTATAAGCTCCCCAGACAAGTCCGACTTTAGTCTATATAGGGCAGAGCCTCCATTTGATATGCCGAGAATGACAGCCTCGTCGCCCATCAGACAGATTTCAGCAGCCTGTAGAGAGTCTGGCATTGTCCGCCTTGCCAAGACCTTTCCGTCTAAGGTGCTGATGACAACAGCCTCACTTCCTCCTTCATAAGGCAGGGATATAGCCGCGACCTTCTTCCCGTCTTCAGACGGATAAGGATTGAACATTCTTCCGGACTTTGTAAGAGTTGTGATTTTACCGGTCACTGTATCATAACACCTTATCCTGGAAGTCATTTTAAGCGACCATCTGAGGTCTGGTATACCCTCGCTCCACCAAAGCCTTCGGTTAGATGCTCTTAGACGGCTCGTTCCTTCGGCAAAAGGACGTATCTCCTTGAATCTCCGGCTTGTAGAATCGTATATAGACAAGACAGGGCTTTCCCTTAGCCCAGAAATGACCGCGTATATCTTGCCCTCTGTCTCTACAATGCCGTAAGGCTCAGAATACCAACTATCAGTGTCTTCCATGAAGTCATAAGAAGTCTCTTCTCCCCTCTTCCTTACATCCTCTTCCCATATGGAATGGAAGGTCTCCCTTATCGTGCGGAATGAGTCACTGAAACCTTGCCCAGAGGCTTCTCGTAAGGTTTTTTGAGTATTCCAGAATCTGAAAGGATTGGTTGCAAGCCTGTCGAAATACCGCTTGGTAAACAGCGTGTCTCTGTACACGTATCTTGCCCCAGCTACAGTCATATAACCCAAGGCATAATGATCTGGCGTATAGTGGCGGAATGAGCCGTATCTCCATCGATACCAGTCTCTTGTATCACCTTCGTCAAATGCTGTCTTGTAATATTCGAGAAAGTCTGCTGACCTTCCCCTTCCAGCCTTTGTAAGGGCCGTCTCGGCTGTAACGGCATCTCCTTCGAGCAGCCATGTATTTGGCCATATTGCTGAGTATGCTCCTTGTGCCATGTCACCGAGCAGCCATGTAAGTACTTTGAGTGGGCCTCTGTATCCGAACTGCATCTGCGCCATATGACGGCTTTCATGGACTGCCAGATTCTGTATCCAGGGCATCGGTTCCGGATCATATGCTTGAGGCAAAGTGTATAGGTCAATTCTCCTCGGAGCCCAGGTTACAGAGCCGTTGGACAGTCCATAGCATGTATGAAGTATGACAGGTGTCCGTCTTGCATTGTATATGCCGGGAACGAGGCCGCTGCTTATACCTTCGGCAACGCGATATCTCTCCAATTCCTTTCCGTAGGAAAAAGCAAGAGAGTCGCAATTCTCCGGATAAATGATAGTGTATGAAGGAAAATCCACACTGTACCACTTGATTCTTGCCTGGTCGTACCCATTGGTTGAGAACTGGGCATTGCAGACTATTGAAGAAGCAAGGAGCAGGATGACGGTCGAAGCAACGGCATGCAGGCAGGCTGTTGCGAAATGTGCTTTTTTCAATTGAAACTTCAGAATTAATGCGATTATGGAAATATTGATGACTACTTGTCGTCATCAAACAATCTGTATACTATAGGACAAAAAATCAAAACAGCTACTAGTAGCTGTTTTGAAATGATACATCTCTTCTCTTATATGGTCCTTTCAGGCCATTTTCTTCTTAAAATTCTAGAACTATTTCAAAACAACTACTAAAAGCAAATCTAACAAATTTTTATAATTTTGCAGAAATTAGGAATAAATTAGTTTATGCAGGCAGTTCTACAGATCCTCACGCTGCTCGGAGCCTTGGCGATGTTCTTATACGGCATGACTCTAATGAGTGAAGGTCTTCAGAAAGCGGCAGGAGATAAGTTGCGCTCTTTTCTCGCCGCGATGACATCCACACCATTCAAGCGAGTACTTACAGGCGTCATTATCACAATCCTTATCCAGTCTTCCAGCGGAACTACTGTCATGGTAGTAAGCATGGTCAATGCCGGGCTTCTGTCACTTGCCAATGCCATAGGCGTGATAATGGGAGCAAATATCGGTACCACGTTTACAGCCTGGTTTATCGCCCTGTTTGGATTCAGTTTTGACATCAGTGTAGCTGCAATACCTGTGATTGCGTTGGGCTTTGTGCTCACTATGTCAAAGAAGAGCCACAACAGAAGCATCGGACAGTGTATCATAGGATTTGCCATATTGATCATGGGACTGGCAGCCCTAAAAGCCTCTGTTCCTAATCTTGACGAACATCCGGAAGCATTGTCTTTTGTCCAGAACATGACGGGATACGGATTCGGATCGGTACTTATATTTTTAGCTATAGGCACACTCCTTACAATTATTCTACAGGCCTCCAGTGCAACGATGGCTCTTACTATGGTATTTGTGTCAAATGGTTGGATAGGCTTTGACATGGCGGCTGCAATGGTACTCGGAGAGAATATAGGCACTACTATAACTGCCAATATAGCGGCTTCCGTAGCTAATCATTCGGCCAAAAGAGCCGCTCTTGCCCATACCGTATTCAATGTATTTGGAGTCGTGTGGGTATTGCTGATATTCCATCCTTTCCTTTGGGTTATCGGACATATAGTGGAGGTTCTCGGTTTCCCCAACCCGACCACTGCTGACCTTACCGCGATAGATACTAATCCCGCAATAAGTGTTGCCGTCCTCTATGGCGTATGTGCACTGCATACTATTTTCAATGTGATTAACACGATGATCCTCATCTGGTTCGTACCGCAGATCGAGAAACTTGTCAATATGTTAGTCCGTATTCCGAGCGGAGAAGAAGAGGTATATCGGCTGAAATATATTCAGGGAGGTCCCCTATCCACAGCAGAACTTTCCCTTGATGAGGCAGAGGAGGAGATAGTGCATTTCGCTGATATATGCTACAAAGATTTCCAGTATATGAGACAGGCTGTCGGAGAGACCGATGGCAATAAATTCAATGATCTGAGGGAGAAGCTGATAGAATACGAAGGAGTTACCGACAGGATAGAGTTCGAGATAGCCGACTATCTTAACGAAGTATCCAAAGGAGAGATATCGGAGACTTCTGCAAGGAGGATAAAAGGCATGTACAAGATCATTGGAGAGCTTGAGAGTCTCGGTGATTCAGGAGACGCCATAGGACGTATTCTTGCAAGACGCAACGAACATGACGCTGTCTTCGATGCCGAGCAGCTGAAGCGTATAGGACGTATGTGCGACCTTATAGACGAGGCGTTCAAGGCGATGATAGATAATCTTAAAGCTCCATATACTGCACTTAAGGATATTACAAACGCGCAAGATGCAGAATACAATATCAACGAGTGCCGCAATGCCCTCAGAGAAGAGCACATTGTCAATATAGAAGAAGACCCTGACTATAAATACCAAACAGGAGTCTTCTATATGGACATTATTGCCGAACTTGAGAAAATGGGTGATTTCATCATCAATATCTCACAGGCCAAAATAGGAGAAAATGCGTAAGATAGCGTACCTTGTGACTCTTGTCGTGGCATTTGCTGCAGGATTTTCCGCTTGCAAAAGTGGTCGTAACGCAGCAAAGACTCCGTCTTTCAAGCCTTTGGACTTCCCTTCAGTCCAGGTGCCGGCCATGGTGGATGACAGTGCCGACAGGATGGATTATGTGATAGTTCATTTTTGGGACAATGTGCTTGCACTCTCCGGTGGAAGATGCGATTCTTCCTATATGGAAAGCATAGACAAGGAAGTAGTTGAGCAGCAGTTTGGCCTGTATACTACACTTTTGTGGGAGACTGCTCCGAGCAAGTATTATACAATAGTGCGGGATTTTTATGCTTCAATGGAGAAGGCTGCAATCAAGGATACTGCTTCCAATACATTCGCAACCATTACGGCTCTTGCACGCAAATACTGGTACGATGCAAATTCTCCTGCCCGTAATGAGGAATTCTACCTCCCTTTCGCGGAAGGATTGGCCAAGACTCCCCTGCTGCCTGAGGAAAACCGGCTGTCTTATGCATATGAGGCTGACATGTGTGCTCTTAACAGAGTTGGTACCAAGGCCGCTGATATAAGGTTCGAAGATACGAAGGGCAGAAGGCGGACGCTTTATGGCGTAGATGCCGAGTATCTGCTTCTCTTCTTCTCCAATCCGGGTTGCCCCGCTTGCAAAGAGATTACAGGCAATATTTTGTCCTCCCGCTTGATATCTAAGCTTGAAGACTCCGGCAGGCTTAAGGTTGTCGATCTGTATATCGATCTGGAGATTGACAAATGGAAGCAGTATTCATCAGAGTATCCCAAAGAATGGATCTGTGGTTATGACTATACTTATACGATAAGGACTGATCTTACATACAATGTGAGGGCTATTCCTTCTCTGTATCTTCTTGATCGTAACAAGAAAGTGATATTCAAGGATGCCGACCCTCAAAGAATTTTTGTCTATCTTGAAAATGTCTCGGAAAAATCCTAAATTTGAGAATATGTGCGGTACATTCCGCATTCAATCACAATGAAGATAAACAGACAGCTTTGGGGCAAATCTTCCGGCGGAAACGAGATTTACCTCTACAGGATAACCAACGAAGCCGGAGCATATGTGGAATTGTCAAGCATCGGAGCCGGTATAGTGTCGGTATGCGTGCCTGACAGAGAAGGAGTTCTAGGAGATGTGGTCATAGGGTATGATTCGCCCGAGTCGTATTTTGGAGACGGCCCATGTGCGGGAAAATGCCCCGGCCGCTATGCCAACAGGATAGCAAAGGGTAAATTTGTCCTTGACGGCAAGGAATACACTCTCCCTATAAATAATGCCTGCAATCATCTTCACGGAGGTCCTGATGGCTTCCAGAATCAGGTGTGGGACAGCCGTGTAGACGGGGATGCCGTGGAGTTTATGTATTTCTCCGCAGACGGAGAGGCCGGATATCCTGGCAACCTGAAGACCGTGGCAAGATACGAGTGGTCAGAAGACAATGAGCTTACACTTACATTTACAGCCGAGACAGATGCTCCTACCGTTCTCAATCTTACGAACCATGCCTATTTCAATCTTGACGGAGAAGGATCAGGTACAGTACTTCATCATATACTTAAGCTGAATGCTTCCGAATATCTACCTACAGATGACACTCTCATTCCTGTAGGTGCTTCCGAGCCTGTTGCAGGAACGCCTATGGATTTTGTGACAGCAAAGGAACTAGGCAAGGATATAGAAGCGGATTTCCCCGCTCTTAAATACGGTAAGGGGTATGACAACTGCTTCCTCATAGACGGGTATCAGGAAGGTCAGATACAGTCGGCTGCCGAGTTGTATTCACCAAAGAGCGGAAGACGCCTTGAGGTGCTGACTACACAGCCGGGGGTACAGATATATACTGGCAACTGGCTTGAAGGCTGCCCTGTTGGCAAGAAGGGTCACATATATCATGACTATGATGCAGTGGCGATTGAGTGTCAGCATTATCCGGACTCTCCCAACGAGCCGGATTATCCCACAACGGTACTTAGACCGGGAGAAGTCTTTGGTCAGGCAATCATTTTCGCATTTTCTGTAAAGAAATGAAGCAGTATCTTGACCTTCTGAGACATATACGAAAGGATGGTGTCATAAAGCATGACAGGACAGGAGTCGGTACGCAGAGCGTGTTTGGGTATCAGATGAGGTTTGACCTGAATGAAGGATTCCCTTTGCTGACAACAAAGAAAGTCCACCTCAAGTCTATCATATACGAATTGTTGTGGTTTATAGCAGGAGATACCAACATCAAGTATCTCAAAGAGCATGGTGTATCAATATGGGATGAATGGGCAGATCCGGACGGCAATCTCGGCCCCGTGTACGGGCATCAGTGGCGCAGTTGGCCCGTTCCGGATGGACGCAGTATAGACCAGCTTTCGCAGGTTGTGGAGCAGATACGCAGCAATCCTGACTCAAGAAGGCTCATCGTAACTGCCTGGAATCCAGGTGAGATAGACAAGATGGCTCTTCCACCTTGCCACTGCCTTTTCCAGTTCTATGTAGCCGACGGGAAATTGTCTTGTCAACTCTATCAGCGCAGTGCGGATACTTTCCTTGGTGTGCCTTTCAACATAGCATCGTACGCTCTGCTGACAATGATGATTGCCTCTACATGTGGCCTCAAGCCCGGAGAATTTATCCATACTACCGGAGATACGCATATCTATCTCAACCATTTAGATCAGGTGGATCTCCAGCTTTCAAGGACTCCGAGGCAGCTTCCCCAGATGGTCATCAATCCGGACGTCAAAAATATTTTCGACTTCCGTTATGAGGATTTTAAACTTGAAGGCTATGATCCTTGGCCCGCAATCAAGGCTCCGGTAGCTGTCTGACTATGAAGATTATACTTATAGCCGCATTAGCGGAAGACGGTGCCATAGGGAAAGGAAATGCTCTTCTGTGGCATATTTCGGGAGATATGAAGTTCTTCCGCAAGACGACTCTCGGTTTCCCAGTGATAATGGGCTACAATACTTGGCTCTCTTTGGGACGCCCTCTCAAAGGACGCAAGAACATAGTAGTGAGTAAATGTCCGTTACATGAAGAAGGTATAGTAGTGGTTCCGTCTCTTGAAGAAGCCTTGAGAGAAGCATTAGTACCAATGTCAGACGAGCATGCTCCTGACCAGGTCTTTGTGATCGGAGGGGCAAAGACATACGATCGGGCTATAGGCATTGCAGACGAGCTCTTGATTACAGAAGTGAGAGCTGTTGTCGATGGAGCAGACGCATACTTTCCAAAGATAGAACCGTCAATATGGCAACTAGCATCGGCTACTGAATATAGTGAGGATGAGGAGAACGGTATACGATACCGTTTTGTTAGATATACCAGGCGATAGGCCAGCGTGAGAAAATTTATCCCGTGCTTTGCGCGGAAACGAACTTGACAAATATGAGTAAGAATAGAGAACATTTCGGCAGTAAGGTCGCAGTGATCTTCGCCATGTCCGGCTCTGCAATAGGGCTTGGTAATATATGGAGATTTCCTTATCTCGCAGGAGAATACGGAGGAGCGGCTTTCATAGTCGTATATATCCTTGCATCGGTATTCCTGTCACTCCCGATTTTCCTGGCAGAGTCCATTATAGGAAGACGGTCAGGGGCAAATACATATGGAGCCATGAATCTTCTTGCTCCAGGTACTGTATGGAAATGGATATCAGTTCTCACTATTATTTCCCCGCTGATAATTGTATCTTATTATAGCGTTGTGGGTGGATGGTCAGTCGAGTATTTGGTCCGCTCTCTTGGTTTCGGTTTCAAAGGGCTTACCGAAGCAAGCTTCTCCAATATGTTCTCTTCGTTTATATCATCTCCCTGGGCTCCACTGCTGTATCACACCATTTTCCTTGGAATGAGCACATTTGTTATCATGGCCGGGGTCAAGGGTGGGATTGAGAAATTCAGCAACTTCAGTATTCCTCTTCTTTTTGTTCTAGTCGTGGTGATACTTGTCTATTCTCTTACTCTTCCCGGTGCGATAGAAGGTGTCAAATATATGGCACAGCCGAATTTTTCAAAAATAACACCTCAAGTGGTGGCAGCTGCCGTAGGACAGTCATTTTACTCTCTATCTCTCGGTATCGGGACGATACTAGTCTACTCATCATATATAAGAAAAGAAGAAAATCTCCTGCTTTCAGGCATAGGAACGGCAGGGTCAGACCTGTTGTTTGCCCTTATAGCCGGTTTTGCGGTTATGTCATCAGTATTCTCTGCCGGGATTGCACCTGGATCCGGCCCGGGCCTGATCTTCGAGTCGCTTCCTCATGTCTTCTCTACAATGAGCGAACACGCACCGATAGCTGGAGGCGTTATTGCCATATTGTTTTTCCTGTCAGTACTTATATCAGCCCTTACAAGTGCTATCTCGCTTTTGGAAGTCGGAGTGTCTTATCTTGTTGAAGAGAAAGGCTTCAAGAGAACAAATGCAGCCATGACCGTGTTTGTCGGTACATGGCTGCTTGGTGCTCTTTGTTCTCTGTCTTTCGGGCCTCTTTCAGACATTAAGTTGCTTGGTAACAATATCTTCTCTCTTTGCGACAAAATGTCTTCCAATTTCTTGATGACTCTCGGTGCTTTGCTTTTCTCTGTGTTCGTAGGTTGGAAAATGAAGCGGTCCGAGGTCTTCGACGAGTTTACCAACAGCGGTACATTGAAGTTCAATGTATGGAGCTTCCCTATCGTTTATTTCCTTATAAAGTATATAGCCCCAATCACAATCGCTGTGGTTTTGCTGTCGGGAATCCTGTTCTGAGTAGGCCTACTGCTTGGCGATATTTTCGCGCATCTCGGTATCGGCTTGGACATTTCTGATCTTGTAATAGTCCATGACCCCAAGATTGCCTTTTCTGAAAGCTTCGGCCATTGCAAGCGGAACCTGAGCTTCAGCTTCGATAACCTTAGCCCTGGCTTCCTGCGCCTTTGCCTTCATCTCCTGCTCCTCGGCCACGGCCATAGCCCTTCTCTCCTCGGCCCTTGCCTGAGCTATATTCTTGTCGGCATCTGCCTGATCCATCTGCAGTACAGCACCGATATTCTTTCCTATATCGATGTCTGCGATATCGATGGACAAGATCTCGAAAGCCGTCCCAGCGTCAAGGCCCTTGCCCAGTACAACTTTCGATATGGATTCAGGCTTCTCAAGCACTTCTGCGTGGCTTTCTGCCGAGCCTATGGACGATACTATACCCTCGCCTACTCTGGCAAGCACAGTCTCCTCGCCTGCTCCTCCTACAAGTTGGTTGATGTTGGCCCTTACTGTCACACGTGCTTTGCATATGAGCTGTATGCCATTCTTTGCTACAGCCGTTACAGGCGGGGTATTGATAACCTTAGGGTTGACCGACATCTGTACAGCCTCAAATACGTCACGTCCAGCAAGGTCAATGCCGGCAGCTGTCTTGAAGTCGAGCGGTATGTTGGCTTTGTCGGCCGAGATTAGGGCATTTACAACCTTGACAACATTTCCTTTGGCAAGATAGTGAGCCTCAAGTTCATTTGCCCTTAGTTTGAGACCGGCCTTGGTTCCGGTTATCATGGCAATGACTATAGTGGTGGGATTGACTCCCCTCCATCTCATCAGTACTAATTGTATCAAGGGAATATGAACCCCAGAAAGAATTGCCTGAAACCACAGTGTTACTGGGAAGAACCAGAGTAGAATAATCAGGCCGATAATCAATATACCGATCCAGATCGCGATAGGAATTGCGCTTAACATGATTTATTGTTTGAAAATTGATAAAAGGCTGTATGTATTGTGGATATGCTCTCAGAAAGCATCATTGGACATCACTGGCTTCACGTAGATCTTGTTATTCTCTATATGTACCACTTCTATGTCTGTGCCGGAATCTATCATGCCCTCAAGGGCAGTGACTTCATATGTTTCATTGTCGATGCGGGCACTTCCCATAGGGCCGAGTCTTGTGATAGTCTTTCCTTTGTCTCCTATGGCAGGGAAATGGGGTTCCGGCTTGTTCTCTAGGATGGTGTCAAGCTCAAGTTTCTTCCAGGTCTTGGCTCTGAGTGCGTAGAACACCAATATGGTAACTAATGCTATGTCAATCAGAGTCACTATAGTACCTCCAAGGGGGCCAAATATGTCAAATGCAAAGTACGATGATCCGCAGAGGGAAAGCAGTCCTAAGATTCCGGCAATCCCGACACCGGGTATTAGAAGTATCTCGACAAAAATCAAGATTATGCCGACAAGGATAAGAGTAATTACTAATCCCATAATGTATGAATTATATATGGTTATAGTCAAATATAGCAAAATAATTAGAGATCCTTATTATATCCAGCGGATTCTATCTCAGACTCGGCTATTCCGGCTGTCTTAAGAACATAAAGAACATGCTCGGCTTCTGTCCTATCAGCGAACGGCCCGAGGATATAAGAGACCCTTCCATCTTCGTTTACTTTTGCCATGTCTGCATTTGTTGCCGATCTTACTGCTCCTATCTCAGATTGGGCAAGAGCTTCTCCATCAGTAGGATATATTCGTATCTGGAAGATCTCGTGAGTTTCGGACTCAATCTTCCTTGCTGTTGGTACACTTATCTTAACTCCGTCATTGAAGGCTACAATGAAAGCCGAACGAAGGCCTGCCCTCTTTACCTTGTTGAGACTCCCCAATACGTCCTTGTATGTGTGGAAAATTCCAGCAGAGTAAATGTATTTGCCTGTAGATATGCTCTCAAATACAGGTGAAATGCCCCGAAGCTGACTTGTAGTGGCTTTCCTTGACAAGGCAAACAGCTGTATTTGGTATATCAGTCCTTTTGGAAGAGTGTTGTCCTCAGCAAACCTTCCCTCCGGCAGTATCTGGAAAGAATAGTCAAATGACGGTTTCGGCTTCATCATGTCAAGATGCAGGGGCTTTCCGATATCATGTCTTGTGAACACATATCCGGATGTCGCCCCTATGATCTCTTTGTCGGCTTCCTGCTGTAATTTCTCAGGATCTATTACAACGCCTTTCTTCAAAAATCCTACTTCAATCTGCTGAAGGGCGTTGCTCATGCGTGCAAGTGAGTCTTTGAGGAGCGGCAGAACTGCTTCTTTCTCTGAGATTAGAGCCGAGAGCCGTTGACGCTCATTGTCATCTGCCTCGTTAAAGCTACTTCTGTAACCGTCCAATGCCACCGACCAACTATACAAGGAGTCTCTAAGTTCCCTTATGGTACGGAGTTTCCGTGAATATTCTACCACGTCGTCATTTGCGGCCTCGTTGCTTCTATCTGTCGTAGGTCCACTCATAACAGCTTTATCTGATGTCGGGGTGAGTGCACAAAGTTTTGCAAGATTCTCAGGAGAATCTATAGCTTTCCTTACCGGCATGCTATCATATTCGAGCACATATATACTCACGCTGTCACTCTGGCAGTCTCTGTTGGAAGCGAAGATCGAATATTTCCCGTCAGCAGTATTGATGAAAAGGAAATCGTCATAAGGCGAAGAATATGGAAAACCCATATTGACAGGAAGTCCCCAGTCTCTGTTCTCCTCGTCCCAAGTCGACACATAAAGGTCGTAGCCACCCATGCCGTAAAGCCCTTTGGACGCAAAGAAAAGCTGCTTCCCGTCAGGAGACAGCATAGGGAAAATCTCATCTGAGTCAGAAGTGAGCTGCTCGTTGAGCAGAGCTGGAGCAGACCAGATGCTGTCTTTCTTTGAGAAATAGATGTTCCGTATACCATCGCTATCTTTTGCCGACCAGAACAGTCTAGTATCACTTTCAGTCATGTAGACTGCAGGTGCAAATATGTCCCCTGCCGTAGAGTCAAGTTGGTTGGGAGTCGGATGCCAACTCTTGTCCTCAAGCGGATAATAAAGAAAAAAATCCCGTATAGGAAATTTCTGCCGAGCGAGGCACACGGGAGTGCTGCAGAATGCGGTCATACTCTCCCCGTTCTGTACAGTGGCCATCACCTCATCGATTGCGGCAGACTGGACAGAATCCGCGAGTTCCTTTGCTTCGCTATACAGGCTTACCGCTTCGGCAAATCTGTATTTTCTTGTCAGAGAATCAGCTTCCGCCCTAAGCTTGTCTATATTTATCTTTCCTTGATAGTCCGCGCCTGTTATTGCGGGCCTGGCAGTTAGTGCGCATGTGATCAGCAATGTTGCGAGTGCGACCATATCTCAGTTATCTTATCTGTTGTTACTTCCGATGTGCGATTATCTTCATCATAACCAGATCACATGGGATTATGCAAAGATAGTAAAAGTAGAGAGCTATTATTATTTCGGAGAGATAGTTTCTTTCTACAAAAAAATTAGATAAATTTGCATTCTATTTTGCGAAAATATAATTAATAAAATATCATCAAATGCAAAGCAAAGGTGCAATTAAGGCTGTGGCCATTCTGTTGGGGCTCGCCTGCATCTGGCAGCTGTCTTTCACTCTTGTAACCAATATTCAGGAGAATAAAGCGAAGAAGTATGCCAGTGAGCAGATAGAGGTGTTCAAGCAGAGTGCTGCATTCTCCGATATTCCGGAGATCGACAAGGCCTATTATCTCGATTCTCTTGCCAAGGTCAAGAACCGCTGGTATATCGATTCTATTTCGAATCAGAAAGTATATTTCGGGTATACTTATAAGGATGTTAAGGCCAAGGAGATCAACCTTGGACTTGACCTTAAAGGCGGTATGAACGTGATGCTTCAGGTGCAGCTTGAGGATCTTGTTAGCTCCCTTGCAGGAGAGAATAAGACTCCCGAGTTCAATCAGGCTCTTGCCCTCGCCAAGGAGAGAAGTGTAAATTCGTCTGATGACTTCATCACCTTGTTTGCACAGGCATGGAAAGAAGTCTCTCACGGGCAGCGTCTTGCTCAGGTGTTCGGTACTTTGGAACTCTCCAAGTCAATATCTCCGCAGTCTACGGATGAAGAGGTCCTAACAGTGATTCGCGAAAATGCCGAGAGTGCGGTAGCCAACTCATTCAATGTCCTCCGTAACCGTATAGACAGATTTGGCGTCACCCAGCCTTCTATCCAGAGACTTGGCAATACTGGTCGCATACTTGTAGAGCTGCCTGGTGTAAAGGAACCTGAGCGTGTGAGGAAACTCCTTCAGGGAACAGCTTCCCTTGAGTTTTGGACAACTTATGAAAATTCAGAGATCTATCCTTATCTTCAAGAAGCTGATGCGGCATTGGCACAAGCTAATATAGATGGCAATGACTCTACTGAAGTCGCTGAGCCTGAAGCAAGAGCCGTGGAGCAGGCAGTAGATTCTTCAGCAGCACCACAGCTGCTTGACTCTGCACTTAGTCAGTCTGCTTCAGATGCAAAGGCACTGGAGGAATACAAGAAGGCTCATCCCCTCTTTGCTGTTCTCCAGCCTTCTGGAGCAAGAAACGGAGCCTGCATAGGTTTTGCACAAGGTGGTGATACAGCCGTAGTCAACAGGCTTCTTAATTCTCCTGTTGCCAAGGCTATATTTCCCAGCGAGTTTAGGCCAAAATGGTTAGTCAAGCCTTCTTCTTATATCCAGGGTGGTAATGTCTATGAGCTTGTAGCCATCAAGGCAGCCACACGTGACGGTAAGGCTCCTCTTGACGGAGGTGCAGTCACAGATGCCCGAGTATCATACAACGGCCAGGGCATCAATCAGGGCAATCCTACCGTTTCAATGACGATGAATGCCGAAGGCGCATCGATTTGGGCAAGGCTAACCAAGGACAATATCGGTAGGCAGATTGCAATTGTTCTAGATGATTTGGTATATTCTTATCCTGTTGTCAATACGGAGATAACTGGAGGAAGTTCTGAAATCTCTGGTAACTTTACAGTTGAAGAGGCTACTGACCTTGCAAATGTGCTCAACTCAGGAAAGCTTCCGGCTCCTGCAAAGATCATTCAGGAGCAGGTTGTAGGACCTTCTCTCGGTAGCGAGTCAATACGTGCTGGTCTTGTTTCGTTTGTAATAGCTTTCGTATTGGTTCTCCTGTACATGATTTTCTTCTACAGCAGAGCCGGTGTCGTGGCTGATATAGCGCTGCTTTGCAATGTACTCTTCCTCTTCGGAATCCTTGTATCTTTTGGTGCTGTACTGACATTGCCTGGTATCGCAGGTCTTGTCCTTACGATGGGTATGGCGGTTGATGCCAATGTGATCATATATGAACGTATCAAGGAGGAACTGGCGGCAGGAAAGGGTCTGTCCAAGGCTATTGCAGACGGTTATTCCAATGCTTACTCGGCTATTATCGATGGTCAGGTGACAACCTTGCTTACAGGTATAGTCCTCTTCGTATTCGGTTCAGGTCCTGTACAGGGATTCGCAACGACACTTATTATCGGTATCTTCACGTCAGTCCTTACTTCTATCTTTATTACCCGTCTGATTTTCGACGGAAGAGCAAGCAAGGGCAAGGATATTTCTTTCGAGACGAAGATTACCAAGGACTTCCTCAAACATACCAATATTGACTTCCTCTCAAAGAAGAAATTCTCATATACGTTCTCAGGTATCCTTATAGTTATAGCTCTTGTTTCTATTTTTACTAAGGGCTTTACATATGGTGTTGATTTCACTGGAGGCCGTACTTATGTAGTCCGTTTCGACCAGCCGGTTACTGCTGAGGCTGTAAGAGAGGCTACTGAGAAAGAGTTTGGAGAGACTGTCGAGGTAAAGCAGTTCGGCGGTGAGAGCCAGATGAAGATTACTACCAAGTACAAAGTTGAGAATGAGTCTTCTGAGGTTGATACTGAGGTTGAGAACAAGCTCTTCAACGCGTTGAAAGGCCTCTTTGCAGAGAAAGACCTTACGATTGACGAGTTTACTTCTACTCTCGACAATCCTAACGGTATCATTTCTTCTGACAAGGTTGGTCCGACTATCGCAAACGACATGAAGCGTTCGGCAATCATAGCTGTCGTAATAGCGCTGTTCGTTATATTCGCCTATATAGCAGTAAGGTTCAAGGGCTGGACGTGGGGTCTTGGCGGTGTTGTATCGCTTACTCATACGGCTATCATCGTGATAGGTTTCTTCTCCTTGTTCTCTGGCATCCTGCCTTTCAATCTTGATGTTGACCAGACCTTTATTGCGGCAATCCTGACTATTATCGGATATGCTATCAATGATAATGTCGTGATCTTCGATAGGATTCGTGAACTCAAGACATTGCATCCCAAGATGGATCTTAAGACCAATGCCAATCTTGCATTGAATGCTACTCTTACTAGAACCATCAATACTTCCGCTTCTACTTTGGTAACAATGCTAGCCATTGCAATATTCGGAGGTGAGTCCATAAGAGGTCTGTCCGTAGCCTTGATTCTCGGTATATGCTTCGGTACTTATGCCTCAATATTCATCGGTACTCCGATAATGTTTGATGCTGAGACATGGAAAGCGCGCAAGCAGCTTGCAAAGGAGACTGAAAAGAAATAAACCAAACACTATCCATATGAAGAAGGGAGATACCGCATTTGCGGTCATCTCCCTTCTTTTGTGTTTATGCATCACCTCATAAACGTGTTATTTCTAAATTAAAGATATATTGAGACCATCCCCCTTTTTCACCGTCAGACTTTTTCGCCGTCTGATAGCTTAGCGATTCTTTTCAAGAAGTCATAGATACATCCTGGAAAATCCATATAAAAATAAGCGGCTTATGAATAAGTGCTTCTATCAATCGTGTCACTTTCAACTGTGCCACTGTGTAGCCTTGATATTAGACGTTTGTAGATCTTTCCGATGTACCATCTTGATGGCCTTTGATTTTACTGCTCCCTCTTGTATAGCTTTGATACTTGCCCTTTGTAGCTCCATCTATCATCTAATATCTGCCCTTGTAGTTGCCAACTATCATCTAATGAGGGAGAGTGATAGGTTGTTGGGTTATTCCGCCTCGAATCAAGCCCCCCTAAGGCTCGATCAGGTTTTATAGTACTATTACCTTGCCTTGATTGAGGAAAGTCTTTATAAAGACATAAAAAAAGAGGCTGACCTTGCGGCCAACCTCTTAATTGTGTATAGCAATTAGCTTGGATTACCTATACTGAGCGAACTCAATATCTTTCTCTGCACGGGCAGCAAGAACTTTGTTTTTGCTAGCCTTCTCAAGATATGTCTTGACATCGGCAGCCTTGCCCTGACGAGCTGCGATGATAGCACGGAGGTAATTGGCCTTAGGGCACTGGCACTTGAGTGCTGCAGAAGCCTCGTCGAGCTTACCTACGAGTACGTCAGCAAGAGCCTCATTGAAGCTGTTGGTACCCTTAAGAGCGGCAGCGGCCTTTGCATAATTGCCATTGAGGATATCAACTATAGCAAGGTTAGCCTTACCAGCCTCACCGGCAGCGTTGAATGCCTTCTCAGCGGTAGCGAGGTCACCCTTGCGGAGAGCGATTACACCCTTTGCGTTCTCAAGGTCAGCATCCTTGGTATTAACCTTTGCAAATGCCTTCTCGGCAGCAGCAAGATCCTCATTGTTAAGGTAGAGGACACCGAGGTTGAACTGAGCACGGTCGCTATTGAATTTCTCTACGGCTTTCTTGTAGAGAGCCTCTTTTGTCTTGGCATCCTTTACAAGAGTTGCAGAACGGAGAAGAGCCTCCTCGTCAAGAACATCGCTGTTCTCCTCGACGAGCTTGAGAAGCTCATCCTTAGTGTAGTTCTTGTACTCAACGTTGGCAATGAATCTTGCACGACGAAGTGCAGGGAGAACTTCCTTCTTGAGGACAGTGTATACCTCTGACATGTTCTTGATCTCGCTCTCACGAACGGCAGGATCGCTGTACATTGAAAGAACGCGAATGATAAGATCCTTGTCCTCGATGTTAGACTCAGAAACGAGCTCCTGGAAGCCGTTCCAGTCCTGACCAACGCTCTTAACCTCAGGCTCAGCGACATCTTTGCCCTTAACAACTTTGTTCCAAGCCTTGTCTGCAGTCTTAGCACGCTTGTCGGAAAGTTTTGCATTGAGTTCCTGTCCACCATCAGGTGAAGCGTAAGCTACGACCTCAGTGCCTTTAAGAGTCTTCCTCTCGTTGTTCTTGATCTCATCGAGAGCAGCCTGGAAATCCTTAATAGAAGCAGATTTGAGCTCTTTGCTGCGAACATCTGCAGAGTTGATTGTGTAGAGGATCTGGCCTTCAGCTGTCTGAGGGATTACTTCCTGATAATTGTCAGCCTTGAAAGGAACATATCCTGTGCAACTGCCGAATGCTGCAAGCATGTAAGTAGTGTTGGCACCGTCAGCGACTTTCTTTACAGGAAGGTCAATGGATTTGTTCTTGTATTTCACAACACCGCGAAGTTCGAGGTGAGACTGCTCCACACCCTTTACATAGTCGAAATGAACTTTCTCGGTAACGGTCTGGCCGTCTGAAGATACTACGGTGTAGTTGTCTTTAACTTTCTCGCCCTGGAACATGAATGGAGTCATCTTGAGCTCTCCACCATCGTAAACGAGTACAGGGGTAACCTCAAGTATGGCTTTCGGATGGAAATAGTCAGCAGGATAAGTTACAGCAACTGTAGCATCGATTTTCCCTGCTACAACTTCAAGAGGTGAGGGGTCGCAGGTAACTGTGACGCTGTCGGCCATCTCTGCCATCTTAGAAGGAGAAGCACAAGCGGCAGCGGCAAGCCCAAGAGCAGCAACTGCCAAAAATTTGATTTCCTTTTTCATGATGAAAAATAACTATTTAAACACAAAAATATGAATTATTCAAAATTTGCGCCAAGGTAGTAATAATTCCTCAAATATCTATATTGAATGGTTATATTTTCGACCCTTTTTGTAACTTTGTCAGTATGGACGCACAAGATTTACAGAGACTCAAGAACAAGTACGATATAATAGGCAATGATCCTGCTCTCAATCGTGCTTTGGAAATGGCTATAGCCGTGGCTCCTACCGATCTGACAGTTCTTGTCACCGGAGAGAGCGGTGTCGGTAAGGATAATATACCCAAGATAATACATCAGGCCAGTCTTCGTAAGAATGCAAAGTATTTTGCCGTCAATTGTGGGGCTATTCCTGAAGGTACGATAGATTCCGAACTTTTCGGTCACGAGAAAGGTTCATTTACAGGAGCTATTGAGGCAAGGAAAGGGTATTTCGAGGAGGCAGACAAAGGGACGTTGTTCCTGGATGAAGTAGGGGAGTTGCCTCTTCCTTCTCAGGCCAAGCTCCTAAGAGTACTGCAATCAGGAGAATATATGAGAGTAGGCTCTTCTAAGGTAAGCAAAACCGATGTAAGGGTCATTGCTGCTACAAATGTGGATCTACTTTATGCCGTCGCCCAAGGGAAATTCAGAGAAGACCTATATTATAGGTTAAATGCAATACAGATAAGAATGCCTGCCTTAAGAGATAGGAAAGAAGATATCTATTTGCTATTTAGAAAGTTTACCTCCGATTTCTCTGATAAATATGGAATGAGCAAGATCGTCCTAACCCGTGATGCCATAGAGTTGCTGACTTCCTATCGCTGGCCAGGCAACATAAGGCAACTAAAGAATATAGCTGATACGGTCTCAGCTCTTGAAGGGCAGAAGCTGACCCCAGGTACAGGAAGATGCGAAGTGAATGCCAAGACCCTTGCCGAGTATCTGCCCAAGGAGGATGTCAACGCCTTGCCTGTCAAATATCGCAATGCTTCTGATACGATCACGGAGCAAGACCGGCAGGAGATCTTCAAGGCTTTGTATAGCCTTAGTGCAGAAGTCAATAACTTGAAGAAAATTATTGCGTCCGGAGAATTTGTCAAGAAAGAGCAGACTTCGGTATCTGCAGCGCAGACGAAATTTGCCCCAGAGTTGCCGGCTCATGTGGACTATCTTTCGAAACCGGAGATATATTGGAATAAAGCTTCATCAGATGTAGATGTCCAGGAGGGTAATGACCATTCGATCCAGTCAGATGCAGTAGCTCATGAGTCAGAGGCAGTGGCTCATGAGAAAGTTGAAAAGGCAGAACCTGAGGAGGATCTGTCTATATCCAAGACCAGCAGTGATCTTATAAGAAAAGCCCTGGAGAAACATGGAGGCAATAGGAAGAAGGCCGCAGAGGAGCTTGGCATATCTGAAAGAACCCTGTATAGGAAACTTCCGCCCGAATATAGAAATATGAAGAAGGAGGATTAGGATTATGAGACTTGTACAGGAAGTAGTACGCCTATGTTGCATAGGATTGGCCGCATTTGTCATGACGGAATGCGGAATATATTCATTTTCCGGTACTTCTATCCAGCCAGATGTGAAGACTGTGACCATTGATTATTTCGAGTATAAGGCTCTTAAAGTCAATCCTACATTAAGCAATGACATGACAGAGGCTCTCAAGGACAAATTTCGAAAGATGACAAGGCTTGAACAGGTCGATATGGATGGGGATATTGAGATCGCAGGAGAGATTACCGGTTACGATGTCCGAGCCATGGCCGTGACAGCCGATGAAGTTGCAGCTCAGAACCGTCTGACTGTCACAGTGAAGATATCATTTACCAATAGGAAGTATCCGGAAGATGATTTTGACGGGAAGTCTTTCTCCGCATATGCGGACTATGATTCCACGCAGTCTCTTGATGCGGTTGAAAGTTCTCTTACAGAAGAGATTATAGAGAAGATATGCGAAGATATATTCAACGCTACGGTGGCGAACTGGTAATAAATAGATGTGATGGAGAACAAGACTATTGATCTCAAGTCTTTGACAATGGATGAGCTTGCCGGGGTTGTGAATATATATCCTTGGTATGCAGGTGCACGGGTTGAGTTGTGCCGTCGGATGGCAGGTCTTGGGGCTGACAGTTGGGGAGAATCCCAGTTTGCCGACCAAGCGATGTATGTAGTTGATAGGGAGATTATAGCAAAACTGTTCCGCAGGGCATCAGTGGTAGATTATTCTGATGACGACTTGGAGACCCTGCTTGCTTCCTATATAGATGGAAAAAAGAACAGTACTGACAAGGTGGCTAAGGAGAAGAGAATTCCTGGGGGAGATTTCTTTACTCGCTCTCAATATGAAGAGGTCAGGCGTGATGAGGATGCTGTTTTTGCTCGATTTAAGGCAAAGCGTACTTCAGAAACTTCCAATCTTTCTGATACGGATGATGTGGATTTCTGTACCGAGACGATGGCCGGTATCTATGCAGAGCAGGGGTATTATGAAGAGGCCATACGAATCTATGACAAACTTATTTTGGCATTCCCAGAAAAAAGTGCTTACTTTGCAAGTCTTATTGACAGGTTGAGACAATTGGAAAAATAAATCGAATTATGAATATACTCTTTACTATTCTTGTGGTATTGATTGTATTGGCGAGCATTCTCCTTACAATCGTAGTATTGTTGCAGAGCGGCAAGGGCGACAGCATGGCAAGTAATTTCGTTGCAGGCAACCAGACTTTCGGAGTAAGGCAGACAGCAAACATCCTTGAGAAAGTTACGTGGGGACTTGTTTCTTTTGTGCTTGTTGTATCTGTGATTGCCTCATTTACTACAGGAATGTCAAATAATCAGGTGGATATCACCAATGATATAGAGAAAGCAGCGACAGAGCAGCCTGCTTTCCCGGCTCCGTCACCTGCGCAGCCTTCACAATCCGCTCCTGCCACACCTTCTGCACCTGCAGAATAGTACTGACAAATTGTCATACATTCCGGCAACGGAATATATTTTGGACTACAGCCGTTTGTTCTTCGGAACGAGCGGCTGCTTTCATTGCAGAGTGTACTCCGGAGGGCAAAAGGAGATATTTTATATGGATAACAACACAAATCAGAGTAACGTAAGCCAAGGCAAGCTTGAGTTTCTGAGCAAATTCGCCACTAACCTCAATGAACTGGCATCGAAAGGAAAACTCGATCCAGTCATCGGTAGGGACGAGGAGATCAGGCGTGTCTTGCAGATACTGAGCAGAAGGACTAAGAATAATCCTATTCTAGTCGGTGAGCCAGGTGTCGGCAAGACAGCTATAGCAGAAGGTCTTGCCCAAAAGATCGTGGATGGGGCTGTCCCAGACAATCTTAAAGACAAGACTGTATATTCATTGGATATGGGTGCTCTTATAGCTGGAGCCAAGTATCAAGGTGAATTCGAGGAGAGACTCAAAGGCGTCGTGAAAGACGTTGTCGACAGTCAGGGACAGATAATTCTGTTCATAGATGAGATACATACCTTGGTCGGTGCCGGAAGAGCTTCCGGAGCTATGGATGCGTCAAATATCCTGAAACCGGCTTTGGCAAGGGGCGAATTGAGGACTATAGGTTCGACTACTCTTGACGAATACCAGAAATATTTCGAGGCCGACAAGGCGCTTGAGAGAAGATTCCAGATGGTGATGGTTGATGAACCTACGCCAGCAGAGTCAATAGCAATCTTGAGGGGTCTTAAAGAGAAATACGAGAATCATCACAGGGTACGTATAGAAGATGACGCTCTGATTGCAGCTGTAAATCTATCGCACAGATATATAACGAGCCGTTATCTGCCGGATAAAGCCATTGATCTTGTCGATGAAGCTGCTTCAAAACTTCGTCTTGAGATGAACTCGGTTCCTGAGCCTATTGCCGAGTTGAACAGTCAGATACGCCAGCTTGAAATAGAGAAGGAAGCAATCAAGAGAGAGGGTGTCTCGCTTAAACTTGAGAAGATCAATGATCAGCTTAAGGATCTGAATAACAAGCGTGATGCTTTGATGAAGAGGTGGAACGAGGAGAAAGGTATACTTTCGGGCATTCAGACGGCACGCCAGCAGCTTGAAGATCTCAAGATTGAAGCTCAGTCTGCTGAGAGGGCAGGAGACTACGGTAGGGTAGCGGAGATTCGTTACGGCCGTATGGCAAACGTCCAGAAGCAGATAGACGAGCTGAACGCAAAACAGGCAGCTATCAAGGATCCTATTATTACTGAGGCGGTAACTCCTGAGGATATTGCTGATGTGGTATCCAAATGGACAGGCATACCGGTCAACAGGATGCTTGAGAGCGAGAAAGAGAAACTCCTCCGAATGGAAGACGAACTGCATAAGAGAGTAGTTGGTCAGGACCAGGCCATTCATGCTGTAGCGGATGCCGTCAGAAGAAGCCGCGCCGGTCTGTCGAATGAGAAAAGACCTATAGGTTCGTTCCTATTCATGGGTACGACAGGAGTCGGCAAGACTGAACTGGCAAAGGCATTGGCAGAGTTCCTGTTCAATGACGAGAATATGATCACCCGTATTGATATGAGTGAATATCAGGAGCGTCATACAGTCAGCCGTCTTATCGGTGCGCCTCCGGGATATGTAGGATATGATGAAGGTGGACAGCTAACAGAGGCGGTAAGGCGTAAGCCTTATTCTGTGGTTCTTTTGGACGAGATAGAGAAGGCTCATCCGGATGTATTCAATATCTTGCTTCAGGTGCTTGATGACGGTCGTCTGACTGACAACAAAGGCCGGACAGTGGACTTTAAGAATACGATCATCATAATGACATCCAATGTCGGTTCGGATATTATCCAGAGTTATATGGAGAAGCTGCCTGATGTTGGTGTGAAAGGTGAGACTCCAGTCCAGGAGGCAGACGCCATATCAAAGCGCCGCTCAATGCTTGACGAATGTCGAGGTAAGATCATCGAGTTGCTCAAGCAGACCATAAGGCCTGAGTTCTTGAACAGAATTGATGAGATCATTATGTTCGAGCCTCTTACCAAGAATGATATAAGAGAGATCCTTCATATCCAGATGGCAGACCTTCAAAAGAAGCTCTCTGAAGATGGTGTAGAGATCACCTTTACCGAGGCTTTCGAAGACTACATGACCGACAAGGGCTATGATCCGGCCTTCGGTGCAAGACCTATCAAGAGGGTTATGCAGAGAGAACTTGTCAATCTGCTTGCAAAGGCAATACTCGATGGTACGGTACACAAGGATTCCGTTGTAGAAGCGGATGTTGTGAGCGGAGAGATTGTCCTGCGCAACAAGCCGAAGGAGATAGTACCCGAAAGGGTAAAATAAGCCAAGACTTAGCAGCATCGATAGAGAAGCGTAGTCTTCATTAAAAAAGGGATACACGTTATGTGACGTGTGTCCCTTTTCTTGTTCCGTTCAGACTTTTGCCCTGTCATCCTATTTTTGTCCAGGTGACCGAGGTCAACGGCTTGCTATACTACTATGTAGCCGATTATTGTGCTGGCTCTTTCACGGTTTCTCCGTGGAAATATACTACAGCCTCTTTCCAGAAGTCAGTATATCCCGGCTGTGTAAGTCCGTCTGGGATCTTCTTGGAGGCCTCGGTATGCTTGAAACTGCCGTCAGGATTTTGTGCCTTGACATTGCCATCGATAAATTTTACAAGCAATGTCGTCTCAAGTTTCTGCCACTCGCTGAAAATCTTATCTGCTGTGCTGACAGAATAGCGGGTAAGAAGTTTCTTCACGGGGGAGAAATGCTTTCCAGTATCTTCCATGGGGTCATAGGTGTCTGACACTTTCTTTGCGGCCTTTAAGGCCTTGTCCGAGCATTTCTTGTATGCGAGGAGGGCGAGACTGTCGGTTGACCGGATATTTGCCTGTTGGGTATTCTCGAACTCGTCTATCCGCTGCCTTACGAATGGCGCCATCTGGTTGTACATCTTGTAGCAGGCATTGGAGATCCTGTTGTTGATCCAAAATGACGAGGTAGGAGAGTAAGTAAGCAAGTCTCCGTTGCCTTCCCTGAAGCATTCAGGTATCTTATTAGTATTCGTGTAGATGGGGGTCAGGTATGATGTCGCGGCATCATCGGTCCCGAACCAGAGAAGACCACCTATAACGTCAGGGTAATCGTGCCTTGACTGTCCCACAAACCAGAACCCAGTCTGCTGTGTGGCAATGGCTCTTTCGTTGGTGTAGGTACTTCCTTCGTATTCAAATGTCATCGGACGCCATCTGTATGGAAGGGCATTTCCTCCGGCACCAATGTCGGTTGTCATGTCCATAGGCGTGCCTTCATAGTGGTCGCGCATCACATTGGCAACGTCTTTCACGGAGATTTTCCTTGTAGGGCGTATCCATAGCGGCATCCTGTTGTCGGGGTTGTACCCCATGGCGTAGTCGAGGAAAGTATGCGAATCCTTGCATATGGAGTTGCCTTCGCTATCTGGGTATGTAAACCAACCGTTGCTAAGGATGTTGAAAGCGCTCCATACTCTGGCTTCGCATCCTCTGAGAGCCCCAAAGTCGGCCGGGCAATATGCATCTCTGAAGCTGAACTCGCTGTCTTCTCCGCTGAACCAGCCCTGACTTCTTGCAAAATCTATAACGTCTTCAGCATAGAGGCAATTCTCGGGATCATTGAGAGGAAATCTATCGATTCTTGACTGGTTGGCATGTGCGCATATATACCCGTCGGGAATACGCAGAGCAACCCATACGCTGCCTTTGCGTGTATTCTCTCCATTGAGTTTCTCGGAACCTTTGCCTACCATCTCCATGATCCAGGCCTCGTTCTTGTCGGCTATCGAGAAAGATTCTCCTTCGGAATAATATCCGTAACGCGCAGTAAGGTCTGCCATGATCTTTATTGCCTCACGTGCGGTCTTTGCTCTTTGGAGAGTTATATATATCAGTGAGCCGTAGTCCATGATCCCGTTAGGGTCTGCAAGACCCGCTCTTCCTCCGAAGGTTGTCTCGGCTATTGTCAGCTGATGCTCATTCATATTGCCGACAGTCTTGTATGTATGGGGAACTTGATCTATTAGGCCGAGATATGTCCCTGAGTCCCAATCATATACTCTAAGTTTGTCTCCAGCTTTCCAATCTGCCTGGGGTTTGAAGTACAGCTCTCCATAGAGCCAGTGAGAGTCAGCAGCATAGGATATCATGTTGGAATTGTCCGTGCTTGCCCCTCTTGTGACTATCACATTTGTACATGCGTCGCTGTCTATTGAAAGAATGGCGGAGATGCCTGCTGCAAATGGAAGGATAATCAGTGTCGATCTTTTCATTTATTGACTTTTAAGGTATTTTCCTGTATTGTTAAACCGGGCTTTAATGATTACATTTGTCAGGTTTTATACAAATCTATGAAATTTTCCGTATGAATCGAAATGTAGGATATTGCATGGTAGCCTTGCTCTTCTTCGCTTCTTTGTCGGCCGCATTAGTCAGGCAAGATGCAGCTGCCCAGGAGCAGGAGAAGACTCCTACTACTCAGGAAATGGCAGCTAAGGAGGCAGATCGTCTCGGTGGATTGCTCAAGCTTGATGACTGGCAGATATACTATGTGGATTCGACTTTGCAGTACAACTACGAAGCTTGCCAGCAGGAACTCAAGAATATGCAGACCGCCAGAGTATCCAATTACAGTCTTTATGACGCTGTAAGAGACAAATGGATGGAACGTACGGACAGTATGTACAGAACTTTATTTACTGAGGAACAGTGGAAGGCCTATCTTAAGAGCGGTGCGGCCAAGCAGCAGAAAGCAAGGGAGAAGAGGCGTCTGAAGACGGAATAGCTGAAGGTAGAACTCCTAGTGTAACGTTTATTTTCAATTCTCAAGGTTGCTGTGTAAATTTGCAGTTTGAGAAGTTGTTCCGAGTCGCTTGTCTGATAATTTACGGTGGAGCATTACAGCTCAAGACAGCTTTTAAGGAAGTTTTGGTCAGATTCAAAAAAGCTTCACAATTGTTAGGATTATGAAAGAGGAAATAGAAAAGATACTTGCAGAAGTTAATGACTTGAAATGCAAGACGTTAAAAGATGTTGAGGATGCGAGAGTCAGGCTTCTCGGCAAGAAAGGCGAGATTACTAAGCTTTTTGAGGATTTCCGTTCTGTGACTCCTGAGTTGAAACGGGAATTCGGACGCAAGCTTAACGAATTGAAGAACGCAGCTGCGGCCAAGATTGAAGAGATGAAGACTGCGGTGGCAGCATCTGCCTCTGAGAAGTCCGAAGGTTTCGATGCTACAATGCCTGGCGACCCTGTGCCTCTCGGTTCAAGACATCCTGTCTCCATTGCCAGAGAGCAGATAGTCAATATCTTCAGAAAATTCGGCTATGACGTAGCTGAAGGTCCTGAGATTGAGGATGATTACCACGTGTTCGAGGCCTTGAATTTCCCACCCAATCATCCTGCAAGGGATATGCAGGACACTTTCTTCGTATCGGTAGGGCATAAGGACCCAATACTTCTTCGCACTCACACTTCAAGCGTTCAGGTGCGCTGCATGGAGACTATGCCACTTCCGATAAGGGTTATCTGTCCAGGAAGGGTATTCAGAAACGAAGCCATCTCAGCGCGTGCCCACTGTATTTTCCATCAGGTGGAAGGGCTTTATATTGATGAAAATGTGACTTTTGCAGACCTGCGTCAGGCTATTTTCCTCTTTGCGAGGGAGATGTTCGGCCCTGATACCAAGATCCGGATGAGACCGTCATATTTTCCGTTTACAGAGCCTTCAGCTGAGGTAGACGTGAGTTGTAATATCTGTCATGGCAAGGGCTGCAACATCTGCAAGGGTACTGGCTGGCTTGAGATTCTCGGCTGTGGTATGGTAGATCCCAATGTACTTGAGGCTTCAGGCATCGACAGTCACAAGTATTCAGGCTTTGCATTCGGTATGGGGATAGAGCGTATCGCCATGCTTAAGTGGCAGGTCAACGATCTCCGTCATTATTTCGAGAATGACATGAGGTTCCTGCGTGAGTTCCGCACTTGCGTTGAGGTCTTCTAATATGCTGAATTCTACGTACAAGGGAGAGTGAAACTGTTCCTTGAGGCGGAAAGAGCATTTCTAATCTTCAGTGAAAATTGTGAGAAATAAGTGATAAAAATTTGGAGAACCAAAAAATATCGCTACCTTTGTAATCCCGTTAGTCAAATAACGACATATATGCGGAAATAGCTCAGTTGGTAGAGCACGACCTTGCCAAGGTCGGGGTCGCGAGTTCAAGTCTCGTTTTCCGCTCTGAAAGCCTCACTTCATAGTGAGGTTTTTTTTTATTTTACATCAGTATGTGGGGTACTGACCGCCAATTAATGAGAGGGCTAAGGCTAATAGTCATTTGGTAGGATAATATCCTTGTAACGAATTTATATCCATATATTTGCGAGGATTATTACTAATATGCTTAAAAAATGCTTTTTAAAGATCGGAGGACAATAAAATAGGCAGCCATGAGTCGAATTAACTTATAGCTGCCTATTATATATGGTTACAGGAATGCTTACAGAAGGGCCTCTACAGCTTTTTCCACTTCATTCATGTCAGTAGTCGGCTCAAATCGTGCCACTACTTTCCCGTCCCGACTTACAAGAAATTTGGTGAAATTCCACTGTATGTCATCATGCTTGCGTGGTTCAGGATTGGCCTTGTTGTAGAGCTCTTCCATGATAGCTGCGAGCTTCTCATCGTAAGCACCACCAGCATAGCCTTTCTGGCTCTTAAGCCATGCATAAAGAGGCAGTTCTCCGACACCATTGACATCGCTCTTCTTGAACTGAGGGAAATCAGCACCGAACTTTACCGTGCAGAATTGTTGTATCTCTTCATCTGTGCCAGGAGCCTGGTGTCCGAACTGGTCACAAGGAATATCGAGTATCTCCAGACCTTTATTCCTTAGGCGGCGGTACATTGCTTCAAGCTCTTCATATTGAGGTGTAAATCCGCAACCTGTAGCGGTATTGACGATAAGAAGCACTTTGCCTTTATAAGTCCCGAGACTTACATCGTTTCCTTTCTTGTCCTTAAGACTGAAATCATAAATCTTTGACATATCTTATACGTTTTGCGGCAATTAGCTTGCTGGCCGATATGGATGATCGTATTGCTTAGTTCTATTGCCATAGTATGATAAGACAAGACTTGCAATTATTGGGCAAAAAGCCACCGTCATGTAAAGAATCTGTTTGTAGATGGCTAAGCTTCTTTGTTAGGGAATTTGTTGAGAGCGTCAAGCAGTGTCTTCTGGAAGATTTCTTTCTCATGCTCCGAAAGGAATTCGACTTCTATGGGCGTCTCGAAGATGCGCTGTTTCAACTCTTCGGGCATGTTGCCATAGTTGCGCAAGCGTTGACTGTCTTTCTCTGTCGTGGCTATGATGGCAGTGGGCCATCGTCGCGTGGCGTTAAGAATGCTTCGTATGTCCCACGAGCGGTATTTGTGATGGTCAGAGAACTTGAAATGCTTGACTATCCGGTAAGTATCGCTGAGATAGCGCTTTAGAGGTGTGTCGGAAGCTATGCCGGATACCAGGATCAGATTGTGCGAATAGATATAGTGTTTGTCGCTGTCTTTGAATACCGGTTCGAGTGGACAGTATTTGATTGTAGTGAACAGGATTGTCTTCTGTTTGCCGTATACGTCTATTCCAGTGCAAGTATCTGGGTTGTAGTTCTTAATGCCGAGAGTCCTGGCCCATTCGATTTTCTCCCAGTTGTCCATGAAAGGAGGACACTTAGTGACAAGAAGAATATCAGCGTGTCGCAGTCTCTCGGGAAGATCCCGGAGTCTTCCGAAAGGAAGAAGTCTGTCCTTGCATGGCGGGCGGTTGTAGTCGACCAGAATTATATTGAAATATGCCTCAAGAGACCTGTATTGGAATGCATCGTCAAGTATGATGAGATCAGCTTTCTTGATATCTTTGTTGACGCAAGACTTGGCTTTGGGCGAAGTGGCAAGCTTGTCCGGGTTAAGCAGAAAGTCGCAGCCTTCAACTCTTGTGCGGTCTACTGCCACGGTAACTTCAGGGAATTTTCTCTTGATCTGAAGCGGCTCGTCCCCGACGAAAGATGCCGAATCGTCTACCCCAACCTGCTGAAAACCGCTACTGTTGCGCTTGTGCCCGCGTGAGAGGACAGCGATTTGTTTGTGCGCCCAGTCTTGACTTGCAAGCAGGGTGCGGACTATCATCTCAGTGTGAGGAGTCTTTCCTGTACCTCCGGCCGCGATGTTGCCGACGCATATTGTAGGGATACTGCATTTATGCACTTTAAACACGCCATTGTCGTACAAGGCGTGCCTTATCTTCAAGGTCAGATAATATGGTGCTAACAGTATCCTCTCAAGCATAGCGTACAAAGGTAACAATTATTTTCCAAGAAGCCGTCCAAAATTCGACTAAAGGCTAAAGGCTAAAGGCCATATACCCCATTGGTAATGCTGATCTTGCTGTCATTCCATTTCTCGGAAATCTGGTCTAATATAGCAGTCACTCCTTCCGGGGCTGGACAAGTAACGAGTCTCATCCTTGTCTCCTTGAAGTCAGGTAGCCCCTTGAAGTAGCAAGAGAGATGGCGTCTCATCTCCAGTACTCCTGTGTGCGGTCCCTTAAGGCCTACAGAGAGTGACAGATGCCATTTTGCAAGCTCAACCCTGTCGTGTACACTCATCGGGGGCAATTTCTCTCCGGTATCCAAATAGTGGCGTATCTCGCGGAAGATCCAAGGATGTCCAAAAGAGGCTCGGCCAATCATGATTCCATCCACTCCGTACCGCTCAAATGCTTCTTTGGCTTTTTCGGGAGAATTGATGTCTCCATTTCCTATAATAGGGATATGGATGCGCGGGTTTCTGCGAATCTCACCGATTAGAGTCCAGTCTGCCTCGCCCTTGTACATCTGGCAACGAGTCCGTCCATGAATAGTCAGTGCGGAAATGCCTGTATCCTGAAGTCTTTCCGCAAGGGTGTCGATGATCTTCGAGTTATCGTCCCATCCGAGCCTTGTCTTGACTGTGACAGGCTTCTTGACAGCCTGAACGATACGCCTGGTTATATCGACCATCTTGTCGGGTTCTTTCATCATGCCCGAGCCAGCTCCACGTCCTGCAATCTTACTTACTGGGCAGCCGAAATTGATGTCGATGAGGTCGCAGCCATACCCTCCGGTTATCTCCGCGGAATTGTCTGCCATGATTGCTGCCTCGACCATTGCGTCAGGGTCGTTGCCGTAGATTTGTATCCCGATCGGTGCTTCATCGGTATTGGTCTTCATCTTGTCTATGACCTTAGTTGCATTGCGTATGAGTCCATCAGACGGGATAAACTCTGTATATACCATGGCAGCACCGAATTTCTTGCATACAATCCTGAATGAGGCGTCTGTGACGTCTTCCATAGGTGCAAGCAGCAACGGTTGCTTTCCTAATTCTATATCTCCGATCTTCATTATTTATAGATCTAACGCTCTATCGTTGAACGGGAATCCAAAGCCAGCGCACGATGTTTCAAAACCCCTCCGGTCCCCTAATAGGGGAAGTGGGCTTTCGTTCGCCCAATTCTGATGTTGTTCGCAGATCATGATGCCGGCCCAGCGCTCACTGCAGCCGGCGTCTGAAGACGCCCTCATATTAATAGCTTCTCCGATTCTGAGTGTGGGAAACGTTTAATCGTACATCGTTTTTCTAATTGTCAACATATATGCAAACAAGTATTGCAAATTTAATAAATAGGCGTGAAATTTGAGGTTATTCATAGTTTGGCATAGAGTGCAATTTGCCAAGTTGATAGTTTTGGTGTTGTTCCGTTTGCGTAGAATGGTGGCTCTACCTATCAATGCTCAAGAATAAATGGCGCAATGGTTGTCTCTGAGAGGAGTCAAAGCCAGAATCCAGAATAAAGTAGTAAATTAGATTTAATTAATATTGTTATGGGAAAAGAGATAAAGACTGTCGGCGTGCTGACATCCGGAGGCGATGCTCCAGGAATGAATGCCTGTATACGCGCAGTGACTCGCAGTGCTATCTACAGTGGTATGAAAGTCATGGGCATTTACAGAGGCTATGAGGGTCTTATTCATGGCGAAATAAAGGAACTTACCACAGAGAGCGTAAGCAACACTATCCAGAGAGGCGGTACTATTCTGAAGACAGCGAGGAGCAAGGATTTCATGACTGTAGAAGGTAGAAAGATAGCTTATGACAATCTAGTACAGTTCGGAATTGATGCATTGATCGTGATAGGTGGCAACGGTTCTCTAGCAGGTGCACAGGCTCTTGCAAATGAGTATGACTATCCTGTGATAGGTCTGCCCGGTACGATAGACAATGACCTTTACGGAACGGATTTCACCATCGGTTATGATACAGCTCTCAATACAATTGTCGAGTGTGTTGACAAGATAAGGGACACTGCTACATCGCATGATCGTATCTTCTTTGTTGAGGTGATGGGACGTGATGCCGGATTCCTTGCTCAGAATAGTGCAATCGCTTCCGGAGCCGAAGCTGCAATCATACCTGAGGATCAGACAGATGTTGACCAGCTTGAGCAGTTCATAAGCAGAGGCTTCCGCAAGAGCAAAAACAGCAGTATCGTCATCGTATCAGAGAGTCCCAAAGACGGAGGCGCTATGTACTATGCTGACCGTGTGCGTAAGGAGTATCCCCAGTATGATGTGAGGGTCAGTATCCTTGGTCACTTGCAGAGAGGTGGCTCTCCGAGCGCATATGACCGTATATTTGCAAGTCGTGTAGGCTATGCGAGCATCGAAGCTTTGAAAGAAGGTCAGCGTAATGTTATGGTCGGCATAAGCAATGGGGAAGTTGTATATGTCCCGATTGACAGAGCTATCAAGAAAGACAAGCCCATCGATAGAGAACTTATCAATGTGCTTGCAGTCCTCTCTATATAGAGTGCTTACAGTCCCTTCTATATTAGTTGACAGGATAAATCTCGTTGTCAAGACAGATAAGCTAAGACATTAGTGATATAAGAGGCATAGGCGGTTTCAATCGTCTGTGCCTCTTTTGGATAGCAAGAGGATAAGTAGGCTTCCGAGAATGGCGGCTGTCACAGATCCCATCAGTACGGCAATCTTGCCCCTATCTATCATTTCAGGGGCTGAGAAGGCGAGCGCATCGACAAATATAGACATGGTGAAACCGATTCCTCCCAAGCAGGCAACGGCAAATAGCATTGTCCAACTGCTGTGCTCCGGAATTTCGGCCAACCTCAGTTTCACGGCAATGAAACTCGATAGGAAAATCCCTATAGGCTTGCCTAATACAAGGCCGAAGAAAATACCTACTCCTAATGCCCCCGTCTCTGGTGAAGAATGAAAAATGTTGAGGTACGAAAGCGAACTGATCTCAACCCCGGCATTTGCCAATGCAAAAACGGGCATCACGATGAAAGTAACATATGGGGACAATGCACTTTCAAGCCTATAGCTCAAGCCTATAGCTCCACTGGCAACGCGCTTCTTTTGGCGCATCCAATACCTGTGCTCATCATTAGGAAAGTCTGTCGGTGATATGCCCTTTTCGATGTTGACCCCCGATTCGAGAAGCCGGTTGTTGATCCATTTCATCTTGTGCAGATAATATTCCTTGGAATACCGAGCATCCATGGGTATGAGCATCGCCATGGCCACTCCAGATAAGGTAGAATGCACTCCCGAATAGTAGAACAAAGCCCATACAATGATCCCAGGTATCAAATAGAAGGCAAGCCTCTTCTCTCCCATCCTGTTGAATAGGTAGACGATAGTCATTATGGCAATCGCGATCGCAAGAAGGTCGAGATTTAGATTCCCTCCATAGAAAAGGGCGATCACGACAATAGCCCCGAGATCGTCAGCAATTGCAAGCGCTGTCAGAAAAATCTTGAGTGACACTGGAACCCTATTGCCAAGCATTGTAAGTATACCGATTGCAAAAGCGATGTCTGTTGCGGTCGGAATCCCCCATCCTTTCTCTGCGGGAGTGCCCATATTGAAACAGGAAAAGATTATAGCCGGGACTATCATGCCTCCTATGGCGGCGAGTACCGGAAGGGCTGCTTTCCTGAATGTAGAAAGTTGTCCGCAGGCAATCTCCCTCTTGATCTCGAGTCCAACGGTGAAGAAAAACAGAACCATCAGAGCATCGTTGATGAATTTCTCTATGGTCATGTCCTGAGGAAATGTCCAATTCGCAAAGCCGTCACCGGCCCCTATTACAAGGAAAATGTCAGTATGCAGAAGATAATGGTAGTATTCTTTCGTCACCGGAAGGTTGGACAGAAGCATGGCTGCAATGACGCAGATGAGTAGTACCGCGCCTCCTGCCCATGGGCGTGAGGCAAAACGGTGAAGTCCTGAATCGATGCTGTGGTGCGTGCGGATCCATCCGTACATCGAGAAAAGTCGCATATCCTAATTTTCCAGTGGTTTTAATATGCTAAATTAGGCATTCAAATCCGTTCAGGCAAATTTGCTTCACAACGCCCGTGCATTGTCATGCGCTCAACATTCACTATATTTGCGAGGCAAAGACGTAACACTACTTCGATTATGACAAGCATAGCTGAAAGGCACAAATATATAATAGAACAGTTGGTGAGCAACGGGTTCGTAAAAGTGCAGGATCTTGCCGAGCAACTGGCCGTGACAGGAGCGACTATAAGAAAGGATCTCAGAATCTTAGAAAGTCAGGGAGTCCTTTACCGTACACACGGTAGCGCGTCTCCAGTTAAGCCTCATGTCGCCAATATCAGTATTGATGAGAAGGCTTCTCGCAATATAATGGAGAAGAAGGCCATAGCCTCTGTAGCGCAGACTCTTGTGAAGCCTGATGATGCGATAATCCTGGCTTCAGGGTCGACAGTAACAGCCTTCGCGAATATACTTGAGCCTGACGGGATGCTCAATGTCGTTACCCCGTCTCTTGGAATAGCGGTTCTACTTAGAGACAGACCCAATGTAGATGTGTTTATACTCGGTGGCGCACTCTACAAGAATTCAGTCTCGGTAAGGGGACAATATGCGGTTGATGGGCTTCGCAATATGAGCTGTTCAAAACTTTTCATAGGTTGTGACGGCATTGATTTGGCCTCAGGGATTACGTGTGCGACTATCGAGGAAGCAGAGTTTACCAATGCCATGATGAAGGCTGCTTCACAGACAGTATTGCTTACGGATTCTTCCAAGTTCGGCCGCCGTGGCTTCGGTAAGATAGGAAATATTGAAGATGTGGATATCATCATTACAGATCCAGGTATACCGGACACTCTCAAGAACAAGATCGAAGATGCTGGAGTACAGATTATAATTAGTACTCTATGATATGTTCAGTCTGATATGACAGTTGCATTCCATACAAGAGCCTCAAAACGGACATTCTCTGTCATGGTGCTGATATTCATGACTTTCTGTGTCTTTGCGAAGAAGCCTGATTCGGCATTTCCGGATAGTGTATGGACGGAGGAGAGGATTCTGCTTGCATTGGTATGCGGCGAGGACAATGAAGCTGATGCTGCTGCCTATATGAAACTTGCGGAATTGTTTAGGGACAGCGAGCGGGAGCTTGCATATCTTGATTCTGCAGGAAGATGTGCCGAGGCTGCTGGAGACAAGCAGTTGGTGCGAACCGTGAGCCTTGTGAGATTGGAGCATTATGCGAAATATGAGAGTTCACCTGTTTTTGATGAATATGCACGCCGTACAAGAGAGCTGATGGTCGATGCCCATGATATAAGGGCGGTAAATGTTGACCACATTATTATCAAGCGTTATATTGATGAAGGACGCGTACAGACGGCCCTTTCAATGGTTGATAAGATGCTCAAAGGGTCGGTTGCAGCAAATGATTTTTCTATTTCTGTCTTGGGCGGAAGGCAGAGTTCTTTACCACTACAGGGTAAGCCCGATGAGGCAAGACGGTATATGGAAGCCTATGCCAATTTCTCCCTGGGCTTGATATATACTGCTACAAATAGGTCGTATGAGGCTGCCGGAGCTTTAGAGAAGAGTATTGACCTAATGACTGAACTCGGGGACAAATTTCCTGAAATAGACAAAATTAAGGCCTATCTGGAGCTTCTGTCTTTCCAGAATTCACTTGGCCGCTATCAGGAATCCATTAAAAGTTGTAATACGGCTGACATGCTTCTCGCGAAGTTCATAGAAGATAATAACGGAGAAGAAGTCAACCGTCGGAGTATGAGACTGTATATCCGAAGTTATCTATCACGCAATTACATGGCAATGGGGGACATGCTAAAGGCAAAGCGATTTCTTGACCTTGCTTCCGATTGCATTTATCCGGAAATTGGTGAGGATGTCGAAACCTATAATGAGACATTTGCCCTGTACTGCATGCATGAGGGGCGATATGACGAGGCGTTGGAATATATAGGTAAGTCGGTGCAGGCTTTTAGTCGCAAGGATCTCTTCCCGTATTATATGGAAGCGCTTGAGCTGCAGACGGAAATCCTGGCAGCAAAAGGAGACTGGCGCAGAGCTTATGAGAATCTACAGAATATCCGCTATGCCCAGGATTCTACCGACTCTTTTCTATTTGCAAGCCAACTTGGAGAATTACATACTCTGTACGAGGTTGACAAGTTTGAGGCTATGAGAAAGCGCCAGCAGACTCTGTTGAGTTTCTCTTTGATATTGTGTTTCCTGTTAGCCATCATAGTTGTTATCTACAATGTTTACTCTGTTCGTCTCCGCAGGAAAAACCAATCATTGTTCGAACAGATCAATTCCAATCTACGAAATGAGACCAAGTCGGCAATCGCATTGCAGATGGCTTCTGAGGATAGCTTGTCAAAGGAGATGCTCCTTTTCAGGAAGATATCGTCCAAAATGCGTGAGGACCATCCGTTTACTGAGCCATCATTTGGGCGCTTGTCGTTGTCCAAGCTTATGGGGACAAATGACAAATATGTCGCAGACGCAGTCAAAGCAGGGGCTGGTGTCACAATTGCGGCCTATATCTCGGATCTGAGACTTGCCTATTCACTAGATCTGCTGACGGACGAGGATTCTTCATCGCTTGAAGATGTGGCTCTTAGCTCTGGCTTCGGATCGTACTCTTCATTTTTCAGGGCTTTCATGCGGAAATACAGCATTTCTCCCTCGGAATACAGATCATTCTATCTTAAGAACAGGTGAATATATACTATAGGGTATCAATATTTTAGAATATTGACAAGTTGATTTTCGCGATTTGCAAAAGGGGTAATGGCGAAGGTAGCTATATTTACTAACGTCAGAGATAAGAGCGAGATCATGCGATGTTATCTTACAGCGAAACTGATGGCTTGCCTATTAAGCAGCCAAACAGACAACAGTGCAGCCTGTGTGGTGTAGGTGCAAAATATTTGCTATTTGAGATGTCAATGAAACGCAAGAGAACTATAAATAGTTTATATTAATATGAAACGGACTTTATTTTTTCTGAGCGGAGTCTTGTGTGCTCTGTTTACGGCATGTGACGACAATGCCGGCAAGGACAACCCCGAGAAGACTACAGTGACAGTATCGGAGATCACCAACTTAACTCCGGGATTTATCGGAGAGGTTCACGGTGTCGTGGCCGGAGACGAACTTGAGAAAGGCAGCACCCTAACACTTGTTCTTACACCTGGTTCTACGCTTATGTCAGGATTCAGCGCATCCCATATGGAGCATATCCATATACATGTGGGAGATAGGATCTATGTGCCGCAGTTTCCTGATACAGAGGATGAATATGTCCAGACGCTTCCGGTAGAAATCAATATTCCCAATACCGAGTCCGTTGCAATCGTAGTCGCCTATGCCGTTCAGCAGCAGATGACACCAGACGGCTTTACTATGAGGCTTGAAGACAATGAAGACGGTGTCAAGCTTTACGGTGTGGATCCGGACAGAAAATACAAATATTTTGACTGTTATCTCCGCACTCCTGACGCATACACGATCGAGTCTGTTGAATTCAAAGTTGGTGACGGTGAATGGCAAGATGTCAATTCCGTGACGGGCTGCAGTTTCGGACGTTCCGAGAATCTCGATTGGGTATATGAAGTTTCTATCCGCCCTGATTACCAGAATGTTACCGGTGATGTTGTACTGCGTGTAAAGGGAAGCCAGCATGCCCGCTACAAGATAACATGGAAGAATACAGAGTATATTAAGACTGATATTCCTGAAGATTGGGAGCAGAATAATCTTCCTGAGGAATCTATTGACGGAGAGACTGTCGTGGCGACTTTCTATACCAAAGACGGCTATTATCTATCTGGAGCTACGTCCAATGTGGAAGGCCTTGAGATAGAGTGTATCGCACGTGCGCATGTCAAATTTACAATGCCGGCTTCAGACGTTGAGGTTAATCTTGATTTTAAGGAAAAAATACCTGTCAGCTATAAGGAGAGTGCTCATATAACCTCAGCACAGATATATGATGCCAAGGATATTTATTATGGGGTGCCTACAGATAGAGGTATACCAGGCGAGGCCGTATATCTGTTTGTCAATGTGGAGAGCGGATACAAGCCTTCTGTGGCAAAAAATGATGCCGGTGAATCATTTCCCTTCGTGCTTTACGGTGACGGCATTGACAAGTATGCTTACTATGCAGAGGTACTCCTTCCTAAGGATGCCAAGTCTGCCGAGATTACGGCTGAGGTTGTTAAATGCTTTACTGTCTCGGGTGACAAAGAGATATATTTTAATAAGGGAACATATTGGGCTGAAGGCGAAGAGGTGTCCTTCCAGGTAGCAGTTCCCACAGGGAAGACAATAGATGCGGTAAGTGTCTGTCAGATTGACGGGACTCGTGTAGAGTGCACGATGGACAATGCCTACGGTAAATTCACAATGCCTGCGAGTGATGTGTATGTGAGTGTTTCTTTCAAGGATGTTGCTAGCGGTACAGTAGCTCATGTGTCTGCTGTATATGATGAAGACGAGTATCGTGTCTTCTGCCAGACCAATCCTTACTATCAGCAGATAGGTGAAGAAGGTTTTGATGTCCCTGTTGGCACGACATTGTATATCAATATTACAGATGACTATGGCAATCCTTTCTGGGTAGGGGTTAAAATAGGTGACACAATCTCATATTACGAGTCCGTCACTGATCCGGACATGGGTGATGTGTCGTTCGGTAAGTCATTTGTCGTGAGTGCAGATATGGTCATAAAGGTGGCACCCAACAAAGATAATATCAAGTTTTAAAGTGCACATATGCATCACAAAATGATAATCTAGTGCCTGCGCACTATGTCAGAGAGACAGAATTTGTCGAGGGCAATGTGTAAAGTGGTTTGCATATTTGCTCTCGACTTTTGTATATTTGCAAAAGTGACATGGGGTATTAGCTCATCTGGTAGAGCGCAACACTGGCAGTGTTGAGGTAAGCAGTTCGAGTCTGCTATACTCCACTTTTTTAGAGGCTTCCTATGGGCCTTATAATATATGAAGTTATGGTGCATTTCCTATAACTCTACTGATAACCAAAGACAAAACTGAGTCGTATGTTGCATTTCCTATATAGGGTGATTAGATTCGCGCAATCGGCTATTCCTCTTTTCTTATTTGTTTTTGCCCCTTGCCTGTCCTTTGCTGCCAATCCTGTTTCAAATATTACGGTCAGCGGCTATGTTACAGACAAGTCTACAGGCGAGGTCCTTATCGGAGCCGGTGTTGTACCGCTATTGTCGCAAGACAGGATTATAGGCGCTGTTACCAATGAATTCGGGTTCTATTCTCTGACTGTGCCTTCCGGAGAGCTCACATTACGCTATTCCTATGTTGGTTATGCCGAACAGACTTTGCATCTGCAGGGTATTCGGGATACCGTTGTCAATGTTGCTCTTGACCTATCTCTAGAGCTTAAGGCTTCAACAGTCGTGTCAAGCAGAGACTCAGGAATCGAGTCTACCTACATGGGGGCACTTGAAGTACCTCAGACTATGATACGCAATATGCCGGTACTGTTAGGAGAGGCGGATGTACTTAAGACATTGCAGATGATGCCAGGTGTGTCGCCTGGTTCTGAAGGCTCGTCCGGCTTCTATGTCAGGGGAGGAGCGGGTGATGAGAATCTAGTGATGCTTGACGGGGCGTCTCTTTATAACGTGAGCCATCTTTTCGGACTCTTGTCAGTATTTACACCTGAAGCTATAAAGAAAGTTACATTCTATAAAGGTTCGTTTCCAGCAAGATACGGCGGTAGGGCTTCGAGCATAGTCGATGTGCGGACCAATGATGGCAACGTCAAAGGTTTCCACGGCTCCGTATCGGCAGGTCTTCTGGCCGAGAAATTGCATCTTGAAGGACCTCTTTTCAGCGAGAATACAACATTTTCCTTGAGTGGCAGAGGAATGCATACTTTTCTTCTTGACAGGATAATTCGTTGGGCCGGAAGTCCTGCCAACTATGCTTTCTACGATCTGAATGCCAAGCTTACACACAACTTTGGCAATTCTGACAGGGTTTATCTTGGTTTCTACCATGGCCGTGACTATTTCAGGTTTCAAGACAAATCTGCCGAAAAAGAATTAGTACAGGGTTCTCCGGGAGAAGGCCCGTATACTACTTATGACGAATCAGAGACGAAAGCCCGCATGAATTGGGGTAATACCCTTGCTGTGCTGCGATGGAATCATGTATTTGGCAATAATATTTTCTCCAATATATCTGCGAGTTGGAATATGTACGAGATGCTTATTAAAGCTTCTCAAGACGACAAACGCACCGCTCCGAATAAGAATACCGAGTCGTATTACAGCTACGGTTATAATTCCGGGATCCGAGATGTCGGTCTGCGGGCGGATTTTGACTATACCCCAGTGCCATCACATATGATAAAGTTCGGGGCGGAGTATGTGCATCACCTATATAGGCCTGATATGCAGAGGGTTAGGATGAGGGATGAAGATAATGATGTCGTGTCTGATACTACTTATTCAAATGCAGTCAGCAGGCGCATTCCTGGTGATGAACTGTCTCTGTATGTGGAAGACGATATGCGTGTAGGCCGTAGAGTTTCTCTGACTCCGGGATTCAGACTGAGTATGTTCTCGGTACGAGGCAAGTATTATGTCTGTCCAGAACCGAGACTGTCAGGCAAATATGATTTCGGCAAGGGCTGGTACGGCAAGGCAGCATATTCGAGGATGTCTCAGTATGTGCATCAGCTCTCGTCAGGCGTGTTGACACTGCCGACAGATCTGTGGGTGCCCATTACTCAAGATATCCGCCCGGTGACGTCAGACCTTGTATCATTGGGAGGCTATTTCAACGGGCTGAAAGGTTGGGAATTTTCCATTGAAGGATATTACAAGAGAACGCTTAATGTCCTTGAATACAAGGACGGTGGCATGGCATTCATGTCTGGCTCTGATTGGGAGGAGAATGTCGAGATGGGCAACGGCCGTAGCTATGGAGCCGAACTGTACATGAGGAAGACACAGGGACGGACGACAGGATCATTCTCTTACACTTTGTCCAAGTCTGAGCGGATATTTCCAGACGGGTCTATCAACAATGGTAAGTGGTTTCCGTTTATGTACGACCGTCGTCACAACATCTGCTTGTCGGTCAACCAGAAACTTGGCAAGAGAATCGACCTTAGTGCGGTCTGGGTGTTCATGTCGGGCAATTGGATGACAATACCCGAGCGAAAGAGTGCTGTGATGGCTCCTGACGGAGAGTCCTTCATGTATTATGACTATGTTTCTTCAAGGAACAATTTCAGACTGCCTCCTACCCATCGACTTGATATCAGTGTCAATTTCCACAAGAAAAAGAAGCATGGGGAGAGGATCTGGAATGTAGGCATGTACAATGTATACGGGGCGCGCAATCCCAATCTTGCTGTATATGACGACTCATCCGAGAGGGTCAATCCATCTACTGGTCAGAAAGAGTTCGTGCCGGCAGTGGACATATATTCTTTTCTGATATTCATTCCTTCGTTCAGCTATACTTTCAAATTCTGAGGACATGAGTAATAAATTGCTGCTTATAACACTGCCTCTATTTGTGGCGACACTATCGTGCGAAAATCACATATATCTTGATGACTTCGCACCCGAGAAGCTTCTTACCTTACAGGGTAATCTTATGGCGGAAGACAGTCTGCATACAATATATCTCTGTATGAGTTACGTCTCCGAATTTCGCCCTGTCAGTTCAGCCAAGCTTTCCTGCTATGTCAACGGAAACCTTGTAGGCGGCTCTTCGGAAGTTCGGTCTTATAAAGATTGGCCGGAATCCAAAATCAGTGAGATGTCGTTCAAAGCGGTATTCCATGCCGGAGATGAGGTCCGTATCGAAGTTGAGGCCGACGGTCAGAGAGCATCAGTGACAGGTATCGTTCCTCAGCCGGCGTCTATCGAGCGTGTGGATACTACTATGGTAGAGCGACTTGCGGATGACGGAATGACGCAAAAGATGACAAGATATGATATACGCATAAGTGATAGGGTGGGGGAGAAGAACAAATATAGGATAATGCTTCTGTACAGGGGCAGGCTTTGGGTCAAATGGGCTGCAGATGGCAATGAAGAGGGGTATGTGACAGGGCAGACTATAGGATATGCCAATGAGATCATTGGTGCGGACAATTCTCTTGATCCTATGCTCCATAAGGATATAAGTATCGGTGACACGGGAAATAATTCCAGCAACTACACGAATGATCTGAACATTTTCTCTGACGATTCTTTCTCTGACAGGGGGTGTTCTATTACGCTGCTCTCCCAGCTTATAAGATATTATCGGGGAACGTACGAATATAGTTATGTCTCGAATACGGCTACTCTTGCAGAAGACCGTCAAGTAAGGGTACGTCTCATCTCCATGACATCGCATACTTATACTTATATGAGCAACTGGCAGTATGATAACTCGGATCTTGCGGACTGGTCTATGTCCACATCTATCCCGTATCCTGACAACGTTGACGGAGGCATAGGCTACGTGGCTTTCAGCATGCCGGTAGATTATGTGATTGAGCTGCCTGAGGCGGAAATTTTTTGATTATCCGGCCTGTATCTTATGATCGTATAGCATGCAAGACAGGAGATGGACCATAGAATATTGTGATATCTCATGGGACGGAGGTCACTCATAGGAGAGAACGTTGTTTTCTCTCTCAAAGCTATGGCAGACTTTATGTTGCCGAGGTCTTGTCTTGTGTGTGGCCGCAGACTAAATGTACGGGAGAATCATCTCTGTATATATTGCGAGGCGGATATTCCGTTTACATATTTCTGGCGGATGGCGCGGAATCTCATGGGTGACAGGCTCAACGTCATGCTGCAGCGTTATGTCGATGGGACTTATGCTTTTTTGCCTCCGATGCGTTATGCCGGGGCGGCAGCTCTTTTCCATTACAAGGGCTCCACAGAATACCGCAAGATTCCGCGTTCTCTCAAATATGAGGGGAATCTCTCAGTCGGACGCCATTACGGGAAAATGCTTGGGAGATTTATGCATTCTTCTGGGCTTTATGACAGCGTGGATGTCGTGATTCCTGTACCGCTTTCCTTGAGAAGACGTCTTGAGCGCGGATACAATCAGGCCTATGTTGTAGCAAAGGCAATTGCTTCTGAGTTTGGCGTCTCTCATAGGGGAGATCTGCTTATGCGTCAACGTCATACTAAGACTCAGACGCGGCTTGCAGGCGATGCAAAGGCGCGAAATGTTCTATGGGCTTTCAAGGCCTTGAGTGGCAAGGGGTTGGAGTCATACAGGCATATCTTGCTTGTGGATGATGTTTTCACGACTGGAGCTACTACTGCCGCTTGCATAGCTGCTCTTTATCAAGTCATATCCCCAGTCACCAGAGTAAGCGTAGCTACTCTCGGTTTTGTTACTCCAGACTAGTCTGGCTCGTGGGTATCCAGGGCGTGTGTCTCAATGTATGCAATCAAGCTTGCAACATTGCTCTTGACTTTCATTATATTTGTATGGCAAATAAGTTCAGAATATATATGTTCGACAAAAATGTTTATGTATCAAGGCGCAACGCCCTGGTAGAGAAGATGTCCGCGACAGCATCGGAAGGAAAGCGCGGAATTGCACTTTTCGTGGGTAATGCAGAAGCTCCTGCACAGTATAAGGACAATTGCTATAAATTCCGTCAGGATAGCACCTGGCTGTATTTTTTCGGGATTGATGAACCGCTATATGCCGCTGTGATAGACTTGGATATGGCAGAAGAGACTATTTTTGCGGATGACGTGGAGATAGGGGACATCATCTGGATGGGGCCACAGCCGAGTGTGGCTTCTATAGCCGCTAAAGCCGGAGTCAATGCCAGTGCCCCGTACAAGGCTCTTGATGCTGTGGTAAGGAAAGCTATTGAGAGTTGCAGGCCCGTTCATTTCATCTCTCCATCTAGGTATTACAATACAATGAAGATAGCCGACCTTCTCGGCTGCAAAGATGCTGAAGTGGCAGGGCGCAGGTCTCTTGCTCTTACCAAAGCCATTATCTCTATGCGTCTCGTGAAAGAGGCTTGTGAGATAGAGCAGCTTGATGATGCAGGAGTGCTCGGATACGAGATGCATACAGCCGCAAGGAACAATGTCAGGACAGGTCTTGTGGAGCAGGAAGTTGTAGGCCGGATGGAGGCTGTAACTTTGAGCAAAGGCTGGGGTGTGTCATTCCCGACAATACTTACCCAGCACGGAGAGACGTTGCACAACCATCTGCATGACAAGATTATAGAGCCTGGCAAACTGATGGTTATAGATGCAGGCGCTGAAAATAACATGCATTATGCTTCCGACTATACGAGAACCCTTCCTACTTCAGGCAAATTTACCACGAAGCAGAGGGAAATATATCAGATAGTATGCAGCTGCAACGAGAAAGCGTTCAGCCTTACAAGGCCGGGCATCACGTACAGGGAAGTGCATCTCGCAGTGATGAAGCATATGCTTACGGAACTTTCAGCACTCGGGATTGTCAGCGGTGATGCAGACGAGATGGTTGCAGCTGGGATAGCCGGTCTTTTCATGCCTCACGGTCTCGGGCACAATATGGGTCTTGATGTTCACGATATGGAAGATCTCGGTGAGGATCTCGTAGGCTATGACGATGACCAGAAGCGTTCTTCTCAGCTTGGTCTCGGAAGTCTCAGGATGGCAAGGCGGCTTGTTCCGGGTAATGTGATCACCGATGAGCCTGGTATATATTTCATACCGGCACTCATATCGAAATGGAAGTCCGAAGGCACTGGCAAGGGATTCGTCAACTATGCAAAGCTTGAGGAATATCTTGACTTCGGCGGTATCCGTCTGGAAGATGACGTGCTCGTTACAGAGAACGGTGCGCGCAGGCTCGGTAAAGAGCGTCTGCCTATCTTCCCTGACGATGTTGAGGCGGCAATGATCCTTCCTTAGGCTTGGTTAGCAGGCCTTGAGAAATTTTCGGAATATGATAGAAAAAGGTATAAAAGGAATAGGATCTGTACAAGTGACATCCGATAATACAGCAGCGGCAATGGGGAGCGGAGCCTTGGATGTGTTTGCAACTCCGGCTTTGGTCGCCCTCATAGAGAACACGGCAATGCGCAGTATCAGGTCTTTTCTTGAGGAAGGGCAGACAACCGTTGGTACTCTTGTCAATGTAAAACATATAGCTGCTACTCCAGTCGGAATGACGGTCCGCTGTGAGACGGAACTTATAGAGGTGGATAGGCGCAGACTTGTATTCAAGGCTGAGTGTTATGACGATTCCGGATTGGTCGGAGAAGGCGTGCACGAGCGATTCGTCGTCGATGCAGCTAAGTTTATGTCTAAGGCAAATGCCAAATCATCTCCTGTAGCGGAATAGATACGACTAAGCCTCCGGCATCTGCCGGAGGCTTAATTGTCGGGATGACCCGACTTGAACGGGCGACCCCCACGTCCCTAACGTGGTGCGCTAGCCAACTGCGCCACATCCCGATAGGCAATAAACTTTGCCGTTAAATGGAACGCAAATTTAAGGCTAATTTTTACATTTTGCAATAGAAAGACAGATAACTTCGAGAATTACTGAGAACGGCATGCTTTGTCCAATAGAATCATTTCTCCTGCTGGTCGCGAGGACCATTTTTTCCTCTGCTCTCTCTGTATTCTTTAGGAGAAAGGCCGTAGACTTCAGCGAATTTCTTGTAGAACCAGGATTTGTTGCCAAAGCCACAATCATACATTATCTCTTGCACGGTACGTTGCGAAGTGTGCAGAAGCATAGCGGCGCGATGAAGCTTGACAATACGCAGGAAGTCACTGGTGGAGCGCCCACTTACTTTCTTGAGACGACGATATAGAGTCATCTCGCTAGTATTCAGCATATCGGCCAGATCGGCAGGAGATATGTTGTCGCTCATCCTCTTCTCAATGGCAGATACAACTTCTGTGACAAATGCCCTGTCCTCGAGGGAAAGGGCCTTGCCGTCAATGATCTCTGTATCAGAAGCCGCGGATTTGTAATATTTTTTGAGGGATGAATGTCTTGCCATAATCCCGTCCACGACAGCAGTCAGTTGCTCCGGAAGGAAAGGCTTGGAGATAAATGCTTCGCTGCCATAGCTGTAAGCATCAATCTCTGACTTTACATCCGACTTGAATGCCAACACAACTATAGGGATATTTCTAGTGATCTCATTCTCCTTAAGCTTCTTTATCAGTTGCAAACCGTCCATGCCCGGCATATTGATGTCTGTTATTACAAGGTCTGCGGTATTCTTCGCAAGTCTGGCCAAAGCTTCTCGTCCATTGCCTGCAATGGTGATGTCGTATTTGTCAGAAAGAACATCAGACACAAGGCTGCGGATCTCGCTTTCATCGTCTACCACAAGGACTCTCGGCAGCGATTTCCAAGGCTTGTTCTTGTCTTTCTCTTCTTTGTCTGAGTTGTCCTCCTTTGAGGGGCTTGTATTTGAAATGTCCTCTTGTAATGAAGTAAGAAGAGATACAGGTTTCGGGACATATTCAGTATCAATCCTGCTTTCCGGTTCAGAAGGAAGGCTTACTCTGAATGTCACTGATCTGTTGAGCTCGCTTCCGACTTCGATATGTCCTCCGAGAGTCTTGACAAGACTGTGGACCAGAGCCGTGCCCAAGCCGTTTCGGATATTCTTGCCTTTCGCCATTTGTTTCTCTGCATTGTCGAGTATCACGAATTTGTCGAAAATATTCTTGAGCTTTTCTTGAGATAGACCTTTTCCGGTATTTTCTATCTTGAATCCGAGACTTTCATCAGATACGGAAAGCCAGATCCTTATATCCCCTCCGTTAGGAGTATATTTGAACGCGTTGGAGATCAGATTCATCATGATTTTCTCCAAGGCGTTGCCGTCTGTCACTATCTCTTCTGTATCATTGTCTGAATACACTTCGACAGACAGTCCGTGCTCATCCTTGAGTTGAGAGAAATCGTCCAGAATAGATGCAAGTATATCAGAAGGCCGTATTTTACTGAAATGTGGCTTGTAATTACCACTTTCGACTTTGCGGAATTCAAGAAGCTCCTGAATCAGATTCTGCATCCTGCAGGCATTGTCATTTATTATTTTTATGTAGCGAGAATTTCTTGTCGTGTCTCTCTGCGAACCGGAAGCAAGGCGTTCTCCCGAGCAGGAAATCAAAGTAAGTGGAGTCCCGAATTCGTGGGCTATGTTGGTGAAGAAATTGAGTTTTGCTTCGTATGAATCTTTCTGGATCTGCTTCTCCAATGCCTCTTGTCTTAGCAGATTTCGTTGCCTGTGTCTTTCCCTGAAATATTGACGTACAAAGAAAAACACAGAAGTAGCAGAGGCAAGATACAGGCAATAAGCCCACCAGGTGAGATACCAAGGATTCCGGATGCGGATATAGATGGACTTTGTGTTGTCGCACCATACACCGTCCCCGTTGGTACTTGAGACGGTGAAACGGTATTTCCCAGGAGGTACATTAGTAAAGACAGCAGGCACTCCAGAGGCTACTTTAACAGGGTCTGTATTGAAGCCTTCTAGCTGATAGGAGTATTCGCAGGAAGAATTGTTGATATATTCTACCGCCGAGAACGAGATGTTGAAGAAATTCTCGTTATGTGACAGCACTATCCGGCTTCCATCGTGAAGTGGGCGACTGTCATTAAGTCTTACAGTGAGCTTTCCAAGGAGAAGTTCGGGGGCGAAGTCTCTTGGCTTCAGACTGTCTGGATAGAACCAGTTTACCCCATTTACTCCTCCGAAATACATGGCTCCGTCTTCTGACTTGAGAGCGGAATGTATGTAGAATTCCATTCCCTGTAGGCTTGAAACGTTGCCCATATTTGTAAATTTTGCGATGGAAGGGTCAAATATTGACAGTCCTTTGTTGGTGCCAAGCCATAGCCGGCCGTCCCCGTCTTTCAGGATAGAATGTATAGTATTATCTCCCAATCCTTCATTCTCTCCATAAGCATCGAAATGCCACTCTCCAGCCGCGTTGCGGTATCCGTGGCATATTCCATAACTCGTTCCTACCCATATGCTTCCATCTGCATCTTGGAGCGAATATCTTGCATTGTCGCTAGGAAATCCTGAGTCTGCTGACGAGAAATGTCTGCTGCAGCCAGTCTTGATGTCAAATATGTTGAGTCCGCCTCCAAGTGTGGCTATAAGTAGGGCTTCGTTGCCATAAGGGGCGATATGCATTATATTGTCGCTGCTAAGGGAGAGAGGATCTCTGTCACTGTGTCTGTAAGTCTTTCTGTGCAAGACACGACTTCCGTCCTCTGAGAGTAAGAGTCGGAAGACACCGTTGTCCAATGTGCCTACCCATAGGCAGTTGTGTGCCGCATCGAAGTACATGCAGTATGACAGAATGGGAGGATTAGCATCGAATCTCTCAATAGTCTTTAACTCTATAGACTCAGGATTATAGATGCAGACGGCATTGCGGACACCGAGGAAGAGATTTCCACTAGGGGCTTTCTCTATGGAGAAGATATATCCGTTGTCTGGCATTACTTTGTTTTCCAAGGAGATGTCAGAACCATCAGGAAGCATACTGTAAAGACCGTTGCTCAATACGCTTACGTATATTTTTCCTTTGGACGAGACGATGGAACTGGCAGCCCCACCTTTTTGCCCGAAGACATTCATATTGTCTATCAGGTGCATTGGTGATTGAGCCTCGTATACAGCTTCGAGTCCGGCACCGTCGATGGCGAGCCATGTGATGTCCTCTATCCCGAAGCAGAATGATATTAGATTCTTGTGGCAAAGTTCAGGAATTATCTGGGCCGTTCCATTGCTGAAATCTATCCTGTAGCAGTAAGCCCTGTCTGAGAGAATGTAGAAATCCCCAGATGGAGAAGTTGTCGCATATGAAATATTGCCATGGAACTCTACAGAATCACTTATCTGAGCAAGAGACTTGTCGTATCTGTAGATATGGTCACGTTCTATTACAAAGCAGTACTTCGTATCTTCAAACATATTGTATACCCTCTGCTTGGGGAGCATGGGCTTGCATTCTGAGACCATCATGCTGTCGGCATCTGAAGTGTATCCGGCAGAGAGGAGCTCTCCATTGGAGTTAAGTATTAGTAACCGGCCTTCTCCGGCGCAGCACAGAGCGGTGATGTCAGCAGGGCCGTTCATAGGGAGCCCGACTTTACGCATAGAATTGCTTTCGGGCTCGTATATTGCAATTCCGTAACCTCTAGACGCGCATATGATATCTCCTTTAGGTGAGATTGTCATGGATACACTGCTCCCAGCAAAAGGATTGCTTTTGTCCGCACCGAGACGGTATCTGCGTATACTGTCAGTATATGTGTCAAGTCTGTTAATGCCCCAGTCGGTCACGATCCAGAAGTACCTGTCGTCCTGTTGTACGACTTTTCGGGCAATATTGTCAAGCAGGCTGTTCTTGTCGGTCGGATTGTTCTTGTAGACCTTGACAGATGCCCCATTGTAAACGTTGACGCCGTCCCAAGTGGAGAGCCAAAGGCGGCCTTTGCTGTCGCTCATGATGTCGTTGATACTGCTATTGGAGAGTCCTTCCTCGGTAGTCAGCCTGAGGTGAGACTCTCTAGCATAAGTCTTGGTAGATATGATGACTGCTGTCACCAGTACCACAATAGCAGCCAAGGTGGCAGTCTTGCGCAGTATATGTGCCATGATATATAGCATAAAAGCCAGAAAGTTGGTCATCCGGTAGTCTTTGTGAGTAGCTGCAAATTTACATTTTTCCGACCGAACTTAGGACGCGAAAAGAAGCCCATCTGCCCCACGAAAGCATAAAGTAAAATTATTTTGTCAGGTCGGAAATTAAACGTATATTTGCAATCCTATTGCGGTTTGGCACAAAGTCGCCACCGGGATTTCCGGAGAGGTGGGTGAGTGGCTGAAACCACCGGTTTGCTAAACCGACGTACGGGTCATTCCGTACCACGAGTTCGAATCTCGTCCTCTCCGCAACAGAATGAAGCTCAACGCGAAGCGTTGGGCTTTTTTCGTACAAGGCCGACAAGAGCGACAGCTCTTGGGAGGGCTTGGAAGGAAAAGCCCGAGGACGAAGTCAGAGAGCTTCATTCTGTTGCAAGGGCCCCTGCGGCAAGCAGATCGAGAAAAGGCGCACGAAGTGCGGCTAATCTCGTTCTCTCCGCTGAAAAGTGGCTTACAGGTATCTTTGGGCCTCTTTTTCTATTTAGTATCCCCCGAAAATATCCAATTTTTGAATTTCGGTCGTAGGCGGACGAGGCGAAACTTACTGCTGAACAGCGCAAGGAAAAACGCGTCAAAGAGTCATATCCGGTAATCTTGGTCTTCGAGAAATGGATGAAGACACGTATCCGACGGTCCTTCCGAGACTCTCCCGTTATGTCAATGACGGCAAGATATCCATCGACAACAACCCTGTTGAGCGAACCATCCGCCCATTGGCTCTGGGGAGAAACTTCTGCGGCAATGATACCTCTGCATATCGCGCAGCGATAGTTAACTCTTTGATAGGGACCTGCAGGAATGCTTGCTTTGAACCGCGTGCATGGATGTAGGATAAACAAATCTCTATCTGCGTGACGGTCGCGACCTCGCAGAGCTTCTTCATAGGGCCTAAGCGACCCGGAATCAACTTTGACAGAATTGCTGCGATTTGTGGCAAAATCGAGACTAATCGTAACAAATCAGAACTAAATCGCAACACGTGTCTCACAGGAAGCTTACTGTATAGCTACCTGAACATCACATTCAGATTTGCTATTTTAAGCAATTCGCCATATTTTTTGATCTCACTATTGTTCAATAAACGAGGTTTATTGCTGCGAACCCATTTCCCATTTTTATCCATATACCATTCATGTACATGAATTACCCCTTCTTTATACTCTTTGTGAGTATGTCCCCAGTCGAAGTCATAGGCAACCTGTCTATCCTTGTAAATTCTTGCCTGTTCAATCAACTTTGTTTGATCATCTAGTTTGAAATAAACTTCAGAAGTATTGGAATACTTAGGTAATCCATCAAGCGCTCTATCATTTCCCTGTTTTTCTATTATTTTTCCTGACACCCCATTTGAAGACAGAGTCTCTCCTACTTGATGATACAAATATTCGGAAAATCCCCCAGATTTTATATACTCTCTTTGTCCACCCATAATTACTCCTCCCAATCATAGTTGTAATTCATCGCCTTAAAGTCTCTCCGTTTAAGCCATTCCCATAGAGTCACATGCACTCCCAACAGAGCGAAAAGATCCTCATTCAAAGCGTCATTCAACGATTCAGGAACATCTTTTAGTTTTTTTACCGTTTCCTCGGTCTTTTTACCTATTAAATACTCACTAGCGTAACACTTGACGAAATAGATTCCTTCATCATTATCTAATTCTGAGAGGATGACATCAAAAGACGATATCGGATATTCATAAAGTTCCTTGTACTCCATTTTCTCAAAGAACATTCTTTCATTATTGCTGCAGGACTCCAGTTTCATTCTATCAAAAAGTTCCTTATCAACAACTGGAAGCTGATTATTTTCAAGTTCTCTCTTATTCATAACTGTCTCAACTTCTGTATATTACCTTTATAATAAATAACTTCCACATCAGGGTTAAAATCTAACGGAGCCCCGTAAACGAGTAATTTGGTTGGCCTTTTCCGTTCTATCAATGCTTCTACGCCCATCCGATACAACTTTTTATAGCTACGATCTTTCCCTATTGCCGTGTGACCAATAGCAATTATGCTATTTCTCGGAAGTCCATCAAAGCAAAATTCAAACGAATCTACATTACCCCAGCTCGCTGATGGTACTGCGTGAATAGATAAACTCTGCATATATGAAGTAACCCACCTATTTCTATAAATATTCCACACATTGACAGCTTTTGGCTGGTCAACAAATACAGAAAAATCAGGAGCAATTACGCATTTGTAATTTTGTAGGCGTGGAATAACTATTGATGGCTTATTCCATAAAACCTCGAACTTATTCTCGACTGTCTTGTTGTCTGTTCCCACCATCTGTGCGAGTTCATTGTAGGAAACTTCCGAAGACAGCTGGAGAGCCAGGGCGACAAGCAGTTTCTCAAATAGGACAGGTCTGCGTATGTTCTCCAGTGTGAGGAGGTCTTTGTATAGATAGCTTCCCGCGATGTCCATCAGTATCCTTTTGCTTTCTTCCGGATGGGAGTACACCTCAGGGTAGGAACCGAAGATCAGCCGCTGCTCAAGTGTCTGGCGGAGATGCAGTATGCCGTCTGTAGCGCATATTTCCGCAGAAGAGAGCGGAAAAAGATGATATTCGTACTTTCTTCCGGTAAGCGGTTCGTTCTGCAATTCGAATGAGGATGATCCCGTGACCAATAACTGTATTTCCGGAAAATTATCGACCAGACGTTTTAATGTCATTCCGATCCCAGGAACGGACTGTGCTTCGTCAATCATTACTATCCTGTTCTGTCCGACAATCAGTTTCAAGTCCGAAGTCCCCGCTTCCGTCAGCATTGCCCTGACCTCAGGCTCATCACAGTTGAGCCTCAGAATCTTTTCTGACTTCTTCTCCAGAACCGTTCTGAACAGTGTGCTCTTTCCGACTTGCCTCGCTCCGATGACAACAATTGCCTTGCCTCGGAACATATCATTTTCGATTATTGCCTGCAATGTCCTCTCTATCATGATTTTGGAGTTTCTTGATTTGTGGCAAGAATAAGGAAACAAATCCTAATCCTAAAATTTTTGCTATTTTTAGGATTGTAATCCCAAAATTTATCTAATTTTTAAGATTAGGACACATAACCATTTTTGCTGGCAAAAGAGGACTATGCCAGTTGTCCACCCTTGCAGAGAACTTTGCAAGGAAGCCCCATGTCTTTGAGCCCGGAGATAAATTCTGAATTGACCGTCACCCTAAACTTGCGAGAAGTGCATTCCACCTTGTATTTCTTGTTCATATCCACGATGTTGACAAAGAACGGGACAGGACCTTTGGAACTTTTTAGCCATGAGACAAGACGTTTGCGGAACTCCGGATTGATGAGAGAAGTGTCCACATTGGACATAAGCCCGGCTATCCTCTCCTCACAGACATTGCCCAGATGAGAGATCCGCTCAACCCTAAACTTGTATGGCACATTGACCGGTGCTCCCTTCTCATCTGGCTTCGGCATATATGCAGGCCTGATTTCCCCTTCGACAAAGATCGCCGTGTGATCTTGAATCTTAGGCATGAAATTGTCGTAATCCTTACCGAAAAGAGCCAGCTCATAAGTCCCGGAGAAATCTTCAAGCACAACCTTGGAGTAAGGCCTTCCAGTCTTGGACGTCTTGATCTCAGTTGACGTGACAAAACCAGCGACAGCAATCTTGCGCATCTTCCGTTCGCGCTCACATTCGGTGATAGCATCAGGGATTCCTGTAAGTTTGCAGTTGGTAAATGTTTCCATCTCGAACTCATAGCGCTTCAGAGGATGAGCTGACAGATACATCCCGACCATCTCCTTCTCCTTGCGAAGGAGCTCAAGCTCGTCCGGCTCTCTGTCGATTTTCGGAGGCTGTGGCTTCTCGACCTTAAGTTCCTCAGCATCACCGAACAGCGAAGCATCATTGTCTTCTGCATTTTTCTTGGTGATCGCAGCGTAGTTCAGTAGGTCTTCAAGAAAATCGGCTCCCACATTTCCCACAAGGAAATATTTGTGCCTCTCTATCCCGAAAGCATCGAAGGCCCCGGCATAGATCAGCGCTTCCATGGCCTTGCGGTTGATTATGCCCGACATCCTCTCGCAGAAATCATATATGTCGGAAAACAGGCCGTGAGCCTGTCTCTCCGCAATTATAGCATCGACAATATTGGCTCCGAAGCCTTTCATGCCACCCATGCCGAAGCGGATATCACCGTTCTTGTTGACTGTGAAATTGGACTCGCTCTCGTTGACATCGGGGTTGAGCACCTTTATGCCGTGTTTCTTGCAGTCCGCCATGATGGCCTGGATCTCAGTCATGTTGTTCTTGTTCATGCTGAGGTTGGCTGCCTGGAACTCTGAAGGATAGTGAGCCTTGAGCCAGCCTGTCTGGTAGCTTACCCAGGCGTAGCATGTAGCGTGTGACTTGTTGAATGCGTAAGAGGCAAATTTCTCCCAATCCTTCCAGATCTTCTTGAGGACCTCTTCCGGATGGCCGTTGGCTATGCCACCTGAGATGAAATCGGAGTAGAGGGACTGAAGAATGTCGATTTTCTTCTTTCCCATGGCCTTACGGAGTTTGTCAGCCTTGCCTTTGGAGAATCCGGCGACTTTCTGCGATATGAGCATGACCTGCTCTTGATATACCGTGACTCCGTAAGTCTCCTTAAGGAACTCCTCCATCACCGGAAGATCATAGGTTATAGGTTCCGTTCCCTGCTTCCTCGCAACGAAAGAAGGGATATAGTCCATAGGTCCCGGACGATAGAGGGCATTCATGGCTATAAGATCCTCAAATCGCTCGGGATGAAGCTTCTGTAGCCACTCCATCATTCCTGGAGACTCGAACTGGAACACGCTCTTGGTATCTCCCTTGCAATAGATTTCGTATGCCTTGGGATCTGTTATATCGATCTTCTCGATATCGATATCCCGTCCGAAGCGTTTCTTGATCTCTGCAAGGCAGATCTTGATGATAGACAGTGTCTTAAGGCCAAGGAAATCCATCTTGAGCATGCCCACGTCTTCGATGAAAGAGCCTTCGTACTGTGATACCCATACCTTCTGTCCTGTAGCCTTGTCCTCCCCGAGAGTTATGGGGATATAGTCTGTAAGGTTGCCTCGGCCGATGATCATGGCGCAGGCGTGTATGCCGACCTGCCTGATACAGCCTTCAAGTTGCAGGGCGTATTTAAGCACCTCTCGCACAAGCTCGGAACCACCCTCGTATTCGGCTTTCAATTCGGGGACATACTTTATACAGTTCTTCAGCGTCGGCTTCTTGTCAACGTCTTTCTTGACAACCTTGTACCTCTTGCCGTCCTTCTCAACGATCTTGTCTCCCGCCTCAGGCTCTTCATCCGGCTTCAGTTCCTCCTGGACTTCCTCTGTGACAGTGATGGGCTTATCCGGGATCATCTTCGTGAGTCTGTTGGACTCGTCCAATGGCAGACGGCTAATACGTGCCACATCCTTGATGGCACCTTTTGCGGCCATGGTGCCAAAAGTGATGACATGCGACACATGGTCCATGCCGTATCTTTCCTGTACGTACTGGATCACCTTGTAGCGTCCGTCATCATCGAAGTCAACATCTATATCAGGCATGGATACCCTCTCCGGGTTGAGGAAACGCTCGAACAGTAGGTCGTACTTGATAGGGTCTAGATTGGTAATTCCAAGGCAATATGCTACAGCAGAACCAGCCGCAGAGCCTCTTCCAGGGCCTACTGAGATACCGTGTGCCCTTGCGTTCGCGATATAGTCCTGTACGATGAGAAAATAGTCTGGGAAGCCCATTCTTGAAATGGTCTTCAGCTCGAAATCAAGACGCTCGGCAGTCTCTGCATTTAGGGTGTCTCCGTATCTTTCCCGTGCTCCCTTGTATGTAAGGTGACATAGAAAGGCTACAGAGTTGCAGAACTCCTCGCCCCTGTCGTTGTTTTTCTCATCGAAGCGTCCCGCGTCTATGACTGCCTTGTATTTCTCCCTCTCTGCTTCTATGTTGCCGAGGAAAGTCTCGTCTATCTGGAATTTGGGCAGGACGTGTCCTCTGTCGATGGTGTACCTCTCTACCTTGTCACAGACTTCGATAGTGTTGGATATCACCTCCGGGTGATCAGGGAACAGTGCGGCCATCTCCTCTTCGCTCTTGATATACTCTTGCTGAGTGTATCTGAGCCTATTGGGACTATCGACAAATTCGTTGGTCGTAAGGCAGATGAGTCTGTCATGGGCAGGTCCGTCCTCCTTACGCACGAAGTGGGCGTCGTTGGTGGCTATGACCTTGACACCATGCTTCTTGGCAAGATCGAAGATAACTTCGTCATATTCCTTTTCCTTCTCATACACTTCCAATGACTGGCCCGGGACCTCAGTCTTGTGAAGCATCACTTCGAGATAATAGTCGTCCCCAAATACCCCTTTGTGCCACTCTATCGCTTTCTCCGCGCCCTCTATGTCTCCTTCGAGAATCAGTCTCGGAATTTCTCCAGCCATGCAGGCAGAAGAGCAGATAAGGTCCTCATGGTATTGCTCAAGGACTTCGTGTGATACTCTTGGACGGTAGTACATGCCCTCGAGATGTCCTGTAGAGACGATCTTCATGAGGTTCTTGTATCCGTTGTAATTCTTGGCAAGGAGGATAAGGTGATAATACCCGCCGTGGGCTTTGTCTTTCAGCTTGTGGTCGAATTTGGAGACATAGATCTCGCATCCGATAATCGGCTTTACAGATGGATGCTTTGCCGCGAATTTGAAAAACTCCTTGACGCCGTACATGTTGCCATGGTCCGTGATGGCAAGACCAGGCATCCCGAGCTCATCTGCACGGTTGAACAGATTCTCAATCGAAGACTGTCCATCGAGTATGGAATAGTGCGTATGTACGTGTAAATGAACGAAAGCCATGTCTCTTTGCCTTTTATCGGTATAAGCAGTCTCATGGGCGGCAGGTGCCATAACATGAAGCCCGGCTTCCCGTCATAGGCAGGGAAACTGGGCTTCAAAGTTACGCAAAAGGAGCGAATTTTATCTTATTCTTTCCAACTTGTAGGTATCGAGTTGTAGTCTGACAGTTTCACGCAGCCGGTAAATACATTCTTGCTGCCGTCTCCTGTGATGCTTTTGAATGTGTCAGGATAAGAGTTGCGCTCGTAAAGATGTACCTTGACACCGTCAACAAGAGTGTAAGGTGACTCTCCGCCAAGGTTGACACAATTCTGGAAGAGTCCCTGAACAGTTGTTATCTGCGTGCATTTGTCAAAGAGGTTCGTCGGGACAGATGTTAGGGCCGTGCAGTCCTTGAAAGCGTCTCGCATGTTTTTGACCTTCGGCATATTGTCGAAGAGTCCTTCTGGTACGCTTGTGATGCCTGTGCATCCAGTAAATACTTCCCTTGCATTTGTCACATTATCAAGCTTGTCGAAAAGGCCGGCCGGAATATGCGTGATGCCAGTGCATCCTTTGAAAAGCCACTGAATGGCTGCCGTCTTGGTCGCCTTGTCGAGAAGACCTGCAGGGATACTTGTAAGCGAAGAACAGTCCTGGAATATTGCGGTCACCCCGCTTATCGATTGCTGTTCGGCAAACAGGTCTGCTGGGATTTCTTTCAGTGACAAGCAGCCTTGGAAGCAGTAGTTGAAGTTGCTGGCAAGCGGACTATTTTTGAAGAGTCCTGCTGGAATCTCCGTTATCCCGGCGCAGCCGTTGAATGCTGATGCGTAGTTAGTAACGGCCGGGCAATTGTCAAACAACCCTTCGGGAATCTCTTTCACGGCTACACAGTCGTAGAATACGGACAGGAACGATGTCGTCTTGGTGCAATAGTCGAACAGCCCCTTGGGAATCTCCGTTATCCCGGCGCAGCCGTTGAATGCACTTGAAAACGTGGTGACATCTGCAAATGCTTTAGGTTCCGGCAGCGGTATGGAAGTGATTGAGGTGTTACATAATGCGTATTCCATAGACTTCAGATTCAGGTCTCCCCACTGTACTATCTCTTTGAGGAATTGGCTTATCTCTGTGGCGTCCTCGCTATTGAGTTCTGATACAGATCCGTTTATACTGACAGTGTATTGTCCGGCTTTCTCGTATATATGCTCGGGACGATTATTCTCGGTAATGTTCTCAGATAGTTTATCTACAGTGCCGTCACCCCAGTCTACTTCGCAGTTGACATAGCCGAAAATTGGAACGCTTACAACCGTACCTGTGCCAGTCGTCTCGTATATAAGGATAAGGGCGCCGTTCTCCTGAGTGATGGAGAGGCTCTGCGAAGCGACATTAGTCCCCTTACCTGCCGAGACTAAGAGAGTAGCTGTGAGTTTCTCTCCAGACCTATTCTCTCCAGCAGTGACGAATATGCTGTCTCCCTTGACAGTACACTCTGCCCAGGGCCATGCCATGTCTGTAAGTTCCGCTTCAATCCCAGATTTGTTTGTTGTCGCGTGAATCTTTACTGCCCCGCCTTCCTTGGGGATTATCTGCGACTTTGTCTCAAGCGAGAGTGTCGTCTTGGCGTCTGAACTTTGAGTGACTGCTATCACAACCTTGTCTTCGTCGGTAGATAACTCCACTGTTGTGGAACGGCTTTGTCCAGACTCTTCGGAGACGAACTCGTCTGCAGAGATGGAGAGGTCGGAATTAGCCTGTACAACCTTGCACCAGTCAGCCTCAGGCGAGACAGATACAGTCCATGCCGACTCTGTAATGACTGTGAAATGTACGGAGCCTCCATTGGTTTCAAAGGTAATGTCGGCCGAGTGATTGTCTGAAGCTACCTGCACCTCTGGACTGTCTGAAGAGATGCTCAGGATGCCGTTTCCAGAGTCTTCCTTGTTACAAGAAACGATAGCAGCAAGTCCTGCAGCGCAAGATAAGATGTATTTGAATATTATGTTTTTCATGATGAATGTATAGTGTTTACAGAAACTTTAAAAAAATCATAACGAAAATCTGGGTGTTATTTCCAGTCGGAAGGCATGGTGCTGTAGTCAGTCAAGCCTGTACATTTGTAGAAGCATCTTGAACCTATCGCTTTGGCAAATCCTCTCTTAGTCCCGTCTCTGTCATAGAGATGCACTTTCTCACCGTCAATTACAGAGTAGGGAGATTCTCCTTCCAACAGTACGCAGTTTTCGAATGTCCCATAGAAAGAAGTTGCTGCAAGATTCTCTGAGAATAGCCCTGTCGGGATTATTGTAAGTGCTTTGCATCTCGAGAAGGCATAGTCGAAATTGATACCAGATGCGGGGAATAAGTCTTCAGGAATGGTGGTCAATGCTTCACAACCAGAAAAGACGTATTCGAACGACTGAGCTGCAGCGCAGGGCCTTAGAAGTCCTTTTGGTATGGAGACAATAGCCTTGCAGTCTTTGAACGCCTTCTCGAGGTTAGTGACAAGAGGACATTTGTCGAAAAGTCCTGCTGGAATAGCCTTTAGTGCCAAGCATCCATTGAATACTTGGTTGAAGCTCGTGGCTTTGGTGCATTTGTCAAAGAGTCCTGCCGGGATTGTCTCAAGCGAGGTACATTTGTAGCAGAGAGATTGGAAATTTACAGCTTCAGGATTATTTGTAAATAGCCCTGAAGGAAGACTCGTTATGAGGGTCGAGTTGAATGCTTGCGAGAAATCCGTCACCAGAGGGTTGTTCCTGAACAGGCCTGCTGGTACTGCTGTTATCTTGGATTTCCACAAGACGGAGTTAAAAGTGGTTACCAAGGGGCATGTGGCGAAAATGTCTTCAGGTATGGATGTAAGCCCTGTCTTCTCAAAAGTACTTCTAAAATTGGTGACTTTCGTGTTTTTCTCGAAAAGATTTCCCGGTACGGATGTAAGTTTGGGACAGTCGCTGAAAGTGAAAGAGAAAGATTCGACATCCGGGCACGACGAGAATAGACTTGCAGGTACAGCGGTGAGGTTAGTGCCGCAGAAGCAAGAGGCGAATGACGTTACTTTAGTGTTTGTAGCAAATAGATCTTCTGGCACACTCTCAAGCTTTGAGCATTCATTGAAAGTGTTGTCGAAGTTCTGAGTCTTTGTCATATGAGTGAAGAGTCCGGATGTTACAGCCTTTAGTGAAGTACAGTAAGCGAACATCCATTCTCCTCCTACCAAATTGGAGAAAGCTGCGTATTTGTCTGTAGGCAAAGTCTCTATTTGGGAAGAGGCAAAAGCGTAATAGATGATCTTGTATTTGTTGCAGCCCCAAGAACGGATTGCGGTAAGGTTGCTTTGCTTCAGAGGCGAGGAAGTGTCGGGAGTAAGCCCGACGAGTCCCTGGATTGCACCCTGTATGCGGACGGTATATGTTCCGGGTGTCTCGTAATCGTGGCTCAAGCTGTTTTTCATGTCTTCAGTTGATTTAATTGTGGCCTTTACCGGAATATATGAGAATTCTTTAGTATCTCCCCAACTGATTTTAAGATCGAGTTCTCCGTAAAGGGGGAGGGTGATCTTGGTGTTGTTGGATGTGGTTGTGTATTCAAATACGAGACTCGGTTCCCAAAGGGTTATGGGAATCTCTTTTGCCACAATCTCTTGATCGTTTTTGAGACCTTTTACCTTAAGTATCACTTTTTTGGCGTCAGAGTCTGAGTTCTCTTTTGCTGACAGTGTGATGGTATTGTTCACGGCATCTGAGGTGACTGTTAGCCATGAGGCTTCAGAAGTGGTCTCTGCAGTCCAGCTTTCGAGATTGGTCATCACATGTAGGACAATAGAGCCGCCGTTGTCTGGTATGTCGACTTCGTTTTGGCTAATGATGAATTCCGTTTCTCCTACCACTCCTTTCTGGGATATATTGATCGCTGCTTTCTCTTCTCCGGAATTTGTAATGGCAATGCGAGTCTGCCTCAACTCCGAGGTATTGTTGGTAGCGACAGCGATTTTGAGCCCGTCGCCGAGATATTCGACACTGCACCATTCTTCGGCAGAGGCGTCTGTAGTGAATTCCCATTTCAGGGCTGTCTCCACATCTACGACTGCGAAACTTTTCTGAGTGTCGAATTCAATGGTCGCCTCGTTCCCGTCTTCATTTATGGTGACTGGGACAACACCTTTTTCGGCTTTCAAGATGAGAGGCTCGGCTTCAGGCTCGGGTTTGACATCTTCTTTCCCGCAGGAAAATACCAGAAGAGCTGCCATGCTAGTAAGATAGGCTTTCAGATAAGGTTTCATTTTATGATAATATTGGTTGTTGTGCTCGTTCTATCCAGTACCTCCTCCTTCCCCACCTTACGGTGCCGGAAGTCAGAGCATAGTGTAAACTATATTCGGTGTTAGACAAATATACTAAAAAATTATAGTATAACTATAAGTCACAGATTAGTTTGGTAAGAGAAAATGGTCACAAATCCATCCGATACAAGAGTTATCTCACTTCCAAGCATATATTTCGAGTTCAGAAGATTCATTGAGCTACTTATAAAAAGGTTGACGCCGTCATCTTCAGCGAAATTAACACTTGGGAGAAGAAAGGTTTCGGCATCCGGACCGAAGTGCAGTATTTTATGCGTTCGGATTGCTGACGAGCGGACTTGGCGGACTTTTTCTAATGGGTATCATGACCAAGAGAATCGGGACAAAGGCAGCCTTGACTGGATTTGTGAGCAGTATAGTCGTCCTACTTATCTTCCATGGCTATTCCAATGTATCTGTGATACTTTACGGCTTCATTGGCCTTGTCTCATGCTTTATCTTCGGCTGGCTCTCAAGCTTCGCATATGGTTACGGAAAATGACAAGTGAACGGTTGCCTTGGCGGTTTGATTAGGGTTGGGCTTTCATCTTTCATATGCCAATAATAAATTAGGCGAAATGTTGATTTATCATTAGATTTGCTGAAGTCGGCCGATATTGTGTCTTGAGGCCTGAACTTTAAGTGCAACATTGACGATTAATATCGACTGGTGTTACCAATAATTGTACTGTATATGAAAAGATTTTTTCACGGCATTTTATTGTCCATTGCACTGCTCTTGTGTGTGCATCCGCTCTCGGCGCAGGACGAGGCCAAGACAATCAAGCGCAAAGTCGCAATCGGGCGTTTTACCAATGAGACCCAGTACGCCAAAGGTCTGTTTTATGACAAGGAAAACGATCCTATGCGCAAGCAGGCATTAGATATTCTTTCTTCAAAACTGGCTGCAAGCGGCAAGTTCATTCTTCTCGAGCGCGATGACCTGGATATCCTTGTGGCTGAGGCTGGCAAAAATATGAATAAGATCGGAGCGGACTACATTATTCTCGGATCTATTACAGAGTTCGGGCGCAAGACTGAAGGCGAGCAGAAGGTATTCTCTTCCACAAAGACGCAGACGGTGGAGGCCGGTGTAAGTATAAGGATAGTTGAGGCTGCAACCGGGCTTATTATCTATTCTGACGAGGCCAAAGGCTTTGCCGAGACGACATCGAAGAAATCATTAGGAGTCGGCGGTACCGCAGGCTATGACGCCACCCTTAGCGACAAAGCCATCTCCGCTGCATTGAGTCAGTTGGTTGAGAATATTATCAACAAATGTACGGACAAGCCTTGGCGGTCATATATTCTTGCAGTCCAGGACGGAACGTATATTATATCCGGAGGTGCTTCCCAAGGACTTTCTTCTGGAGACAAATTCAATGTCTACAAGAAAGGCGCGACTGTAAAGAATCCTCAGACAGGGCTCGACATCGAACTGCCTGGCACAAAGATCGGAACTGTCACTGTCCTGCAGTCATCAGGCGATACTCCCGAGACAGAGATTTCTTTCTGTACATATGAAGGGACGGATATTGATGCGGGTAATCTGTTAAATTATTATATATCAGACAAATAGTATGAATAAGATATTGCTTGCGGTGCTTTCCGCCCTTCTGCTTTCGGCTTGTGGCGTAGGAAATTATTCTCTATCCTCCGGTAAGGCGGATGTTAGTATGCTTTCATTCGTGTCAGCGGAATATGTCAAGATTAAAGTCTCTGTTGATGATAAGTCGTATGATCTGCTAAGCGTTAAGGATAAGGCTTGGAAGACCGACAGAAAGATCAAGCCCACTGCAAAGAACACAATTTTACTCACTCCTGGGACGCATGAAGTGGCAGTATCGGCTGATGGTAGCCAGATTTACTCGAAAAAGATTTTCGTCTCTGCGTCTGAGCATAAAATCGTGGAACTATGAGTAAAGCTGTCGTTTTGCTTATGGCGGTAGTCTTGTCATCATCGTGCGGTGTCTCTTCTTTATACTATTGGGGAGGTGAGCAGAAAGGCACTACCGCCTATGAGAATCTTACCTATATGGATTATAAGACTCAGACTCCGGAGGCAATCTGCGATCTTGTTTGTATGTATGAGGATATAGTCACAAATCCATCCGGCACAAGGCATGTTCCGCCTCCAGGTATATGTGCCGAGTATGGGTATCTGCTGCTTAAGCCAGAGACAGCTTCTGTATTTGAGAAGAGTGCCAATGCTCGTCAGAAAAAGATGTTTGAGGGTACGGACTATATCTCGCTTTTTTCAGATAAAGGCAAGCAGATGCTTCAACTCGAGATAGAATATTATCCAGAGTCTAGGACATTTCTGGAGCCACTTATAAAAAGATTGACTCAGTAGTTATGAAGAGGATTGTCTATATTATAACTTTGGCGGCTTTGATCTCTGCCTGCGGTACTGCTTCAAGAAGTACAAGAGTCTCGCAATATCCTAAGATGTATGAGGAGAAACCTTTGGCTTTACTTGTAATGCCTCCTATTAACAATACGACAAATGTTGAGGCGAAGGATTATCTATACACCTCTATCAGCAGACCACTTGACGAGGCCGGGTATTATGTCATATCCCCTATGCTGGCTATGGATGTCCTGAAGGCCGAGAGTGCGTATGATGCAGAATTGTTTGTCGACAAGCCATTGACAACTTTCAAAGATTATTTCGGGATTGATGCCGTCGTCTTCAGCGAGATTAACTCTTGGGAAAAGAAAGGCTTTGGTATCCAGACCGATATTCGGTATTTTATACGCTCAGCGCATACAGGAGAGATTATTTTCGACAGAAGTTGCAACCTGTATCTGGACCTTAAGGTCGACTCGGGGGACTATTCTTTGCTCGGCCAGTTGGTCAACTTGACAGCATCGATCATCAGTACGGCTGCTACAGACCATATTGTGGCAGCACGTAAGGCGAACTACTATATCTTTAGCGATATCCCAAGAGGGAAATATAGTCCCGATTATATGAAAGATCAAGATTTCAAATCGGCTCCCAAGGATGTCAACGCTACTGTTAAATGAGTGAATCAAGAGAGCCGAATCTACGTATTTGAGGCTGTCAGGCGTTTCATATAGATAGGCTCTTTTTTTATTTTGCAGTGTCTTTTCTTTGGCCAGCCTTGTCCAATATGGCTTCCATATTGTCGAACTGGGTCTGCAGATGGAGTCTCATTCCCATCCTGAAGGCGTCAGGAGTGCCTGTACGAAGTATATTGAAGAGACTCACATGCGATACAAGAGTCAAATTGTGCCAGTCGGTCTTGATTTTCGGGTAATATAGGCTGAACAGATGCCTAAGTATATACTGGAAATCCATTAGGCTCTTATTACCCGTCATCTCAAAAAGTTTTGAGTGGAATTCAATATCTACTTCCGTTAGACGGGATGCAATAGCATATTTTTCTTCATTGGTTTTAGCTGTAGCCATCTCTTTGTTGAGGGTAACTTCTTTTGCAACAATTGCATCAAGAGCCGACATCTGCTCGTCGGTCTTGTACATATATACAAAGTCGGCAATGCCGATCTCGATCATCAGACGAAGTTGATAGAGATCTCGCAGTGTATCCTTGTCAAGCAGACCTGTCTTGATTATGGATTTCAAGACACCGAAAACTTCAGGGACAACCACTTTCGAACCCATCTTTCTGCGAGTCTCGATGATACCGACAGCTCTAAGGCGGCTAAGTGCTTCTCTCACGACAACTCGGCTTACCCCTAATCTCTCTGATAATTCCTGCTCCTTCGGCAGAGCAGTATTGTGGCTGTCGGCTATATAACTTAAGATGCCTCTTTGGGCTTGCTCAACCAGATTCTGCTCTGTCCTCTTGTTATCCATTTGATTTTAATTATTAGGCTCTGTGTCGCTCCTTTCTGTTCTGTAGTTGCTTAAGCATTCCCCTGTCTCACTCACATAGGCCTATTCGTTCAGAACCTTCCGAGTGGATATTTGTCCGGAACGACACCTATTACGGCTATGCGCCATCGTTCGTTGTGGCATCTCTGATGGAAAAGCCATCAACAATCTTCACTGCAAACTTAAGAATAAATGTTAGATAATACAAAACTTTGTATTATATCATACATATCTAATAAAATAAGCATACTAATCTGTAGTTTATTGTAAATTTTCAATATTATGTATTGCATATTATATTTTTACTTCATACATTTGTTACGAACACACATTAAAACATAGCCAATATGAGGGTACATCTTAAAAAAGTAGTTTTATGTTTGCTGCTATCTGCGACTCTATCCGCATATGCGCAGCCCTCCTTAAAGACAACAGTCTTCAGAAAAGGGGAAAATGGTTTTGACACTTATCGGATTCCTGCTATAATCCAAACACAAGATGGAGCACTGATTGCTTTTGCCGAAGCAAGGAAAAACAGTGGAAGCGATACCGGTGATATAGATCTCGTTGCAAAAAGATCATTGGACGGTGGCCAGACATGGGGAAGTATCATAACCGTGTGGGATGATGCGGACAACACATGTGGAAATCCTTGTCCTGTTGTAGATAGAGAAAGTGGAAAAATAATCCTTGTGACAACATGGAATAAAGGTTCAGATTCGGAAAGTGAAATTAATACACGAAAATCTGAGGATACAAGAAGAATTTTTGTCCAGACTTCCGATGATAACGGTGTGACATGGACTTCTGCAACGGAAATAACATCATCTGTAAAAGATCCTGCTTGGACTTGGTATGCAACTGGGCCATGCCACGCTGTTCAACTTTATAATAAGGAGAATCGTGGCAGACTTGTTATTCCCTGCAACCATGGCGTTTTCGGTAAAGGAACAAGATCTCATATTATCTATTCCGATGATCTTGGGGCAAGCTGGCATCTAGGTGGTTCTCTCCAGAAAGGAAATGAAGCAACGGCTGCCGAATTAAAAAACGGAGATATTATACTTAACATGAGAGGCCCGAGAACCAAGGGGAAGGGGCGTACAAGAGAAAATGCCGGCCGTCTGACAAGCTTCAGTAATGATGGAGGCCGTAATTTCCAACCTGCTATGCAGGATAATGCTTTGACAGAACCCGTTTGTCAAGGAAGCATCATCAATTATACAAAAAGAGGACGTCCAACAGAAACATTGTTTTTCTCAAATCCAGATAATCCTGAAAAAAGAAAAGACATGACAGTAAAGCGAAGCAAAGATTCTGGAACGACATGGGAAGTAGCATTCAGGTTAGGTGCTGCGCCAGCTGCGTATTCAGACCTTGTAGTAATGAGCAATGGGGATCTTGGTGTACTGTACGAAACAGGGAAAGCGAAATGTTATGAACGAATAGACTTTGTAAGGTTCAATAAGAAATCAATTAAAAAGCTATGAAAAGAATAAAAGGACTAATTGTGGCTCCGTTTACCGCATTCAAGAACGACGGCTTCGTAGATTTGCAGAAAGTAAAAGAGCAGGAAGACTTCTATAGGAGAAACGGTGCTGCCGGTGCATTTGTATGCGGAACAACAGGTGAAGGCTCGGCATTGACAATGCAAGAAAAAAAGAGTCTGTTCAAGGAATGGGGTAGAGTCAAGCATGATGGGTTCACTGTAATCGGATTTCTTGGTGGAACTTGTTTAGAAGAAGAGAAAGAACTAGCTAAATATGCGGTCGAGTGTGGGCTCGATGCTGTGGCAGTAACCGCGCCCTATTATCAGAAACCGGCAGATGTTGATACTCTGAGTATGTGTTGTGCAGAGGTTGCAGCTGCTGCTTCGGAGATTCCATTTTTCTATTATCATATCCCATGTCTGACTAATGTTGGTTTTCCGATGAGAAGCCTTCTTGAGAAGATGGATGCTGAGATACCCAATCTTGCAGGAATCAAGTATACTTTTGAGGACCTTTCAGATTATCAGTTGTGCCTTGAATTCAAAGAACGCAAATACAATATTCTTTGGGGACGTGATGAAATGCTGCTTCCAGCACTTTCTATCGGTGCAAGTGGCTTTGTTGGAAGCACATACGGATATTGTTCCAGAGGTAACAATATGATAATCGAGAAATTCAACTCCGGACAGATAGAAGAAGCAGCAAAACTCCAACTTACAAGTAATAGACTCATAACGCTTCTCGGCAAATATGGAAGTGGCAGTGGAAAAGCATTTATGAAGGCAGCCGGATTGGATCTCGGACCTTGCCGACTTCCTTTGCAGACCATGAGTCGTGAAACGTATATATCGTTCACGGAGGAACTCAAAAGACTAGATTTTGACAGCATGAAAAATCAATGATGCTGTAATACTCACCTAATAACCACATAAAACACTGATATCCATGAATAAAGTTATACGTTTGATTTGCATGGCCATATCGGGTCTCTTACCATTTGCTTCATATGCAGAGGACAACGGTCAGAAGATATCCGGCAAGGTCACAGACATTGCCGGTCTACCGCTTCCCGGTGTCGGTGTGATTGTAAAAGGAACACAAATTGGCAATATTACAGATTCTGAAGGCTTATATTCAATAGCAGCAGCACAAGGTGCCACTATCGAGTTCTCGTGTATAGGCTTCAAGGCCGTCAATGTAAAGGTTACTGGAAAGGCTGTGATAAACGTGACTCTAGAACAAGATGTAACTATATTGGACGAGGTTGTACATATTGCTTATGGCAAACAGTCAAGAACCTTAGTAACTACCTCCTTATCTAATATCGGAGCTGAAGAATTTCAGCGCGCTCCAGCGAGCAATCCTTTGATGCAGTTGCAGGGGAAAGTACCAGGACTTTCTTTGGAGATTTCCAGTGGATCTCCGGGCTCTGACCCGACTATGTTCATCAGGGGTGGGAGTTCGACTTCTCCTGAAGGAGATACTCCTCTGATTATTGTAGACGGGCAGATATCGCAGTCCTTTAGAGCGATAACAGATATGAATCCGGCCGATATAGAGAATATTACAATCCTTAAGGATGCAGCCTCTACAGCAATCTATGGCTCAAAAGCAGCTAACGGAATCATTCTAGTGACAACGAAAAGCGGTAAAAAAGGCAAGGCAAAAGTCAACTTCAGATATACATTCGGAATCGAGAGTCAGCCTCAAAGGCTACCTCTTCTCAATGCGAAAGAATATATCTGGCTGACTAGGAGCAATATTGCCAAATTTGATCGTGCTGAGCTCACATACAATGGCAAGGAAGATCAAGCTAAGTTCCTAAGCGGCTCTTTTGGAATGTCTACTGGAAACTTACGAAACTCACGTAATACATTGGAGTTTATAGATGTATATCTTGAAAATTATGGACAGGATTATGTCCGTAATCTACTCGAAAACGAAGGATGGCAGACTATGGCCGATCCTGTTACTGGGAAACAACTTATATTTCAAGACAATGATTTTCAGAAAGCCACATTTCAGACTGGATACAAACACGAGGTCGACTTCAACGTATCAGGTGGTACAGATGTGGCAACTTACTATGTGGGGCTTAGATATCTCAACCAAGACGGAACATTGAGAGGAACATATTACAAGAATTACAATGTCCTTTTCAATGGCGACTACAAGATAAGTGACAAATGGAAAGTCTTGACTAAGGCAGCGTTGCAAGTAAGAGATATCAACGGCCCTGGAAATACCGTTAATTCCATATCTCGCAACATTCTCATGCCACCTACCTACAGGCTCTATTATGAGGACGGGACACCTGCTCCAGGTGAGGGTATCTCTTCTTTCAGGAACAGGTACCATGAGATTTACTACAAAACTAAATACAATAATCAAGAAGTATATCGTACGACGTTTCAGACGGGGGCTCAGTGGGATATAATACCTGGGCTTACTTTTAAGCCAACTATATACTACTTCGGGACAGAAGGCATAGAGAACTATTTTGAGGCCATGAACGAGACTATGGGCAAAACTATAAGACCAGCCTCGGCAAAGCACAATTATGATAGGCATCTTCAAGGCGATCTCCTCCTTAGCTATGACAAGACAATGAAGAAACATACCGTAGGAGGTATTGTCGGTGTCAGTGCGACAAAAGACTATAGCTATCGGCTTTCAGGAAGTGGAAGCGGCTCTGCAATTGATCTTATCCCTACATTGAACGCAACTGCTGACAGTACACAAAGGGTTTCTTCTACAAGAGCTACTGAAGCAATGCTAAGTGGCTTTGCGCGAGTTAACTATGACTATGATGGAAAATATATGGTGTCAGCAAGCCTTCGTGCTGACGGCTCTTCAAGATTTGCGGAGGGACACGAATGGGGAATATTCCCAGGACTATCGGCTGGATGGAATATGCACAGAGAGAAGTTCTTTAGGCCTCTTGACGCTGTCATGACAAAATGGAAATGGAGAACAAGTTGGGGCCGTACCGGTAATAACAATCTAAGTGTTGCTGACTCTAGAGGTCAATACGGTATCACCAATTCCCCTTATGAAGGCGAAGTTGGGATACTTAATACGACACTTAAGAATCGTAATTTGAAATGGGAAACAACCGAATCGTTCGATTTTGGAGTGGATCTCGGATTCCTCAAAGATAGAATGAGTCTGGTAGTGGACTATTATCATAAGACCACGTATGACAGACTTTATAGCGAGCCTTTATGGTCATCAACAGGATTTAGCTCTATAAAGAGTAACTTTGGAACTGTCAGAAACTCTGGTGTCGAACTGGAAATTTCTGCAACTCCTGTACTTACCAGGAATTTCAGCTGGGATTTTTCCTTCAACTTCTCGTTCAATAGATCGATAGTCGTGGATCTGCCCGAGAATGGAGAAGAAAAAAATCGTGTCGGAGGTAATTTCATTTGGGATAAGAAAGCTGGCAAAGAAGTTAAGGCTGGAGGTATAGCAGAAGGGGAACGCTATGGAGCAAGGTATGCATTCCACTATCTTGGTACATACCAAACTGAGGAAGAAGCTGCTAAGGCTCCTGTAGATCCTAATGCACAAGGCCGTGCCAAGCATGCAGGAGATGCTATATTCGAAGATGTCAATGGTGATGGACGTCTCGATTCGAAAGATATGATCTTTATGGGTTATATAAGACCGGACAAGATGGGTGGAATGGTAAACACTCTGCGATGGAAAGACCTTACCGCTAGAATTGTTGTGGACTATGCAATCGGCCATGTTATAGACAACGGATTCAAAGGCAGAATCATGGGAAGCGCACGAAACAACAACAATGCAATCAAGGAGGCTTTGACGAATACCTGGCAGGAGGCCGGAGATGGTACCAAATACCCTAAGTATACAGTACAGAGTGACTATGACTATCAGTACCGAAATCATATGAGGTGGGACAATCAGCTTGGAACAAGCTCAGACGGTGCGACAAATAACAGCCTCTATTTCAGCAAAGGCGACTTTTTGGCTTTTCGCGAGATTTCTCTCAGTTACAGACTTCCCGAAAAATGGGTACAGGCTTGTAAACTTTCCAGTGTTGAGATCTTTGGTGGGGTATACAATCTTGGTTATCTGAAGAAATACGAGGGAATGTTTCCGGAAATTTATTCCGGATATGACTATGGAACATATCCTAGACCAAGACAATTTAATATGGGTGTCAACATTTCATTCTGATGATTATGAAAAATATAATAAAAATCTGTCTATTGTCAGCATCTGTCATGTGTGCAGGCTGCTCATTTCTAGATGTGGCTCAGATATCGTCTATAACAGGAGACGGCTATTGGAAGAGCAAAGGTGACGTAGAAAGTTATCTGATCGGTACTTATACTTCATTCAGAGATGCGAGTAACAATACTCTTCATCTTGAGGATCGTGGCGATGAGTTTGTCGCAGGTCTAGAAGGAGGTCCTAGCAACATGTGGGCACAGAATCTGACTTCCCAAAACGGGCAAAGTTGGGGAAGCTACTATACTGTCATCCAGCATTGCAATATGATATTTGCCAATGCACCTAAAATTAAATGGGCCGTACCTTCTGAACTTAACCAAGCTTTGGCGGAGGCATATTTCATACGAGCCTCAATGTATTTTAATATTGTCCGAGTCTGGGGTGATGCTCCAATTGAGCTTCATCCTACCGAAGGCTCAGGTAAGGAAAAGTTGGCACGCAGTCCGAAGGAGGATGTTCTTGAGAGAGCGATTGAGGATGCATTTGAGGCTATTAGACTATTTCCAAACGAAGGATATTCCAAAGGAAAAAGCCGAGCTTCCAAAAGAAGCACATATGCCCTGATGTCTGATATGCTATTGTGGAGGGCTAAGGTACTTTCCGGTACGAATCAAGACTATATTGATGCCATAAAATATGCAGATCTTGCCTCAGAGGGAGTAAGTCTTGAAGAAGACTTCAGTGCGATTTACGACTCAGCAAACAAAAAAGGAAAGGAAGTTATCTTTGCTCTGCACTTCAAATATATGGAAGAAGAAGGGCAATATAGCAGAACGCTTAAGCTTCGTGATGTGTTCGTAGACAAAGCTGTAAACAAGAATATGATTCCTTATGCCAAGACAGGAGCTAGAAGCACATATGCTCCTTCTTCAGAGTTGATAGCACTTATGTCTAAATATCCTGGAGACAAGAGGTTGGATGCATCTATAATAATAGCTAAAGACCAGAGCGGAAACATTCTAGGTATATCAGACAATAAAATGCGAGGGACCGCAACTCCGACAGATAGATCGTATGATTCCGACATAATCATTTACAGGCTTGCAGAGATGTACCTATTTAAAGCAGAGTCATTTGCTGCGTTGGATAAGATAGATGAGGCAATTATCGAACTAAACAGAGTACGTGAAAGAGCGGGAATTGGCAAATACTCTGGTCCAAAAGATAAAAAGTCCATAGAAAAGGAGATTCTTGACGAGAGAGGACGTGAATTCTATCTGGAAAGAAAACGTTGGCCAGATTTGCTGAGATTCCACTACGAAGGCGTTATCGACGTATATGAGGAGGTCCCTAATCTTAAAGCAAAATCTGACGGAGGTGTTCGTGTCCCACTTTACTGCGCAATTCCTCTGAGTGACCTTGACCGGAATTTGAATCTTGTACAGACAGAAGGCTATGAGAATCTGTAATATTTTGTCTCTAGCAAGAGAAAGCCTTTGGTCAATAGTTGTCGTATTGTCTTCGTTTGTTCCGTTAAGTTGTACAGGGCAAGACGAGTCTGATAGACAAAACGTTAGCAAGCCGAATGCTCAAAGACAAGAAGTATATCGGGAAGGAGAATCCGGATATGAATGCTACCGTATACCTGCTATTGTAACATTGCAAGATGGTACTCTGCTTGCATTTGCCGAAGCCAGGAGGTTGAGAAGTAATGGGGACAGTGGGGAGATAGATTTGGTTGTCAAAAGATCTTCTGACGAAGGAATGACCTGGTCCTCTGCTATTACTGTGTGGGAAGATGCAAGGAATACATGTGGCAATCCAGCCCCGATAGTTACCTCAAGCGGCAAGGTACATTTACTGATGACATGGAATAACGGGCAGGACAAGTGGTCTTCTATATCGTCAGGATCATCTCATGATACGCGTAGAATCTTTCATACGTATTCAGAAGATGGTGGAATATCCTGGAGTACTCCGAAAGAGCTCACTGAGAAAGTAAAGGGCGTTGACTGGAAATGGTACGGTACTGGCCCTTGCCACGGTATAGAGACTAGATCTGGGAGAATTATTGTCCCTTGTTATTATTCTGTAGTGGAAAATGGCAAAACTGAGTCATATTCGCATGTCATATATTCGGATGATGATGGAAATACATGGCAATCTGGAGCAGCGGTATCAGGTCGTGGACATGGAGAATGCAGTGTCGCAGAACTGAAAGATGGCAGCCTCCTTCTAAACATGAGGACATCTGGAACAGACCGGAGAAGCTCGGCTAGAAGCTCTGATGGAGGCGAGACCTGGAGTCAGCCCATCGTAGAGCAAATACAAGTTGACTCTGACTGTCAAGGTAGCATCTTGGCTGATGGGAATACAGTATTCCTCTCAAATGCAGCTTCTGTATCCGAAAGGATAAACATGACGATACGCAGGAGTGATGATGCTGGCAAGAATTGGAACTCTGGGCTCTCTATATGGGGAGGCCCGTCGGGATATTCAGACATGACTTTTACGCGCTCCGGCAAGATAGTGCTCTTCTATGAAAAAGGAAACAAACGGTATACTGAAAGCTTGGCAGTGCAGATAGTTGATCCCAGGCTATTAGAGGAACGATAGCTATAAATAATATCGTTGCCCTTGTCATATAATTAATAAAATAAACATGAAAATATATAGAATTGCAGTGCCTGTACTGATAATGGCAGGAATAGCCTATTCCTGCGATAAAAGCGATAATACCTTATTACAGGCTAATTTCGAGGCAGACAGTCAGGAAGTTGTTATCGGAGAGAAAGTCCAGTTTCGGGATCTTTCTTTAGGCAATCCTACGTCATGGACTTGGAGGTTTAATGGTGGGGATATAGACACCTCTATACTTACATCGCCTTCTGTGACTTATACTAAGGTTGGAAAATTTCCTGTATCACTTGTTGTGAGGCGTAAAGGACAAATAAACGAGATTGACAAAACTGATTTCATCACGGTTAATTGGCCAACAGACATAAAAGCAGACTTTTCTGTCGATAAATCAGTAGCTACCGATGATGAAACAGTAGTATTCACTGACAGGTCTTCCGGTTATCCTTCCGAATGGTCATGGAAATTTGTGTCAAAAGATACAAACAAGGAATACAAGTCATCCGAGCAGAACCCAAAAATGAAATTCACTCCGGGTATTTATACGGTAAGTCTGACGGTATCTAATCCTGCCGCCACAAATACCAAGACAATGCAGGATATTCTTAAAGTGATTGACAAGAACGCGATATCAGCCGTAATAGGAGCGAAATGCCGAGATACGTATAGCGGTGGGAAGATTTCATTTATGGACAAGTCCTTAGGACTAGTAGAAAGCTGGAGTTGGACATTTGAAGGCGGTACTCCGGCAACATCTACAGAGCAGAATCCGATAGTGCAATATAATACTCCTGGTAAATATAAAGTGACTTTAAAAGTAGCGAATTCAAAGAATTCTTCAACTATTGAGAAAACAGAATTTGTCAAAGTCCTGAATTCTCAGGGGATTCTACTTTGGCTACCTTTCGATAAGGATGCCGGAGATATTGGCCCTTATGAAATTCCCATTGCCAACTTAGTTCAGGGAACAGGAGTCATAAGTTTCGGTCAGGATTCTCATTTTAATGGAAATCAAGCGGAAAGCGAGGAACGAGGCTCTGCTTTGTTCTTCGGCGGAGATAAGGCAAATTATTCCATACTTGCAGCTGACGAAGAAGCATTAGCCTCAAAATTCAATCTTGCAGGGGATTATTCAATATCATTTTGGATGAAGGTTGACCGGATTCCTGATGGAAAGAAATATGCTGTATTCCATCAAGGAGCTGCTCCTGGAACTGAAAAAGCTACTAGACAAGCCTGGTTTAGGCTTACTACTGATAAGAAACATGCCGTATTTTGTGTCGAATACAGCAAGAAGCCGGGTAACTGGTGTGAATATCAAGGAGATAAGAGGTATGATGACGGGATGTGGCATCACTATGTTTGCGTCTATAAGTTGAACGACAGTGGTTTGAGAGACAGTTTTATATATGTGGACGGATTGGAGATCGCTTCCGCAAAGGGAAAGGCTGACAAAGTGATAGAAGCCGCTCCTTACTACATAGGCTGCAACTACAGGTATACCGACGGTGTATTTGCTCCAGAGAATTTCATGCATGGAAATCTTGACGACTATATTTTGTTCAACAGGGCTTTATCTGTTGAAGAGATATCGTCCCTCAACTCAAACTAAACATGATTATCTTATTTCCGGCAGATATGGCGTTTTAAAGCGAGGCTGCCGGTTCTCAAGTTGATTCTTGTTTATATTTGTATAGTTTGTCGGTTTGGAGAGCCTCTGTGTTATCTTGAATGACTTCCATATAGTAAGAACAAGCTGTCATAGATATATTTTAAATATTAGTAATACGAGGTGTACCGATCCAATTGTACAAGAAATGTTCTGGGCTTTTAGACATGATGCTTGTTTTAATTAGTGATGTAGGGGATAAATGATTAATAATATAAGACCATGATACTTAGTGATTTGTCTGATTTTGAGAGATATGTCGGTGTCCATCCTGATTTTGCACTTGTGCTTTCTGAACTGAAAAAGCTTTATAATGCGGAGTTTAATGGTGGAAAGATCCTTCTCCGTGGAGAAGACCTCTTTATCAATATGGTTGAAATCGATGGCAAGGGCATGAATGCCCAAAAGCTTGAAGTGCATGAGAGATATATTGATATTCACATGCTTATATCTGGAGAAGAAGCCATAGGGATAAGTATGGCTTCTGATGTGGCCGAGTGGGATGGAGCATATGATGAGGCTTTGGATTGCAGATTGTCATCTGCCACTCCTGCATCATGGATAAATATGCATCCCGGCCAGTTACTTGTGGCTTTTCCTAAAGATGCGCATGCTCCTGCTGTCTCGGATATCCTTATCCGCAAAGCTATTGCCAAGATTAAATTGTAATGTAGGTCTTGTTCTCCGAGCTCGTTCGTGGTCCTATGCGGATGCTATACAATACTTTGTACACTTACAGAAGGAGGCTTATAGATAGGCAGTAAATTATATTATTATGTCAGGATATATATGGACAAGGCTGTGTCGGCAATGTCTGCGAATAGTGCCGGCAAGCGATAGGGTACTCCTCACGGGTAGCGTCATCTGTACTGCGATAAGTCATAAGAAGGTTACTTATGACGGTTTTAGATGTGCTAAAACAGGAAATGGAGTAAAGATTGCCGTCATTATTATGGCCGGACTCTTATTCACCAACGTCATCTCGGCCAATGACTTCAAGCTGACATCCGTTGATACTCTTAGGGAGGGGCGAACTGCAGTTGCTGTGCCGTTCTATGGTATGGTTGACGGACGGATGATAATTGCAGGAGGCTCCTGGTTTACAGGCGGATATCCCTGGAATGGAGGTGTAAAGTCTGCAAGTGACGAGATTATCGAGATATTACGAGATGATTCCGGTTGTATCATGTCACATAATACTGGAGTTTGCCTGCCTGTGGGAATGTATGGAGGGGCATCTACGTCAGACGGAAAAGCTCTTTATTGTATCGGTGGCTTCATGACAGATAGAGTGGCTGCGGAATACAAGCGCTCTCGTATAGATGACAGCTGTTCATCGTCAGGCATCGTGTACCGAATAAGCCAAAATTCAGGAATATTCTCAGTAGACTCTGTTGCAGCCCTTCCTACTGGATTCATTCCTAGCGCGGCAACTTGCCTTGACGGGAAAATATATGTTCATGGCACAAGGGGTGGCAATAATGAGTTTTATTCGTGGCATCCCAGCTATGGAATATGGAAAGAGTTAGAGGCAATACCGGGATCTATGGTCTCGGAAGGAGTCTCGATAGTTGTCCAACATGACGGCAAAGAGCGAAGCATCTTTTTGATTGGAGGAAGAGGTATGTCCTCAGACGGACCTGTGCTCTCTGGCCATACATGGAGATATTCCCCGTCTAAAAATAAATGGATTCGTGCGGCAGATTTTGCATACGGGACAACAATGTATGCAGAAGCTGTTCCATACGGCTCTTCACATATCCTTCTCTTCGGAGGAGATGACGGGAAAGCCTTTATGGAGAGATTTCATATGGAGCAGGCTATACATACCGCTCAAACCACATCTTCCGCTCAATCTTTACTAAACAGCGACCACCTGGCTGACTCGTTAAGGGAGGTGCTGCGCCACGCATTCGAATCACATAAAGGATTCAGAGATAGCATTTATTTGTATCATACCATTACTGACACCTGGACAGCAGTCGCAAGCCCTTGTGGCGCATTCTCGGTTGCGGGGGCCGTATTCAAAGAAGGAAATGACGTCCTCATTGCAGGAGGGGAGTGTCGTCCTGGAGTAAGGTCATCGCAAGCCATTATCCTTACAGACAATGACAAAGTCTCATTTGGCTGGGTCAACTATACCGTACTCGGACTGTATCTGGCAGTGATGATGTTTGTAGGCTTTTGGTTCTCGCGCAGAGCCCACAGTACAGACGATTTTTTCAAAGGTGGTGGGAAAATACCGTGGTGGGCGGCCGGCATAAGCATTTTCGCAACAGCCCTGTCGGCAATCACCTTCCTATCCATCCCAGCAAAAGCCTATATGGACGATTGGGGGATGTTCATGTTCAATATGGCCATAGTCATGGTCGTGCCGATAGTTATACATTTCTATCTGCCTTTCTTCCGTAAGCTGAAGGTTGCGTCTGTGTATGAGTATCTTGAAGAACGGTTCAGCCCTGTAGTCAGGAGGTTGGCTTCCGCATTCTTCTGCCTTTTCATGTTTGCCCGGGTTGCAATCGTGCTTTTCCTTCCTTCACTGGCCCTCAATGCTGTGACAGGGCTTAACATATACTTATGTATAATACTTATGGGTGTGGTTACCATAATTTATTGTACAATGGGAGGCATTGAAGCCGTCATTTGGGGTGACGTAATTCAGGGAATTATCTTGGTAGGAGGTGCCATCATATCTTTGGTATGGCTTGTAGGCGGAGTAGATGGAGGCTTGGGAGAAGTGATGAGAATTGCCATAGCTGATGAGAAATTCCATATATTAGACTTCTCCTTCGACTTTACCAAACCGGTGATATGGGTTACCCTGCTTGGAGGTATTGCTAACCAACTGCTTACATATACAAGCGATCAATCAGTAGTGCAGAGATACCTTACAGTCAAGGATACTAAGTCGTCGACCAAGAGTCTGTGGTTCAATGGCTTGTTGAGTATTCCAATCGCCATACTGTTCTTCTCTATCGGTACCGGCCTGTATGTGTTTTTCAAAATGCATCCCGAGATGCTTGATGCAGGCATGTCCAATACAGATTCAATCTATCCCCACTTCATAATGTGCGAATTGCCAGTCGGTCTTGCTGGGCTTCTCATCGCAGCAGTCTTTGCAGCTGCCATGTCCACCCTCTCGGCAAATATCAATTCGACGGCAACAGTCTTGACGGAGGATTTCTATATGAAATTTGCTCGTGAGGCAGAAGATAGGAAGAAACTGCGCTTTGCGAAATATTCAGGAATGGCAATAGGCGGTTTTGGGGTGATAATGGCTGTGGCTCTTGCGATGTTCAATATAGCTTCGCTTTGGGATCAGTTTAACTTCTTCCTCGGATTGCTGACGAGCGGACTTGGCGGACTTTTTCTAATGGGTATCATGACCAAGAGAATCGGGACAAAGGCAGCCTTGACTGGATTTGTGAGCAGTATAGTAGTCCTGCTTGTCTTCCATGGCTATTCCAATGTATCTGTGATACTTTACGGCTTCATTGGCCTTGTCTCATGCTTTATCTTCGGCTGGCTCTCAAGCTTCGCATATGG